>JBAXGW010000079.1:0-18348 GCA_037139195.1 Bacteroidota bacterium
TGAGAAATCTTTTAAGTTTTTGTTTAATAATATTTTATCGGACAATAGTAATTTTAAATTCAAAAATTGAGGATAAATCTATTATTGAAATTTATTTCTAGAAAAGACCAATATACATAACTAATTACCAATGATTTTCAACACATAAGCTCTTTCTACAATTCCATATAATTTTATTATTCATAATAATTCAAAAAACTATTGTTTTTATTTGGTTTCAGCACAAAGATTTTATAAATTAGACCAAATTAATCGAAAGTTCTATGAAAACAGCTAAGACATTATTTATAGTACTATTTATCATCAGTACTCAGGGATTATTTGCACAATATCTTGTTGGTCACAAAGCAATAACCTTTACAGACGCTTCCAGGTCAAACAGAAGCATCCCATGTGATGTTTATTATCCAGCAGATGTTGCAGGAGAAAATGTAGTTATGGCAGCCGGTCAGTTTCCATTAATTGTTTTTGGACACGGGTTTATTATGGCAGACGCCGATTTATACACCTATCTAAGAGAAGCGTTTGCCAAACAAGGATATATTTTTGTTTTTCCAACTACCGAGGGTGGCTTACCTAATCATATAAATTTTGGTTTAGACTTGAAATTTTTAAATGTTCAAATTAAATCAGAGAACACTAGTTCTTCTTCGTTTTTCTACACTAAAGTTGCTTCAAAATCAATGATAATGGGGCATTCGATGGGAGGAAAAGCTTCATATATTGCCTCAGCCAATAATTCGGACATCACTACATTGGTATCATTAAGTGCCGCAATGGGAGAAGCTCCTTTATCTACAGCCGTTTATGCGCTTAGAGATTATGCACCACAAGTTATTGTACCCACTCTAGTTGTTGACGCTGAATTTGATTGTGTGGTAAAAGCAGCCGATGGGCACAAATTAATATATGATACGCTTACCACTTCTTGCAAAACTTATGTAAACATTAAAGGTGGTGGTCATTGTTATTTTGCATCTTCTGACGCCAGCAATTGCGAAACAGGTGAAGGTAGTTGCACTGCTTTCACAATCACTCGCGCCCAGCAAAACCAAACGGTGCTAGACTTAGTTGTTCCTTATGCAAATTTTATGCTTAAAAACGATGCAGCAGCAGAAATATCCTATTTGAATTTTTTAAATACTTCTACAGCAATTATAAAATTTCGCGATTGCAAAGCAAACGACTTAAGTATTGAACAAATATCGGCACCTGTTTCCATTTGCACACTTACTAACAACGAAAATGTTACAATTAATATAAAAAACAAAGGATCTCTTCCACAAACAAATTTCCAAGTTGCTTATAAAATCAATTCATCGGCTCCAATTATTGAAACAGTTAACTCTACGCTCGCTTCTGGCGCTAGTATGGACTTTACTTTTACTCAAAAAGCTGATTTGTCTAATTCAGGTACTTATACCTTAAAAACCTATACGATTCTTTCTGCTGATGAAGACCATTCAAATGACACTATTTCAAATTACAGTGTTATCAATAACAACGTTGCTATTCCAATTATCGTTGATTTCAATGGATATACAGGCACAAATTTAAGCACCGTATTTTCGGGTTGGAACGAAGCTAATACAGCGAATCATACAGGGACAACATCAACATGGTTAAACAAAACAGGATTAGGCGGAGCTTCAAATATAACAGCGAAGGTAAACTTCACTGGCTCTGCAATAAACGAGTGGATTATTAGTCCTAGCTTCAAACCAACAGCCTACACAAAATTAACGTATGACGCAGCAATTACAACTGCAAATAATACCACAGCTTATGCAAACGGAATGTCGACAAACGACCAAGTTAAAATCATGGTATCAACTGACTGTGGAACAACTTGGACTATGCTAAACGCTCAAAGCTCAACATCTGGATTAACAAATACACTTACCGAAAAAATTGTGAACCTGGGCACTTACGCTGGTCAGCCGATTAAAATTGCCTTTTATGCTACTAGAAGCGCAAATGCAACAAATAATTATGATTTTCACATCGACAATATAAACATCAAGAATTTTGCACCCATCGATATATCTCCAATTTCGCTATTAAGTCCTACCGAAGTCAATAACTGTAGAACAAACAATGAAACTGTAACTGCAAAAGTGCATAATTATGGAGTAGATAATATTGATTTCTCAATAAATCCAATGATTATTAATCTTTTAGTAACAGACGCTTCTTCTCAAAATTCAGCCAATTTTTCAAAAACTGTTAATACAGGAACATTAGCTGCTGGAGCTGAAATTGATGTAACAATTACAACAGCATACAATATGACCCGTTCAGGTTCGCATATTTTCACAATAACATCTTCAACCATCAGCGATGGCAATACAAGCAACGACAACCTTGCCCCTATTACTTTAAATGCTTCAAATCCATCTGTAAATATTACTGGGAATTCTAGTTCTTGTGCTGGTCAAAACGTGGTTTTAACTGCAAATGCCACAGCGAATGGAAACACTTCCGATTTAGTATTATCAAACAATACACAATATCCTATTCCTGATAACAATACAACAGGAATACAATCTCCAATTATAGTTACAAGTTCTACAGCACTTGCTTCGCAGATAATATCTGTAACTTTAGACTCTGTTATTCACACCTATGTTGGTGAACTAAAACTAACACTTATTGCACCAGATGGCTCGTCAATAAATTTAGTTGCAAATAGAGGCACCAGTGGCGACAACTTTAAAGGAACCGTATTTATTCCATCTGCAACAAATTTAATTTCTGCAATAACATTAAATCAAGCGCCTTATACTGGACTATTCATTCCGGAACAATCATTTTCTGCACTAACTGGAAATGCACAAGGAACTTGGAATCTTAAAGCAGTTGACAACGGCTCAGGTGATGTAGGAACTATAAAAGCTTGGACTTTAAAATTGCCAAAAACAAATACAATAAATAATTATGCTTGGAGCACAAATGAAAGCGGCGCTGCTCTATCTCAAATAAATTTCAACGCCCCATCTACTAATAGCACATACACAGTAATTGTTACTGATGCAAATGGCTGCTCTGCTTCAAATTCTAGCACATTAACAATAACAAGCACTTCTAATCTTGAATTGGGAACAGACAAAGCTATTTGTCTAGGTTCTAGCACTATAATTGATGCAGGGACAGGATTCAACAGCTACCTATGGCAAAATGGAACTAGCGCTCAAACTTTCACAGCAACAAGTGCCGGTATAGTAGCTTGTACTGTTACTAATGCGTGTGGCTCAGCATCTGACCAAATAAATATTACTGTAAACCCTTTACCTGTGGTTGATTTGGGCTATGATCAAACAATTTGCCAAGGAAGCTCAACAACAATAAATGCTGGCGCTGGTTTTTCAAATTATTCTTGGTCGAACGGATTAGCCACCCAAGAAATAACGGTTAACGCACAAGGTCAATATATTGTTAATGTTACAAATAGCAATCAATGCGAAAATGCTGATACAATCAATGTTGTAACAAAACAACTTCCATCAGTTACGATAACATCATCTGACACAAGCTTTTGCAAAGGTACTCCAATATTATTTACTGGCGGAGGAGCAACATCTTATGAATTTTTTATAAATACTATTTCTCAAAACATTTCTTCAACCACTAACACCTTAACGAATTCCTCTCTTCAAAATGGTGATGTTATCAAAGTGAATGGCACATTCGATGGATGCACTGGCACAAGTTCAAACATTACCGTAACGGTAAATACTCCAATTGACGTAAACTTAACAGAAAACAACGGAACACTAACTTCATCGGCAATATTTGGAAACCATTGGTACAATGTGAATTCTGGGGTAATAAACGGACAAACCAATCAATCTTTAACACCAACTCAAAGTGGTCTTTATTATTCTGTTGTAACTGACATTAATGGATGTACAATAAATTCAGATACAATAAATTTCGTTTATGTTTCTACTGAAACAATATCTACAAAAATAAATACAGTTGTTTTTCCAAATCCAAATGATGGACGTTTTACTTTAAACCTAGCAACTTTAGAAAAAACCAATACTCTTGAATTAAAAAACATTCAAGGTCAGTTGATATTTAGTAAAACAATTAGTGTATATTCGAATTATAACGAATTATTCGATTTTTCTAATTTGGCAAAAGGAATTTACTACTTAAAAGTAAGTAACAGAAACGACACTTCGATCAGTAAAATAATTATTGAATAAGCATCATTGCAATATCAAAATAGCCGCGACAATTAACGCGGCTTTTTTTTTAATAGGCATTAACGTAACCAGATGCTACAGGAATTCCAAAAACACCTGTCTCGGTATATAAGTCAATATTTGATGTTACATTATGCCACGGAGTTGTTGTTTTCAAGGTTAACTTAGTATAGTATTCATCATCAAATTGAAATCGTATTTCATATTCATTATCTCCTGAAGATGAACTTACTGGATAATATTGATAACTACTAACTTTTATACGATGAGCAACAGGGTCACCAATAATATAGTTGTTATTAAAAAACAAGATAAAAGCTAATCCTAACAATACATTTCCAAGAAAAATATAAGCTGAGAAAAAAAACAAACCAACCTTTAGTCGTTTTACAAAATGACTATATTGAAATTTTGCAGCAAAGACGGCAATGAGAGCCCCAATAAAAAGCAAAGTACCAGAAGGAACAAAAATGCTTAACGAACAGTAAAAAATCACCATAGGGCAAACAATAATCCCTAACAACATCAAGCTAAATGACCAATGCCAATCATTTACAAAGCCACTTGAATAATTTCCACTTTCTGATTTAACGTTTTTTCCATCTTTATTGAAAATTGAATTAACAAAAAGCACTCGTTTCTCTCTCAAAAAATCGTTTTGCTTGCAATTTAATAAATCTAAATTTAATAGTATTGAAATTTGCTTATATAAGCTAGGCAATTCTTGTTTTAAAACGGCAGGGTTTTCGAAAAAATTTTCAACGCAAACAGCAAAAAATTCTTTAAAATTAGTTCCAGCATAACTTCTCAAATAATGCTCTTCCCCATCCCTAAGCTTTATAAATTCGCTAGCTACTTTAGTATGCCAAATGGATAGATATGATGAAAAATCATCATCTGAAATATCTCCCAATTCTGAATTAAGCTCTAAGGCATGAGCAAACTCATGTAATGCTAAATTCAAATTATCAGAAGAATCTTTGAAACCTTCTTCAAAATATTTCCAAGATAAAGTCATAACGCCTGATGTGGTCATTCCTCCCCTTAATTCAGCCTTTAACAACTTGCTAATATAAATATCTGGGTAAACAACAATTACTTCAAGAAAATTAAGCAAATACTCTTTCATTCCAAAAGTAATTTGAACAGCTGTTGCTGAAATTAAAATCTTCATTTCATCAGTAACAACTAAACCCTCACGACCAAGAAAGCCTTTGGATTTCCGAAAGAAAAACACTCTTTGCATAAAGTGCTGTCTTCCAGCTAAAGACAAATTTCTATAGAAACTCATTTTTTCCGACAACAAGGAGTCGTATCTATCAAAATATGATAATATTTCCTTTTTATTGGCAATTAATTTAAGTCTATTTGTAATGTAATGTTTATTAACAATAAATATCACATAAATTAAAATTGCTATCGCAAAAAACATGTCAAATCAAATTACTAAAAGAATAAATAATTCTACTACTTTTTCATTACTATACCAGTCAAATCATAAGCATCTGCCGACTGAATTTTCACATTATAAAACTCGCCAACTTTTATTCCTGCTTGCTTTTTAATATAAACTTCATTATCAACCTCAGGCGAATCAAATTCTGTTCTTCCAATAAAGGTATCATTTTCTATAGAATCAATTAACACTTTATAGTTTTGACCAATTTTTTCGGTATTTTTTTTGAGCGATATTTCTTGTTGTATCTCCATTAGTATATCAGAGCGCTTTTGTTTTTCCGATTTTCTTATATTATCCTTTAATAAAAAGGCTTTTGTATTTTCTTCATGAGAGTACGTAAATACGCCTAACCTATCAAACTCTACATCTTTAACAAAAGCGACTAATTCTTCAAATTCTTTTTTTGTTTCACCAGGATAACCAACTATTAGAGAGGTTCGAAGAGCTATATTTGGCACTTTAGTTTTGATGGTATTTATTAAATCTATCGTTTCTTTTTTATCAACTCTTCTCAACATCGACAACAGCAATCTATCATTTATATGTTGAAAAGGAATATCAAGGTAATTACAAATTTTAGAATTATCTCTCATTACATCAAGAAAATCAACAGGAAATTGCCATGGATAAGCATATTGCAGCCTTACCCATTCTATTCCTTTAATATTCGACAAGCTATTTAGCAGATTAGCCAAACTTCTTTTTTTATTTTTATCGAAGCCGTAATAGGTGGTATCTTGTGCAATAACTATCAATTCTTTTACGCCATTTTCTGCTAACAACTTAGCCTCTTCCAATAAATCTTCAAATTTAAAAGACTCGTATTTACCCCTGATATTTGGTATTGCACAAAAAGAGCAACGATGATTGCAACCCTCTGAAATTTTAAGATATGCAAAATGCTTTGGAGTTGATAACACACGATTAGGAATAAGAATTGAATCGGAATTATTGGCTAGCAATTTTACAATTTCAGAAAATTCGCTAACACCAAAAAAACCGTCAACTTCAGGCATTTCTGCTTTAAGCTCGGCTCTATATCGTTCCGACAAGCAACCCATTACAATAACTTTCTTAATAAGTCCCTCTTTTTTTGCATTTAAATAATCGAAAATGGTGTCAATCGACTCTTGTTTTGCATCATTTATAAAACCGCAGGTATTTACAATTACAACATCTGGATTGTCAACAGAACTATCAACATGAACAGCATTAAGGCCTTTATCAGCAAGGAGAGCTACTAATTTCTCAGAATCAACTGTATTTTTAGCACATCCCAAAGTAACAACACTTACATTTAAAACTGCATTTTTTAATTTATCTTTCATAATAAAAAAAAACTAAAAATAGCCGAATGATAACACCCGGCTATTGTATATAAAATAAATTCACAACAAATTATTGATTAAATAATGAATCAACAAATTCGTGTTTATTAAACACCTGTAAATCGTCAATTTTTTCACCAACTCCAATATATTTAACTGGTATTTTAAATTGATCAGAAATTCCTATCACAACTCCACCTTTTGCTGTTCCATCTAATTTCGTCAAAGCAAGTGCATTAACTTCTGTAGCTAGCGTAAATTGTTTTGCTTGTTCTATTGCATTTTGACCTGTGGAAGCATCTAAAACCAATAAAATTTCATGAGGAGCAGAAGGAATAACCTTAGACATCACCATTTTAATCTTAGATAATTCATTCATTAAATTAACCTTATTATGCAAACGACCAGCAGTATCAATTATGACAACATCTGCTCCATTTGCTTTTGCAGAACTTAATGTATCATAAGCAACAGCAGCTGGATCTGCACCCATACCTTGCTGAACAATAGGAACTCCAACTCTTTTAGCCCAAATCACAAGTTGTTCTACCGCTGCAGCTCTAAATGTATCAGCTGCACCTAGATAAACACTTTTTCCTTGCTTTTTAAACTGGTGAGCCAATTTACCTATCGTTGTAGTTTTTCCTACTCCATTTACACCAACAACCATTATAACATAAGGCTCATCTAGCTTTGGAATAGCAAAATCAGCTAAATCAACCGTATTATTCTCTGCTAATAATTCAGCTATCTCCTCTTTAAGTATATTATTAAGTTCAGAAACACCAACATATTTATCTCTTTTAATTCTATTTTCAATGCGCTCAATAATCTTTAATGTTGTAGCTACGCCAACATCTGAACTAACTAAAATTTCCTCTAAATTATCTAATACTTCATCATCAACGGTAGATTTTCCTAATATTGTTTTAGAGAGCTTCGAAAAAAAGCTTTCCTTGGTTTTAACCAAACCAGCATCAAGACTTTCTTTTTTCTCTTTTGAAAAAAAACTAAATAAACCCATAATTTTCAAGCATTTATGAACTCAAAATTACAACAAAAATATAACATAGCAAAATAAAATAAAAATATCTTCCATTTTATATAAGAAAACTCTTTTTAATCAATTGAAAAAGATAATCAAACAGAATATATCAATAAATATTGGTATCTACAAAAAAAATAGCTTTCCCTAAAAAAGAGAAAGCTATTTTATATAATTTTTTAAAGAATTATTTCTTAGCGAAAAATTCTTCTATTAAATCTTTGTGTAAAATTTCTTCTTTAAACGAATAAGCTCCTGTTTTTGGAGATTTTACCATTTTAATTACTTTAGAGTACTGAGCAGCTTCTCCAGTTTTTAATGTTGCAACAACTTTCTTTGCCATAATTCAAATTTATTTAATTTCTCTGTGTACTGTAACTTTCTTTAAAATTCGGTTGTATTTTTTTAATTCCAAACGTTCAGGAGTATTTTTCCTGTTTTTAGTTGAAATATATCTTGATGTACCTGGTACGCCAGTTGCTTTATGCTCTGTACATTCTAATATAACTTGCGTTCTCGCGTCTTTTGTTTTCTTAGCCATTTTTAATTCCTCATTTAAGGGTGCAAAGATATAAACATAAATTAAAATAACCTAAAAAAAATTAAAAAAACTTATAAAAACTTTTTTTAATCAGAATCTATACATTAGAATTTATAAAATTACAAAAAAAATAGTATGTTTGTACTATTAAAATGCCACCAATTATGAAAAAACTTTCAAGCACCCTACTACTTTGTTTATGGCTTCAAATGTCTTATTCTCAGATTACTATCACTGCTCAAGACATGCCAAATGCAAACGAGACTTATAGATTAAGTTCTAAAAATGTAAACAATTTCGATGCAACGCAAACTGGAGCAAATTATACTTGGGATTATAGCTCTTTAATTGAATCGTCGCAAACTGTTGATACTTTTTATTCTGTTCAAAATACACCTGCAGCATACCAAGTAGCTTTTAACAACCCTTTCGATACTCCTCATCAGGCAAATATTGCATTGAAACAACCCAATAGATCAATTGCCAACCAGGTTTCGTTTACGGAGGTATTTAATTATTACAAAGAAACGTCTTCAAATTATGGTCAGGTTGGTTTTGCATCAAAAATCAATACCGTACCTACGCCAACTAAGTATGACAATATCGAAGTAATATATAAATTCCCTACTAATTACGGAGACAAAGACTCTTCAAACTCTTCGTATTCTTTATCAATTCCTTCTTTTGGATACTATGGTGAAGATAGAAAAAGAGTGAATGAAGTTGATGGTTGGGGATTACTAACTACACCTTACGGCACATTTAACACTTTACGAATTAAATCAACAATCTACATCTCTGATTCTATTTTTTATTCGCAATACCAAATTGGCAATAGAATTAACAGTACTCAAACTGAATATAAATGGGTAGCAAATGGCTTTGGAGTTCCAATATTGCAAATAAACACTAATCAATTTTCTAAAACAGCTATATACATTGACAGTTTACGAAATACATACACTACAGAATATAAGCCTAAAGATATTCTATCAAAGACATATCCAAATCCTGCATCTAATATAATTTATTTAGAATTTAACCAAAACGTTGATGGAGAAATTGAAATCTGTAATTTATTAGGAGAAATTATAGCAAGCGAGTATATTATTAATTTAAATAACATTAAAATTAATTGCGAAAGTTTCGAAAATGGAATGTATATTATTTTATTAAATAAAAAAGCAATATCAAAGATTGCAATTAATAAAAACTAAGCGTTTTTTATTAATTTTCGGGTAATCACATTTTTATTACCCTCTGTAATCTTTAAAAAATAAACTCCAGCTAAGCATTTTTCAACGTTGCGTAGGCTCCAATAGTTATATGAGTTTTGCTTTATACTTTTATTTTCTGAAAACACCAAAGCACCTTTATTATCAAACAACTCAATTTTTAGCGATTGTGTATCCAATGAAAAATAAATAATATCAATTTTATCATTAAATGGGTTTGGATAAACATTTACTAGGTTAGTAGTGTTTTGTTTATCGATAATAATATTGCTTAGAATCAAATTTGCAAAATTAAAATTTGGAATTCCGTATCCATAGAGCGAATCGGGATTTGAATATTGGGAAGCGCTCTTTTTAATAGCATCCATAACTTCAAAATTTGTTGCCTCTGGATGTGATTGAATCAAACAAGCCGAAAAACCTGCAATCAAAGGAGATGAAAACGATGTTCCGCTTCCTGATGTTACATCTCCACCTGGCGTTACTGTTATCGTAGAGCGTCCCATTGCAGTTACATCTGGCTTTAATCTTTTATCATAAGATGGTCCAATAGAACTAAAAGAAGCATACATTTTGCTTGCATCAACTGCTCCTACAGTTAAAATACTATCAGCATCTGCAGGAGCTCCAACATAACGCCATACTTTTCCACCTTCGTTACCAGCACTATTACATACTAATATTCCTTTTCGAGCGGCTATAGTTGCAGCTATAGAACTTGGAGCAGTTTTACCATTCATATCCGAATATTTGTGATTCATATTGCTATCATTAAAAACAGTATATCCTAAAGAAGAATTAATTACATCAGCACCAGCACTATCTGCAAAAGCGGCACCAGCAGTCCAGTTATATTCCTCAACAATATATTCAGTTGAACCATCTTCCGTTCTAAGCAATAAAAAATTTGCATTTGGCGATGCACCAATAATTTTACCAGACGCAGTTGCAGCTATAATTGACAAAACATTAGTACCATGGGATCCAGAGGCAACTTGATAAACCTCTGAAGTATTATCAACAAAATTCCATGTAGCTTTTATTTTATTACTGTCGAACAAATGCGACAATTGTGGAATAATATTAGCATTATTAAATCCAGCATCTAACACTGCAATAGTTATACCATCGCCTTTTAAACCTATATCGTGAAGTAAATCTCCACCTAACATATTTATTTGTGTATATGAATCGCCGTAATCAAACTCTTGATTCGAAACTGAATTGTTTTTTGTTTTCAAACCTTTAGATTCCGCGATTGATTTACCATTAATATTGTATCCAACAAATTTTATATTCTTAACAAATGTAATATTATACAAAGCGTCAATGCCTGAACTATCTGGTGTGCTAACTACAACAGAATTAAACCATTTAACTTTACATTTAATTTCAAAACCTCTATTAGCAACACTATCAATACATACTTGTGGAATTGGCAAATCCAAAGAATCAATTCCAATATTTCCTTTTGCTCTACGTGCTAATGCTTTTGCACTTAAATAATCAGATGGAACAGAAAGCGAATATTCTGTTGCACTTTTATCTTTAAATGAAACTAAAAACAAATATTTTGTCTGAGAAAAAGACAACGCAGTGTTTGCGATCATTATTAAAGTCAATATATATTTCATAGTATTTATTTTTAGAACACTAACCCTTCTAGTTCAGAACTATCATTTGCTTTCCAATATTTATTTTCAAAATAAAACATCACATCAAATTTCCTTCGATATTTCACTTTAAAATATGGCTTTGAATCTTTGATAATCCCTGCCTCCGCAGTATAATGCATAATAATTTTTTCATTAACTAATTCTAATGCTGAAGTTATATTTTTAGCCATCCCATTGCCATTTTCTGCTGACCAGCAACTTTCAGGTATACCATTCATACTATCCTGTGCAAACAACTCCTTAAAAACATACAAATATGAGGAACAAAATCCTGAACCAGTTCCACATGTTTTAATCGCAAAATAATCTCCATATTTCATAAAACCATCATAAGAGTTTTCCCAACAACAAGAATAATTACCATGAAAAAACCTTTCTGATTTAACAATTAAATTCTTATTATTTATCTCAAAAACAATATGTGTTTCAAATGAATATTTACCACCATAATCAATCAAACACAAAAAACAAGATTGCGCATTAACAACTTTATAATACTTTCCAATAGTATCGTTATCTTTAAATAAATGCCAAGATGAATTTGCTGTATCAGTGGTTCTAGAACTAAGTAAAAACTTCAAACCCTCAGATTTTAAAATATATCCTGAATCCTGATTAAATTTCAAATCACATTTTATAGTGTCAATATTTTCAACACTTGTCGATACAACTTCCTTCCTTTTATCAATCTTACTAGTGCAATTGAACATCAATATCAATAAAAGAAGCACAATTAGAAGTTTCATAAAATATAAATTAACTATTACTCTATCAATGCCCCCAAGCTGTTATTTGCATTTTATATTTAACCCCTTTTTTAATGGTTAAATCAGCAGGATTAGTTTCAACGTTGATATATTCCTTATATATTAATCCTATTTTTTTTGCGTATTTTTCAATACTATAAATTTTAGAAATAAGATTTAACTGGTCGTTTTGTAAAACCACCAACGTTGAATCAAACGACAAACCATTTACACTTAACTTCTCATTTACATTTTGATATTCGTAATCCCAATTTCCCCAAGTATTATACGCATTTCCATTCCAAGTAACACCCTCTTTTACAGGAAAAACAAGTTTAATAAAACGTTCATTTTCTTCTACTTTCTCTGCATATTTATCGGTTTTATTTGCAAACCATACGTCTTTCAAATACCAATCGGTTGAATCGTTTTTCTTTTTATAACGTTCAATTCTTATTGCGCTTCTCCCTTCATTATCAACAAAATACGACTCATTTACTTCGCGTATTTTAAAGTTAAACGTATCTAAATGGCGTGGGTCTTCAACAGGATAAAAATCATTCCAAACAATAGAATCTACCTGATATTCAATCCAAGAACCAGTGTCGATTGGAAAATAATTTGTTCCAACATCAACCGATTTAAATACTTCGTCTTTTTTGCAAGAGAAGGCAATTATAATTATTAACGATATGAATAGTAATATATTTTTCAACGTATGAATCCTCCTCCAATTATATCTTTTCCTTCATAAAAAACGGCTGACTGTCCAGGTGTAATAGCACTAACCGGATTATTAAAAACAACCTCAATTCCCCCATTTTTATTAAAAAGTTTTGCGGCAGTCCCAGGGTCTTTATATCTTACCTTTACCAAAACATCCATTCCATCTGTTATTTCAGCATATTTATGCAGATTTACTCCTATTAATTCTGTTGAATCAGAATACAAAGCTTCTTTTTCCCCAAGAACAACTTCGTTTGTAGATTTCTTTATATCCACAACATAATAAGGAACACCCATTGCAATATCCAAACCCTTTCGTTGACCGATAGTATAAAATGGCAATCCTTTGTGTTTTCCTAATATTTTACCATTTTTATCTACGAAGTTTCCTTCTGGGAATTGTGCATCAAAATCATCCACTCTGCGCTTCAAAAAACCTCGGTAGTCGTTATCGGGAATAAAACAGATTTCGTAACTTTCGCTTTTCTTTGCAATAGCGTCGTATCCGCTATTCAATGCCATTTCTTTTATTTCGGTTTTCGAATAAATATTCAATGGAAACATAGTTCTAGAAAGACTTTGCTGAGTTAAACCCCACAAAACGTAGGACTGATCTTTTATTTCGTCGTTTCCTTTTGATATATAAAACCTATCCTGGAGCTGATTTATAAACGCGTAGTGACCAGTTGCTATGAACTCGCAATCGAGCATATCGGCTTTACGCAAAAGTGCTTCCCATTTTATATGAGTATTGCACAATACGCATGGATTTGGTGTTCGGGCGTTTTTATATTCTGAAATAAAATTTGAAATAACGTGCTTTTCAAAATCTTCGCGCAAATCTAAGATATAATGAGGAAAACCAAGTTGAACGGCTAAATAGCGGGCATCGTTTATTGAATCGAGACTGCAACAACCAGTTTCCTTAGTTGTTCCACCAAACGAAGCGTAATCCCACACTTTCATAGTAATACCAATTACGTCATAACCCTGCTCGTGTAAAAGCATAGCTGCAACGGAACTATCAACTCCGCCACTCATTGCAACTAATATCTTTCCGTTTTTGCTCATAATTGGCTAGTAATAATCTTCTGGATTGTAATTATTTGATGGAGAAGTAGAGTCATTCTTTTCTAAACTTGGGTCAATTACCGACTCAGGCAATTTAACATTAGAGATACTGTCCCATTTTTTGTATTCCTGTTCTTTTTCTTTTGCAGTTTGCTGCATTACGCCTTTAATATAAACTTGCGTTTTGGTTTGTTTTCCTTCTTCATTATATATCAACCACTTTCCTTCTTGTAATGAATTAATATAGTTACCAAATTTATTTAAATTTCCATTCGGATAATAAATTTTAAAAGTACCTTCAAGCAGACCTTTCACATAAACTGCGTCTAATTTTGGATTTCCATTAATATGATATTGTTTCCATGCGCCATCTCTAATGCTATCTTTAAAATAGATTTCTTCAAACAAACTACCTTCGGGGTAATAAGTTTTTGAAACACCATTAAGCTTGTTTTTCTTGTAGGTTTCTGTTTTTATAATGCCACCTTGCGAGTTATACAAAGTCCAAACCGAATCTTTTAGTTTGTTTTTATAATAGCCCATTGCCTCAATCGAAATACCATCTTCATAAAACATTTTCGCTTTGCAATAATCTGCCGTTGAATATGCTAGAATACTAGACACTTTGCCAGATGGGAAATAATATGTAAACTCACCTGTTGGTTTATCATTTTTAAAGAAACCAACATATTTCACCTTACCATTTTGATGATATTTTTTCCAAAGCCCTTGTTTCCGACCTTGTTTATCCACTTGGTTAACGGTATCTTTTTGCGAAAATGCAGCAGATGAAACAATCATCATTGCAAAAACAAAAAACAATCTTATATTTCTCATAGTTTTATTTTCTATCACAAAAATAACAATAAGAATGCAAAAAACATATTCTTAAGCGATATATTTTACATTGAAAATTAATTGAGATACAAAGAGCTCTTCATTTCATATTTAAAAAAAACAACTCTTAACAATTGTTATATTGACAATTAGAATGGAAAAATCATGAATCCTATTGTACACTTCAAGATTAATATCTTCATTTCAAGATTTATCAAAATGGATGACAAAATTAAAAACAGTTATTTACTCTATAACAATTTTTCCAGAACCTAAAAGTTCATTATAGAAAGAAACTCTGTAAAGATATATTCCAGATGTGAATTCACTCTTTATAATTTCAAATTGGTTTGAAAATAATTCGCTACGCATTAAACAACCTCTACTGTCAAATATTTCTAATAATGCCTTTTCATTTTTCAACTCTTTGATTTTTAAAATTGATTTTTCGGTTACAGGATTTGGCCAAACAAATGTATTTTCATCTTGAGACACATCGCTAATGCCCGGGGTAATATAACAATTTTGATATGATGGATTGTGATAAATCAATATGTTATTTTCGAAATAACAATTTAATTCATAACTATCTCCTCCAACTAAAAGACCATCAAAATGCAACATTCCATTTTTACTTCCAATTCCTTCAATCCAAGTATCACTTTCTTGACCAAGCGTAAGAGGTGAAAAATGAAATTGTTTTCTATACACACTTGCTATTTGTATACTATCAGTTGATGTGAAAACAAAACTTAAAGTTCTTATTAATGGAGAATTAGCATAATTAGTTAATGAAGAAATCAAAACAGTATCTCCTATTTCAACTCCAAAATCATAAAGCAAATATTCTTGTTGAGAAGTATCCATTCTATAATACACCTTTTCATCAATAGTTTCGCGAATGTAGCCATAAGCATTCCAATTGATTTCTGATTGATCAGTAGATCGAAACACCTTTTTATACGTTTTAAAATCTATTACGGTATCTCCGGCAAATTTTATTGATTCAGAACTAATGGTAAATGAAGGAAGGTGATAAATAACACTATTCCATTGTTTTGTATTATCGACAATAGTTTGACTAAACCCAATACTAGAGAAAATGAATATAGATAGTAGAATATTTAACTTTTTCATATTTTTAAGATTTATTTAATTTTACGCTCACAAAAATAAAAAAATTAAATATTAATTCCAACTTTAGTGAAAACCATTAAATTTAATAAATACCAAAATACAAATATTGAAAGAATGCGAATTATTTTAAAACTTCGCTAAAATCGGACAATCCTTCAAAATAATAATCCACAAATTCTGGATATTTTTTTGCTACGTGGGGATTTGGATTTGCAAAAACTGTAATCATTCCGGCTCGCTTGCCAAATTGCATATCGGATAATGAATCGCCAACCATTATCGATTTTTTGAAGTTGATATCAGCAAATTGTTTTTTAGCTTTTAACGCCATTCCAATATTCGGTTTACGATACAGCGACTTTTTCTCTTTTAAATCAGGACAGAAATACACTTCATCAATCTTTCCACCCTTAGCTTCAATCGCTTTTCGCATGGCAGAATGAATTTCGTGCAAATCAGATTCGGTCATCATTCCCTTGCCTATTCCCTGTTGATTAGTAACAACCACAATACGATTAAACATTTTTGAAAACGCCACAATTGCATCTACTACGCCAGGCAAAAACTCAAATTGCTCAACCCGCAAAACGTAATCATCCACAATGCGTTTATTAATTACTCCATCGCGGTCGAGGAAAAGTGTCCAGGTTTTATCTATTTTTAATGATTTCAACATTTCTAATCTTTCAATGACTTCGACTCCGCTCAGTCTGACACAGTCTCTCTGAGCGGAGTCGAAGAGTTTTTTACTAATATTTAAACTCTAAAAATTCAGTTTGTGCTCTGTAATAATCAGTTGGAATGCCAATATCGATAAAATAGGCCTTGAAATTCAACCCTGCAATTTTGCCCGATTTATAATCTTTTTCCAAAAACTCTTTTTCGAAAGAAAACTTAGTTTCGAATTGATGTTTTAGAAATTCTTTTTTGTTTAAAACATACATTCCGCCGTTGATTTGCCCTGCTCCTAGCGAATCATTTTTCTCCAAATAATCGGTCATTACACCATTTTCATTAATTAATACAGCACCATATCTGCTCACATCTTCCACCGAACGAAGGGCAATAGCTAAATCGGCGTTATTCTTCAAATAAAAATCAAATAACGAATTGATATCTACATCAAAAAAAGTATCGCCGTTAATTACCAAAACATTATTTGTTTGCGTGGATTGCAATGCTAAAGAAATAGCTCCACCTGTTCCAAGCGGTTCGTTTTCGATAGCATATTTAACATTTATTCCGCAGAATTCTGAGCCAAAATAGGCTTCAATCACTTCATACTTATATCCCACCGACAATACAACATCGGTAACACCATAAGATTTAAGATACTTGAAAATATAATCTAAAAAAGGTTTATCACAAACCTGAGCCATGGGTTTTGGAATATCGTTTATCACTTCTTTCAAACGAGTTCCTAATCCACCAGCTAATATAATTACTTCTTTCATTTTGTTATTTTTTTTGCGCCCCAAAAGTGGTTACAAACCCTTTTGGGGGCTTTTATTTACAACCACTTTCAGGGTTAAAACCACTGAAAGGGTTATTAAAAAATTATCTAGGAAACAACTCACACTCTATTATCTCGCAAATAATATGACCAATCATAATATGCGACTCTTGAATACGAGGCGTGTCGGTTGAAGGAACATTAATTAAAAAATCGCAACAATCTTTCATTTTTCCACCAGTTTCGCCTGTCATTGCAATTACAATCATTCCGTTTTCGCGAGCTTGATTAAAAGCTCTGATAATATTTTCAGAATTTCCTGATGTTGAAATACCAACTATAACATCGCCTTTTTTGCCTTTGCCTTTGATAAGTCGAGCATAGATTTCGTTGTACGAATAATCGTTTGCAACAGCCGTTAAATAAGAAGTATTTACATGAAGTGCTTCGGCATCAAGCGGGTCTCTGTCGTAATAAAAACGACCCGAAAGTTCGGCAGCAATATGTTGAGCATCGGCAGCACTACCGCCATTGCCACAAAACAACACTTTTCCGCCATCTCTAAGCGATTCAATCATTGCATCAGCCGAATTGTGGATTATTTCTATAAGCGAAGCATCAGCCAAAATAGCTTGCTTTACTTTTATTGATTCTTCAATGGATTTGTTTATTATCATGGGAAGTTGTATTTCTTTTGACAAAAATAAGTATTTTTAGTCAATTAAAATAATTCAACTTGATAGAAAGTTTAAAGGTAATGGATTCGTTATAATTCAACATTAAAACAAAATATTATGCATACAGTGTCTGCACAATCAAAATATTATAAAATAAACTGGGTATCCCCTTTACTCATCTAATATTATTTCGATTTTACTATCAT
>JBAXGW010000080.1:0-16970 GCA_037139195.1 Bacteroidota bacterium
TGCTTATTTTGTTGATTTTCAGTAATTTATATTAATTTTTAACGAAGTATTGTTACTAAAAGTAGTAGTAATTGATAGTTTAAATCAAATTGCTAAAGACTCAATAAATATTGTTATTTTGCAATCACCAGTAGTTTATGCTGGGATAGACCAACAAATATGCAGAGGAGACACAGCTGTATTGACTGCAACTGGAATTTGTAATGGCTGTACTTACACATGGTATGGTTCCCCTTATTCGAATATACAGAATTGGAATCCGATTAAAGTAGCCCCAACAGTGACAACTACATACACAATAATGGTTGCCAATCAAAATGGTTGTCAAAACTCTGATAATGTTGTAGTGTCTGTTAAAGGAACTGGGCTGTTTTCTTCTACAAACAAAATATGTATCAACGATACTATTACTATTGGTAGCTCAATGCAAAATGTCAGCTATTTATGGAATAATGGAGCGCAAACTGCAACAATAAGCGTTTCGCCAACCACCACCACTACATACTTATTAACAGCAAGTAATGCTATAAATGGTTGTACCGAAACAATAGATCATATTGTAAAAGTAGAAACCCAATTACCACAACTTGTTATTTGCCCTGATCAAACAGTATGTCCTTTAAGACCAACAACAGTTAGTGTCTTTAGCACAAATTCTGATACTTATAAATGGTCAAACAACAATTTTGGTTCGGTAATTGGAGTTTATCCATCGCAAACTACTACATATTCTGTTACAGCAACTAATGCATGTGGAAATGCTTATGATTATTGCATTGTTCAAGTAGATACCAGTTGCAATTTAATATCTGGGAATGTATATTTTGATATAAATAATAATTCAATTTATGATGTAGGAGACTTGCCAGCTGCATATAATACAATAAGTATTTCTAGTCAATATACAAACACCTCAAATACTGGGCATTTTAATTATTATATGCCTGATGGGACGTATACAATTACACCAATATTATATAATGGAAATTTACTTAACAGTTCGTTTATCCCTTCAAACTATAGCGTAACTGTTAACAATAGCCAAAATTTATCGAGTATTAGTAATAATTTTCTTTTGACTCCAGTTTTCAGTGATTTAAAAACCTATTTAACTAATACTGTTTCTAGAATTGGCTTTAACTTTAATGTTAGTTTAACATTTGCCTCTTGGGGATTGCCCTCAAAGGGATCCATTAAATATGTTCATCCAGAAAATTTTCAATTACTATCTTCTTCCATTCAACCTGATTCAACCATAAATGATACTTTATATTTTAATTTTGGAGAAATAAACCAGTATGGTTCTGGTATTTCATTTAGTTATTATATCCCAACTTCAATTACGGCAGGTTACACAACTTATGCTTATTCTAAAATATATGGAGGCACTGGTGTAGACAATATTTTAAATAATAACGAATATTTACTTCCTATAACAGCAGTTGCATCTTATGACCCGAACGATAAAAAATCGATACCAGAAAAATATTATACCCCAGAAATGCTTGCCAATAATGATTCGATTATTTATACCATACGTTTTCAGAATACAGGAACGGATACCGCTATTAATATTAGAGTTACCGATACATTAAGCGAAAAACTAGATATTACTACTTTTGAAATGCTAGGCGCAAGTCATCCGTATTCGTATACTATAAAAGGGAAAGGTATTGTTGAATGGAAATTCTTAAATATTATGCTTACAGATAGTACTACAAATGAAGAAAAAAGTCATGGTGTTATAAGTTACAGAATTAAACCAAAATCAACTTTTGCATTAAGAGATTCTATAGAAAACACAGCCCAAATCTTCTTTGATTTCAATTCGCCTGTTGCAACTAATAAATCAGTTATTTATCAGCAATCTGAAGTTTCAAGTATTAGTCATTTCAAAAATCAACAATCATTTTTATTATATCCAAATCCAGCTAATAGCATTATGTATATAGAATGTAAAAATAATGGAGAGTATCAAATACTTGATATTACAGGAAAATTGCTCCAAAAAGGAGAAATAACAAACAATAAAACAGAAATTCAAATAGAATCGCTTGCAAAAGGCACTTATATTTTGCAAGTAATAGATTCAAATGGAAAAAACTATAAACTTTTCAGCAAAAAATAATACTTTTAACAATGTGACTTTAATTAAAAACGCCAACTTGGAAAGTCCTTGTTGGCGTTTTAATATTGTTATGTTAAGCTCCTTTATCTTAGCATTTCTGCTCTTCGGGCTTTTATGCTGTCGTCTTGAAGGTAATCTTCAAAATTCATGTACTTGTCTATTGTTCCTTTAGGAGTAAGTTCAATTACACGGTCGCACACCGTTCTTAAAAACTCGTGGTCATGCGAAATCATTAAAATTTGACCAGGGAAATTAATCATATTATTATTAAATGCCTGAATAGATTCCATGTCAAGATGATTTGTAGGATGATCAAGAATGATAACATTGGGTTGTTTCAACATCATTTTTGCAATCATACAACGCATTTTTTCCCCGCCAGATAATACTTTTGTGCTTTTCATAATGTCTTCGCCAGAGAAAAGCATTTTGCCTAGGTAACCACGCAAGAAACTTTCATCTGTATTGCTTGAATATTGAGCAAGCCAATCAATTAGGGTAATATCTTTTGTAAAAAATTCGGTATTATCAAGAGGCAAATACGCAAAGGTAATTGTAACGCCCCATTCAAAAGTTCCACTAGTTGCTTGTTCTTCCTCCACAAGAATTTTGAAAAGCGAAGTTACGGCTCTATTGTCTTTTGAAATAATAGCAATTTTCTCGTTTTTATTAACTACAAAACTAATGTCTTTGAATAATGTTACACCATCTTGTTTTAAACAAAGGTCGTCGATACGTAATATTCTATCTCCTGCAGGACGTTCGGGTTGAAAAATAATTCCAGGATAGCGACGAGTTGATGGCGAAATATCTTCCACTTTTAATTTTTCAAGCATTTTTTTTCTGCTTGTTGTTTGTTTAGATTTTGAGGCATTTGCACTAAAACGAGCAATAAATTCGAGCAATTCTTTTCGCTTTTCATCTGCTTTTTTATTATCGTTCGCTTTTTGACGTAAAGCTAATTGGCTCGATTCGTACCAGAACGAGTAATTACCCGAAAACATATTTACTTTGCCATAATCTATATCAACAATATCGGTACAAACGTTGTCGAGAAAATGCCTGTCATGCGAAACCACTATTACGGTATTTTCGCAATTTGCTAGATAGTTTTCAAGCCACAAAACAGTTTCAAGATCGAGGTCATTTGTTGGTTCATCAAGCAACAAGTTATCAGGATTTCCATATAATGCTTGAGCAAGTAAAACTCTAACTTTTTCCTTCCCATTTAAATCTGACATTAAGCAATAATGCAAATCTTCCTTAATGCCTAATCCACTTAGTAATTCAGCGGCATCACTTTCGGCAGTCCAACCGCCCATTGCAGCAAATTCATCTTCAAGCTTTGCAGCTAGCATCCCATCTTCTTCCGAAAAATCGGGTTTTTCATACAGAGCGTCTTTTCTGTTTTTAAGAATTGCCATTTCCTTATGACCCAATAATACAGTATCTAAAACCGAAAATGCATCAAATTCGTTATGGTCTTGCTTCAAGACTGAAAGGCGTTCGCCTGAGCCAATTTGAATTGTGCCTCTAGTTAGGTCTAGTTCGCCAGTTATTAGTTTTAAAAAAGTAGATTTTCCAGCTCCATTAGCTCCGATAATACCATAGCAGTTCCCAGCTGTAAATTTTAAGCTAACATCAGAAAATAATGGTTTTTTGCCAAATTGAATGGCGATATTTGATACAGTAATCATTAATTAAATATTTTATGCAAAAATAGGCAATACAAATATATTATTTATATTATTTCAAATAAATACTTGACAAATCATTGATTTTAACCAATAATAATAGAAATTATTTACAAATTAAATTTTTTGACTTAACTAGAATCACTTATAAAAGCTTAAAAAATATAGATAAATACAGAATAGTAGCGTATTAAAAAGGTTTGTTGATTGAATATTAGCATTTTAGAATTGCAATTAACATATATTAACTTAATAAAAGTTAATTTCATATAATATCAATTTTTTTAAGAAGAATGCTAATATTCAGATATACAGATTGATATCTAAGTTAAAAAGTGCTTGATTGTATTTGATTTAGAACATAACTATAAAATAAGTGCTTTTCACATTCCTATATCATAATTTAGTGTTAAATAATTATTTAGCCACCCTAATTCTATAAATTTTATGAGAAAAAAGATTACACTTTTCATCTTGTCGTTGATTCTAGCAACATCAATGACTTTTGCACAAAAAGTAGGCGTGAAGCCCAAAGTTGCTGCAACAAATTCTATTAGCAATCTGTACAATCAAGGTACGTATGTTGCCCCTGAAAATCCAATTAGTGCTAATGAGAGAAG
Source organism: Bacteroidota bacterium (assembly GCA_037139195.1). Lineage (GTDB taxonomy): Bacteria > Bacteroidota > Bacteroidia > Bacteroidales > JAHJDW01 > JBAXGW01. The sequence continues at coordinate 4,443 of JBAXGW010000080.1, forward strand.
CTTATTAGCAGCACCCAATGTTGTAAGAATAGCTCCAGTTGATGTTGCGGCCTTAGCAATTGAAGATCGTCAAAATGATTCAAAAGGAGTTCTAACGCGCTCAGCCCAATCTATTCCTGTTAATCAAAATATGATCAGTGAAGGAACTTGGTCCTATCTTTCAAATGGGAATAGGGTTTGCAGATTGAAATTAGGATCAATAGGTGCTTCTGCAATTGTTTTAGCTTATAATAGCTTTAAATTGCCTGCAAATTCAAGATTGTACTTATACAATGAAACAGGAACACAAATTGTTGGTCCAATTACAAGTGAAAATAACCCATTAGATGGATATTATTCAACTGAAATGATTCAAGGTGATATGGTTACGCTAGAATACATTGAAGATAAGAACTTTATTGATGTAACAAAACCATCTACAGCATTAATTAATATTGAATCACTAGGATATGTTTATAGAGATGCTGAAATAGTTAGTAGATTTGCTCCAACAACACGTTCAACTGGTTGGGGTCAATCAGAAACATGTGAAGTAAATGTTAATTGTCCAGAAGGCACAAATTGGCAAAAACAGAAAAGAGGAGTAGCTGAAATCTTTGTATATGATGGATCTCAATGGGGCTGGTGTTCTGGAGATTTAGTTAATAACACAAGCAATAATGGAACCCCATACTTTCTTACTGCCGATCATTGTGGTGGAGGTTCCGCTGCAAACATTATTAGCCAATGGCAATTTTATTTTAAATTTGAAGCTCCTTCTTGTACAACACCTGGATCAGCACCTGCATATATTACAATTACTGGTGCAACTAAAAAAGCAAGAGGAAATATGACTGGAGGTACCGACTTTTTATTATTATTATTAAACTCAACTCCTGGATCAAATTGCAATCCATATTATAATGGTTGGGATAGAACTAATACAGCAAGTCCTAGTGGTGTTTCTATACATCATCCTGCTGGCGATATAAAGAAAATATCTACTTATTCAACTACATTAACTACTGCTTCATACTCTGGATGTGCAGCAAGTTCTCATTGGCAAGTTACTTGGGCTCAAACCGCAACAAATAGAGGTGTTACTGAAGGTGGTTCTTCAGGCTCTCCAATTTTTAATTCAGCTGGTTTGCAAGTTGGAACATTAACAGGAGGCTCATCTTATTGTGCTACTCCTACAAGCCCTGATATGTACGGTAAATTTTTTAAACATTGGGATGCTAATGGTACAACTTCTGATTTACAATTAAAACCTTGGCTTGATCCAACAAACACTGGTGCAACTACTTGTATAGGTTATGATCCTTATGCAGCTGCAGCTGCTCCTGTTTCAGAATTTTCAGCTAATTCTACTAGCATATATACAGGTGGACAAGTAACTTTTTCTGATTTATCTACTAATGTTCCTACATCTTGGGCTTGGACTGTAACTCCATCAACTGGTGTTACTTATTTAAGTTCAACTAGTGCTACATCTCAAAATCCAGTTATGTCATTTGCAAATGCAGGACAATACACAATAACTCTTAGAGCTACAAATACTTATGGTGCTGGAAATTTAAATACAAAAACAAATTATATAACCGTTACAACAGCTCCATTAGGCACTACTTGCGATACTGTTTGGCCTTCTTCGTTCAGTGGCGCTTGTCTTGATAGCATTACTGTTTATATACCAGATGCTGTTTCTCCTGCTGATTCAGGCTACCTTACAGGTTGTAATGCATATAAAGATAAAGAAAAAGCAATGAAATTTGTTGCTCCTGTAGCTACAACTATTTCTGATGTTTTTGTTCTTTATGCTTTAAAAGCTGGAACGACAGGAACAACAACAGTGAAAATTTATGGTGATAATGGTGGTATTCCTGGAACTTTACTTGGAACAAGTGCTGCTATTACTAAAGCTAATATTGATACTACAAATCAAGGGTTAAACTACAATAATAAATATCATTTTACTACTCCTATTTCTGTGTCAGGAACCTATTATGTGAGCGTTGTATTGCCTACTACATGGACAAATGGAACAAATGAACTAGCAATTTGGAGTGAGAATATTAGTTGTAGTACAGGTTCTCAAAATGCTGGTTATGAGTATTGGAATACAACAGGTACAACTTACGCATGGGCTTCATTTTTAACTAATTACGGGGTAAATATCGATATGGCAATTATTCCTGTAACAGGAAATTGTACATCACCTGTTAGTGTTACAACATCAGCAAATCCTACAACAATTTGTAAAGGTGCTACTTCACAGCTTACAGCTACACCTTCTGGAGGTACAACTTATACTTATGCATGGTCTCCATCTACAAGTTTGAGTGCAGCAAATATTGCTAACCCTGTTGCTACACCTTCAGTAAGCACAACATATTTTGTTACGGTAACAAGTGGAGGCCAAACTGCTACATCGTCAGTCGCTGTTATAGTAACTCCATTGCCAACAGCAAATGCCGGAAATGATAAAACTATTTGCTCTGGTACATCTACTACATTAACTGCAACTGGTGGTGGAACTTATGCATGGAGTAATAGTGGTGGTTCTTCTGCAACAACTATTGCACTAAGTCCTACAACAGTTACTACATATACAGTTACAGTTACTAGTTCTGGATGTAGTGCTAGTGATGCTGCTGTTGTTTATGTAAACACATCTCCAACTGCAAATGCTGGTAACGATGCAACCATTTGTTCAGGCACATCAACCACTTTAACTGCAACAGGCGGCGGTACTTATGCTTGGAGTAATAGTGGTGGTTCTTCTGCAACAACTATTTCATTAAGCCCAACAACAACTACTACATATACTGTTACTGTTACAAGTTCTGGTTGTAATGCTACTGACGCAGCTGTTGTTATTGTAAATGCTACACCTACTGCAAATGCTGGTAATGACAAAACAATTTGTGAAGGTGCATCTACAACATTAACCGCAACCGGTGGTGGTTCTTATGCATGGAGCAACAATGGAGGCTCATCTGCAACTACTTCATCATTATATCCTACAACAACCACTACGTATACAGTAACTGTTTCGAATTCTGGATGCTCTGCTACAGATATTGCAGTTGTAAATGTAAATCCTTTGCCAACAGTTAATGCAGGAAATGATGCTACAATTTGCACTGGACAATCAGTTGATTTAGCCGCAACTGGAACAAATGTTACTACTTATACATGGACAGGTCAATCTGCTGGAGCATTATATACTGTTACACCTACTACAACCACTACTTATATCGTAGCAGGAACAAATAATTGTGGCTCAATAAGCGATAACGTTGTTGTAACTGTTAGTACAGTTGCTACCGTAAATGCAGGTTCTGATGTTACAATTTGTGCTGGACAAAGTGCTACATTAGCTGTGTCAGCTGCTTCAAACACTACTTATGCTTGGAACACTCAGCCAGTTCAAACTACACCATCAATTTCAGTAAATCCTTCAACAACTACAACATATACTGTTTCTTCTACCAGTTCATGTGGAGTTGCTAGCGATAATGTTGTTGTTTTTGTAAATTCGGCACCTACAATTAGCGCAGGAAACGATGCTACAATTTGTGCTGGTTCTTCAACTACTCTTACTGCAAGTGGTGGCGGAAACTATTTATGGAATAATAATGGAGGCACAAATGCAACTACAATTGCATTAAGTCCTTCGCAAACTACTACATACACTGTTACTGTTACAAGTTCGGGTTGTAGTGCTAGTGATGCTGCTGTTGTTTATGTTAATGCAATTCCTACATCTACTTTCTCTGTTAATCCAACAACTGTTGCACAAGGTGTACCAGCAACTATAACTTACACTGGAACTGCAAGTTCAGGTGCAACTTATAATTGGGGATTTAATGGCGGAAATGTAGCTTCAGGTAGTGGTCAAGGACCATATAGTGTGTCATGGGCAAATGTTAATGTTTATAATATAACATTATCAGTTACTGAAAATAATTGTACATCTACAGTTACTACTACACCAATTGATGTTACTATCAATATTGGGTTAACAGAGGTTAACAGCTCTTCATTTAAAATGTATCCTAATCCTGCTAATAATGAATTAACAATTGAATTAAATGGCACATATTCTAATAATTCAACAATTGTTGTTTATAATATGATTGGAGAAGCGGTATTAAAATCAAATATTAATAGTTCTAAACAAGTGTTAGATTTAAATAATTTAAGCAATGGAACTTATTATATTTCGGTTAACAATGGAGAAAAATTAATTAAAGACAAATTTATTATAGTAAAATAGTTTTGTAATATCAATAGTTTGAGAGTCAAGCGTGGTATTCACCAAGCTTGGCTCTTTTTTTGTTTTAAATCGCCTAATTTTCGACTAAACTAATTGAAAATATTTTTTTAAATAAATACTATATAAATGGTAGGATAACATCTAAAATATTTTTATATTAGTTTTCTAAACTTATAAAAATATTTATTATGAAAAAAATGCCACCTTTTTTTGCAATAGCTTTTTTTGCTATTGTAGGATTATTATTCTCGAAAGTAAATGCCCAATCAACACCTGGAACAATGACATTTAATGTAACAACTACTTCAACAGGGAACTACAGCCCAAAACATGTTGTTGCTATTTGGATTGAAGATGCAAATGGTATTTTTGTTAAAACAAAATTAAGACAAGCTGTTGCTCGCAAACAATGGCTAGCTACTTGGATTACAAAATCTGCTGAAAATGTTGTTGATGCTACAACTGGCGCAACATTAGCAAATCATACTGCTCCAATAACAGTTTCTTGGAATGGAACAAATGTAGCAGGAACTCTTGTGCCTGATGGTACATATAAAGTTGGTATACAAATGGCTTGGTCAAATGCAAATGGACCAGTTAGTTATTTTACATTTACTAAAGGTACTACTCCATTTTCATCTACCCCCACAGCAACTTCAAATTATACCGCAATGACTTTAACTTGGAATCCAGCTGTAGCTGTTGTTGCATCTGCAGCTCCAACCACTATTTGCAAGGGTTCTACTACGCAATTAACTGCTACTCCTTAAGGAGGCACAACCTACACTTATGCTTGGTCAAATGCATCAACATTGAGCGCTTCAAATATTTCTAATCCAGTTGCTACACCAACAGCTACAACAACATATACAGTAACTGTTTCAGGGAGCTCTCAAACAGCTACATCATCTGTTGTTATTACAGTAAACCCTTTGCCATTAGCAAATGCAGGAACAGATAAAACTATTTGCTCGGGTGCATCAACTACTTTAACTGCTACTGGAGGTGGAACTTATGCATGGAACGTGGGTGGCTCATCAGCTACTACAACTTCATTAAGTCCCACAGCAACTACAACATATACCGTTACAGTTACAAGTTCAGGTTGTTCTGCTAGTGATGCTGCAATTGTAAATGTTATTAATATTCCAACAGTCAATGCTGGGCTCGATGCAACCATTTGTCAAGGATTAACAAGAGACTTGATTGCAAGTGGAACCAATGTTACTACCTATTCATGGAGCACACAACAATCAGGCGCAAATATTACAGTTACTCCTACAACAACAACATCGTATGCAGTAACAGCTACTAATACATGTGGCACTGCAAGTGATAATGTGGTTGTTATAGTAAATCCATTGCCAACAGTTAATGCAGGAACTGATGCTGCAATTTGCATTGGTCAAGCTGCAAATTTAACTGCAAGTGGAACAAATGTAACAACTTACAATTGGGCTGGACAGCCTGCTGGTGCATCGTATATAGCTACACCTTCTGCAACTACTACTTATTCTGTAACTGGAACAAATAGCTGTGGTACAGCAAGCGACAATGTTGTTGTATCAATTATTCCAACGCCAACCGTAAATGCAGGAAACGATGCAACTGTTTGTACTGGACAATCTGTGAATCTATTAGCAAGCGGCTCAGATGTTGCTACTTATAACTGGGCAGGACAGCCTGCTGGTGCTTCATATACTGTTACGCCTTCTTCAACAACCACCTACACTGTATCTGGCACGAATTCATGTGGATCTGCAAGCGATAACGTTGTAATAACTGTTAGCACAGTTGCAACCGTAAATGCAGGAAATGATGTTACAATATGTAGTAATGAATCAGCAATACTAACTGCTGCTGGTGGTGCAAACACAACCTATTTATGGAGCAACCAACAATCAGGTGCTTCAATAACTGTTAACCCTACTTCAACTACAACTTATACCGTTGCAGCGTCAAGTACATGTGGAACTGCCAGCGATAATGTAGTTGTAACAGTTAATACTGTTCCAACTTCCACATTTACAGTTAATCCAACAACAGTTGCTCAAGGAGTTCCTACAACGATAACTTATGCTGGAAATGCTACTTCTGGAGCTTCTTATAATTGGAATTTTAATGGAGGAAATATAATTTCTGGTAGTGGTCAAGGTCCTTACAGTGTATCATGGACAAATGTAAATGCTTACAATGTAACTTTATCTGTAACTGAAAACAATTGCACCTCGTCTGTTACCACTAAGTCAGTGGATGTAACTGTAAATATTGGATCGTCAGACAATAAAAACTCATTGTTTAGCTTGTATCCAAACCCTGCTAAAAGCGAATTAACAGTTGAATTGAATGGTACATATTCAAATAATTCTACAATTGTGGTTTACAATATGATAGGAGAAGCTGTGATGAAAGCAAATGTTAATAGTTCTAAGCATGTATTAGATTTAAATAATTTAAGTAATGGAACTTATTATATTTCAGTAAATAATGGCGAAAAAACGGTGAAAGACAAATTCATTATAATAAAGTAAGCTAATAAAATAATTTAGGGGCAGTATTTAAAGCCCTTTATGTTACTTGAAGGTGTTCTAAAAGTTGGAAGTTCGAGGTTGCGAAGTTTTTGATATTTAGGAGTTTACTGATGTAAATGACTAAATTCAAAAACGAGTAAAACGATGAAATTCCGTCTTTTTGGGCATCTTCTTTGTTTTTTAAAACAAATCGAACAGCATTACTATAGCCGAAACACTTATCATAAAAACTACTACCCAGCGAATAAAATTTACGCCTAATTTTAACCCATATCGCATTGCTATTTGAGTGCCAGCAATATTTCCACCTGCAAGTATTAATCCGTAATACCAATTCACTTGACCATAGTAAATAAATATTCCAATTGCAAAAATGTTATATACAGCGGTTATTAGAATTTTTATAGCATTTGCTTTTATTGAGTCTAAGCCCATTCCCATAACCAGAAGCGATAATAAAAAGATTCCTACTCCCGCTTGAATGAAGCCACCATAAATACCCATTCCAAAAAGTGCAATGATTTGAAATGCGGTTAATTTCGTTTTTGTTTCTAATAATTCTTTTTGTAGCCATTTTTCAGGTTTAACAAGAACAACAAAAAGCATTATTACCATAACAATACCAATGGCTTTTTGCATCATTTCTTTGTCAATGCTAACTGCAATATTTGCACCTATAATTGAACCTGCAGAAGCTATTGCGGCCATTTTTATTCCAAGCTTTAAATCAAGTTTGCCTTTTTGATAAAACTTGTAGGTTCCAGTAACACTTTGTAGAAAAATAGCAACTCTGTTTGTTGCATTTGCTACATGTGGCTCAAGTCCTAAAAACATCAGCATAGGTAAGCTAATAACAGAGCCACTTCCGGCTAAAGTATTTACAAAACCACAAAATATGCCTGTAGCTACAACTAAAATAATTTCTAAAATTGGATTCAAATTGTATTAAATATCTTTAGTAATTGACTGAATTATTTTAAAACGAAAGAAAAATTCTTTTGCTATTATTCTTATAAAACTATAAAGAGGAACTGCTACAATCATTCCTGTAATTCCAGCAAAAGTGGCTGCCGAAAGAATAACTATAAAAATTTCGAGTGGATGCGATTTAACACTGTTTGAAAATATAAATGGCTGGAAAAGAAATCCATCAAGTAACTGAACTGTAATATACACAGAACAAACCTTAATTAACATAGGAATCATTTGAGAATGAAAATCCATATTTAAATTTGAAGTGATGCTTATTAATATTCCAAAAGATGCGCCAATTAATGGACCAACATAAGGTATAACATTTATTATACCAGCAAAAAAACCAATGGCAAATGCATTTTTAATTCCAAAAATACTTAATCCAATAGTCATTATAGTAGTTATAAGAATTATTTCAATAGCTATCCCAATAAAATATCTACTTAACAATGTTCGTGAATTACGCATTATCTCTTTTGCCTGATTCATATACTTATCTGGAGTTATTGAAAAAACAGCTCTAGTAAACAAATCCCTATCCTTAATAAAGAAAAAAGTAATAAACATAATTGAACACAGTGCCATTGTAATACTTCCCATGGCTGAAATGAGGTTTGAAATTATACTGGATAAATTAACAGTAGATACAATTCCTTTTAGTTTTTCTTGAATGAAAACTTGAGCGCTTTGTTCTGGATTATCTGTTAATTGATATTGATTAATAAATGATTCAACTGTTGAAAGTGGTTCTTTTAAGGTATTTGTAAGAATATCTATATTAATATTTGAAATAATTCTTGATTGTTCAGCTAAAACAGGTGCGAAAATACTAATAAAACCAAACCCCAATGAAATTATAAGCATCATAGCTAATGATAGACTTAAGTTGTATGAAAACTTGATTTTCCATATCTTTAAATTATGAATAAAGGCAACAATTGGGTTTATTATTAAAGACAAAACAACTGCAATTAAAATGTACGAGATAATTAATCGTAAAGTCCAAAGTAGATAGATGCCCAAAATTATTCCAACAATAGAAAAAAAGGATTTTAATGTTTGATTCATATTATAGTTTATAAATGTTTTAGTGAACAGCAAACTATTTAGAAGGTTTCTAGTTATTCATTTTTGATTTAAATGCCAAAGCATACAATTTCATTTGTTTTATCATAGATAATAAACCATTAGCGCGAGTTGGAGAAAGGTGCTCTTGCAATCCAATTTCATCTAAATAGCTCATGTCAGTTTCAAGAATGTCATCTGGAGTTTGATTTGTCAATGTTCTGATGAGTAAGCCTACAATGCCTTTAGTAATAATTGCATCGCTATCAGCTGTAAAAACAATCTTTCCATCTACTAGGTCTGCATGCAGCCACACTTGAGATTGGCATCCATTTATAATATATTGCTCAGTTTTATATTGTTCATTTATTGCTGGCAAATCTTTGCCAAGTTCAATAAGATAATTATACTTTTCCATCCAATCGCTATACATTTCAAATTCTGCGATAATGTCTTGTTGAATTTCTTTTATTGTCATACTTTTTTATGTTAAACTACTTAGTTAAAAGTGAGTTAGTTATTATTTGTGTTACCTTGTGGCTTTTTATTCTGACTTACTTAATTCTATTTATGAGAACATCGCAATTACTTTCTTTATTCCATCTACCAGATCATCAATTTCTTCCTTTGTATTATAGAATGCAAAAGAAGCACGAACAGTTCCCGGAATTTTAAACCTATCCATTAAAGGTTGCGTACAATGGTGGCCCGTGCGAACAGCAATACCAAGTTTGTCTAAGATTGTTCCCATATCATACGGATGAATATTATTTGCGATGAAAGAAACGATAGCCGATTTATTTTTAGCCGTTCCATAAATTTTCATCCCTTCAATTTCCATAAATTTCGCAGTAGCATATTGAAGCAATTCATGTTCATAAGCTTCAATTTTGTCCAATCCTATTTCGGTCAGATAATCAATCGCTTTATGAAGAGCAATTGCATCGGCAATATTTTGTGTTCCTGCTTCAAATTTCAAAGGAATACCACTATAAGTTGTTTTTTCAAAGGAAACTTTATCAATCATATCTCCTCCGCCTTGATAGGGCGGCATTGCATCAAGCCATTTTCGTTTGCCATATAAAACACCAATTCCAGTAGGTCCATACATTTTATGTCCCGACAAACAATAGAAGTCACAATCCAACTTTTGTATATCAACACCAATATGAGCTGTTGCTTGTGCACCATCTATCATAACAGGAATATTTAGGCTATGCGAATGCTTAATAATTTCCTCTATTGGATTAATAGTTCCTAACGCATTAGAAACATGTCCAATTGCTACCAATTTAACCTTTTCGTTGAGCATTGATTTGAAAACCTCAAATTCAATTTCCCCCTCGTCATTTATTGGAATAATTTTCAGGTTTGCACCATGTTTTTCACAAGCCATTTGCCATGGAACTATATTTGAATGATGCTCTAACGTTGAAATTATAATTTCATCACCCGTTTTTAGAAATCGTTCACAATAAGAAAAGGCGACCAGATTTATGGCTTCAGTAGTTCCACGAGTAAAAATTACTTCTGCTTCTTCCGGCGCATTAATAAACGTTGCAACTGCTTTTCTTGCTTGTTCGTAAGCTTCAGTTGCTTTCTGACTTAAAGTATGAACTCCGCGATGAATATTGCTATTGTATGTACTATAGTACTCTACCAATGATTCAATAACCACTTTAGGTTTTTGAGTAGTAGCGGCATTATCAAAATATATTAATGGTTTCCCATGAATTTTAGTTTGAAGAATAGGAAAGTCTGAGCGAATTTTGGTTATATCTAGCATATTGATTTTATAAAATTCTAATGTTCATAAAGTTAAAAAAACCTGCTAAGTATTATGCTTTTGAAGGTGTTTTTAGTTAATATATCATAATATCAGAAAATTTAATTTGTAATAAATAGTTCTGAAATTATATAATCACTTATTTTAATTCCTTTTTTCGAAAGTACAAATTTATTCCGAATTTTGATGATTTCTGCTTGTTGAATGAATTTTTTACTGTTTTCTTCAAAAATAGTTAGATGTTTTTTGCCAAAAACCGATGAAATATATTCAGAATCTATGCCTTTCATCGTTCGTAGTCCTGTCATAATATATTCGTTATAAATATCATTTTGCGTTAACTCTTCAATTTCAAAGGTTTGTTTGTTTTCTTTTAGAGAGTTAATATATTTGATATTATTTGCAATATTCCATTGTCTTGATTTTCCATTAAAAGAATGAGCAGAAGGACCTAAACCTAGATATTGTTTCTGTTCCCAATAGTTACTATTATGAATTGCCTGATAGTTAGGCAAGCAGAAGTTTGAAATTTCGTATTGAATATAACCCAAATTTTCTAGTTCAGATATCACAATATCCATTTGCTCTAAAGTAAAATTTTCAATTGGAGCCTGAATTTTGTTTGAATTAATAAATTTATGCAAGCTAGTTGAAGGTTCAACCGTTAAAGCATAGCAAGAAATATGTGGAATACCTTTGCTTTTGAGATGATACAAAGAAGAAATTAATTTTTCATTTTCAAGAGTTGGGATTCCATAAATTAAATCAGCTGAAATATTTTCAGTCCAATGCTTCTGAATTAAATCCAAAGCCAAATTGTTTTGTTCAACTGAATGTTTGCGTTTCAAATAGTTTAAAGAATCTGCGTCAAAAGCTTGTGTGCCAATGCTAACTCTATTGAAAGGCAGATTTGATAAAGATTTAATTTTTTCTTCCGTTAAATCTTCAGGATTGGCTTCTATGGTAATTTCAATACAATCAGAAGTATTATAGTTTTCGTTTAGTTTTTTAAAAATTCTTTCAAAATCTTCAAAATCAAGCAGAGAAGGAGTTCCACCGCCGAAATATATGGTTTCTATTGGTTCTGAAAGATAATTTTTTGAGAGCTCAATTTCTTTTAAAAGTGCAATAACAAAATCATCCTTCAATCGGAGCGATCCGCCTGAATGGAAGTTGCAATAAATGCATTTTTGCTTGCAGAATGGTATGTGGATGTAGATGCCAGACATTTTATTTCTTAATTATTATCAAATTTAGTAATTTAATATTAATAAAAGTATTCATATAAAATATTTTTAGGAGTATTTAATAATCTGATAATATAAAAAATAAAAAAGTTTTCTTAGTTTTGTAAACTAATAATGGTTAAAATATTAAAATGTTTGACAAAATTAAAATTGCAGTGTTTTTCTTATTGCTTCTAATATTTAGCAAAATTGAATCACAAGAAAATAGCTATACTTGTGATAAAGTTAATAGGTTCGTAGAAAAAATGAATCTGTATCATGTTCAGCCGCCTGCAATAGATGACAAATTTTCAGCGTTAGTTTATACATCGTTTCTTAAAACAGTCGATCCTTTGGGTTTGGTCTTTCTTTCTGAAGATCAGCTGGTATTTTTAAAATATAAATATCAAATTGACAACCAGATTAATGGTAATAATTGTGATTTTTTTCAAATTGTACTAAGTACGTTCAAAAAGAGAATATCCCAATTAGATTCTGCATCTGCAACTATTATGTCAAAAAAAATAGATTTTAATACAAATGAAAACCTAAATTATGAAAAGGATTCATTGGTTTTTTGCAATTCAACGAAAGAACAATATTCTAGATTAGAGAAATGGATTAAATATTATTAACTGGGTATCCCCTTTACTCATCTAATATTATTTCGATTTTACTATCATT
>JBAXGW010000081.1:0-16965 GCA_037139195.1 Bacteroidota bacterium
TGATAGTAAAATCGAAATAATATTAGATGAGTAAAGGGGATACCCAGTTAATATTTTTTAAATTTCATAGTCTGGATTTCTAAACATATTTCTTGAAAATATTAATATAGTTTAGTCCCTTTCATTTTATTAAAATACACATTTTATCCACCAAAAAATTAACTTATGAAAAAGAGTCGTGTGTTTTTTATTGCAATGCTAGTTTTATCATTAACTGCAAAAGCACAAATACCAAAGAAAGGAAATTTCGGCGGAACTATTGGAATACAAGGAATTGCTGGTGCATTAACCACAAAAAATAGCACTACAAATTCATTAATGTTAAAGTATTATTTAAAAGATGGTCTTGCAATTAGAGCAGCTATAAATTACGTTCCAAAAAACACAGAATTTGTTCGCGATACTAATTCTAACGTACCAAATGGCTTTGGCGTTCCAAATGGAAATGGATTTAGTATGTACACTGAGAAATCTAAAGAAAGTGGTTTTTTTGCAGAAATTGGCATCCAAAAAAGCATCAGACCCACAGATAAGCTTGAACCATATATAGCAGGTATAATTTCATATAATTTAGGAGGCGAAAGGGTAATTAGCAAACGAACTGATTGGTTAAAAGATGAACCTGGAGTGCGACTTGATGATGATTACGATGAAATTATTTTTCATCAAAAAATGTCGAACAATATAGGTTTTAACCTTCTGGTAGGAGTAAATTATTTTATCGTTGATAAAATTTCAATTGGAGCAGAACTGGGTTATGGTTATTACACATCAAGTTCAGAAGGTGGAAATGTGGAAGAAAACCATAAAATTGGGTCAACAATAACTAATGCAAAATACAAGTTAAATAACTACAAGGATAAAAGAAGCGGTGCACAAACAACAGGTGCAGTAATAACCATTTCGTTCTTTATTTAAATGGTCAATATACCCATATTTTGCTGGTTAAATTCTCATTGCCAGAAGATAGATGCACGAAATACAATCCGTTTTTTAAATTACAGGCGTTAATTTCAATATGATTTCCTGAGTTATTAGAGGATGAAACTTCTTGACCAATTGATGAAGTAATAGATATTTGCGTACTATTTGCGCTTGTTCTGTCAATAATAATTGATTTTGACGGCGAATATGTAACCCTACAATTGTTGTTGTTTTGTTGCTCAACTCCTGAATTAAAACTTAAACCTAAATCATCAACTAAAAGTATAGTTCCAACATTAGAAGAAGTAACACTGTATTTGTATGAAGATGTTATTACAATATTCATTGAATCCGGTGTTTCATTAGGCATATAACTATTGTAATCAAAACTTACAGAAAATTTAGTGTATTGAGAGATTGAAGTACTTGGCATAAAGATAGCAGCACCAACAGTATCTTGCTTTTTAGTTATATTATTATATTTATACATTATTGAAGCAATATATGCTTTATCGCTGCCTTGGGAGCTAAATTTGTACCAACCTTCAAATAAAAGCGGTTTTTGACTACATGGAACTCCCCCCCTAACATCACGATCGAAAGTGCCTGTTGCATAAATTGTTCCTAATGTTAAAACTGCAGGTGTAATAATACCTGCAACAGATTTTGTTTCTAATTTAGCACTTGAAATTCCAGCATGGGAATCACTGCTTTTAGTAACGTCCGCAGACACAAAATAGCTTGACAAATCGGAGTTCAATGTATTCCAATTTGTTGGCTCTTGATAGCTGTTCATACCACTTCCAAGTGTTTCCCAATTTTCAAAATCAGCATTTGGAATCGACTGAGCATTAATGAAAATTGAATAAAAAAATAAGGCTGAAAATACTATTTCTTTCATAAAATATAAATTTAAATATAAAACAATAATATAGAAGAAATCAAACGCATACAATGTATAAAACTAAATAGGTGAAATAAATTGATGAGTGTTAATAAATGTTAAGACGTTTATAATTCAACTTTTTTAAAAAAAAGTTGAAAAACACAAATTCACTAATTATAGTAGTTATGATAAAAATCAAGCCTTAAAATTTTGACAAAACATTAATAGAAAGTATATTTGTGTTTCACAAAACCTATATCAAAGAAATTTTTTATAAAAACCGCTATCTGATTGTTATAGTTTAACTTAAAAATGAAAAAATGAAAAAAATAATCGTTTTATTCTCAATAGTTATTGTTGCATGTATTTCCTGTAACAAAAACAATAACACAAATTCTGACAATGCAATAGTTATAAGTGACACGGCGATTTACTCAATTAAAATAAAATGCACAGAAAATATACATTGGAGCGATTATTTTTACAGTAATTTAGAAACATCAAAGCATAAATACTTTATTTCATCCCTTTTTGAAGGCATTAAAGCTGGAAGTACCAATATATACGACTATAAAACTTGGGATAAAATTTCATTAGAAAATGCTAAAAAAATTGGGACAACATTTGATACAGTTGAGATGCCTGATTCAATAAATCCCGACAAAATGAATTTAGTGGTTGTTGAAAACCCCCTCGATATTGAAAAAATTAGCTCTATGATTTTCAAAGAAGTTTGGACTTTTAACACCAAAACAAAAGCTATTACTAAAGAAATAATCTCATTTTGCCCTTCAATTGACGTGTTTTTTAGAAACCCATCAACCGACGAATTAGAAGTAAAAGCCCAACAACCATTATTTTGGGTAAAAAACAACAATAAATGTGGTAAAGAATCAAAGGAAATTGCAGAAAATATTGTTACTAGCGTTTGCCCAACTTCTGAGTTAGCGATAAATAAGTTGCCAATGAATATTATAAAAGCTATATCGAAAAATGCATTTGAACAAGCAGCTAAAGACACAAATAATATATATAATTCATTGACTTTAGAAGAAAAGCTAAGTTATACTGAATTGAAAGAAAGATTAGTCGAAGAAAATTCGATTACAACAGTTTCTCAACTTGACCCATCTGATGAATCAACTACTGTTGAAAAAAGAAATATCACTCCTGAAAATATTGATTTTCTTTCTTTCTCAGAGCAATGGACTTATGATGCTATAAATAATTGTTTGTGTAAAAAAATAAATTCAATCGGTTTTGGCTACTCTGTTTATTATACCAACGAAATGGGAGAAAAAGCTCTGAAAGGATATAAAATATTGTTTGTATTGAAGATGTAATACTTAGAATTTAAAAATCAATTAAACAAAACATTGAAAGTGTAAAAAAAGTTGTAATTTATTCGCAAACTCATGAGATGCTACGCTTAGTTCATAGTTTTGCTCATTTTTGAATTTAGTCATTCGCCAGTTGGCGGACTCCTAAATATCAAAAACTTCACAACCTCGAACTTCCAACTCTTATTACACCTTCAATGAACTTAAGAGGCTTTTTAGACAGCCTCTTTTATTTAAAATGTTCGCTAATGAACATTTTTCGAATTATATTCGAACATGAATTATTCTATTGTATCAATAAAAAAAACTCAACTAATTACTAATTAGCACTATATATTTTTTGGCATGGTTTGTATTTATGTATTTCTATCAAACAAATTCATAAACTCAAAACCAAAAATATCATGAAAAAAATTGTATTATTTAGTGTACTAGTTATTGGTTTAATTAGCCTAAGCTGCGAAAAAAACGAATTAGAATCTGTAAAAAAATCAGAAGATTCAATAGTAATTAACAAAGAAACCGACAAGCCCAATATTGAAAAATTTAAACATGAGGCACGTACAGACACTTATAACATAGCTGGCATCAATTAGCCAGCTATATTGCTTTATATTCCAGCATCTTTAAAAACACTTAATAATTGATCAATAGGCTCAACTCCAACTGAAATTCTTAATAATTCAGGATGCAGACCCATTTCAATAAGTGATTTTCTGCCTTCGGGTGTTTTAACTAAATCATAATGAGCTAAATATACATAAGGCATTGCCAATGTAAATTCGGTTCCCAAACTTGGACCTTTAGGCAAATTAAGGTTGTCGTAATAATTGACCAAATCTTTATCAAAAACCACAGATATTAAACCAGGTATAGAATTTTGTTCTTTTCTAATTTTTAGGAAATTTTCTTTCGATTTTGTATGCAAAACTGAAAATATCTGACTTACTACTGGCGACTTTTCTAAATACGAAATCAATTTTAGCGTATTCTCAGAAACTTTTGCCACTCGGCTTTCATATTCAGCAATATTTTGGGCAAGTCGCTGCTCATCGCGTTTGTATGGGCTAATCAGGCCGGAATTGATATTTTCTTTAATCTTGTTTGCGAATTTGCTTTTCGGATTGACTATAATAGCTCCCATTAGCACATCACCTTTGCCACAAGCAAATTTTGTAAGGCTTTCCGCTGCCACATCGCAATATGGAAGCATATTCATATTATATGGAGTTCCAATTGTGCAATCAACAATTAAAGGAATATCATATTTTTGGCAAAGCTCATATAAATAAGGCAAATCCAAGCATTCTACAAGTGGATTATTTGGCACTTCAGTAAATATTGCTCCAATTGTTTTGTGTTGACTAATAATCTTAGATTCTAGTTCCCTAATTTCTGTTGCCGAAGCAATTAGAATATTGTTCGAACTAAATTTTCTAATAATCTCAAATGTATCCAAGTACAGCCAACCAGCCTGAATTACCGTTTGTTTTTTTGTGTTTTTATTCAATTGTGCAATTGCCTCATAGGCGGCATAAACCGCATTCATTCCGCAAGATGCAAGAAATATATTTTTGGTTGACTCGGCATTGTAGGCTTCGCATAAATTAGATTTAATAATATCTGCTGCTTCTAGTTCAGTAGAAATTTCTTCTTCAAAAACAGCTGATATTTGACTTAATGAGCATAAAATATCTTCTGCTTTTCTAGAAGACAAAAGCAAACCTGTGTGTCGAATGAAGTCTTTTATATCAGAAAGCTTATCATCTTCTTTAGAAATTTTCAGAAAAACACTTCCAGATTCCTCAACTATAGTAAATTGCAAATTGAATTTTGCTTTAATTATTTCTAGTGATTTTTCCGACATCAAAGGCAAAAGCTCAAATTCTTCTGAAATCTGATTTTTCAATCTTACGAATTTGCATAAATCATCAACTAATTTATTGGTGAAAAATCTTGGATAGCCAGATTTCATAGCATTTTTAACAATCGGGTTATTTTCTTCGTAGCCAATAACATCGCTCATAGCAGGTAAACTTACCGAAACTGCGTGCGGATTATTAAGTGGAAGAGGTTCTCCAAGAGGTATATGTTGTAAATATGGGTTCATATAATATTTATATTTTATAAAAAACAATTCAGTATTTATTTATTTTAACTTTCTTTTGGCTTGACCCAAAAGAAACAAAAAGTCAAGAAAAATGTAAAGCCCTGCTATAGTCTTTTGTCGCACAGGCATCGCTTCCATGCCAGACTATACCAGCCCCATCACACATCGCCTTGACATTTTTCTGCCCAACGCACGCTACGCAGTATATAGTTCCACATAGATTTTATTTTTTTTAGCTTTTTAAAGCTTCTGTAATATCGTCAATTAAGTCCTGAGTATCTTCTAGTCCAACCGAAATCCGAACCGTTGATTTTGTTAATCCAATTTTTATTAAATCTTCTTCCGAAAATGTTGCATGACTCATTTTTGATGGAATTTCAATTCTTGAATCGGCAGTGCCAAATGAAACTTTTTCGCCAAGTAGTTTGCTGTTTTTGATTAATTGTTCGGCTTTTTCTTCAGAAACAAGATTTATAGTTAATACTGCTGGAATTATTTTCATCTGACTTTTAGCCAATTCGAACTGAGGATGTGATTTAAGTCCAGGGAATTTAACATCAATTACATCAGGATGTTTTTGAAGAAATTCTGCAATTTTTAAAGCACTTGCCTCCTGAATTTTCATTCTATAAGGCAGAGTTGGCAAGCCAAGTGAAACCAAATAAACATCAAATGGACTTTGTGCTTTGCCTTCGGCATTTGAAAGATATTGCACTTTTTTAGCCCAATTGGCATTTTTAGAAACTATTGCTCCCGCAGTTACACTTCCATGACCCGAAACATATTTGGTTGTTGAGAAAACCGAGAAATCGGCTCCTAAATCCAGCGGTTTTTGCGATGCAAATGTTGCCAAACTATTATCAACCGCAAACAAAATATTATGTTTTTTTGCTAAGTTTGAAATTGCTTTTAAATCAAGAACTTTAAGTCCAGGATTTGTCGGCGATTCAACTAAAATTAGTTTGAAATTTACTTTTGTGATATAGGTTTCAACTTCTGTTAAATCTGAAAAATCAGCAAATTGGGTTGAAATATTATTTTTTTCTTTCAGAACATTTAAAAGTCGGTAAGTTCCGCCATAGCAATCTTTTTCAACCAAAATAGAATCACCCGATTTTAAAACTGTATCGAAAAGCAAGGAAATAGCTGCAATTCCGGTGTTGGTGCATATACAACCAGCTCCATTTTCGGCTTTTGCAAAAATGGTTTCTAAAGCATTACGGGTAGGATTATCCGAACGCGAATAATCATACACTTTGTCATTTCCTTCTTGCAGTTTTAAATCGAAAGTTGCGGTATTGTATATTGGCAAATGCGATGCTCCTTTTTCGTCAGGAATATCGCAATAATGGGTAATATTAGCGAGTAGCGTTTCTAGTTTCATAAGACAGTTTGAAAATACAAAGATAACAGATTTTTGTTTTGACATTAAAGAACACTTCGACTCAGCCTTAAAAAATGAAAAAATCCCAAGCTAATTGCATGGGATTAAATTTTATTGAACAGAATCCATCTTTATAGGATTTAATCTACAGTCAAACACCGCACATATTTTTATTAAATTTGAATCAAAGGAATAAATAATTTTATAATTACCTTCTACTAAATATCTATATTCTTTAGACCGATTTTCAAGCAAAGGCTCTTTGGCTCCTATCATTGGGTTATTTTCAAGTACTATTGTTCGATCAACAATTTTAGTTACAATAGTTTTTGCAACTTTATGACTTGCTTTATATTTGTAATAATCAAAGACTTGTTCAAGTTGAATTATTGCAAAATCAGTCCACAGAACTTTTATTTCCATTTACTAATTTCTTTTTTAAGTTCTCGAGCCTCCGTTTCCCTGCCATATTCTACATCAGCTTCGGCAGCATCAATCATTGAATTGAATTTTTCTAAGGACATTGGCGATAAACTTTCTTCGTAAATCTTCCTTTTTTCCTCATGAAGAAATTTGTCAAGTTTGTTTATTAATTCTTCGCTATTTATCCTCAAGAATTCTTGAATAAGGTTTATTTTTCTAGCCTGAATATCCATATAATATTTTTTGTAAAGTTACTATTTTTTGGATTATTGCAAATAAAAGTTTAGGAAAGTGATAAAAAAAATCTATTGCAAATTACAATGGATTTTTATAAAGTGTACAATTAGATTTTTATATTTTAGGTTCTTCTTGCCCGTACTGATAAAGAAGCGTTGACAAATAGCGTTCGCCCGTATCTGGGAGAATAACAACGATTTTCTTGCCACGATTTTCGGGTTGTTTTGCTAATTGAAGAGCGGCATACACAGCAGCACCAGCTGAAATTCCAACTATTAATCCTTCTGTTTGTGCAAGTTGCTGTCCGGTAACAAAAGCGTCTTCGTTTCTAACCTGAATAATTTCATCAATTACTGAAGTATTTAAAATATCAGGTATAAATCCAGCTCCAATTCCCTGAATTTTATGCGGTCCTGCTTTTCCACCTGATAAAACTGGAGAATCAGTTGGCTCAACTGCTACGATTTTAACTGAAGGTTTTCTTTGTTTAAGCACTTCGCCAACTCCGGTAATTGTTCCGCCAGTTCCAACTCCGGCAACAAAAATATCTACATCACCATCGGTGTCTTTCCAAATTTCTTCAGCGGTTGTTTTTCTATGAATTTCTGGGTTTGCGGCATTTTTAAATTGCTGTGGAATATATGAATTTGGATATTTCTCTTTCAACTCATTCGCAACTCTTATAGCTCCGCTCATTCCTTCTGAGCCAGGTGTTAAAACTATTTCTGCACCTAGTGCTTTAAGTAAATTTCTTCTTTCAACACTCATGGTTTCGGGCATAGTAAGAATTAATCTATATTTTCGTGCTGCTGAAACGAAAGCTAATGCAACGCCTGTATTTCCGCTTGTTGGTTCAATTATTACCGTGTCTTTATTAATCAATCTGCGGTCTTCGGCATCTTTAATTAAAGCAAATCCGATGCGGTCTTTAACGCTGCCACCTGGGTTAAAGTATTCGAGTTTTCCAATAATTGTAGCATAGAGGTTGTGTTCTCTATTGAAATTTGAGAATTCTAATAAAGGAGTGTTTCCAATTAAGTCGGTGAGGCTTTTAGCTATTTTTGTCATGAGATTGAGTTTTAGAAATTTATTTTACAAATTTCCGCCAAATATTACTTTTAGGAAATACCTCTGAATGGGTATTTTGGGTACCTAAAAATGGGTAGGCTGTTTATTAGATATAATATTCCAAAGCTTCGATTAAACCATTTTTGTAGGCATAGGTTACAAGTTCGGAGGTGTTTTTCATCTGAACTTTTGCTAAAATATTTTTACGGTGGGTATTTACCGTGTGGTGACTGATAAATAATTGTTGGGCAATGTCTTTTGTGGTTAATCCTTGTGCAAGCAAGCGAATAATCTCAATTTCTTTATTTGTAAGATTTCCTTTTGCTTCTTCTTCGGTATTTCGTGTGTTTTTATCTAAAAGAATATCAAGAACAAAGTCGGAGAAATATTTTTCTTTTTTAGAAGTAGCAAGCAAGGCAGAAAGAAGCTCTTCAAAATTGCAACTTTTTGAAATGAAATTTTTTGTTCCTAATTTCAAAATTTTCGAAACGCTTTCTTTATTCTGATTTGAAGTTAATATGCAAAATTTTAGTTTGTTATGCTGCTTTATGAGTTTGCTAAATTGCTCAAAATTGAAATTAAAAACAGAATCATAATCTAGCACCAAAATATCGGCTTTTGTTGATTCTATTTTCTGTGCTATTTCTTTAAAATCTGAAGTGAAATCAACTAGCTCGAAATCAGAATTATTTTGCAATAAGGATTTAATACCTTGGCAAAATAAAGTCTGTCCATCTGCAAGTAGAATTCTAATCATCTATTTTTTTTATAAAATTACAAACACGTTACATGATAAACAAAAAAAAAGCATAAACTAAAGAATAATATAAAAATTAAAAATTTCGTTCAATTAAAACAAAAAAGATAGCTTCATTAGGATATAAAACAGCGTCTGAAAAAGCAAAACTTCGTAGATTCAAGTTTTCTGCTTTTTTAGACGCTATCTTCTTATTTTATAGTTGTAAGCGAAAAATATTTATGCTCCGTAAACGATATGTTTAGTATCAGCTGCAATAACTGCTTCTTCGTTTGTTGTAACAGTCATTGCGATAGTTTTAGAGTTTGGTTTTGTCAAAATCATATCTTTTCCTCTAAGACCATTGTTTAATTCACTATTGAAATCAACACCCAAATAAGTTAATTCGGTGCAAATCATATTGCGTAATTGACAATCATTTTCACCAATTCCACCTGTAAATAAAATTACATCAACACCATTCATGGCAGCTGCATAAGCTCCAATATATTTTCTAACTCTATAAGCAAACATGTTAAGTGCAAGTTTAGCCTTTTCATTTCCACTTTCGGCAGCCGACCACAAATCTCTCATATCAGAAGAAATACCTGATATACCTTGCATTCCACATTCTTTATTGATGAAATTATTTGCTTTTTTACTATCTAATCCTTCTTTTTCCATCAAGAATAATAAAACACCTAAATCTAAGTCACCTGTGCGAGTTCCCATAATTAAACCTTCAACTGGTGTGAATCCCATAGAAGTATCAACACATTTTCCTTTGTTTATTGCAGCAATAGATGCACCGTTACCTAAGTGACAGGCAACTATTTTCAAATCTTCCCAGTTTTTACCAACTAAAGCACCTGCTTTTTCAACTACAAAACGATAGCTTGTTCCGTGGAAACCATATCTTCTTACTTTGTATTTATCATAAAATTCGTGAGGAATTGCATACATATAAGAATAAGCAGGCATAGTTTGATGGAATGAAGTATCAAATACCGCAACTTGTTTTACTCCTGGCAATATTTTTTCCATAGAAGTGATACCTTTTAAATTTGCAGGATTGTGAAGTGGTGCAAGTTCAATACATTTTTCAATGTCAATTAAAACAGAATTATCAACTAAAACAGATTGTTTGAAATTTTCTCCTCCATGAGCAACACGGTGTCCAACAGCATGGATTTCCTTTTCATTATTAATAACACCATGTACAGGATTAACTAGTGCATCTAAAATCAAGTTTATTCCTACTTCGTGATTTGGGATGTCTTGTACAATGTTGAATTTGTCTTTACCTTCAGGCTTATGAGTTAATTCGCTGTTTGGAATTCCAATTCTTTCAACTAATCCTTTAGCCATAACAATAGGCTCGTTTGTCATATCAATCAATTGGTATTTGATTGATGAACTTCCACAATTTAATACTAATATATTCATGAAATTAAGTTTTATGTAGGTGAATAAAAATCTTTTTTAATATACAATTATTTAGCTGCTGCTTGATTAACAGTAATAGCAACCAAACTCACTATATCGTCAACTGAACAGCCTCTTGACAAGTCATTAATTGGTGCAGCCATACCTTGCAAAACAGGTCCTACAGCTTCAGCACCGGCTAATCTTTGAACTAATTTATAAGCTATATTGCCTGTTTCTAATGTTGGGAACACTAAAACATTTGCTATGCCAGCAATTTCGCTACCTGGAGCTTTGCTTTTTCCAATAGATTCAACTATTGCAGCATCTGCTTGTAATTCGCCATCAATTTTAAGGTTAGGATCAATCTCCCTTGCTATTTGTGTTGCATTAATAACTTTATCACACATTTCGTGACATGCACTTCCTTTGGTTGAGAAACTTAGCATTGCAACTCTTGGTTCGATATTTGCAATCGCCTTCGCCGTTTTAGCTGTAACAACTGCAATTTCTGCAAGTTCACGTGCAGTGGGATTTGGATGTACAGCACAGTCTGCAAAAACTAAAATACCATCATCGCCATAAGTTTTATCTTTTAAAATCATAATAAAAGCACCGGATACAACGCTTATTCCTGGCAGGGTTTTTACTATTTGAAAAGCTGGACGTAAAACATTTCCTGTAGAGTTCATTGCACCTGCTACTTCACCATCAGCGTCACCCATCTTTATCATCATCACTCCTAAATACAAAGGATCTAATAATAAATTATTTGCTTCTTCTAAGGTTAATCCTTTGCTCTTCCTTATTTCAACTAGCTTTTCAGCGTATTCTTGTTTTTTTGCAAAGTTAGAAGGGTCAATAATTTCAGCTTTATCGATATTTGACAACTGATATTCCGCAGCTAACCTTTTAATTTCTGACTCACTACCTATCAAACTAATTTTGGCTAATCCTTCTTTAATGATAATATCTGCTGCTTTTAAAGTTCGTTCTTCAGTTCCTTCTGGAAGAACGATTCTTTTGCAATGTTTACGGGCATTTTCTTTAATGCTATTTAATAAATCCATGTTGTATTTTTTGAATATTACACTTAAATGAAAAAAAAATATTGTTTGCTAACAATAACTTTTGTATATCACAAATGTTAAAAAAAAATAAATCATTTCCTAAACGAAATGATATTTTTTTTTTATTTTTTTTAAGTTACATTGTAACAGACGAATATAACTTTCAAAAAACAAGGAAAATGTATAATAACATACAATAAAAATATAATAATAGACATTTTTTAATTTTTTTTCAATCAAAATAGCAATGAAAAAGCAGTATTTTTACAAAAATTTAAAATCACTGAATCTTATATGATCTAATTATAACAAATAATTGATGATATCTCTTGATATTTAAAGCTCTTCAGTACAGAATTATCCACATTGAAAAATCATTCCAAGCTTTTCTTTTTGAAGAATATCTATTTTTTTATTATTAATTTTAATAATTCCTTCTTTTGCCATTTTCGAGAGCGTATTAATAACATTTTCTTCCGAACAACCAGCAAAATCGCTAATTTCTTTTCTACTTAAAAGAATATCAAACTGGTTTGAATTGAATATTTTATCTGCAAAATACAATAGTATTCCTGCAATTTTACCCTGAACTTGCTTTTGCGACTTATTTATGAAATTAAGAATAGAATCCTTGAACGATTCTGCAACATGCGAAGTAAGTCCAAAAGCTAATAATCCATTTTTCAAAATTGATTCTTTAAGAATGCTGACTTCAATCAAGCATATTTTGCAGTCGCTTAATGTTACAAATGAGGTGAAATAAGAGTCTCCTAAAAAGAAATTTGCTCCACCAATCAAAGCGGGACCTTTAATTACTGATAATATAGTTTCTTTTCCCTTGTTAAAATAACTCTGCTTGACCAGTCCTTCAGATAAAAAACCCACGTATAAAAATGGAGAGCCTTGTTTGAAAACCATTTCACGTTTAGCATATTGCAATTGCTCAGTTTTTCTATATAACATCGAAAATTCTTCGTCGCTTAAATAATTAGTTACCATTTTTTTGAATAAGCACAAATTGCAAGAATCTTTTTGTAAATGCCTCATAATATGAAATATATAATTAAAACATGAAATATTATAGTTTTCAAACTGTAATATTTAATACAACCTAAAGTAAATGCAAATATAATAATTTTTAATATTGCATAGTAAATCTATATACATTATATATAAATAAAAAATTAATTATGGATATTAAAAAAATAACCGTTTTTGGTGGTATTGGAAAAGATGGTTCTCCAGAAAAAGTGGAGAAATTTGAACTTAAAATGGGCGATATCATAAGTATTGTTGGTCCAACTGGCTGTGGAAAAACTACATTAATAAATGATATTGAGCTATTTGCGGATAGAAACACGCCTTCGAAAAGAAGAATTCTAATAAATGACGAGCCAATTCCTGAAGATTTCACCTTCGATCCCGCAAAGCATCCAATTGCTTTAATTTCGCAACACACAAATTTTCTTTCAGATTTGCCAGTTGGCGAATTCTTAGAAATTCACGCTAAAGTTCGTGGAGCAGAAAATGTTGAAGCAATAATAGCTGAAACTTTGGATTTTGCAAACCAATTAACTGGTGAAGCAATTATCAGAACAACTGGAATGACTGAGCTATCAGGTGGTCAAACTCGTTCGCTTCTTATTGCAGATGCTGTTATTATAGGTAATTCGCCAATTATTCTTTTGGATGAAATTGAAAATGCTGGTATTCACAGAACGAAGGCTCTTGAATTACTTAAAAAATATGAAAAAATATTTGTTTTCGTAACACATGATTCTCGTATTGCGCTTCTTTCTGATTTCAGAATAGTGATGAAAGCAGGTTCTATGCAAAAAATAATTTATACAGGAACTGAAGAGCGTGCTGCTGCATTAGAATTGAAAAAAATAGATGACGTTATGCTCGAATTTAGAACGCTTATCCGTGCAGGCGAAGAAGTTACAGAGAAAGTTTATAACGAAAAGATCAAAAATATTTTACACCAAAATTCTTAACTAAAAATGCAGAACGATTGTTTATTGCCTAAATCAATTAATAATATAATTTGTCAACTAGAAAATAAGAATGATGTCAATTCAGAATTCTTAATTAATCTGATAAAACAAGAAGATATTACAATTCAAGATTTGTTTCCTTTTTCGAAGTTTAATCATCCTATGATTGAAAGCTATGGAAGAACAAAAGTGTATGAAAGTGCAAGATTTTCAATTTTCGTAATGTCATGGGCACCAACTGATTTTACTGCAATTCACAGTCACGGACATTCTGAATGGGGTGCTGTTCTTTTTCTAAATAATGTTAATCATCGTTTATATGATTATAAAGAAAACACTTTAACCTTGGTTCAGAAAGGCATTGTAGAAAAGGGTTCTATTGTTCCTGTTAATGGCTCTTTGGTTCATGCAATGGGAAATTTAACTGACCAACCTTTTATAACACTTCATATCTACGGAACTAACAATTCAGACGGTTTGACAATCCAAGATTCTGTAGTTTATGAACTTGAAAATAAAAGAAGAACGACTACAAATGGAGCAGCTTACATCAGCTTGTGCACATCGCATTCAAAGAAAATTGAAGATGGAATTAAGACTGACGAAGAATCTCTAATCGATTATCTGAAAATCATTTTGCCTTATTATAAAAAAAACAATAATGCTGAAATGATTTATTATATCAAAGAAGTGCTAAATAATCCAAAAATTTATTTCGAACAAAATTAAAAGAAAAATATATGAAACTAATAGTTTTTGCAGGTCCTCCAACATGTGGGAAGACAACCGTAATTCGTCAGGTATTTAAAAGAATGATTGCACAAAATCTTAAACCTGCTTATATTAAAATTGACGTTCAGTATGCTGATGAAGATGAAATCATTGCAAATGAATTTGGAATTCCAACAAAGAAAATATATTCTGGCGAGCTTTGCCCCGACCATTGTAATGTAGTGGTTCTTGATGAGGCTGTAGAATGGGCCGAAAAAGAAAAATGCGAATACTTGGTAGTTGAAACTGCAGGTCTTTGCCTTCGTTGTTCTCCTTATGTTGAAAATTCTTTAGGTATTGTAGTTCTTGAAGCAACCAGTGGGATGAATTTGCCTCGCAAAATTGGTCCAATGCTAACACTTGCTGATACATGCGTTATCACAAAAATCGATTTGATTTCTCAAGCAGAACGTGAAGTATTCAGATATCGCGTTATGGAATCGGCTAAGGAAACTAGAATCATCGAAAGTAATGCGCTTTATGGAATTGGCATCGACCCAATTGTTAAGCAAATTATCAAAACTCCTGATATCGAATTCCCAATGTTTTTGAAAGGAAATCCTCCTGTAGGTACTTGTACAATCTGCGTTGGCAAGAAAGAAATAGGCGCAAAACATCATTTTGGCGTACTAAGAACTATGGAGCAAGATTTATTCTATATCGGAGAGTAAGCAATGAATACGAAAATTTATTTCGATAATGCGGCTACCACAAAGGTTGACCCTCTTGTAATTGAATCAATGCTTGAAATGTTTGAACAAAACTATGGCAATGCTTCTAGTTTGCACTCTTTTGGCAATAATGCAAAGAACGCGCTTGATAAAAGTCGTGAAGACATAGCAAAGCTAATGGGTGCCGATAGCAATGAGCTGATATTTACATCGGGAGGAACTGAGTCGAACAACTTAGCAATAAAAGGAATTGCTCTGGCAAATCAACATAAAGGGAAACATATTATCGTTTCTTCTATCGAGCACGATTGTATTCTGAATGCTTGTAAATGGCTTGAAACTCAGGGCTTTTTCATTACATATCTTCCGGTTGATGAGTATGGCAGCGTAAATCCTGATGATGTTGCAAAATACATCAGTCCTAAAACTACTTTGGTTTCTGTAATGTTTGCTAATAACGAAATTGGAACAATTCAACCAATTGAAGCCATTGGCAAAATATGTAAAGCAAAAAATATTCTTTTCCACACCGATGCTTGTCAGGCATTTGGCAAAATGAAAATTGATGTTAATTCACTCAATATAGATTTAATGACAATCAATGCTCATAAAATCTATGGACCAAAAGGCATTGGCGCATTATATATTAGAAAAGGAGCGTTGATTGAACCACAGCTTCATGGTGGCGGACAAGAATTTGGTTTACGTTCCACCACAGAAAATCTGCCATGCATTGTTGGCTTTGCTAAAGCAGCAACTTTGTGTCATGAACAAATGGAAACCGAACATAATCGGGTTTTCGGATTAAGAAATAAGCTAGAAACTGCGCTATTAGAAACAATTGAAGGCTCTTACATTAACGGACATCCTACAAATAGAATTGCTGGAAATATAAATCTCGGCATAAGCCAATTAGAAGGCGAAACCATTCGTTTGTTATTTCTAATGGACGAGCAAGGGTTTGCAGTTTCGGCGGGTTCGGCTTGCTCTTCAAACGACACTTCCAACAATGCGTCGCATGTGCTAAAAGCTATTGGCAGAGACCAATTCCAATCTCGCGGTGCAGTTCGAATCAGTGTTGGTCGATATAATACCGAAGCTGAAATAAATCAATTTGTAGATGCTTTAGCAAAAGTCACAAAACAATTAAATCCAATATTTTCATTATAAATAAAAAAGAAAATGACAAGAACAATAGAAGATTCAATAGCATTACTGCCAAATTTAGATTGTGCAGCATGCGGATACAAAACTTGCGAAGATTTTGCCAATCACGTAAGAGAAAAAGAAAGCGACATTAAATTATGTATTCACATAACTAATAAACTTAACGCTACATCAGAGCCAATGCATAATTGCATTAATTGTGCATCTGAAAATATGGGCGAAAAAATTGGTTGGAAAGATAGTTTGAAACGCGATTTCGACTTTATTCTTGATGTTCAAGAAGGTGAGCCAGGTCCAAAAGAGACTATTTTGCCTTACAATCCAACTTTAGTAAAAGAGCTTGGTGTAAAAAAAGGCGATGTAATGATTGGTCGTCCAATGGGAATGTCGTGCGGTTGCCCAGTTACACATTGTGGAGTTGTTACTGATGTAGATGCTCGCAATGGCGTAATGAATTGGTATGTTACAGGACCTCTTAAACCACGTTCAGAAGGGTTCATCGACATAGGTTACTACGTATCTCAAGCTTACGAAGGAATAATCAAAGAATCTAAAGCAGAAATAAAACTAGGAATGAGATATTGGTTTTTACCACGCCGTTGTATGCTTCAATGGAGACATAGCGGATTAGTAAATGCAGTTACTAAAATGAAAGATGGAAGTTATAAAGTTCGTATTGAAGGTCTTTTAATTGGGTAATATAAATCATTGTTGTCCGGAAAAATAATATAAGATTCCTCCCTGCGGTCGGAATGA
>JBAXGW010000082.1:0-16788 GCA_037139195.1 Bacteroidota bacterium
TAATGATAGTAAAATCGAAATAATATTAGATGAGTAAAGGGGATACCCAGTTTTATTAATTGTTAAAATTTAAATAATTATGAAAAGAAAAGATTTGTGTTTAATAATTGCGACAGCAATTTACTCTTTTTTATTTTACCGCCAATCTGCTGGAATCAACTTTTTATTATTTAGTATAGTGCTAACAATAATGCAAATAGTATTAAGCCCTAATTGGAAAACAAATAAAAAAATAATTGTTGCAGCTATTGCTTCAATATTAAGTGGAGTATCTGTAATGCTTTATGGGAATACGCTTGCCGTGATTAGCAATATCACCTCTCTTTCTATGCTTGTAGCATTTTCTACAACAAACAGAAATTCGATAATTTCAGCTTCAATAAATACGGTTTATTCTTATGCATCATCATTTATATATATAATGATTGACTGGGTAGACAGAAGTCATAAAAGAAAAAATGAAAAAAATGAAAATGCTCCTAAAAACAGCATTTCTAAAGTTTGGTTTTTTGTAATTCCAATTTTTTTGTTTATTGTTTTCTTCATTTTTTATCAAAATTCAAATCCCATTTTTAAAGATTTTACAAAAAAAATAAATTTAGATTTCATTTCCCTTTCATGGATAAATTTCACATTTTGGGGGTTTGTATGGCTTTATGGTTATTTTTATTTTAGAAATATCGGGTTTGTAAATAGCTGGGAAATAAAAGAAAATAATTTAACATTGGAAGAGCTTCCAGAAGACAAAGACACATTTTGGGGCAGAATATTGAATCTTCAAAACAAAAACATGATTGGTTTAAGCACTTTAATAATGCTTAATCTTTTGCTTTTTATAGTGAATATATTAGATGTTCAATATATTTGGATTCAGCAAAATCTACCAGCCAGATTAACATTTGCCGAATTTATACATAATGGTATTGGCACTTTAATATTATCAATTATTATGGCAATAATAATTATTTTAGTTCTATTTAAAGGCAAAATCAACTTCTTTGAGCAAAACAAAACCATCAAAATGTTAGCATATATTTGGATTGCTCAAAATATTATACTAATAATTTCTAATCTTTTGAAAAATCAAATGTATATCGAAGTTTTTGGCTTTACTTACAAAAGAATTGGGGTGTATATTTGGCTAATAATGGCACTTGGCGGTTTAATATCAACTATTTATAAAATTTATGCTGTAAAATCAAACTGGTTTCTATTTAGAGCAAATGGATGGATAGGATTTTCGGTGTTGGTAGTGGCTTCTTTATTTAATTGGGACATGTTAATTGTAAAATACAATTTAACAAAATCAGAGAGTCCAGATAAATCTTATATTTTAGAATTATCTCCTGAGGTTTTGCCTTTTATTATTGAAAGTGATTTATACAAAAACAGTTTGGATGAAACGTTCCAGCCAAAAGACGATTGGTATAACACATACAGAACCTACGATCAAAAAAAATTAAAAGAAATTATTGATATTAAACTTATAGGTTTCTTAAACAATTATGTTGCGTCCGACTGGCGTTCTATAACATTAAGAGAAATTAATACATACAACAGATTAAAAAAACTAAACAATGAAAAAAAGATAAAAAGCATTTCTATAAACGAATATATTTATCAATCTGATATTGCTCTAAAATATTTAAATAATGTGAATGAGTTAAGTTTAAAAAATATTGATTCTAATGTGGTTAAGTCGATAAACACATTCAATAGTCTTTCAATATTAAAGTTAGAACAGTGTAATATCAAAGATATACAATCGTTACCTGATTCTCCCAAAATAACAGAGTTAAGCCTTGCAAATAATACTATACAAAATTTGAAAAATTTGGATAAGTACCCAATGTTAGAAATTTTGGATATATCAGGAAATAGTACAATTAATATGGCAACACTTCCTGCAATTTCAAGTTTAAAAGAAATAAATATATCAGAAAACACAATAAAAACGATGAATTGGACCTCAAATACTTCCAATTTGAGTCGTTTAATAGCAAAAAATATTGTTGTACAATTCGATTCCATTCCATGCTTGAATGGGTTAACGTTTTTAGACTTGAGTAATAATAATATTAGCTCTGAACACTATAATTTTTTTAAAAAATTGCAATCAATGAAAAATATTAATGATTTGGTTTTATCTGGAAATAAGCTGGATAATCTTTTAATATTAACTTCAAAATCGCTTTTAGGTTCTAAAATGGGACAGCTGATTGAAAATGACGAAATAAATAATCGTCCGCTTTTTGAACAATTAAAAGTGTTGGATGTAAGTGATAACAGCCTCTCGTCATTAAAGGGCATTAATAATTATAAGAAATTAGAGCGATTAAATATATCAAATAATACTGGTCCTAACGACTTTAGCGAACTTCAAGAACTAATTTTTTTAAAAGACTTGAATGCTTCAAAAACTCAATTGAACATAGTTAATTTTCTGGAAAAAAATGTTAATCTAGAAAAATTAAACATTTCTTCTTGTAGTTCTAATGGACTGGAATTGAAGGGAATTGAAAAGTTGAAAAATCTTAGAGTTCTTGATTTAAGCGTGAATAGCATTATAGATATAAAGTATTTAACTGAATTAAAAAACCTCGAAGAATTAAATATAGTTCTTTGCGTTACAAATTATATTGGACTAGAAAATGTAAAAGCAAGTATCCTTTATATTTCTTATAGTGATAATTTCCCAATTGAAATTCTTAAAAAAATGAAGTCGCTTAAAACACTGTACGTCAATGGTGCTGATGCAACGCAATTACATATAATAAAAAAAGAATTGAGTAGTATAACGGTAAAGCCATTTCGTATAAATTGATATTTTTTTAAGAATTTTTATACATTATGAATAAAATTAATTTGTTATTTTGCCAAACTATTTAAATAACAAATAAATTTAATAATTATGAAATTTTTGAAAAATCTAGTGTTTATACCTCTGTTCTTAACGGCGATGGTATATGGACAAAATAATTTGGTTATTACCGAAATAATGTATAATCCTCCAGAATCTGGAACCGATTCATTGGAATTTATTGAAATTTACAATAATTCTTCCAGTTCAATAGATTTAACAGGGTATACAATGGTGGGTGTAACTTATACTTTCCCTGCAATTTCAATAGCATCAAACGGGTTCTATCTATTAACAGTTGACTCCGTGAAATTTTCTAAGTTCTATGGAGTTTCTGCTCATAAATGGACATCAGGTGGTCTTAATAACAATCAAGGAGAAGGAATAGCATTAAAAAATGCGAGTGGTGTTACGGTTGATTCTGTAAGATATGGCACATCTGGACTTTGGTCGAATAGAGCTAATGGGAATGGGCCTTCTTTAGTTTTTTGTAATTTTAACTTAGATAATAATGTAGGAAGCAATTGGAAATATTCTATTGACTATGTTGGAAAAAATTCCGCTGGTGATAGCATTTGGGCTTCTCCAGGTGAATTAGATTTATCTTGCACAACAGTGTTTTCTCAAGTTTTTCCTGCAAAAAATGCAATTAATGTTGCAATTACAACTCCAATAAGCATAACGTTTGATACACCCATTAGAAATATCGACAATTCTGATATTACTGATTTAAATATTTCATCATTACTTGTTTTTAAAGAAACAGATGCTAGTGGAAATAATGTGCCTTTTTCAGCAACAATTAGCACTAATAAAAAAGTTGTTTCTATTGTGCCAACAAGCGTTTTAACAAATAATCAAAAATACTATGTTGAATTTATTGCTGGCGCCGAAGACACGTTAAACAATGCTTTTGTAGGGGTTTCGTGGAGTTTTACAACAATTATTTCGGGAGCTACAGCTGCTAACATAAAAATTACTGAAATAATGTATAACCCACCTACTACAACTGATACACTTGAATTTATTGAACTATACAATAATGAATCAACCGCTGTGAATTTAGCAGGGTTTCATTTTACCAGAGGAGTTGTTGATACCTTACCTAATTATATTTTACCAGCTGGTTCATTTGTAATTATTGCCGTTGATTCTGCTAAGTTTACTAAGTTCTTTAATATCCCTGCTTTGAAATGGACTTCGGGTTCTTTAAGTAATACTGGAGAATCTATTGTAATAAGAAATCAATACGATATGCTTATTGATTCTGTTACTTATTCCAGTTCAACGCCTTGGCCATCTACATCTAATGGCGCATCAATTTGCAGAGGACCATTAGCTGGAAGTGATGCTGCTAATTGGAGCGCAACAACTGTTTTAGCTGGTCAAAACCAATCAGGAACAAGCATTTATGCAAACCCAGGAGCAATGTGTGATGTTACTGCTGTTGAAACAAAAATAAATAGTGATATTAAAGTTTATCCAAACCCAAGCAATGATGTTATAAATATTAATGGCAATGTATACTCTAGCTATTATGAAGTCAGAAACATGTTAGGAAGCATTGTTTTATCAGGCAAACTAAATGGTTCAGAAAATAAAATACAAGTTTCAAGTATAAACAATGGCATTTATTTTCTAACTATCAAGAATTCAAAAGGCGAACAATTGTATTTTGAAAAATTAATAAAAACAAATTAACCATTTTTCAATTTTGAAATTTATACTGGAGTGGCTGAAAAGTCCACTCCTTTTTTTATTAATTTTTATTTAAAAGGCAATTTTATTTGTATATTTGACCCCAATTTAAAAATGAATTGACTGATTTATTGAGGATTACAAATGCCTAAATAGATTTTAAAAAAGAAAAGATTTTAATGCGGAAATTTATTTCAATATTCTTACTATTTATTTTCTCTTTTAATATCGGAGGATATTTTGTTTTATTTAATTTTTTAGCACTCAAAATACAAAGAGAAATAAAATTAGAAATAAGAAAAGGAATTCCAGATAAAGAACTTACTCTAATTATTACACTAATCAACAATGAATCTTCACTTTCTTGGGTTAAGAAAAATAAAGAGTTTTTTTATAAGGGGGAAATGTATGATGTTGTTCGAACAAGAATTGTAGGGAACAAAAAATACTATTATAGTATTAACGACAAAAAAGAGAAAAACCTTGTAGATAATTTTAATAAGGCACACAATTCAAGAAAGAAATCAGAAAAAACAACGAAAAAAATTAACATTAATTCATTTGTAATTCCTCAATCAACGTTGTTGAATTCTGGCATTTGCAGCCATTTGATATTTTCTGAGTTGCATTATACTTTAACAAACATCCCCTCGGAAATACCTTCTCCTCCACCAAATTTTATTTAATTGCAACTAAATATTAGGCATAAGCATGTTCTGAAAGTTAGTTGTTTTGCCAATATTTCTAATAACACCGATAAATACAGTTCTTTTTATGAATTGTAAATGTTGTGGTGTTGCTACGGTCGTAACCTGAAAATAATTTTCGGGTTAAATCCGTTTTAAACTTTTATTAAAAAATAAATCGAATTCTTATGAATATAAAATTATATATCATAGCACTTATGCTGTGCTTTAGTGGTATTATATTAGGTCAAAATATAAATCAAGACACCACAAAAAACATCAAACTTCAAGAATTAATTATTACTTCAAATCGATTACCAATAACTTTAAAAAATAACCCAGGCTCGTTGAGCATTGTTACATCAGATATTCTTTCTACTATGCCTCGTTCTACAGCAGTAGAAGAAGCTTTACGATTAATTCCAGGAGTTAGAATAGACAATCAACACGATGGAGAACGTATCCATTTATCTATAAGAGGGCAGGGAATTCTAACCGAAAGAGGCTTACGTGGGATAGGAGTAATAATAGATGGAATTCCTGTTAACGATCCTTCGGGATTTGCACCTGACCTATACGACGTTGATTTTAGCACCTTGAAAAGTATAGAAGTTTCACGTGGTCCTGCCGCTAGTTTGTATGGTGGAAGTGGAGCCGCTGGTCTATTAAACATTACAACTAACAATGGCGGATTGAAACCTTTTGGCGGAGAAATTAGTCAAACGTTGGGTTCAAATGGTTTCAGAAAATCATTAATTCAATTTGATGGTTCATCTGAGAAAATGGATTATCGTGCAAGTTTTTCTCGTACTGATGGAGATGGT
The DNA here is from genome assembly GCA_037139195.1 of Bacteroidota bacterium. Lineage (GTDB taxonomy): Bacteria > Bacteroidota > Bacteroidia > Bacteroidales > JAHJDW01 > JBAXGW01. The sequence goes on from JBAXGW010000082.1 coordinate 6,069, forward strand.
TATCGTGATCACCAAGCTTTTTTGGGGAATAAATTTTATAGCAAAATAAATTACTATCCAATCAAAAAATTAAAGGTTACTCAAATATTTTCTCATATTGATTATTTTCAGCAAAACCCTGAAGGCTTAAATCGTGGACAATTTAATAATCTATTGCAAGCAAACCCCGATGCATGCCCTTTTAACGAATATCAAAAAACGAATAGAACAACTTATGGACTTGTTGGAACCTATGAAATCAACAAAAATAACGATATTCAAATTAGCACTTACTACAGATCGTGGAATTACAAAGAAACAAGTAACAAATGTGCTGAATATAGAACCTATACAATTCCAGGAGCAGTAGCTCAATACAATGTTCATATAGGAACAGGCAAAGTAAAAAACAACTTTAGTGTTGGAACCGACCTGAAATGGCAAAACATTAATATGTATAAACTTCAGAGTAGCAATAATTTGCTTAGAAAAGAAAGTATTGATGAAACAAATATTGAGCTCGATTCATTGCTTGCAAATCAAATAATTTCTCAAAGAAGTATAGGTGTATTTGGATTGTATAAATTAGAAATAGGTAATTTTAATTTAATGGCGAGTGCCAGATATGACGACATGAGTAATGAGCTGACAAATAAAATGATTGGTTCAGATACTGCAAAAACAAATCAAAACTTCAAAAAAACAACTGCACGTGTGGGTGTAAGTTATGTTTTTGCTGACAAAATTACTGTTTTCGGAAACTGGAGCCAAGGATTTATGCCGCCTTCTACTGAAGAATTAGCTAGTAACCCAACTGGATATAGTGGGTTTAACACTCATTTAATACCAGCAACTTCAAGTAGTTTTGAAATTGGAACCCGTGGTTTTTTTGGTGATAAAATATATTATGAACTAACAGGTTTTTTAATGACAACTGAGAATGATTTCTTTCGATTTAAACAAACGGGTCGTGGAAATCAGGAAGTATTTTATGGAAATGCGGGAAATAGTGAGCGTAAAGGAATCGAAGCTTTTATTTCGTATAAAATTATTAAAAACTTGAGTTTCCAGTTAGCTTATACGTATGCCGATTATAAGTACACATCAGCAACTATAGACCCAATTTATACAGATACTGCTTTCGTGTTGACAACACCTCCAGCTTGTGGGCAATATTTGCCAAATTCACCAAAACACCAACTTTATGCAGAAATTGTCTATTCTATAAATAAAAACTTCAAAATAAGTTTGGGAACCGAATATCAATCGGAATGGGCAATTTATACTGATGCGAAAGCATACAACAATCAATTAGATCCAACAATTTATCAAAATTGGCAAGATGGGTTTAATTTGTATCATGCTAGAGTTTCTTACAGTTGGAAATTTAAAGGTATAAAAGGCGAATGTAGTATATTTGGACGTAATTTAACTGGCGAAAAATATATGGCGTTTACAGAACCTGATCCTGATGGCAATTCGTATCAACCAGCACCTAGAACCGAATTGTTTGGAAGTATAAAAATTAAATTTTAATATTTAATCTAAACCATGGCATCTTAAAAAAACAGATGCCATGGTTTATCGCTTATTTGATGTAAATTTGAATTAGAAAACATTATAGCAAAGCTTTGGTAAAATAACTGGCTTAGGTATCAGAAAAATGAATGCGTTATTTGCTAAGCAATATAGCGCTGATGCATATTTTCTTCAAGATATTGGAATGGGTTTGTCTAAATTTATTGAGGGAGTAATTCCTTTATAATAATATTAAAAAAGTTCTTATTAATATGCCCCAAAAAGTTGGACGGATTATAAAATAAATTTTAATTGGACTAAGTTCGGAACAATACTTGTCTTAGTCTTTTTAGTTTAGCTTTTATTCTTCAACTGTAAGTTTAAAGCCAGTTCCATGAATGTTTTGAATCAGAATAGTTGGATCGTCTTTTAAATACTTGCGTAACCTCGAAATAAAAACATCCATACTTCTTCCTAAAAAATAATCGTCATCGCCCCAAACTTGCTTTAACATATTTTCTCTGGTTACAACTTGGTTTATATTCTCGGCAAAAAACTTCAATAAATCTGCTTCTTTTCTTGTTAGTGAATATTCGGCAATTTCACTTTTTAAACTTAAGTTTAAATAATCAAATTGGTAGTTTCCAACTGATAATATGATATTAAAATTATGTTTGGTTCTATTCACTCGTTTAAGTATTGCCTCAATTCTTAAACTTAATTCTTCGGTATGAAAAGGCTTTGTAATATAGTCGTCAGCTCCAATTTTTAATCCTGTTATTTTATCATCTTTTAACGCTTTTGCGGTGAGAAATATAATAGGAATATCTGAATTTGTTTTTTTTATATCTGCAGCAAGAGTAAATCCATCTTTTTTAGGTAGCATAACGTCCAAAATACAGAGGTCGAAACTATTAGAAAGATAAGATTCCAAACCTTTTGCCCCATCAATTTCTAAAATTACTTCGTATCCTATCATTTCAAGATAGTCTTGTGTAATTAGCCCAAGATTTGGGTCATCTTCAACTAATAGAATCTTACCTTTTTTCATACCTAATCTATTGTTCAAATGTAATTTTAAAAATACTGCCTTTATTCAACTCGCTTTTCACTTCAATTGTAGCATTATGCAAATCTACAATTCTTTTAACATAATACAGTCCAATTCCAAAACCTTTTACATCATGAATGTTTCCAGTAGGAACGCGATAAAACTGTTTGAAAATATTATTTATGTTTTCTTTGCTTATGCCTATTCCATTGTCTTTAATTTCTATGAATAACAGGTTATTTTTGTTTTCAGTGCTAATTTCTATTTTCGGATTTTTTATACTGTATTTTATAGCATTATCAATTAAACTTGAAATAATATTCTCAAAATGAACAATATCAGCATATATCTCAGATTGTTTTGCTCCAAAATTTATAGAAAACTCAACATTACAATCTTTAAATTGGGCAGGACAATTTTTAATTAAATCACGTATTACAGGGTGTACATCAAATGAAGTTTTTGTTAGATGATAACTGTCTTTTTCTAGTGTTGCTGTTTGCAAAACCTTATCAACCTGGCTCTTCAATCGGTTATTTTCCTCGTAAATTACTTTAGCGTAGCGCTGAACTTTATCTGCATTTTCGGCGATTGACGAATTCATAAGAATTTCGCTAGTTAACGAAATCGTTGATATAGGCGTCTTAAACTCATGAGTCATATTGTTTATGAAATCGTTTTTCATTTCTCCAATTTTTTTCTGTCGTAAAAGCGACAATATTGTAATTGAAAAACTTGTTATTGAAACTATTATAAATACTATAGATCCGATAAACCAAATTCCCATTTCTTTAAATAATTCCATTTTTGAATCAGGAAAAAATACACCTAAATAATAACAATCCTTTTGCCACAAACATGTTAAGGAAGTAATATGTGGGCTAGTCATAATTTCTGACTTGTATTTTTCATAATTACCCATTATCATCGAATCACTTTTTGAACAAAATATGCCATATTCAAAATAATCTTCAATTTGGTAATATTTAAATTCATCGTGAATAACAGAATCTAATAAACTAGGATTAATAACTTGATGAATATTTACTTTTGATAAATGGCAAAATGAATTACACATTTTAACAGTATCTTGATTCCCTCTGTTATACTCAATCAGCTGATTGACGCTGCTTTTCAAGGCAACTTTTACTTTGTTGTTAAACTGTTCTTGCCGAAGGTAATACGATTTTTGTATCCAGAAAAATTGCGTAAACATTATTCCAGCAAGCGAAAGCGAGGTAATAAGAATAATTATATAGATTGTTTTCTTTTTCACTCCAACCAATTTTTGTATTACAAAGTTATGCAATATTTTTGCAATATGCTGATTGTTAACAAATCATTAACAGCCTTATTATTAAATATATTTAAACTTAAAATTTCAAGGCAATAAACCTTTTCATTTGATGTAATATTAAATTAGTCAAATTCATCGTATTGAAATTATCAATTTTATTGTAATTTTGCAGTTATATGGAGAATATAAGAAATTTTTGCATCATTGCACATATCGACCACGGAAAGAGCACTTTAGCTGATCGATTACTACAAAGTACAGGAACTGTTTCTGATAGAGATTTTCAAAACCAAGTATTAGACGACATGGATTTGGAACGTGAACGAGGGATTACCATAAAAAGCCACGCTATACAAATGGATTACCAGCGTAATGGCAAAAAATATGTTCTAAATCTAATTGATACTCCCGGACATGTTGATTTTTCTTATGAGGTTTCGCGTTCAATAGCTGCTTGTGAAGGTGCTTTGTTAGTAGTAGACGCTACTCAAGGTATTCAGGCTCAAACAATTTCCAATCTATATATGGCTATTGAACACAACTTGGAAGTAATACCTGTTTTGAATAAAATGGACATGCCTAGTGCCATGCCAGAAGAGGTAAAAGACCAAATTGTTGAATTACTTGGATGTAAACGCGAAGATATTATTGAAGCTAGTGCAAAAACTGGAACGGGTATAGATGAAATTCTACAAGCAATTATTAATCGCATTCCAGCTCCTGTTGGCGACCCAAATGCACCTTTGCAAGCATTAATTTTCGATTCGGTTTTCAACTCTTTTAGGGGTATTATTGCCTATTTTAGAATATATAATGGTCAAGTAAGTAAAGGGGATTTAGTTAAGTTCTTATCTACCAATCACGAATATAATGCAGATGAGATTGGCGTTCTTCGCATTAAACAAGAACCTAGAAATACGCTATATGCAGGTGATGTTGGTTATATCATTTCAGGAATTAAAACTTCTAAGGAAGTAAAAGTAGGTGATACCATTACACATGTTAAGAACCCTTGCGAAAACATAATTGATGGTTTTCAGTTGGTGAAACCTATGGTATTTGCGGGTATTTATCCTATAGATGCTGATGATTATGAAGATTTGCGTGCATCATTAGAAAAACTTCAGCTAAACGATGCTTCATTAAGTTTTGAGCCAGAATCTTCTTTAGCCCTTGGTTTTGGATACAGATGCGGCTTTTTGGGATTACTCCACATGGAGATAATTCAAGAACGTTTGGATAGAGAATTTGATATGGATGTAATAACTACAATGCCTAACGTTTCATACAGAGTTACAACCAAAAAAGGTGAAGTTATTGATGTTCATAATCCATCAGGCTTGCCCGATCAAACGGTAGTTGATTTAATAGAAGAACCATATATTAAAGCACAGGTTATCACTAAAAGCGAATACTTTGGCTCGGTAATGAAGCTATGTATTGACAAAAGAGGAGTTTTAAAGAATCAAGTATATCTTTCTAGCGATCGCGTTGAAGTTACTTTTGAAATGCCACTTGGCGAAATTGTTTTCGATTTTTATGATAAGTTAAAAAGTATTTCAAAAGGATATGCATCTTTTGATTATCATCCATGCGGATACAAACCTGCAAGACTAATAAAATTAGATATTTTATTGAATGCCGAACCTGTTGATGCCTTATCTGCGCTAATACATGCAGACCATGGATATGATTTTGGTAGAAAAATATGTGAAAAACTTAAAGAATTGATCCCTCGTCAGCAATTTGATATAGCTATACAAGCTGCAATTGGTGCAAAAATTATTGCTAGAGAAACTGTTAAAGCTGTTCGAAAAGATGTTACCGCAAAATGTTATGGTGGCGATATTTCTCGTAAACGCAAACTACTTGAAAAACAGAAAAAAGGGAAGAAACGTATGCGTCAGATTGGAAATGTAGAAGTACCACAATCAGCATTTCTTGCTGTTTTGAAAATGGATTAACTTATTATTTTGGATATTTTATTCAAAAATTCCTTTTTGAAATTTGAAGAATATTAATCAGCACTGTCATAAATAAAAAAGAAGAAGTATTTTTAAAGAAACTAAAATATACTTCTTCTTTTTTGTATTAATACAATTATTTTGTAAATAATAATTCTCGGTATTTGGGCAAAGTCCACTGTTCGTCGTCAATTAGTAGCTCAAGTTTATCTACTTGATATCTAATATCATCAAAATATGACAACACATTTGTGAAATACGATTTTGCTTTTTCAAACATATCTTCAATTACATTCGCTTTTTTACGCTCCTCGGTCATCATCAATACCTTGGTTTTAATTATGCTAATTCTTTCAGATATTTCACGAATCATATCTACCTGAACTGAGGCATAAGTATCAAATTCCTTGGTTCCTAGTATGCTCTTCATGCCATTTACATTGTTGATTAATAAGTTTTGATATTTTATGGCAGTTGGAATTATATGATTGAAAGCAATATCACCTAAAACACGCGATTCAATTTGAATTTTTTTGAAATACTTTTCGAGTTTAATATGATATCTGGCTATCATTTCTTTTCCTGATAACACGTCGTTTATTTCAAACAATTTAATTGTTTTTTCTGAGATATATGCAGCAAGTGCATCTGGCGTATTAGTGATATTTGCAAGACCTCTTTTCTCAGCTTCATCAAGCCATTCTTGTCCGTATCCATTTCCTTCAAAAAGAATGCGTTTAGAGTCTATTATATAATTTCTAAGAATATTAAATATCGCCTCATCTTTATCTAAACCCTTTTCAATTAAGCTATCTACTTCCTTTTTGAAATTTTTAAGCTGATCTGCAACAATAGTATTAAGAGCAATCATGGCAGCAGCACAATTTTCAGAAGATCCAACTGCTCTAAACTCGAATTTATTACCTGTAAAGGCAAATGGTGATGTTCGGTTTCTATCTGTATTATCTAGTATTATTTGTGGAATTTTTCCAATATTTAATTTAAGTTCAGTTTTTTCATCAGGACTCATTTTCCCTTTTTTAACCATTTTTTCAATATCGTTAAATACATTTGTGAGTTGTGTACCAATAAATACGGACATTATAGCAGGCGGAGCTTCGTTTGCACCTAATCTATGGTCGTTGCCAGCAGTTGCAATTGCAGCTCTAAGCAGTTCACTATGTTCATTAACTGCTTTTATAATATTAATAAAGAAAGTTAAAAATTGAAGATTTGTTTTTGGTGTTCTGCCTGGGCTTAATAGGTTTTTTCCGTTGTTTGTTGCCAACGACCAGTTATTATGTTTTCCTGACCCATTAACTCCTTCAAATGGTTTTTCGTGAAAAATAACTTTAAATCCATGTTTACGGGCAATTTTATCCATCAACACCATAATCAGCTGATTGTGGTCGTTTGCTAAGTTTACTTCTTCATAAACTGGAGCCAACTCAAATTGATTTGGTGCAACTTCGTTATGCCTTGTTTTCACAGGTATTCCTAAGCTCCATGACTCATACTCAAGTTCTTTCATAAATTCCATAACACGAGCAGGGATAACGCCAAAATAATTATCTTCAAGCTGTTGCCCTTTAGCTGATTCGTGTCCAAAAAGGGTTCTGCCAGTGAGCATTAAATCAGGACGAGCATTGCAAAGCGACTCATCAACCAAAAAATATTCTTGTTCCCATCCTAGAGTTGCAAATATTTTTGTAACCGCTTTATCAAAATATTGACAAACATCAACTGCAGCTTTATCAAGGCAATAAGTAGATTTTAATAAAGGAGTTTTGTAATCGAGGGCTTCGCCAGTATATGAAATAAAAATTGTTGGTACACAAAGGGTATCATCAATTACAAATGCGGGCGATGATGGGTCCCATGCGCTATAACCTCGAGCTTCAAAAGTATTTCTTATTCCACCACTTGGGAAACTAGATGCATCTGGTTCTTGTTGAACTAAAGCCACTCCATCAAATTTTTCTATAGCTCTTCCATCGCCAATAGGCATGATAAAAGCATCATGTTTTTCAGCGGTTGCACCATTTAAAGGTTGAAACCAATGCGTATAATGGGTTGCCCCCTTAGTCATTGCCCATGCTTTCATTGCTGAAGCCACTTGGTCAGCAATTCTTCTATCAACTCTTTGACCTTCATTTATTGCACTTAAAATACTATGGTAAGCCTCATCTGATAGGAATTCTCGCATTTTTTCAGTAGAAAAAACATTTTCACCAAAAATATGACTTGGATTAAATTTTTTGTCAAAATAAATTGGAGCTTTATCGTAAGCTCTATTTAAGGCATTTTTTCTAAAAGTTGTCATAAAATAATTTTTTTGCAAAGGTAACTTAAATATTTATGAAAAATAAATATTAACATCTTTTTTAATCATACCCCCATATTATTTGTTATTAAAATCAAAATAACAGTATTTAAATATTTTATAGGTGTTTTTATAGGGGGTATCTATTAATTTTTAGTATGTTTTTGATTTTATTTTGAAAATAATCAATAAATATAAATTTATAAAATTGAAACTAAAATTTTATTTGAATTTAAAACGTATATATCTAATTATATGATTTATACATCGATATATAGTATTATATAAGCTATATATTTTAGTATTTATATAATAATTAAAATTGCAGTTTATCGATTGAAAGCCCAATTTAATATAAATTATATAGTATAATTGATTAATATTGATACATTTGGCTCTAACTACTAACCAAAAATTTTAATTATGAGAAAACTAACATTTACATTAACGATGTTATTGAGTTTTTTGGGCTTCTCAAGTCTATTTGCTCAAACAACATTGTCTGTTGGTGACATTAGCATTATAGGATACCGTGCTGATGCCACAAATGCGCTCTCTTTTGTTACTTGGGTCGACCTTGCTAACAATACTGAAATTCGTTTTACCGACAATGGCTGGCTTTCAACTGGTTCTTTTAGAACAGGCGAAGACAGTGTGGTGTGGGTTAATAATACTGGAAATGTAATAACTAAAGGGACTGTTATTACGGGCGTTTTTTCCGCTACAACTGGCGTTAGTCCTGTTTGGAACATTGGAACGTCAACCGCTGGAAAATTAAGTGGGATATCTACTACTGGAGATCAAATTTTTGCATATCAGGGTTTTATTACTAATCCAACTCTAATTTTTGGATTAAGTGTAGATGGAGCTTGGAGTGCAAATGCAACAACTGCTAATAATTCAGCACTTCCTACTGCTCTTAATGTTTGGGGAGGCAATCTTGCTGTTGTTCCTGAAATTGACAATGCAGAATATAGCGGAGGAAGAACAGGATTAAGCGTATATTTATATAAGGAAGCCATTCTTGATTTAAATAATTGGACAACTGACAACTTTGGAACTACGTTGGTAACACTTAACGCTACTGCTTTTACTATTTTAGATGGTCAAGTTGATTTAAAATTAACTCAACTTATTGTTCCTGCCTCAGCTTGTGGCTTAACTAATGCTGAAAATATTACTGTTAAAGTTACGAATTTGGGAACTATTGCAGTTGATTCTATCCCTTTAGTTTATACATTTGACGGAATCACTCTTTATAAAGATACAATTCTAACCAGTTTATTAGCAAATCATGCTGATACAGCAACGCTTACATTCGATAATAAAGCAAATTTATCAACTGCAGGAATCTATAATATAGTTGTATATGCTAATTTCCCTCAGGATAATATTAAAATAAACGACACACTAAAGTCAACTATTACTTCTATCCCTCTGATTTCTACTTATCCTTACTTGCAAGATTTCGAAACCGCTACCAATTTTTGGTCGTCAGGTGCAATTGCTGGCACTGATATTTGGCAAAGAGGAACGCCTGCTAAAGCAAATATTGTTGGTGCGGCGAGTGGAACTAATGCTTATGCCACAGGTCTTGCTAATAATTATTCATCAAATGCAAATATTTGGTTAATGACGCCTTGTTATGATTTATCTACTTTAGTAAATCCTATGCTTTCTGTTAAATTAAATATTTATACTGAAGCTAACAACGATGCAATGATTTTAGAATATACTACTGATGGCACTGCATGGGTTAAACTTACTGGCGATGCTGGTTTTTATAATAATACAAGTGCTACTGGTTCATTACCTCAACCAAAATGGAGTGGCTTAGTTGGCTCTTGGAATACTTATAAAACAGCTCTAACAGCAGTTGCAGGGCAAGCAAATGTGAAATTCAGATTTAGATTTGTTACTAATGCTACTACTACCAACCAAGGTATCGCTATTGATGATTTTAAAATTTATGATAAGCCTTCTTATGATATAAAAGTTGTTCAATGGATGAACCCAAGCTCGGGCTGCGGTTTAACTAACAACGAATCAATGATTGCTAAAGTTACCAATTTAGGCGCTTTAGATATTGATTCTATTCCTATGGCATATTCTATAAATGCTGGCGTTACTCTTGTAAAAGACACTATTTTCTCTACGCTTCATGCTAATGGAACTGATACTATTACTTTTACATTCCCTACAAAAGCTGATTTCTCTGTAAATGGTATTTATAATTGTGGTATTGCTGCTAGTTTAGCAAATGAAGGAGATAGAACAAATGATACTATTTTCAGTCAAGTTACTTCTATTCCTCTTATTTCTACATACCCTTACTTGCAAGATTTCGAAACCGCTACCAATTTTTGGTCGTCAGGTGCAATTGCTGGCACTGATATTTGGCAAAGAGGAACGCCTGCTAAAGCAAATATTGTTGGTGCGGCGAGTGGAACTAATGCTTATGCCACAGGTCTTGCTAATAATTATTCATCAAATGCAAATATTTGGTTAATGACGCCTTGTTATGATTTATCTACTTTAGGTGGGTTCTAAAAATTCATTTTTTCTATAATTTCATCAAAAACGCCAAG
>JBAXGW010000083.1:0-16462 GCA_037139195.1 Bacteroidota bacterium
CATCGCGCCTGCTTTGGGAGCAGGAGGTCGCAGGTTCGAATCCTGCCACCCCGACTTAAGTTTTCGACATGGTTGTCGGATTGGTTCCGTAGCTCAGCTGGATAGAGCATCAGATTTCTAATCTGAGGGTCAAAGGTTCGAACCCTTTCGGAATCACTGAAAGCATAAAAAAAGCCTTGCAATATTGCAAGGCTTTTTTTGTGGTATTTACTCTCTATTTTAGAATTTCAGTGTTAACCCAACTAAGAAATGACGTCCTGCTTGTGGGTAATAATAGTTGTCGGTTAGTTGAGTCCCACCTGAAATATAGGTATACGACCAACCATTTGATTCGTACATTTCATCTAAAATATTTATGAAGCTAAGGTTGAAAGATATTTCTTTCATAAACTTAGGTTTGATATTATAAGCTAAGCGCAAATCATTGGTAAAATATGGATCAATGCTTCTGTCGTTATTGCTGGTATTATCCAAAAATTGTTTACCTACATATTTGCTAATCCATGATATTTCTGCATTTTTAATTGGCTGATAAACTATAGCTCCAGAGCTTATTATATTTGGAGAAAAAGCAATGTCTGTTTTTGAATACGTTTTGCTCGATTGACTCCAGTCGTCCCAATTATCGATGTATTCTGTGAAGTTCATTATTTTATTTTCGCTAAATGTTACATTTGCAGATGCTTCTAGGTTTTTGCAAATTTTATAGCCACCTTCCAACTCAAGTCCTGCTCTGTAACTTTTTGGAATATTAGTTCTAGTGTATGCTCCAACATCGTTTAGTTTACCTGTTAATACTAATTGATTTGTATAATACATATAATAACAAGTTGCTCCTACATAAAATTTTGGCTTATTTAGTTTGTACCCCAATTCGAGGTTTTCTAGTTTTTCTGATTTCGGACGACTTATTGGTGTTGCATCTACATAATCGTTTCTATTTGGTTCTTTATTGCCTGTAGCAAAAGAGGCATAGATATTTGAACTATTGTTTATTTTGTAGCTCAAACCAATTTTAGGGTTTATAAAACTAAGCGTTGCATCTTGGTCTACCATCATTAAACTGTCGTTGAAGCCTGTAAAGGCATAGTTAACCGTTCTGTATTGTAAATCAAAATAGGTATTGAATTTGTTGTTTATTTGATAAGCCACTTTTACAAATTCATTAACATCCGTTTTTGTAGCTTTGTCATTATAATATTTGTTGTCTGGTTTACTGTTTGATGCATATTGAGCCCATATCACATTTCCAAAGTGGCGACCTAAATATTGATTTGCGGCACCGCCAAAAGTTGCATTTAGTTTGTTTTTAGAATAATTAAAAGCCCATGTTGCTCCATAAAAATCATTACTCAACCATCTTCTTCTAATTAAATCAGATGTAGTGATTGTGTCTGTATTAATGATTAAGTCGTTTAATCCGTAGGAAGAAAAATCGTCTTGTTCTTTATACTCCTCATAATATCCGCTTCCATAGGTATAATGAAGTGCAGCATTAAAGTTTAAATGTTGGTTGAATTCATGTGAATAAAGAGCTTGGTAATTATCTTGTTGGTAATAATCGATTTGATTTTTATAAGTATAAGGATTGAATGTGCGGTTAGTTTCTAAAGAATCTTTAGGTACTCCATACCATGCTTGATAAGTTTTTTCTAAGCCCGAAAATGCAATTATTCTTAAAATATCTTTTTTGCCATAATAAGCGCCGCTTAAATAATACGATTTCATATCAGAGAAAGCTCGGTCGATAAAGCCATCCGAAGTGATATTTGATACTCTACCATCAAAAGTGAATTTATTATTTATTAATCCAGTGCCAAAATTCATCGTGTTTTTCGCGGTATTGAAAGAGCCAAAAGAGCCAGAATAGGTTGCATAAGCTTCCTGATTTAGTTTTGTAGTCTGAATATTTATACTAGCACCAAAAGCTCCAGCACCATTAGTTGAAGTGCCCACACCACGTTGTATTTGCATATTTTCAATTGAAGACGTGAAATCGGGCAAGTCGACCCAAAAAGAGCCTTGCGATTCTGCATCATTATAAGGTATACCGTTTATTGTAACGTTTATACGTGTAGGATCGGTGCCACGAATGCGAATACCTGTATAACCAACACCACCGCCAGCATCTGATGTTACAACAACAGAAGGCAATGTATTCATCATATAGGTAATATCTTGACCAAGATTTGTCTTTTCTAGTTGAGATTTTTGAAGCGTAGAGTAAGTTGTAGGCGAATTATCTGTTGCTCGAGTAGCTTTCACAATTACTTCATCCGTCATAAGTGCTGTTCGCTCTAAGCTTATGTCTATAGTAAGGTTAACATTTAGGTCAATTTCTTTAATAATTGTTTTGTAGCCAATGTAGGAAAATTGCAAATTGTATTTTCCTGCTTTTAGGTTTTTCAATGTGTAAGTTCCTTTCGTATTGGAATATACACCTGAAAAGGAATTTTGAATTGTAATTGTTGCTCCTACTAGAACTTCGTTACTTGCAACATCAGATATTTTTCCAGTTATGGAAAACTGTCCATAAGTTAGGATTGGAATGATTGCCATTAAGGCGATTGTGAATAATTTTTTTTTCATCTTACCAAGATTTAAATTAATAATAAAACTTTAAGTAAGAGGTTGATATACCAATAATAAATGTCATTTTACCTAAATTCCTACGTCGGCATTACCCGTATCAGGTTCAATGGGTATGATCTCAGCTCGTAATTTGAGCACCCCTTAAGATTTGGCAAAGGTATATAATTTATTTTTATAAAAAGATTTTTTTTTACTGAGTTTGATTTTTACTGATTAAACCATCATAGGCTCATAGTTTTTTAAAAGGCTTACACTAAAAACAAAAAAAGAGTTTATAATAGATTGTCTTCGCTTTTCCCATATATGAAAGTAATGTCGTCCGTTAGGTCGTCCGAATGGCATTAAACATAGCGAAGTCGAAGGACCTGTTCACCCTGCACCTTTCACCCTGCACCTTTCACCGTATACCTTTCACCGAATGCCTTTCACCACCTTGTCGTAAAGCTCATGAATAATTCCATCAGCCAAACCAATTTTTGGTACTTGAATAATATCTGCTTCAGCCCATTTCATGGCTTTTAAATAAATTTTTGCGGCAGGAATAATAACATCTGCACGGTCGGGTCGAAGTCCTACTTTTATAATTCGTTCTTCTAAAGTGAATGATGATAGGTAATCTAATGCTTTTTTTAGTTGTTGATAGCTTAACGTATTTTTGCCTTTTTCACTAAAAACATTACTAAGTTTATTGATGTTTCCTCCAGAGCCAACGCATTCTATCGGGAAATATTTATCAGTGTTTGATTTAATAAACTTCTTCATCCGACTAAATTCTTCGTCCATTTCGGCATCGTTGATTGAACGTATAGTTCCAATTTTGAACGAATGAGTTGCTATTTGTTTGTTATTATAAACAATAGTTATTTCTGTGCTACCGCCTCCTACGTCGATGTAAACATATTGTGTTTTTGGGTCTTGCTTAGATGAATGGTTGGCAAATACATATTTAGCTTCGTCATCACCATCAATAATGTGAATTTGTATTCCTGTTTCTTTAAAAACACGGTCTATAACTTCGTCAGAGTTGCTTGCTTCTCGCATCGCTGATGTAGCACAGGCTTTAAATGCTACTGGTTTGTATACTTTTAATAGGTAAGCAAACGATTTGAAGGAATTAATAATGTCTTCAATTTTTGATTCTCCAATTTTGCCATTAATAAAAGTATCGTTTCCTAGGCGTAAAGGAACTCTCACCAATGATTCTTTCTCGATAGAAATTATATTATTAACATTGTAAACATTGGCAATAAGCAATCTTCCTGCATTAGAGCCTATGTCGATAGCTGCAAAGAGCATATATTATATGTTTTGTAAGTATTTGTAAGTGTCTTCTTGGGCTCTGTATATCTTGTCGTTGATTTTTCTTTTTAGTAATTGATTATTCGACAGATTGCGAGCTTTTGTATTATCGGATAATTGAATATTAATAATATCTTTTATTTCACGTTTCAATTCGGGATCGAATATTGGGCAAGTTACTTCAATTCTGCGTTCTAAATTACGTGTCATAAGGTCGGCAGATGATATAAACATTTTTTCGTCGCCTCCATTATGGAAAATATAAACTCTAGAATGTTCTAAATACTTATCTACAATGCTTACAGCTGTTATATTTTCTGTTTTGCCTATCATTCCTGGTATTAATGTGCATATTCCTCTGATTATTAATTGAATTCGCACGCCATTTTGCGATGCTTGTATCAATTTTTTAACCATATCAGGGTCAACCAAATTGTTGAGTTTAAGAATTACTTCGGCTCTTTTTCCTTCTTTTGCGTTTTTAATTTCTTGGTTTATAAAGCGGGTAAACTTATCGCGTAGAAAATTAGGTGAAATCCACAAGTGATTAAATTTGAAGTTCTTAAAGCTATGTTCAAACATGTCAAACACACGTTCTACTTCGTTTGTTATTCTGGGGTCGCACGTTAAAAGGCTTATATCTGAATAAACTTTTGATGTAGATTCGTTATAATTTCCTGTTGCAACGTTGGCATACAGCACATTTTTGTCTTTTTCTTTTCTCGAAATAAGAATTATTTTGCTATGTACTTTTAGTCCTGGAACCGTTTGATATACTTTAACTCCAGCTTCGTGCAATCTGCTTGCCCAATTTATATTAGCTTCTTCATCAAATCGCGCCTGTATTTCCATGTAAACCGATACTTTTTTGCCATTTCGTGCAGCATTAATCAGTGCATTTATAACGTTAGAGTTGCGTGCTAATCGGTATATCGTCATACTAATGCTTCTAACTTTTGGGTCGATGGAAGCTTCGCGAATAAAATCGATGATTGATTGAAACGAATGATATGGAAAATGCAGTAAAATATCGTTCTCTTTTATTGCATTGAAAATACTAACATGCTTGTTGAGTGACTTGTTTACTATTGGTTCAACCGCATTGAATTTTAAATCTTGACCGCCAATAACAGGGAAATTCATGAAATCTTTAAAATTATGATACCTTCCGCCTTCTACTACATGATCGTAATCGCTTATTTGCAGCTTTTTCATTAATTTTTTAAGAATAATGTCGGGCATAGTTCTATCATAGATAAAACGCACAGGATTTCCTTGCTTTCTTTTCTCAACACTATCGGATAAAATTTCAATGAAACTTTTTGAAATGTCATTATCTAAATCCAGTTCGGCATCACGGGTGAATTTAATGGTATATGCTTTAAAACAGTCGAAATCGAAAATAGCAAAAATTTCTTTTAAACAATATCGAATTACGTCGTCCACAATCATTACGTACTCCTTGTTTTCAGAAGTTGGGAGTTGTATAAAGCGTTCTAAATTATCGGTTGAAATTTCTATCAATGCAATTGAAGCATTGCTTTTCTTTGTTTTATTCGACATTGCCACAGCAAGGTAGATTGCATGATCTTTCAACAAAGAAAAGTTATTGATATTGTCGAGTAAAACTGGAAATATATTTGGTCGAACGTGGTTATGAAAATATTTTTTAATAAAAACACCCTGCTCGTTACTTAATTGATTTTCGTTTAATATGAAAATATTTTCACGCTCAAGTGCAGTAAGAATCTCAATATAATAATGATTGAATTTGTTTTTTAAATTATTAACGCTATCGTATATTTTACTGAGAATTTTTTTTGGGTTTTCGCCAACATATTCATAAGGCGATTCGGTGTTGTATTTAGCCATGCGGTTAAGTGTTCCAACTCGCACCCTGAAAAATTCATCTTGGTTATTTGAATATATGCCGAGAAATTTAAGTCGCTCGATTAAAGGAGTACTAGGATTTGAAGCTTCTTGCAACACACGTTCGTTAAACTGCAACCAGCTTAATTCTCTATTAATAAATATTGTTCTGTCGCTTAGCATAGCTGCCTTTGTTATATGTTTTTTATTATATATTAATTCCGCAAGTTTTTTTATTCCCTTGATAGACTTCGACTCCGCTCAGTCTGCGGTTACTCTGAGTGTCGAAGAGTATTTATTAAATGCTTATCCCATATTTTGCCTCGATATTCCTGAAACCGTTTTCAGTCCTGCTGAGACCTTCGTCAAGCTCAGGATAAACTCAGTCGAAGCATTTGGTCAACTAAAAATCCATCGACTCCCTCGGGATGACACTTTTAGCTGCTTGATAGGTTTTATAAAGGATAAGCATAATCAATTATTAATTCCTTGCGGATTTTAGGTTTTAATATAATCTTCTAAATTACAACCTTTATTGCTCAGATTGCTCCATTTATTGTTGTCGAAATTTATTATTGCCACACTTGATGTTGCCATGTCGAAAATAGAAGCACTACTTAAATTGTTTACCAGTGCAGTTACGCTGGGGTTATGACCTACAATCATCAATGTATTTATCGAATCGTTGGTACTTTTTATTAGTTCAAAATAATCCTGTTCCGTACCATGATAAAGTAAGTCGTTGTAGGATGCTTTTGATGCATTAATAGCAGCATTAAGTATTTTGAAAGTTGAGCGAGTTCTTTTAGCCGAACTGCAAATAACACAGTCGATTGTTTTGTTTAGTAATTTTAATTTTTCGGCTATCAATTGTGCATCGTTTATTCCTTGCTCATTAAGTGGGCGGTCGAAATCTTCTAAGCTATCATTGCTAGCTTTGGCATGGCGGACTATAAATAGTTGTTTCATTCACTATTAATTATAATTTTATTTACTTCGTTTCGAGCTTTCTCGAAACGTTCGGCAAAATTACCATTAATTATTATGAAATTACAGTTGAGTTTTGTTAATTCTTCGTTAAAAACTGTGAAAAGTTCATCACGTATTAGCGGACTTTCTCTCAGCGGGTCGGGTTCCCACGGAATATCGGGCTTACAAAGCAAATATAAATCATAATTTTTTTTCATAATTTCTTTGTCTATCCAAGCAGGAACCTTGTTGTATTTAATTTTCATCCATACTTTGACAACTAACAAATCGGTATCGCAAAATAGAAAATTATTTGCACTATTAATTGCTTCATTCTCCGATTTAAGCTGCATTTTAGCAATGTATTCAACATCTTCGAACGTATAATTTGTTTTTTTTACGCTTAAATATTCGCGAGCAAATTCGGGATTGAAAATAGTGTCGAAATGAATAGCTAAATCTTTCGAAAGAGTGGATTTTCCGCTAGACTCGGGACCCGTAATTGATATGCGTTTAATCATAATAGTTCTTTTCAAAAATGGTGTAGTATGTCTGGTTGCCTAAGGCAACCTGCTTTTATTTCATAGTATTACACTGTGTTTTTCACAGAGTTTCACTGTGTTTTTTCTTTCTTTTTCTGTGTCACACTGTGCTTTAACTCAGTGTTACACTGTGTAAATCTTAGAGATTGAACTAGCAAGCTTTTTTTTCAAGTACCATTTCATATTAATTAATCTATTTGCGTCTTAATCGCGTGAAATGTAAATGTCTTTGCGTAAATTGAAATCCTTTCTCCATTCAATATAACCGAAAACAGCCAATAGCGTGAATATTAAATACAGGAACGTGAAGCCGTATAAATCTTTTACAAAATAAATGCCAACACAAACCAAATCGTTGATAATCCATAGAATCCAGTTTTCGATGTATTTTTTTGCCATCATAATAGTCCCAATAACGCCCCAAACAAAAACCAGCGAATCCCAATAGGGAAGAGCTGCATTGGTGTATTTTGTAAATACATAGCCTAAAATTGGAGCGGCAATTAGCGTAGTAATGAAATACAAAGCCAATTCTTTCAAGGGTATTTTCGAAACTTTTGCTTCTGTTTTTGCTTCGCCGCCATAAAGCCAATAGTACCAGCCATAAAGCGTCATGAAGAAGTAGAATATTTGCAAAGCAAAATCTAAATACAAAAGAGAAAACCAAAATATCCAGCCCGAAAGAATTACATTAATAAGAGCAACAGGCCAGCACCAAATAACCTGACGTGCAGTAAGAAATACGCCAATAATACCCGATACGGTAGCAATTACTTCAACTTTATTTTGTAAAATCCAACTTGTAAGGTCTTGTAGAATCATTTAATTTAGCAAAGTTTGTAAAGTTATATAGTAAAAAGTTTATAAAGAACCTCTAATATGCTAATAAAACAAGTGTTTTCAAGTGTTTTAGAGGCAAATTAGGGGCGAAAATCTGAATTTTAAATCAGTTTTTCTATGTTATTTTTAATTTGAATAATCTACTCTTGCAGAGTTTATTATCGATTCAAAGATAGCAAACTTCACAAAAGCTATCAAATATATTTTACAAACGAGTATGAAAATTTAATTTTTTCTTTGCTCGTTTTTTTATTTGGGTTAATCGTTACAATCAGGGTCGCTATTCTGTAACATCTCAATTAAGTTTATGGCTTGGAGAAATGCTTTCTCTTCTTTTAAATCTTCGGGAATTTCGTTTTCTTTATCAAAATCTCGATAAAAGGCAAACCATTTTTGAAATCCCAATGTTTCTTGCTGATTTAATTTTCTGTAAAAAAAATCTACTTAAAATTCGAGGGTCTGATGTTCGTGGTGGAATAGTTTCTAATTTTTTGAATGCTAAAATAAATGAAGACAATTCATTATCGTCTTGTTTATCTGTAAACATTAAAAATTCAAAAAAATCCATTAAAGCAAATTATTAGTCAAATGTAAAAAAATATCTAAAGAAAAACAATTTAATTTACTTCGCTTGATTTTTCAATATAGCTTTAATCGGATTAAAGAAGCGTTCAATTAATCGAACATCTTCGGTAACAACTTCAGCAACGCCTTGCATTTCCTGACTGAATGGGAGTTTCTTTTTGTAGTTGGTTTGTAAACCATTTGGCAAATCTACTTCAACAATGTAAAATGATTCGGTTGGAATGAGCGCAATGTTTTTTATTTTGCCAGTTACCATGCCATATTCCATATATGGATAGATGTTAAACTTTATATTTACTCACTGACTAATTTTGGAATCCTTAAAGATTTATTTTGTGGAATATCCATCCAAACAGAGATTCCTTTTTAATAGTTATTTTGCAAGGAATTTGGACTTTATCTTTTATTTTCAAATTATGACTTTTTAAAAAAAATAAAACTTTAGATTGTGAAATTGATGCTTTACAAAAAGAATTAACACTACTTATAGTAATTGTTTTCTCAACACTCTGAATTTCTAATCTCAATAATGGGCAATTCACCTTATAAATCTGATTTAAATCAATTTCTACGATTAAACCATTTTTAATTTGTGATAAATCAGATGCATTAAAAATAATTTTAGATTCATCTTCACTAATTTCGGCTGTTACATCTACTATAGTATTGTGCTCAACTAGAGTCGAAGTGAAAATAATAAGCATTAGAACGACAGAAAGAAAACTGATCCCAATTCTAACAACCATAGGCGGAATTTGTCCTATAATATTATTAACTTTTTCACTTCTAAGCTCAATTGTACTTTTCTGTAATTCCATGATTAATTTCCTAATTCTAATTGATTTCTAACTAGATCAAAATATTGTCCTTTTTTTTCTGTAAGTGAATAATGATTTCCTATTTCAGAAATTTCCCCATTATCAAGTACAATAATTTGGTCTGCATTCTTTACCGTACTTAGTCTATGCGCAACAATGACAACAGTTTTGCCAAAATAAAAACTATTAAGATTCTCTACTATTAAACGTTCATTCTTTGAATCTAACGCATTTGTCGCTTCATCAAAAAATAAAAAATTAGGATTTTTATAAACAGCTCTAGCAATAAGAATTCTTTGTTTTTGACCTTGACTTAAATTTTGACCTTCCTGCCCAATTATTGTGTTATACTTCAATGGCAAGCTCAAAATAAAATCGTGTATACACGCTGTTTTACATGCATATTCTAACTTTTCTTTATCAATTATATCCTCTGAAATAGCCACATTTTTTGCAATTGACTCGCTAAAAATAAATCCATCTTGCATAACTGCACCACAATTTCTCCTCCAAACTTCTGTGTGGATATGCTTCAAATCTATTTTATCAATAAAAATATACCCTTCAATTGGCTGATAATATTGCAAAAGAAGTTTTAATAATGTTGTCTTTCCACTTCCACTTGCACCGACAATTGCAGTAACTTTTCCATGAGGTATTGATAAAGAGATATTATTTAGTACTTTTTTCGACTCTGGCCCCTCGTATTGAAATGTCAAATTTTCTATTTTTACAACATTCTCTTTAATCTCAGACAAAGAAGAAGTTTTCCCTATATTCTCATCTTCTTTATTGTGGATTTCATTAATTCTTTCTAAGCTAATTTTAGAATCTTGTAAATTTAACACAAATCGTAATAGTTGTTCTATCGGCAAATTCATTTGTCCAATAATATATTGTGTTGCAAGCATCATCCCAAGAGTCATTTGGTTGTTTATCACTAGCGCAGCAGAAGTTATAGTGATAAGCATATTTTTTGATTCATTTATAAATATATTTCCAGAATCCCTAATTTGCTGAAGTTTAAGTAAGGATACTTGTAAATCAAATAAATCTGCTTGTATGTCTTCCCATTCCCATCTTTTTCTTTTTTCACAATTCTGCAATTTAATTTCTTGCATTCCAGAAATTAATTGATATGTATTTGATTGATTTTTTGCTCTTTGACTGAAAAATTTATAATCTAATTCTCTTCGTTTTTTTAAAAATAATAGAGTCCAAAGCACATAGATGACACTTGAAATGAAAAATATTATAAATATCTTAATACTATACATATAAAGCATTCCACTAAAAACTATGAGCGAGAATAATGAGAATACTGTCTCTAGAGAATTGGAGGTAATTAGATTTTCAACTCTTTGATGATCTTCAATTCTCTGCAAAATATCACCTGTTTGTTTAGTATCAAAGAATTTCATTGGCAATTTCATGAGTTTCATGAAGAAGTCTGAAATTAAAGATAGATTAATTCTAATACTAATGTGCAATAAGAGCCAACGTCGTATAAACTCAACTGACATCCTACTTATTATCAAAACAGATTGAGCCAATAATACCAGATAAATAAACCCAATATTTTTATCTTTAATCCCAGTGTCAATAATTGACTGAGTTAATAAAGGAAAAAACAGCTGCATAATACTACCAATAAATAGTCCAAGTATTAATTGCAAAAAATACTTTTTATATTTAATGAAGTATGAAATTAAAAGTGCTAAACTTTCCTTTGGCTTGCTTGAAGTATTATTTTGAAAAAACGAGTTTGTTGGCTCTAGTAATAAAACCACGCCTTTTTCCTCTTCTCCTGATTTTGTGCTAATCCAACGTTCAATAAATTCGGACTCTTTAAGAGCAATCTTCCCAAAAGATGGGTCCGCAATATAAAAGATCCTTTTTCCTTTACGCTTAGAGATTTTATAAAGAACAATATAATGCTCCTGATTCCAATATAATATACAAGGCAGTGGAGCCTTATTAACAAGCTTTTCAATATTTAACCTACAGCCTAATGTCTTAAATCCTATTTCTTCTGCTGCGCCACTTACTGAAAGCAACGAAACACCTTCTCTTGTGGTAAAACATTTTTCTCTTAACATATCTAAAGAGAAATATTTCCCATGGTGTTCAGCAATCATTTGCAAACAAGCTGCACCACAGTCCATAATATCAAATTGTCTGGCGTTTTTAAATTTCATTTTATTTCCCAACCTTATAATCTTTCGTACCTCTATCTCCTTTATTTAAATTATATTGAATTCCTATAAAAAATAATCTTTTTTGGAATGTTGCATCTTCTATTGTTGTCTGATTTATACCCATATAATTTGTATAACTACCATTTTTTGTTAAATCATCAAATAAATTCTTAATCCCTAATGATATATACCATTTGTTATTAAATAATTTTTTAGTAATATTTATTGATGAATTTATATAGCTATAGTCATAACCATTTAGTGTTATTTCTTTGCTTATATAATTTACAAACATAGCATAAGAAGTAGTTTTATTAATTTTACCATTAAAACTTAATTTAATATTATAACCAATATTCTTTTTTTTAACTTCATAATTGTTAGCAAAGCTATTGGCTTCTATAATGGAGTGAAATAAGCTTCCAGATATATTGACATCATGTTTTTTCTTAAATAAAAACCACGAAGATAAATCTATTCCAATATTTCTTTTTGAGGCAATATTTACAGGCTTATTTATAGAAATAAATTCATTATATAAATAATTAATATTAGATATTTCATTATTTGTAATACTATAAAAAGCTTCTGATGAAAAATTCCAAGCATCTTTATTAATAGAATAACCTAAGTAAAAATTATGAAATTGAACTGGTTTTAAATTTGAATTTCCAACAGACCAATTTCTTGAACTACTTTTATCAATAAATTCACATAATTGATAGTAATCTGGTGTATTTTCAGTTTTTGTATATGAGATTTTAATATCTTGCAAACTATCTATTGGGTAAGATATTGTGGCTGAAGGCTGAAAAAGAGTATATTCACTTCTAATACTGATAGTCGTGTCCTTTAGATTTGTCAAACATCTCATATAATTTGCATCTAATGTATTTAAAAGCATATTTATTCCACCATCAAATTTCCACTTTTTATAAGTTCCTCCAAATCTTGAAAACAAATTATGATCTTGAGATGACACCTTGGTTCTCTTCGAATTTGGTTTAAACAAAACATCTTCCCTGTAATACTTCTCGTCATCGTTCAAATTTAATACAGCAATACTGCTCAATCCAACGTTCCATCTTAAGTCTGATTTAAAAGGGCAATTAAATAAAATATCACTAAAAATAGTATTCTTAACATTAAGACTATTAACATTGAAATTAGGAGTGCTATCGTTATTAAGCCCATTGCTAAATAATTGATAAAACAGAGTATTGCTCTTATCATTGTTTGTATTATTTTGAAAAGAGATACTTGCCTTAATACTTCTCTTTAAAGAATCTAAATAATGCAAAAAAAACAGAGAGGCTCCGCCTCCTTTATATTGGCTTTTGTTAATTTCGTTTGTTCTATATTTATCATATGGATTATTCTCTAAACTTAAAGAATTTATAGCCTGATTATTTGTTGCATTATTGTTCCCGAATAAGCCAATTCCAAATAAAAACAACGTTTTTTGAGTTATGGACTTACAGCCTAGCATGTCAAAATATTGATTGCTTTTACTCTTCTGTTTCATAGTATCAGATTGTTGAAAAGAATTATTATTATAGCTTAATAGACCATCTGTATAGGAATTATTATATTTTTTAATATTTTCAACATTAAAATTATTGAAAAATACAATTTTCTTAGCTTTGAAATTTAGATTTGAAAAAAACTTAGATTTATCAATTTGTTTAGTATCAATAGTCCCACCACTTCCTGAAAGCACCCCACTTAAACCATCAGTTAAAGTTTGTTTCATTTTTATATTTATAATAGCACCAGTATTGCCCCCATATGTTGAAGCATCAATGACTTCTATTTTATAAATATTGCTTGTTGGCATCATTTCTATTTTTGGATAAATAAATTGAGAAGGCTGATCATCAACATATATAGTTGCGGTCATCCCTTTAGCTTTTATATTATTGTTTTCATCTATTACAATACCGGGAATTGTTCTTAAAATATCAAAGATATTCAATGAAGAGGATGCTTTAGCATCACTTATACTATAAGATTTTCTATCAAACAAAACCTGTGTTGATATTGGTTTTGCGGAAATCTCTGCTCCTTTTAAAATTGTTTGCGATTGACCAAGATATATTTTTGAATTTTTACTTAATTTAAATTCATTAATTAATATGTTTTTATCATAATACCCCATGCACTTAATATATAGATACTTAGCGCTAGGATTTATTTTTTTTATTATAAAATCCCCATTTTCATTGCTAATTGCACCATTTATTATTGAGTCTTTATCATTTTTAAGAACCACTAGGGTATAAGGAATAGGAGTTTTATACACACTATCACAAATACGTCCTTTTATCTCAGTTTCTTGAGAATATACAAAGTTTATGTTTACGGATGCTATTAAAACAAAAATCAGCATTATTTTTTTCATAACATTAATTTAAAAATATTATATATCATTATTGTTCCACATTAATTTCGGAGTATTATCGTAATTTATTGGGAAATTTCGACTAAATACAACACTCCTTTTTTTCATATCAAAATTGATAATTTATAATTAATCGTTTATTATATTTGTCAGAAACCAGATATTATAAGACAGATACACATATTAGACTCTCACTCATTAAGTATTTGAATTTACAGCATCTTCACTGATTTTCTCGCTATTTTTCTTGCTTATTTCATACTGTATTTCCAAGAAACGTTCGAGAGTTTTCCCTTTCTGTATAACACAACAATCAATTTTCTTGTCAAAGTATTTGTTTTCAAGGCGCTGATAAGGGCATCCTCCACCGCATATAGGCAAATAGAAACATTCTTTACACATTTTATCATCTGTTGGATTTACTCCAACTAAATATCTACCTAATAATGTTATGTTGGTAATTTTATTGTCTTTTATATTTCCTATGCATTTATTTTCATCACCAATATCATTCCAACATTTGTAAAGATCACCCTCAGGACCAATAACCCACCCATATAAATTAGTTGCTGCACAACTGGTTATTCCTGTTAAATGTGGAAAAAAATTAAAATTTGTATTGTTATGATTCTCATATTGGGACAAATAGAATGCAATTTCTTCCTTTTTATTTAAGGCACAGCTTTCTGAATCATAACATCCTTCTGATCCGCCAAAGTCAGTAACTAAAGCTGGATAAATATGTGCTTTTGGAAATCGCTCACTTAATTCTTTAACATATTTATGATAATTTTCATAATTTGCTTTGTCAATATTTATCCTAATTGAAAGATTTATATCTTCTGTTTCTTTATAGAAACTATCAATATTTGAAATTACCATTTCATAAGAGTCCGCATTTGTTTTATGAGCCCTTTTTTTATTATGCTCTTCTTTGTCTCCATCTATTGTAACTTGTATAAAGCTAATTTTAAATTGTTTAATCTTCTCAATATTTTCCTTATTTAATAGATATCCATTAGTGACCATAGAAGCAGAAAAATCAACACTATTATTTATCAATTCATTTGTAATGCGTTCAATTGAATCCATTGCTAGCAATGGTTCTCCGCCATACCAAGAAATGCTGTATTTGCATTTATTAGCTGAATAATCACTAATAATAGATTTAGCAATAGCATTTTCAACCTGAAGGCTCATGTACTTTGGCTTGTTATTACCTTTTGATATTTCAAAACAGTATTCACATTTGAAATTACAGTCAAGTGTTGGTGCAATAGTAAACCCCTTGCTTTTACTAGAGGATTTATTCAAAAATGAGTTTAGTTTGATTGTATTAATTAAATCTTCACTAGTCTCATTTACTAAGATCTTCATGTCAATTATTATTTTTTGGAGTTTATCAGAACAAAAACTTAACTCCTCTGGATTATCTTTAATTTTTTGTAATTGCAATTTTATTTCAGGCGTGATTCGAATAAAAGAATTTGAAAAACTATTATAAAGCATTGCGCCATATTTATCAGATTCAAATTCGTAATTATATTTTGACCAATTCATACTATGTTTTTTTATATTTATAATTAAAACGGGTGTTTTATTCCCCGTTTTATTTTGATACTACAATAAAATTACTACTACTACAATTAAGAGATATTTGCAACTGATATCAACAGTGCAATCAATTTTGCAGAATTTTTTACAATCATCTTTACCTGCTTTAAGCATTGCCATGTCACTTTTCAATAAACTATCAAAAGAAAGTTCTTCATTAAAAAAGGTTTCTGGCTTATTAAGCATTTCAATATTTATCATTTTATTTAGTTATTTAAATTATTAGTTAAGGGTGTTGATAATATCAACACCCAATTTTTATGCAAATATTGCAACTATAATTGCAACAAGCTTAGCACAACTTATGTCAACAGTGCAATCAGCTTTGCAGAATTTTTTGCAATCATCTTTCCCAGCTTTAAGCATTGCCATATCGCTTTTCAATAAACTATCAAAAGAGAGTTCTTTATTGAAAAATGATTCAGATCTATTTATGATATCTATATTTGTCATGTTTGTCTTGTTTTATTGTTAAAATGTGGTTACTGTTGATTTTTGTTTAGGGTTTTCCCAATCTAAATGAACTGTACAATGTTTTTCACAATATTCGTCACAAACTTTAGCTCCTGCAACAATGCCAGATAGCTCATTTTTCAAAAGGGCATCAAATGAAAACTCTTGTTCCATAAAATGTTGTGGCTTGATTACAAGCTCGTTTTTTTCATTATTCATAATTTTCTATACTGGGTATCCCCTTTACTCATCTAATATTATTTCGATTTTACTATCATTAAC
>JBAXGW010000084.1:0-15645 GCA_037139195.1 Bacteroidota bacterium
TAAATATCAATTATATACAATTATTCTGAAAATATTAACGCATCACTACTAATTACTTTATTTGAATCAGTATTAAATATATATATATGAGTTAATTTATTGAAAGAAGTTAAAATATTAATACTATTTTCATCAATATTTTTTGCTATTATTGATACTGATTTTATGGAGGTATTTTGAATTAAATCAATAATAGTTAAAAGATTATCAAATACAAAATCAGAAAAAATACGAATTTGAATATGAAAACATCTGTTTGTGCATAATTGATTGATACTTTTGAATATATTTGCTAAATCCCATATGTCTATATCTAATATTGAATTAGTTATTTTCGTAGGAATATCCCATATATAAGAGTTGTCAGTAAAGTACTTTTTTTCTCGAATATCACATTCAAATATACATTCATTTTCTTTTAGAAACTTGATATATTCTTTAATTACTTGCTTATCCTTAAATAATATACCCAATTGAAGTGCAGATTTTCTTTTTGATTCATGAATGAACATTCCTAATGAATTTGGGACAATATTGACATTCGCGTTTTTAGAATTAACAATTAAACCCTGTTTATAGCCTTTAAAAAAAAAACAATGATTTAATAATCTGTAATAAGTTGTTTCCATTTATATCAATCGACTTATGGGTTTATATAATACATCAACTTTTTCATTCATGTTTTCAGTAATTTGATTAAGCTTAATCCTTTCAATTTTTTGATATATGAGTGGAAAAAGATTTGTATTTTTAACTTTTATTACTTTAAGCTTTGACATATTAATACTTTTTCAATTGTAGTGCTATTTCTTTTTCAATTTGATAATTACCGCAATAGCTCACAAAATCAAATTGACCTACAGGGTTGATTTCTAGAAAAAAATATTTCGAACCATCATAAATAATATCAACCGATCCACTATTAACTTTTAGTCTACGCATTAATCTGAAAATTTTTATTTCGATTTCTCTTGGCAATTTATAATTCACATAATTTTCTACGGTCATTCTGGAGTCTCTTATTCTTTTAGGTGTATTTGCGTTTAACAAATATGCAACAGAATATATTTTTTCAAGGAACACAAACGACCTAATTTCAAATTTTATATTAATTTCATTCTGAAAAAGGGACATGCCAAACGCACATTTAATATCCTTTTTACTAACTCTAGTTGTATATTGAATAACTGCCTCGTTTTCTGATGCAAATTGAACTATATCTTGAATGTTTTTAGTAATATATAAATTCTTATTTATTAAAAATTTAGAATTTTTTACGATTAATGTATCAGGGACATTAAATCCGATATCCTTAGCTTGACTTAATACTATTAATTTATTAATATTATAACTTCTAGGGTCATTTATATGTGGCAATTTAGACATCTCGTAATACACAAAATTCAAGAGCGAAGAGTATTCTTGTTTAATTCTTTTTATTACTTCATTTTTAATATCTGTTTTATTAAGCCTTATATCATTAACGTGTGGAATGGTAAATCTAAAGTCACCTCTTCTATTCCAAATACAAGAAAAATCTTTTAAATTATAATTATCATTTTCAAGATATATATATATATTAATTTCACTATTATCTATAATTATTCTGTAGATTAAATCAATGTTTGTTTCTGTATTTATTCTTAAATAGCAAACATTAAAGTATTCTAACCACTCAATTACTTTATTTGTTGATATATCACCCTTTTCTGACAAAATTAAAATCATCTTAAATCTATTGCAGTATACTTGTTTGTTTTCATGAAATCATCCAATATAGCTTTTGCTTGTAATGCGTCAACTTCAGACATGCCAACATAATAATTATAAAAATTCCAAATTTGCACATTAATATATATGTTACTATTGTTTAACCTCTGTTTAGATTCCCAACCTTTTCTGTTTTCAGTTATTTTATATTGCTCTAAAAAAATGCTTGTTCTAATTTTATTTACAAGCTTTTCTTCAGAATCGGATAAATTTAAAATTAAATATTTGTCATAAACACATATACTTGTGCTAAATGCAAAAACATACGATTTATTATTTATA
This sequence comes from Bacteroidota bacterium, assembly GCA_037139195.1. Classification (GTDB taxonomy): domain Bacteria; phylum Bacteroidota; class Bacteroidia; order Bacteroidales; family JAHJDW01; genus JBAXGW01. The sequence goes on from JBAXGW010000084.1 coordinate 2,053, forward strand.
GTGTCATTCGTCTTAGAATAATAGCTACTCTGATACTGATCTAACAAATCAGCAACTAAATTTTTTTGTATTAGTCCAAGTCTTGTTAACTTTAAAACTAGTGGAATCCACCGACCATACACTCTTCTTGCGGCGTGCAAACATATTGGATGAATACAAGAATTGAAAATTGGATTCAAATTAATGTTTAATGCATTTTCTTCTATCAATTTTATAAGTTCTGAAATATTTGCCGAGTCAATTTCTCTAGATTCTTTTTCGCATGGTGTGTTTTCCCAAATAAATCCATACAGAGAATCACATTTATTTCTAATTTCTTGATCTTTTGATAATAAAATATTTAATCTGTCTTCTATAATTTTACTTGTTTTCAATTCTGTTTTCACAGTGTCAAGTATCCTCTGCAAGATGTGCCAATAGGTTTGTTTTTTAAATTCAGGATAATTTGAAACGAAATCAGCAAGATAAGATGAATCAGCATCTATTGAATTTTTTTTGTAATAAACAAAAAAAGGTATAACATAAGTTGAGTCAACTATTTTTTTATTAGCAAAAATATCTTTGTATAGTAACAAGTCTTCTTTGAAAGGTAGTTTATAAGAAAAAGCTTTTTTGAAAAAATCAAGTGCACCTATGAAATTTCCTTTCTGAACCTCTGTTTCAGCTTTTCCTACAAAAAGATAATATTCTCGAAGTCCCTTTGCAACAGGCATATTTATCGTATCCTTTAAATATTCATTAGCACTTTTTTGAGAATAACTCCCTGTAAATTGAACTAATACTACAATAATTAATAATATTTTTTTCATATATTTATAATAATTTGAAAAACAGTAAAAAAAACAGCTATCATATGTATATGATTATTTATTATTGGATGTTTATTATTGTTACATTTGAATACCTTTTCTCAATAAAATAAATTGCTTCAGTATTCTGAGTGAAAATATTTCTTAATATGTTTAACTTTGACTGTTAAGTCTTTAATACGTTCTATATAAACAACAAATAAAAACTTTTTTTTAATTTGTGATAGTCATTTAATTTATTATTAGCAAAAGAATTTCATTTTAAATTTCATATAAACAGGCTGTCATAATAATTATTAAGAATCATGACAGCTCTGGTTTAATATAATTTAGCAGTCATAAAAATTCCATGTAGTTTTACTGCCATCCACAATTTTTTGGTCGCTGGTATAAGTATATTTTGTCCCATTTGGCAAATATTTACCTCCTCCTGTAGTTGTAAATACAGCTTGACCACCTTTCAACTCATCCATTTGTTCCTTGTTAAGAATAATTTGTTTTTTGTTTTTCAATGATTCTAATTTCATAATAATAATTTATAATAACACCTACTCACGGCATCGGCTTTCCGTTGTTTTTCTTTTCCAGCATTTTGTTGCGTCCAACATGTTGCGTCCAACAAAATGCTTTATTAGAAAAACATTTTTCAAATTAATATATCTTGTTTGAGTATATGCGCATATAAACAAACTCAACACTTTTTGAAACAGAAAACTCTTAGAAACAGGAAAGAAAATAACAGAGCAATAAAGAGATTTGCTTGATACAATAAACAAGGTTTACAGTATTCAAATTTTACTTGTTTGAAATCAAACTCATTTTTCTGCAAATATTGTATTGCTTATTAATGAATTATTTCGTATATTTATCTTTCAGTTTCTTCAAAGAACTGTTTTATGTAGGAGAGCCAGTTAAAGGGTTCGATTTCTTACGCTGGTTTCTCCTCTTTTTTTTTATTTTTTACATTAACGCTACAAATTTATATTTATTTTATTTTTAAACAAATAATTTTTGCATTTTTTTTGTTTATTTATTTTATTTGTTATATATATATATATATATAAATCAGCTAATTACGTTTCCCTGTTAAAATACAATTTCAAAGAAAGATAAAAGCATTTGCAATATTAAGATATTTATTTCGATTATTCATACATTAGTTTGCAATTGGTCGGTATGAGTTTATAACTGGTCAGTTTTTTCCTATAAGTGGTAAAAACGACTTCCGTTTTTCTTCAGATAAAATAATTAAAAGAACGTTTTTCAAGATTTTTTGTAAGATTAATAACTAATTTCGAAATAAAAAAGCACAAATAAGTTAACGGTATGTTTTAATCATTTAATGGTAATGTGCTAATTGTTGGTGACGCTTTTTTGTGTTTCTTAGTTTATCATATTGTTTTGTGCAGTGTTTCAATGTTTTTTTTTGTTTTTAACTATATGAACACTAAGTATCATTGTGCATCTTTTTTTATTGCACTTTGCTACTTCTTAAAAGCTTGTAGAATTGAGCAACAGCATAATCCCAACAAATATTTGTGTATTATTATAGATATTATTACATTTACAACACCAAAAATTTTCATATAAACTCAGTTAAAACATTTATAAAATGACAGAATTAGTAGAAAAATTAAAAGTTCAAATCATTGACTTACTTAACCTTGAAGATATTGAACCTAAAGACATAATTGCTTCAGAACCTTTGTTTGGAGATGGATTAGGACTAGACTCAATTGATGCTCTTGAATTAATCGTGTTACTTGAAAAAGAATATGGCATTAAAATTACCGACCCTAATGACGGCAAACGCGTTTTTTCATCTATTGATTCTATCGCTCAATTTATTACTGAAAACCAAAAATAAAAGCCAATTAAAGAACTTTAAAATCTTTGTATTAATTCATCCATTTTTCAAAGTTTCTTTTAAAAATATTTCAATACCAGTCGAGGAGCTAAAACCAGACTGGTTTTGAGTTTTTAAGCAATAAAAATATTCATTTATGAGTTTTTAATTATTTGAAGCTCCTTATAAGTTATAATGAAAGCACCTGTTAAAGGTTTTGATTTTTTAAAAATCCCACTAATCAGTTTAATGGTTTTTATAGCAATTGGACTAATTGTATGGTGGTTTCGACACATAATGTATTTTTATCTTTTCACTGGAATAGGCTTTTTAGATTTTAGCTCAAGAATATTGATTTACTATTTCCCAAAGTCGCGACAAATTTTTCGTTTAAGCTTACAATTTACATTAGGTTCTTTTTTGCTAATTTGGCTTGGATTAATTATTGGTGTTAATTTTCAATTCCCCGAAATATTTTTCGATGCATACTCAGGAATAATTACAGGTGCATTAATTCAACTAACTGTAGCACGATTAATTCTCCCTTTCTTTTTAGGAAATGGATTTTGTTCTCGTGCTTGTTGGACCGGATTCTTCTTCGAAATGACAAATACAAAGAGTTGTAACAAAGAGAAAATTAAACCTAGATCAAACCTTATTGCTTGGACTTATTTAATAACATTAATTGTAATTTCTTTTTTTGTTGCTTTTAATTGGAATCCAGCAATGAATATTGAAACCCGAAAATGGTGGATTATTGGCGAAAACTTATTTATCACTTCAATTGGTTTTATATTAAGTTTTTTTATTGGAAGCAGAGCTTATTGCCGCATGCTATGTCCCTTTTTGACAATTTCGGGATTAATTTCGCCATTTTCGCTTTTTAAAATTACGCCAGTAAATACTAACAACTGTTCAAACTGCCAGTTATGCAATAAAAATTGCCCAATGCTAATAAATGTAAGTACCTACGTGCAAAATAACAAACGCATTAACGACCCAACATGCATATTATGCGAACGCTGTATTAGCTCATGCAAAGAGAATGTATTAAAATTAACAACAAAAGATCAATTATCAAAAAATGGGAAATAAAAAATCAGGTTCTGCTATTAAATATTTGATTATTACTATTTTCATAGTTATTGTTAATTCTAATGCTTTTACTCAAACTAATGATAATTTATCGTTTTTAAGTACGCCAACAGGAAAATATAAAATTGGGACTAAGGAGCTTTTTTTAACCGATAGTAGTCGCCTAGAAAAATTTAGCAAGAAAAAGCCTTTTCGAAAAATAGCCATTAAAATATGGTATCCTGCTTCTAATGAAATTGATCCAATTAAAGAACCTTATTTATCGGCATATCCAACAAATACTCTTTACGAAATATTTAAAAGCAAAGGAGTTAAAGTTCCTTTTTTAGATTCGATAAAAAAACTCAAAACAAATTCGAGCAACTGCCCTCCTATTTCTTCTGATATTAATAAATTCCCTGTTTTAGTTTTTTCATCGGGCTATTATTTTGGAATGACCGACTTATACACAAGCATATTAGAAAACCTAGCAAGCAATGGTTATATTATTTGCTGTATAACGCATCCGTATGAACAACCTTATATAAAATTCCCTAACAACGAAGAAATATACATTAACAAAGGAAAAACCCGATTAGCATATTTGCAATTGCTCATCACAAATAAACTTCAATTTAGAAAAAGAAACACTCACAAAAAAGTTGAAATAATTACTCGAAACATATTAAAAAAGCTAAAACGTTTCGACAAGGCACTTAAACTTTGGACCGACGATACAAAGTTTTTCATGAATTATATAATCGAAAAAAACAGCGACAAAAATGACTTTTTCAATAAAATTGACACGAGCAAAATAGGCGTGTTTGGTCATTCTTTTGGCGGAGCAGTATCGGGTCAGATGTGCAAATTCGACAAGCGTATAAAAGCTGGACTTAATCTCGATTGCTTTCAGTTTGGAAATATTATAGACAATCCAATAGAAGTGCCGTTTATGCTTATACAAAGTTCCAACTACCCCGATTGGAATTTGGCTAACACCATTATTTATGAAAATATACAATCAAATTTCTATTTATTATCACTTCTAAATGCAAGTCATTTTATTTTTAGCGATGCCGCAGTAATACCTTTTGAAAACCAAACAATAGCAGAAAACTTCTTGGGAAAAGTAAATGGAAGAACAACTATGACAACTATCAATTCATATATATTAAGTTTTTTTGATTTATATTTGAAAAATAAATCGAATCAATTATTAGAAGAAAAGCTTGATAATAATGAAATAAAATTTGATTTTAAACGACATTAATATAGCTATGTTTAAACCCGAACCAGAATTAGGAACACAATCAAAAGAAGATATAAAATTATATCAGGAAGCCAAATTAGCTGAAACATTGGCTTATCTAAAAGCAAAATCGAAATTCTATTCTACGCTTTTTGAAAGCAATAATATTGATATTTCAAAAATTAAAAAAATTGAAGACCTTGTTCAAATACCTGTTACTACCAAAGAGCAATTACAGCAACAAAACATGGACTTTATGTGTGCTGAGAATAAAGATATTATTGATTTCATTACTACATCGGGCACATTTGGAAACCCAGTAACTTTTGCAGCTACTGAAAATGATTTAAACAGGTTGGCATTAAATGAATATATGTCGTTTGTGTGTGCTGGTGGCACTCCTGAAGATATTTATCATTTGATGATAACCATGGATAGACGTTTTATGGCTGGCTTGGCTTATTTTCTTGGACTCAGGAAATTAGGCGCTGGAATTGTTCGCGTAGGACCAGGAAACCCAGAGCTCCAATTCGACACGATAAAAAGAATATCGCCTACCGTATTAATAACAATACCTTCTTTTTTATTGAAACTAATTGAATATGCCGAAGAAAATAATATTGATTATAAAAACTCAACTATTAAATCGGCTATTTGTATTGGAGAACCCATTCGCGATAGCAACTTTAACCTAAATAAACTTGGGGAACAAATAAAATCGAAATGGGATATTCAGCTTTTTTCTACTTATGCTTCAACCGAAATGGGGGCAGCATTCACTGAATGTATTGAAGGAAAAGGCGGACATTTGCATCCCGAACTGATGATAGTAGAATTTTTAGATGAAAATAATAATCCGGTGAAAGAAGGCGAACTAGGCGAAGTTACCATAACTAATTTAGGCGTTGAAGGCATGCCTTTGCTTCGTTTTAAAACAGGCGATATTTGCCATCATTTTACTTCGCCATGCAGTTGTGGAAGAAATTCGTTGAGAATTGGACCAGTTGTGGGGCGAAAAAACCAAATGATTAAATATAAAGGCACAACACTATTTCCACCGTCGCTTTATGATATTTTAAACGATATTGCTGGTGTGAAAAACTATATAATTGAGGTATCTACCAACAATATTGATACCGACGATATTTTAGTAAAAATTGGATGCAAGAAACCCGATAAAGAGTTTGAAAAAAGCATTAAAGACCATTTTAGAGCAAAACTAAGAGTAGCTCCTTCTATTGTATTTATGAACCCCGAAGAAATAGAGAAGTTGCAATTTCCTGAGATGAGTAGAAAGGCGATAACTTTTGTGGATAAAAGAGGGAATGAGGCTTAATCGGCAAACGGTTCAGGGTTAACGGTGAATGGCATTTAGAAAATGGGGTTGATTATTTTTCAGGAGTAAGAAAGTAAAGTGCAGCTCGAAGAATGTAAGTTGCAGGAAGAAGAAAGTAAATTGCAGGAGGAAAAAAGTAAGTTGCAGGAGTGAGAAAGTAAAGTGAAGCAGGCAGAAAGTAAAGTGCGCATCGAAGTTTGTAAATGTATAGAGCAAGTTTGGAAGTGTATAGAGCAAGATTGTAAATGTATAATGAAAGTTTGGAAGTGTATATTGAAAGTTTGTAAATGTATAGAGCAAGTTTGGAAGTGTATATCGAAAGATTGCAATTGTATAGAGCAAGTTTGGAAGTGTACATTTAAAGATTGGAAGTGTATATTGATAGTTTGTAAATGTATAGAGTAAGATTGTTAGTGTATATTGAAAGATTGCAAGTGTACATTGAAAGATTGTAAATGTATAGAGCAAGATTGTAAAATGGAGAAGGAAAAGTGAAAATGGGAATTGCTTTTGAATATAAAATAGCTGCTTATGAGAATTTAATCATATATTTGAAAAGAAATAAACAGAACAAAAAGCTTGGGTTATACCCAATTTGAAAAGATAGCCTTTTTGGCGAGGTTATAAAAGTGCTATGGGCAAGTTTGAAAACAATGACACAGCGGACAGACAAGAGTTTCAATAATTTGACTAAACACTTCTTGTTAATGCTGTCTGTCAACAAAAATATTATGTGGAAACCAGCGACCACAATAAAAACGGGGCAGAACCGAAAAGCCTTATGTATCGGGAAACATTAATAACAAATTATCATGAAAAAATTATTTTTTGCATTAGTAATGCTGTTTTGCATTAGTAATATCACGACAGCTCAAATTACAACCAACGATTTAATTGGACTTTGGAATGTTGTATCACCCCTGATGACAGCTCAAATTAAAGCACCTGTTGTAAAAGAAATTGTTGCAAATGCAGTTCCTAAAATCATTAAAGATGATATTGATGGTGCAATTACTGAAGTTTCGGCCTCGATTTTAAAAGTTTATAAAATAAATTTAGATGATTCTACAAAGCAAAAATTAAGGACTCAATTCAAAACTATATCTGGAGATGTAAAAAGACAAGATTTTTTTGCCGTAGGTATTGCAATGGTAGGTATTGGAAACGAATTAAGTAAAAGGTATAATGCAAAAACTAATGCAACTTCCACCTCTACTAAAACTGATGACACTGAAACAATAAATCTATTAAATCAGCTTAAAAAGGAATTACAAGATAAAAAAGACAATGCTATTAATAACCTACAAGGCTATATTTATGCTTCAGGAACATTTACCTCAGGAATATGGGAAGTGAGTAATGTGAAAGTCATCTTAAATAACAGAAGTAATTATAAGATAGATGATGCCATAGTTGAAGTAAAATTTGTAGGTGAATATTCAGGGGAAGTATATTGTACTCAGACAGTAGAATTTAAAAACATACTTAATAACCAACTTACTAGTACAATAAATGGTCAGAATTGCGACCATGGTAAAAAAGTTACTTTTACACTTAAAAAAATAACTTCATATGAATTGGGATTAGTAAATAAGACTTTTTAATTAAATTAAATTAAATTTAATTAAATTAAACCAACCCATACCCTTTTGATTTCAGCCGGTTAGCATTTTGCTTCGACATTTTAGTTTTACCATCCGACAAAACATCCCTAAATGTACTAAGAAAAAAAATAAATATGCTTACAATAAAAAAATAATATGAAAGTAAACCATTCAGATTTTATTTAAAAGACAGAAAGCCTGAAAATATTTTATTTTTAGGTGCAGGGCTTAAATATTTACCTTTGTTTTGATTTTTACATGAATAATTATGAGCAATATAAAACTTTTTGAAAGCAAGCAAATACGCACAGTTTGGAATGAAGCTGACCAAAAGTGGTATTTCGTTGTTGAAGATGTTATTTTGGTTTTAACAGATAGCAAAGACCCTAAGCAATACATAAAACGTATGCGCCTGCGTGATGAAGAACTTGCCAAAGGGTGGGTACAAATTGTACCCACCCTTTGGGCAGATACCGCTGGTGGAAAGCAGCGAAACATTTGCAAAAATTAACAATCTAATAACTATGAACCTTAAGAAAACTATATTATTACTTTTTTTTATCAATTTTTGGATCCTGAAATGTTTATGTCAAGACATTCAAATTCGATTGATTAATAAAGATTCATATAGCAATGGATTTGATCAAATAACTATTCAAAATAAAAAGGAAATTGTTGCGAGAATTGTAACTGACAAAAATGGTTTAGTTACATTTTCAAAAGACATAATTAAAGATTTTATAGACTACGACCTGTTTTTAACTTCAATTGGTGTTAGTGGAACTTACTTGACAACTATAAATTATAAGACTAAGTTTGTTGAAATTTGTTTGCCGAAAAAATATAATATAAGGCTAGGAAAAGCCGTTTGCCCAAAATGTGAAAAGACAAACAAAGTAATAAAAGTTAGTTATAGCGGAACACCAGTATTAGTAAAGAAAATAATAAATGGAGACACAATTATTTCTCCGATATATAAAGACAGGTATTACATGGGTACAGATGTGACAAACAATTTAAATCCATTATGGTATTGTCAAAGAGATAGTTTATTATTCTAAAACACAATTTACATTAACAACTATGGTAATAATAAATATACATTGATAAAATCGAAGGCAATAAAATAAACAAACAAAAAAGTATTTTAATTAAACTAAAAATAAATAAATGGATTTTTCTAGTGAATTTGAAGTTTTAAGACCATACAACAATTCGGAAGTGGAGCCGGCTATAGCCAGAATTATTAAACACCCCTACTTAAAAGGAGTTTTAACTTATCTTTATCCCGGACAAGATATAAATTTGGTCATCTCAAAATTTAAAGAAATAAAAACGGTTGACGAATTTCAGGCATTCTTTTCTCATCATGCGGTTCGCCACGTGGTAGAAACAACATCAAAAGGTTTAACATTTTCGGGTTTAGATGAATTAGACAAAACTACCCCCTATTTGTTTATAGCAAATCATCACGATATTGTTTTGGATTCGGCAATTATGCAAGTTTTGTTGCTAGAAAATGGACACCGCACTTCTCAAATCACCTTTGGAAGCAACCTAATGAGCGATGAAATAATTATTGATTTGGGGAAATTAAATAAAATGTTTACATTTTATCGCGGTGGTTCTAGAATGGAAACCTATAAAAATGCGGTGCTACACTCTGCTTATATTCGCAACGTAATTACCGAAAAAAAAGAATCGATTTGGATTGCTCAACGCGACGGACGAACAAAAAATGGTGATGATAGAACCCAATCGGGCTTAATAAAAATGCTATTGGCTGGCAGGAAAGACTATCACGCTGCTTTAAAGGAACTAAATATTGTTCCAGTTTGTATTACTTACGAATACGTGCCTTGCGATATCCTTAAAGCAAGAGAAACATATTTGGCAGAAAGTGGAGAATACACAAAGCAAGCTGGCGAAGACTTTAATAGCATTTTAACAGGAATTACTGGTTACAAAGGGCATGTAAACATGACATTTGGCAAACCTATAAATTCAATAATGAATACTATTGACCCAAATATTGGATTAAATGATTTAGCCGATTTAGTAGTTGAAAGCATTGACCAAGAAATGCACAAAAACTACAAATTGTGGGCTGGAAATTATATTGCACTAGATATTCTGCAAGAAAATACGACTTACTTAGGGAGCAAATATTCGGAAACAGAAAAAGCTGAATTTTTAAAATATATTGACAAAAAATTATCAAAAATTGCCGACAATAATTTGGGAATAAGAACAAAGCTTATAGAAATGTATGCAAAGCCCGTATTGAACACTTTATAAGCGAGCAGCCATTTTTAATTGCTTGACTCATCTTTATCTTGTTGCCTTAGGCAACCTTTTTCTTTGCACAGTGTAACACTGTGTTTTGTCACTGAGTTGCACTGTTTTTTTTGCCTTCTCTTTGTGACTCTGTGCTTTCACTCTGTGTAACACTGAGTAAATAGAGCGCTTGCATTAGCAAGCTTTTGCTCCGAAACCCACTTTATTTTATCACAACCTTTTTATTTAACAAATTGAATTTTGTGTAATAAAAAAAATATTGATACATTTGCCTAAGATTTATTAACTAAATAAAAAAAATAACATGAAAAAAACATTATTATTATTTGCTGCAATCTTTATTGGTTACATTGCAAATGCGCAAATGGGCGGAGGAGCTCAACCAATGGCTGCATTAAATTCTGGTGATATTAAATCATTAGATGGAGTTAAAAAATTAAATATAATATATGATTTCACTGAGTTAGGCGTGGGTGCTTTCAGAAAAGAACAAGATTATATTGACAAAAAATACAAAGAATACGAAGAAAAAGAAAAAGGAAAAGGCGATAAATTTAAAGAAGCATGGTTTGCTGCAAGAAAAAAAACGTACGAACCTGTATTTGAACTTATGTTTAACAAATATGCAGCTAAAGATATTATGATGTCGGGAACAAATTATGCAACTGACAATGAATACACATTAGTTGTTAAAACCGTATTTATCGAACCAGGAATGAATATTGGCATTGCTGCAAAACCAGCATTTATTGATTTAGAATGTACTTTTAAAGACAAATCGGGAGCTGTATTATGTGTATTTTATCTAAAAAATGCTATTGGACAACAAGCTATGGGATTTGATTATGATGTAAGCTCTAGATTAAAAGAAAGCTATGCTAAATCGGCTAAAATGTTAATTGGAATTATTGCAAAAGAAAGAAAAAAAGCTGCTAAGAAAAAATAGTAGAAATATATTTTACTTAAAAGACCGATTATGTCGGTCTTTTTTTATGACTTAATAATTTGCTCAAGAATACGCTCAATTTCACTCGATAAATAAAACGGGATATTAATTAATCTAAATGTTTTCCCCGAATCTAGTTTTATCATATCTATTGAAAATGGTTTACTCCAAATCCTAATAGCAATATCATGAGAAGTTACTGTCATAAATTGGTGTAACGATTTCAGACTACTGCCAGCTAATGATTTCACTTCAATCGGAATAATATTATTTTTAAACTGAATCAAGTAATCAATTTCTGCATTTGAGTTTTTTGCATTTCTAACCCAAAATGCACGATGATGACGCACATCATTATTGTTTGCTATTAATTCTTGTCCTACAATATGTTCTGCTATCAAACCTCTCCATGCCGAACTAATATCTTTCGATTCAAAAACTTCTGTTTGAATTTTTGCAACATAGTTTACCAAGCCTGTATCTAGCCAATGTAATCTGGGACTTTTGCTGTAATCTGCTATTATTGGCAATTGAACAGAGTTTGAAGGATAAACCAATTCTAACAACATCGTTTTTTCAAGAATTCTAAACGCTTCAGCCATCTCTCTCGAGTGATACTCTGAATTACCAAATCTTTCAAACTTTATTCGCTGGGAAGCAGAGGAAAATCCAGTATTTATTATATGACGAATATAACGAGCCGATGAGTTCTTTATTGCATATTTCTCAACATCATCAGCATAGCCAACAATAAGCGACTGATATTCCGCATTCAATCGGGTTAAATCCTGATATTGAACATATTTTTTTAATGCAGCAGGCATCCCTCCTATTAAAGCGTATCTATTAAACAATTTCAAAAGTTCATCGTGAGCATAATCTGGAAATGGATATTGTTTTCGGAGCTCAGCAGCCATTTGATTTCCAGTAGCTAGGAGAAACTCATTAAAAGAACAAGGTCGTAGCGCCAAATATTCTACTCTACCTACAGGAAAAGAGATATGAGTATCAAGCAAAGTCTCGAGTAAAGAACCAGCTGCAATAACAAATAACTTTGGGTATTCTTCATAAAAATACCGCAACAAAGCTATTGCAGCGTGAGAATTCTGTATTTCGTCAATAAAAATTAATGTCGATTTATTTTTCTGCTTCTTCCCCAAAAAGAATATTGCATCAACTATTGTATTGATATCTTTATTGTTTTCAAATATTTGTTTATGTTCTGATTTCTCTAGATTTAAGCATATGTATGAATCAAACTGCTTGGAGAAATTATTAACTACAGTTGTCTTCCCAACTTGCCTTGCACCACGCAAAATAAGCGGCTTTCTGTCATCACTATTTTTCCATTTCAATAAATCAACCTCTATATCTCTGTAAAACATATATTTAAAATTAGTTTACGTCATAAAAACAATCGCAAATATACAATTATTTGTAACAAAACCAATCATAAAATAAATATTATTTGTAATAAAACCAACCACAAAAACTCAAAATAACGATATATATCCAACCATCATTTTCAAATTAACTGTTTTGTTAGTTATATTTTTTTGGCAGAATTAAAATCCAGAATCAAACCAAAACTACAATTTAATGGATTAGAGCTATAATAAGCAGCATTATAGCCTGTAAAAGGAATTGTTATTCCTACTTGCCCTGATATTTTTAGAAATTTAAAAACAGCATACTTCAGCGTGAATGAATAATCGGACCAAATGTAATTTTTGGGTAGCGATTTAAAGGAATCAATTTGAGTGTCTTCTACATGATAAAAATTCAATACAAAAACTCTTGGAGAAAAAGCATAATCAAACTTTTTGTACGACTTGCCAAAATTAGCTTGAACTAGAAAGCGATTATAATTCGCCAAATTACTATATGTGTACACACTGGTTGTGGAATCGCTTGTTTTTGCGACCATTCCAGAACCAGAAGCAAACCCTCTTCCAACCACAAAAAAGTATTCGCAAATAAAACCTTTTTTATTCTTCGAGTAATAACCAGCTCCAAGCTCACCTAACTTATGTTTTTCAACAGAATAATTGGTCGAACTAAAATTTTCACGCTTCACTCCTAGATCATTATAATTTCCAATAACAGCAATATTTTTTGTCAGAGCATAAGCAGCTTGCCCCTCGTATCCAGAAAAAATTAACATTAGCGCTTATTTGCAATTCGCCCTTCTGCTGCATCAATGGCACATTAACGGTATTTGGGCGATAAACACTGCATGAACACAAGAATATAAAGACAATAAAAATTAAATTGTATTTCATGAAACTGGCAACTAAAATGAATAGAAGAAAACCAACTATTTCATAGATATTTGAGTTGTAAATATAAATTAAATTACTATTGTCCGATAAAATATTAATGAATAACCCCGAGGCAGAGCCTCGAGGTATCAGTGCTACTATCTAACAGA
>JBAXGW010000085.1:0-15074 GCA_037139195.1 Bacteroidota bacterium
CCACCGTCATTTCGACCGCAGGGAGAAATCTAATATATTTTATCGGACAACAATGGTTTTTATTAAAGTTCTTTTAAAAGCTCTTCCAAATAATGCATCTCAATACCAAACAACTCTTTTAACTTGCTCACTTCGGCATGTTTTTTACAATTTGTTTCAGCATCGGCATCTTTTTTTAGCAACTCATAGTACTAAATATTTTCAATGCTATTTTGCAATAAGCAGAAATTTAGCTATTTGTGATTGTAATTTAGAATGATTATAGAGTACGAATGATTTTAGAGTAAGAATGGTATTAGATGATTTTTATAAAGGGGAAAAGACTAGTTTTTGCTTAAAAAGTTAATCTTTTATACATCTAACTGGCGCCCCAGTGTTTTTATCTATCGTTTGTTGCATAACCGATGCTGTATTGTTTTTTAATACAATGCTAATTGCACTATCAGAACCCGTTTCAGTTGTGCTCCACCAAATTCCTGTTGTATACAGATTGTTTTCATCAAGTAAAGGTTCAGCGCTAAAGCCACTTTCATTAGTAGCTCCAATATTTGGTTCATCCCAATACGAATTATAATAGTAATAATTATTGTTGTATTTCAATTTGCCTCCAGCTACAGATTCTCCTCCTAAAAAATTAATTAAAATATCCCAATCTTGTTTAGATGGAATATGCCATCCATCAGGACACAGACCTCGACTGTCAGTAACTGCATAATAATTGTATAAAAAATTATTATTAATTGATGTAATTGCTCCAGAAGTAAGATTATTCCATGCCGTTTCGTCGTCAACTCCAGGCAATAAATCTCCATTTTTGTAATAAGCCGATTTGTAATTAGTTGCCATCCAAGTTTGAGATCCAATTTTTACAGTAGGATATGATCTGCCGGTAATAGTGTCATAAATATATCCTTCCTTGTTAGTTGTATAATCTATTTCACATCCGTAAGACGTTCCAGCAGAATTTGTAGCGTATGCTCTTATATAATAGGTCGTATTAGGTAGTAAATTTTCTATATTGCTTAAATATTCCTAATCCAACACTGTCTGTTGTTGCATTGTCATTAATCGTAGGATTTTTAAATGGACTCCAACAAACACCCCTTGCTGTTATTGGTAATCCTTGGTCGTCAATTACATTTCCTCCTGTAATTATTGATGTTGATGTTACAACTTGCCAAAATTTATCGTTGTAAATACACTCAACAATAGGCGTTTTTGGTATTTCAATTGGAGGAGCTTTAACATCATCTTTTTTGCAACCTACAAATATCAAAGTGCAGAAACAGACACCAATTAAAATCCAAAGAAAAATTTTATTTTTCATAAATCAATTATTAACGGTTTAAATATTAGATAGGCTCATATATGGAGTAAATAGAATGCATAGAGCCTTCTAAGCCCCAACTGGGTGGTATATAGTAGTCAGCTCTGCCAAGATATCCATCAATATTTATGAAATTCTCATAAGTATAATTGAATCCACCTCCATATCCATCATCGTAATTTTCTTTGTTAATTAAATTTTTGCTTTCTTTTCCAAGCCAAGGTTTGATATTTTCTAACTTATTTAAATTAGCATCATATCCGTAAATATTAATAATTGCAGTGGAATTGTTTTTTAGATATTTGCTGATAATATTTCCATTTATTACTATAATTCCTAAAGAATCAATTTTGTTTAGCGCATTTGAATTTGTAATTCTTTTTACTAGATAGCTATTAGAATCGTAATAGTATTTTCTAGTGCAGTATGAATCTCCAATATTATCATACAAATAATAAACTGAAGATCTTGCCAAACCATCATTGTCGATTTTGAAAATTTCTTTGCTTGATAAAAATGCAGAATCTGGACTTACATAATTATTTGTGGTTTTTATTTCTGTTATAGTTGAATCAGTATAAACATAATCATAGCTGCAACAATTATTTATATATCTAATAGTTGAAATTTTCCCATTTGAATAATATTCATATAATAGACGACCTTTTATTTGCGTTAACCTACATGTTTTAGGTTTGTATTCTTTTGTTGTTTCTTCCTCTTTTTTGCAAGAGATGAAGATCATTATTGTGATTAATATATATAAGGAGTATTTCATGTGTTTAACTTTTTGTATTTTTGCAATTACAAAACTAAAAAAAATATGCTAAATGATGTTGTTTATATTTGTTATTTTTTATTAAAAACTAAATAAATTAACAAGACTTTGACTTTTATATTTCATGAAGTAAACTTTCCAAATAATGCATTTCGATACCAAACAACTCTTTTAACTTGCTCACTTCGGCAAGTTTTTTACTATTTATTTCAGCATCGGCGTCTTTTTTCACGCCTACAATCAGTACGTTTTTAGGTGTATGCTCGGTTTCTATAAACTCAAATATCTTGGTTTTGTAGCCATAAGCTTCTAATATCAATCCTCTAATGGTGTCGGTAATTGTTTCGGCTTGTCGCTCTAGTAAAATGCCGTGTTTTGTTATTTCTTTTAGTGCATTATTGGGTTTCATTTGTGCTCTTATTTGCTTATGGCAGCAAGGGGCGCAAATAATTATTTGTGCATTTGCTTGTATTCCTTTAAATATTGCATCGTCGGTTGCAGTATCACATGCATGTAAAGCAATAAGCATATTTATTCCGCTTATATCGGTTTGGGCAATACTTCCGGATTTAAATGTTAGATTGCTAAATTTAGATTTTTGTGCAATCTCATTGCAAAAGTCAACCAACTCTTTTCTGTATTCTACGCCATATACTTCGGGTGTTAATTTTCGGGTATTCGTTAGGAAATCATATAGTGCAAAGGTTAAATATCCTTTGCCCGAGCCCATGTCGGCAATTTTTAATTTGCTTTCAATTTTTGCCGAATTAATAATGCCATCAATAATTTCGATGTATTTATTAATTTGCTTGAACTTATCTTGCATGTCGGCTTTTATTTTCCAATCGTGCGAAACAATTCCAAGTTCTCTTAGATATATATTGTTTTCTGAGTTAAGAAAACGGTTTTTGATATTGTTGTGGTTAAGATTAGGTACTTCGGTGATGATGGCTGGTTTATTAGTTAGCTTAGTCGAGTTGTTTTTATTTATTAATAGGTGCCAATCGCTTTTGGTTGTGAATAAATTAGCTTGAAAAAATATATTATCGAGCATGTTTATTATTAACTCTAAGCCTTCGTTAATGCTTAAGTTTTTTGTAATATCTTTTGTTGGGTAACGATAAACAAAAGACAACGCCAATCCCTTTTTTATATTTACCGTTTTTACAAATACATTCTTCAGATCGTCGGCATTATTGCGTTTATTGCTAAGCGTTATTTTCACAAACTCGCCTTTTGTAATCGATTCGCTCAGTATTTTATTGAATTGTTGAAATGTATTGTTTGGCATGGATAGAAGATATTTGCTATGGTTAAAGATCGTTGAAGTAGTTTTATGTTACGCTGTCATGCTTTTTTATTGCACAGTGTTTCACGGTGTTTACACAGTGTGCCACTGTTTTTTTCTTCTTTTCTGTGTTACACTGTGATGAACTCTGTGTAACACTGTGTCGCTTTTTTTTTGCTTGCTAAGCAAGCTTTTTATTGTTATTTTATTTGATATAGGTCGTATTTTTTTGTGCTAATCTCAATTTTTTTGTAGTTCGCAGGAATTGTAATAATACTGTTTTTGTCTTTAATAAAATAGCTATATGTGTTTTTAGTATTACAATCGATGCTTACATTGAAGTGATGCATAAAGCCAGTATGCAAAGACCATTCGTTAAATAAATTGGGTTCAACCAAAACTGTAATATTCTTTGGCAATGCTTTTCCAATGGTATAAACATCATCAAGTAAAGCAATATCTCTTCTTTTTTTGCCATATTGCATTGCCGAAAAGCCTATTGCGCCAATAAGAACTAGTATAGAAAAATAGTTTAATAACTTTAGGGTTTTATCTGAAATATTTATTTTCGACAACATTTCATTTAATTGAGGAGCAATTAAAAAAGCAAATCCTAAACCAAAGAATGGGAGCGAAGCTGCAAAGTAAAATCCTTTTTGAACAAGTGTAAGCGTTAAAGGTACAGAACCAGCTAATCCAATTAGAAAAAACATAATTGCTAATGAGTTTGTTTTACTAGTTTTAATGATTTTTATCTTTTTAATTTTCGAAATTAATAGAATAAGAACGCAAAAAAGTATTGCAGGAATTTGCTCGGTGAAAATACGATAAAGTATATAACCTCTTCTGGTAACAGTATGAGAATCTTCAATTCTGCCCATTAAGCGTTTGAAGAAGTAAAACGAAAGGCCGTCGTTTGCTGCTTGGCTTGATATTAGTATTAAGGTGTAAATAATTATTGGTGTAGCAATGATAATAAGTGTTCCGAGAAACATCTTTTTAAAAGAAATGTTCTTTGTTACAAGCCAATATATTCCAAGCGTTGCAATAGGAAATAACCCTGGTATACCTTTAGATAATGAAGCAAAGAAAACAAATGTTCCTGCTAATATAAAAAACAGGTATGAATATTTTTCTCTTTCTAAGCCAATAAAAACGAGGAAAACAGCTGAAAGTGTGAATATTCCCATGGTGTTTTCTTGAACATTGTTTTGGTAAGCCCAAAAACAAACTGGTGTGATAATCCATAATAAAACGGGAAGCCACGAAAATTGTTTAATTTTTGGATTGTTGGCATTTAATGAATTCCAAAATTTCACAATTAAAAGAGCTGTTATTACTGCTGTTAAGAAAGAATAAAGGCGTTCAATATATATGCTATTTCCCAACGTTCTAAAAAATAAGGACTGAATTCCCCAGACTAAAGGAGGTTGTTCTATACAGATATTCGAACCCGAATTGCACCAAGTAGCGCTGAAGTATGGATGCCAAAATGTGCCTAGTCCGTTAGCCATGTTTTTTGCTACTACGGTATAAAATTCGCCATCCATAAACATTCCGTCTTTTATAAGCACAGGAACAATAAGCAAAATGAAAATTGCAGCAGTAAGAATTTTAAAAGGTGTTTGGTTTTTCATCATAATTCTATCAGTTTGAAGTACAAAAATAAGAAAAATTATTGTTTTATTTTAGAGATTTTTTTCGTCTATCTAGTGGTTTGAAATGAGTTGTTGTTATAATAGAATATGGGGTTTAAACGATAAAATGCTTTTTAGAATTGAAAAAAATAAAAAGAATCCTTTTAACGATATGTAATTTATTTTTTATAAATTTGAAAAAGGAATAATGATTTATAAATAAACGATATGGAATTGAAAATTATACTGCAAGAAATTAATTCATTTAAAAATGAAATTGATGAATTGCGACCTATTAGTCCTGATGTTGAAAGCCGTATAATGCAGAAATTTCGACTAGATTGGAATTATCATTCAAATAATATTGAAGGGAATAAATTGACTTATGGAGAAACTAAAACATTTCTATTGCATGGAATAACGGCAAATGGAAAGCCTTTAAAAGATCATTTGGATATTAAAGGACACAATGAAGTGCTATTATTGCTTGAAGATATTATAAAAGAAGATAGAAGCATTACTGAAAATTTTATTAGAGAGTTACATATTTTAATACTTAAGGAAAGTTACTATAATAAATCCATAACAACAAGTGGTCAAATTGTAAGACGAAAAATTGAAATAGGAAAATATAAAACACAACCTAACCATGTATTAACTCAAACAGATGAAATTCATTATTTTGCTAATCCAGAAGAAACATCGGCAAAAATGTTTGACTTAATTGAATGGTTGAAAAAAATAAATAATGATATAAAAATTCATCCATTAATTACGGCATCTCTTTTTCATTATAAATTTATTTCAATTCATCCATTCGATGACGGAAACGGAAGACTTGCAAGAATTCTTATGAATTTGATTTTAATGCAAAAAGGATATCCACCCGTAATTATTAAAACTGAAAAAAAAGAAGATTATTATAGAGCATTACAAGCAGCTGACGGCGGAGATGAAAATTTTTTTTCAGAATATATTGGGGAACAATTAATAACATCATTGGAATTATATTTGAAAGGGGCAAAAGGCGAAAACATTGACGAAATTACTGATGTTGACAAACAAATAGATTTATTAAAAGCTCAATTGAATGGACAAAAAGAGAAGAAAACAATTGATAAAATTCAGTTTATTAAGATTTACCAGGATATCGCTAAACCATTATTAGCAAAAACGCTTAGAAAACTAGAGAAATTTGATGAATTATTCTTTTCAAAAAAAATAGTATGTTGGCGTTTTGGTGGCGGCAATTCTGTTGAATCTATAGATGATTATTTTGAAAAATTAGATGCAGATATTCAAGACACGAACTCAACTATTGGTGAAATAAGTTTCGATTATACACTAATAGATTTTAAAAAAGCAGAAAGTATTATATTCACAACTACAATATCATTAACAGTTTGTTTTAATAGTTATGATTATTTATCTATTTATTCTATCCCCGAAACATTTGGCAAAATTAATATTTCATTTGAAAACCCAATTATTAAACCAGAAGATGAGCTAGTAATAATCAACAATGTGGCAAAATATATTCTTGATGATATAACATTGAAATTAAACGAAATAAACCCTTAATGTTATGTCGAAAAGCAGAGGTATAGAATTAAAAAAAGCTTTTTAATTTTATTTTATTAATTTGAAAAAGGAAAAAAGTAGGATGATTTATGAAAACAACATTTATTTTTTGTTTAGTTGTTATTCTATTATCATCTTGTAAACATACAAAAACTGATGAGACGATATGTAGGTTATGCGTTAAAGGATGTGTTTCCTCTTAAATAATAAGGCAAAACTAAATGGTCCCAAATTCAAAACCACTTCATCGTCACTTTATAATGCACAAGCCATTTGGCTATCTGTGCCAGTTTGTTTGCGAATTACCGAGAAAGAAATTGGTTGCAGAGCTATATGATTTTCCTAAGGGAACAATGGCAATTGGTCGTTTGGATGAGGAAAGCGAAGGTTTACTTTTTCTTACTACCGAAGGTATGATGAGCGAAATAGTTCGGGGCAAGAATATAGAAAAAGAATATTATGCACAGGTTGATGGGCTTATTACTGATGAGGCTATAGATAAACTTAGGGCAGGAGTGGAGATTGGAATTCGTGATGTAAAATACCAAACCAAACCTTGTAACGCTTTTCGATTAGAAGCAGCACCCGATTTTACTCCACGCACTCGTAAAATACGTGATGATAGGCATGGACCAACTTGTTGGATTTCTATTGCATTAACCGAAGGAAAAGAACGACAAGTTCGCAAGATGACTGCCGCAGTTGGGTTTCCAACTCTTAGACTCGTTCGTGTTCGAATAGGAGACGTATTTTTAGGAAGTTTAAAAGCTTGTGAGGTAACTGAGGTAGAACGTTTCTTTAAAGATTAACTACTAAAAAAATAATAAAATATATACAAATGAAAATGGGAATTTGTAAAGAATTAATGCCTGAACAACAACATGAATTAATTGACAAATTAAAAGCACGTTGTGAAAGAAATAGATTTGTTAAAGGTCTTGATTGGAGTAATATACAAGCAAAATTAGAAGAAAATACAGAAAAGCTTAGGTCTCTTTATGAAATGGAAATAACTGGAGGAGAGCCTGATGTTGTAGGTTTTGATGATAAAACAGGTGAATACATTTTTTTTGATTGTTCTTCTGAAAGTCCTAAGGGTAGAAGAAGTGTTTGCTATGATAGAGAAGGATTAGAATCTAGAAAAGAACATAGACCAGAAAATAATGCAGTTGATATGGCTGCTGCAATGGGTATTGAAATATTAACTGAAGAACAATATCGAGAATTGCAGAACTTTGGTGATTTCGACACAAAAACTTCAAGTTGGGTGAAAACCCCAAAAGAGATTAGAAAACTCGGAGGAGCACTTTTTTGTGATCGTCGTTATAATCAGGTTTTTGTATATCATAATGGTGCCGAATCTTACTATGGCGTTAGAGGTTTTCGGGGTTCGATAAAGGTTTGATTATGCATATATTGCGATAAACTCCTGACTTATTGTTGAAAATATAATACAATCTCTGAGATTTAATGCAGAGTGCTTTATGTTATCAAGTCCATTAAGTTTTAAAACAGAATTCTACTTTTTGTTCAATGTTAAATAATATACTGGAATTCCGATTAGCATTATTAATACACCCCATCCACAAGTGCTTGTTTTAGTGATTAATAATGAAATTGATATTGCACTTGCCACTAGAATATAAATGATTGGCACAATTGGATATCCAAAAGCTTTATAGGGTCGTTCTGCATCGGGTCTTTTTTTTCTAAGAATAAATATGCCGTAGATTGTTAGAATATAGAATATTAAAACTATTATAACAACAAAATCGAGCAAGTCGCCGTATTTACCTGTAAGACAAAGCGCCGAAGCCCAAATGCATTGTGCCCACAAAGCCCAAGCTGGCACGCTGTATGCGTTTAAATTTGCCGCTTTTTTGAAGAATAACCCATCCTTTGCCATGGAATAATATACTCTGGCACCCGCCATTATAAGTCCGTTATTGCAAGCAAAAGTAGAAATCATAATGGTGATAGCAATTATTAAAGTGCCAATATTGCCAAATATGAACTGCGATGCTACTACAGCTACACGGTCGGATTTAGCAAAGGCAATTTCATTCATTGGAACAACAGCAAGGTACATCAGATTAGTAAGTACATAAATGATAGTTACTATTAAAGTTCCTAAAAAAAGGCTAAGTCCTACATTGCGTTTTGGATTTTTTATTTCACCTGCAATAAATGTTACCCCAACCCAGGCGTCACTAGCAAAAAGGGAGCCAACCATTGCTGCCGATATTCCAGTAATTAAGGCCGTTCCACTTATTGGTAGCCAAGAATTTGTTTCCTTAATAAACGCTTTTGTGTTCCAAACATCCTTCCAATTATTGTTCCATATTTCTGCTTTAGCAGCCAGTGTTAAGCCAAACACAATTAAGCCGAAAAGTGATAGTATTTTTATTATTGTTAAAATTGTTTGAAGTATTTTGCTGTTTTTTACGCCTCTACTGTTTAGGTATGTGAGCAAAACTATGGTTATAATAGATACAATTTGTGCTGCATTCAATTTCATTGAACTAATCTCAAACAAAATATTCTCATCGCTTAAAGGCTGGTAGAGATAAGCTGCAAATTTTGAAAATGCAACACCAACAGCTGCAATAGTTCCTGTTTGTATTACAGTAAAAAAGCTCCATCCGTAAAGAAATCCAGTTAGTTTTCCATAAGCTTCTTTAAGGTAAACGTATTGTCCACCCGCTTTTGGAAACATTGCACTTAGTTCGCCATAACTTACAGCGGCAGTTATAGTTATTAATCCACCTAGCAGCCAAATAAGCATTAGCCAAGCAGCCGACCCAACTTGTCGGGTAATGTCGGCACTAACAATAAATATTCCGGAGCCAATCATCGATCCAACAACTAGCATGGTTCCATCAAATAAACTAAGTTCTCTTTTAAAATCGTTTTGTTCTGTGGCTTTCATAAATTATATAAATGATACGATTTTCAAAGATACAAAATTATGATTAATTGGAGATTTGTGTTTGTTGTTCTATAAATAATATGCTATTAAAACAATATGGAGTTTTTTGTTTCTAATAAAAAAATAGGAGAAAAGAGAAAAATTATATAGGTTTGTAAAATAGAAATAAATGAGTAATCATAAAAATATTAATATGAAGACTATAATTGTTGTATTTATGCTTTTTCCAATTCTATTATTTGGGCAAAACAAGAATGATGAAAATGCAATTAATGAGTCATTACTTGAAATGCAAAAAGAAATACTGAAAAATGAAAAAGCCAATGGGAAAAAAGTATATGTTAAAAAAAGAATTAAAAATGGAACTGGAGTAATTATAGAATATGGAACTAATATATATGGCTACCAATACAATGCGTTTGATACAGCCAGATATGGGAGAGTATCGGTTATTCAAGAATATGTTGCAAATAAAAGAAATGGCAGAAGAATTCAATTTTTTAATTTTCCAAATGATACAGCATCAGTTGAAACATATATAAATGACACACTTAATGGGTTGTTCTTTTATAACCATCTTAATGGTAAAATTAAAACAAAGGGTGTAAATATTAATGGAAAACCTTCTAATATGGAGTATTGGAATAACAAAGGTGAGAAATTAGGTCTAAATTGTTCTTTTAATAAAATTGATAGTTTGATTTATTTTGAAGGAAAGCCTTGTAGTGGACATAAAGAAATGTATTATTTTAATGGTTATGAATATAATGAATTAGCAGCTGATTTGTATTTTACAAAAGGGAAAATTGATAGTGCATTTTTTTACAATAGTTATGGTTATTGGGGAAAATATCTTGGTGAAATTAGATTAAATTATATTGATAGTACAAGGAAATACATAAGCTATTATGGTCCAAGTGGTTTTACTGACTGGATTTATTGTTACAAAATAAAATTGATTAATCCAATTAAAGATATAAATAGGGATTACGCACATCAATCAATTGATAATGATGTGTATGAGAAATCTGGAAAATTTACAACATTTTATGATTTGACTAATGTGATTAGAGAAGAAGGTTATTATAAAAATGATATAAAGGTTGGAGAGTGGCGGTATTATGATGAGTCAGGAAAGATAACTAAGATTGAACAATATTAACTGCTTTTGTAAATAATTGTCATTTTTATATATAGCTTGTTTTTCTTGTGAATAGAAATATATTAAGCTTTGAAAAGTATTTGGTTTTGATTATTCATTAATTGGTATGTAAATAATATGGCACAAAATTACACCTTAACTAATGGACTTGAACTTCGCTTTAAGCAAGTAAAACAAAATATTACTGAATTGCAGAATGTTATTAATGCACATGTTTTATCCTTAAATTCGGTTCAAGCTTTTTGTATAGTTGACAGAGTTGAAGGACGAATAATACAAAAAAGATTTAGAACACTTTTAGTTTTTTATATCGGAGCAGATGAATATAAAGCCGATAATCTGATAATAGGTGAAAAGCTTGAAGAATTATACAAAGGGAAGTCAGAAACACTTGATTTAATATCACTTGATGCTAATCGTGATTTTACATTGGCAATAGTTGAAACATTGACGGAACGAGGTTTTAAAATATTTGAGAAAGAATAATCGGGTTTTTTTGATATTTTAAAATCAAATTATAATATCCAAATAGATATTTTAGGGGTTGTTTAAAAAAGCCACTTATGTTCTTTGAAGGTATTCTAAAAGCTGGAAGTTTGGGTTAATATGAGGTTATTGATAATTTTGATTTTACTAGTTTTTGAATTAAAAAATGAGCAAACTGAAGAACTAAGCGAAACGTAATCATGAGCTTGCAAATAATTACGACATTAAGGATGCCTTTTTTTTAGATGATTCTATTATTAATTGCCCATTTAACTATTTCTGCAGTAGAAGATAAACCAAGTTTTTGCGATATGTTTTTTTTGTGAGTTTCAACAGTTCTAGGTGAAATAGCTAGGTTCTCTCCAATTTCTTTATAACTTAAACCTTCAGCTAATAGTTTTAAAACGTCAATTTCTCTGTATGATAGCGATTTTTCTGAGCACTCGGAATCAATATATGCTGATTTTGTTTGATAATCATTTACTATGGGAGCAATTGTATTACTAAAATAGCTTTCGCCATTGTGAATGTTTGTCAAAGCAAACATTAATTCTTTGGAGCAAACGTCTTTATGAATATATCCATTGGCACCTGAACGAATAGAAGAAACTATGCTTTTTTCATCGCTATTTGCTGAAAGCATTAATATTTTAATTCTTGGAAACTCTTCTTTTATAGCTTTGATTAATTCTTTTCCAGAAAGCCGAGGCATAGAATAATCTAGCAAGATAATATCAGTTTTTGTTTTACGCAAAATATTTAAAAGTTCAATGCCATTTTCAGCTTCGCCCACTATTTCAAACGTATTTTGATTTATAAACAAAGATTTTATTCCTATTCGAAATAATTCATGGTCGTCAGAAATTACAAGCCTAATCATTCTTTTTAATGTTATGTTCTTTCGTTGGTAAAGTTATCAAAAAAGTACTTCCCTTTCCAATCTCAGAAATTACTTTTATAGTTCCATTGTTTTTTTCTACAAATTCTTTGCATAGAATTAATCCTAAACCAGTTCCTTTTTCTTTTTCTGTTCCAGGAGTCGTTTTGTTTTCTGATACGTCAAATAATGTTCTTAAATCGCTCTCTGTTATTCCAGTTCCGTTGTCTTTAAATGAAATTGTAACATGTTGCTTGATTTCCTCTGATGTAATAATAATTTCACCTTTTCGTTCGGTAAACTTTATTGCATTTGAAATTAGGTTTCTGAAAATAGTCATTGCCATATTTAAATCGCAATATGCATATAGATCTGAGTCGATGTCTTCTATTATTCTTATTTCTTTTAATTGAGCAGATTGACTCAGAATGCTTAGCACTTCATTTATACTGTCTTTTAAATTATGAAAATCAGGAGTAAAGGATAAAATTCCTCTTTGAGATCTGGACCAAAGTAAGAGATTGTCAAGTAATTTACATAAGTTTTCGGACTCGCTATTTATTCCAAAGATGAAATCTTTTTTCTGTTTTTCGTCATATAACTCATAGTTGTTTTTGATGGCCTCAGTAACTCTAAAAATTGAAAGGAAAGGAGTTTTTAAATCATGAGAAATGATAGAAAAAAGTTTATCTTTCGTTGCATTTAAATCTTCAAGCTTTTGATTTTGGTATTGAATTTTTGCATTTTGAATTTCTATTTCATTTTTTTGTCTCAAAATTTCCGTGTTTCTAGAATGTAGTTTATCGTTGAGTTTAAGTTTGTTTCTGTACATTCGATAAATGAAAAATGCCAGTGTAAGAGCTAATGCTAATGAAAGTAAAATTAAATTTCGGATTCGGTTTTGTTTTGATATCTCATTGTTTTTAAGTGAGATAAGCTCTTTCTTGAGCTCCATGTCTTTGTTGAGAGTTGTGATTTGATGATCTTTTTTGTCAGATTCATATTTTAGCAATAGATTTTGCATCTGTTTTTTGTTTTCGGCACTAAACAGAGAATCTTCTAGTGTTTTATATTTTTTAAAGTAGTTGAATGAAGTTGTGAAGTTTTTATTTTTTTCATAGCAAAGCGAAAGCCCATTGTACGTATCTAATAAATTATTGTCGAGTTTGTTTAATAGACAAATAGTCTCACTAATCTTCAATATTGTAATTGCATCGTTTATTTTATTTTGTTCTAAATAAATAAACCCAATATTGTTGTAGATGTTTGAGAGCCCCCTGTTATCGCCAGCTTCTTTATATATTTGAAGCGATTGATTGTAGTATTCAAGGGCTTTATTATATTGTTTTTGTTTTTTGCAAATAATACCTAATCGATTATAGTCTCGGCCAATTCCTGTTTTATCATTGATTTCTTTCTTAAGTTTTAAAGATTTGTATATGTATGTTTTTGCTTTATCAAGCATTTCGAAGTTTGAATATAAAACGCCAATATTTGCATAATTGCTTGAAAGTATTCTTTTGTCTTTCTGAATAATTGCAATATCAATAGCTTTATTGAAATATACAAAAGCTTTAGCTGTATCATTTTGAATTGAAAAAATATTTGCAATATTGCTATATGTTAGCATTATTCCATTGTAGTCGTTCATTTCTTCTTTTATCTTAAGAGAACTTTGATAAAAGTTTAGCGCTTTTAGGTAGTCGCCAATTTCATTATAAATGCTTCCTAAGTTATTGTACGCTTTCGATATTTCCTTTTTGTCTTTATTGGCTTGAGCTGTTTTTAGGTAAAGTTGGTCGTATTCGAGAGCCTTAGCAAGTTCGCCTTGATAGAAATAGACATCGCCAAGTAGGGCATAACCATCAAAAATCCCTTTTTTGTCTTTTAGTTTTTTTGCAAGTTCAATAGATTTCAAGGCCGCTTCTTTAGATGCTACCAAATTAGAATGTAGTTTGATTTTCGAGATTTCTCTTAAAGCTCTTATGCCAAAAGTATCGTTGAGATGATTAGTTGATATGGTTGTTAAACTGTCAAGTATAGAAGATTGTCCATAATTAAAAGTGCAATATAATAATAACAAAGTTAAGATTGAGTATTGAAGCGAATGATGAAAACGTTGTGTGATTCTTGTCATTTATTGATTAGCTATTTATAAAACGCTAAAATACAAATTTTTCATTTTGTTTAGAATTAATTATGGTTTAATTCGCGAAAAAGCTTAAGCATCCGCCTTTTGGCGGATGCACTTTCTTCTTGCAGTTTTTAGTTTACCATAAACAATAAGAATTTATGTTTACCTTTGAATTAATAATCGTTTAATTTCAGTTAGATTATCTGTTTGAATTTTAATCAGATAAATGCCTTCTTTCAATTGACTAATATCAACGCTTTCGTTAGAATTGTATTGAAATATTTTGATCAATTTACCTGTCATGTCTGATATAGAAACAAAAGCCCTATCAATTTGCCCTAAATCTAAAAAGAACTTTTCATTTGCAGGATTTGGTATTATTTCAATTTTATTAGCACTTTCGTATCGGTTATTGTTCGTTATAACGATTTGGAAGCAAGTTGAAGTGTCGGAACATTGGCCCTGAGTTAATATTACTGCATAGTTTCCATTTGTTGTTGCTGTGAAATTTTGCGATGTTGCTTGCAAAATAGGAGAGTAGCCATTGTTGCAGTCAATCCATTGGAAATTTTCGGCAGTTGAAATAGCAGATAATGTAGCGCCATTTGAATTTACACTAACATCAATGTTGTTTACGGTTAAATTGAGCGTATAGATACTATCGCAGCCATTAATATCAGTAAAAGAAACATTGTAAGTATTCGTAGTGGTGTATGTGTTTCCACGCCAATTATAAGATGAATTAGCACAAATTTGAGCATTTATAATAGAGTGGAAAGGTTGATTAACTGTTAAGTTGAGCGTATAGATACTATCGCAGCCATTAATATCGGTATAAGATGCTGTATAAGTATTTGCGGTTGTATATGAGTTTC
>JBAXGW010000086.1:0-14777 GCA_037139195.1 Bacteroidota bacterium
TAGTAAAATCGAAATAATATTAGATGAGTAAAGGGGATACCCAGTTAATATTATAACAAATCAGCTTACAGCTCTTTTCAAAATATACACCTAAAAACAACTTAAAAACAAAAGGCTGCTTGTTAATTGAATTCTAAGTTGCGAAAAACTTGGAATGCAATTAACAAGCAGCCTCTTTCTTTGATGTAATATTATTAAGCTTCTTTTTTCTCGTTATTTTCTGTGTTTTCTTTTCTTTCAGGACGAGGTATTAATGCTTTTCTTGACAATTTTAGTTTTCCGCCTTTTTTGTCATATTCTAACAATTTTACCATAATTTTGTCTCCAACTTTTAATACATCTTCAACTTTTTCAATGCGTTTCCAATCAAGCTCAGAGATATGAAGCAAGCCTTCTTTACCAGGAAGTATTTCAACAACAGCACCAAAAGCTAATAAACTCTTAACTGTTCCCTCATATACTTCGCCAGCTTCAGGAACAGTAACAATTCCTTTGATTTTAGTAATTACAGCTTGAGCAGCATCTTTATTATCAGTTACGATATCAATAATTCCAAATTCGCCAACTTCTTCAATAACGATAGTTGCACCAGTTTCACGTTGCATTTCTTGAATAATTTTTCCACCAGGTCCGATAATTGCACCAATGAATTCTTTAGGAATTGTCATTTTTATAATTCTAGGTACATGAGATTTGTAATCTTCACGTGGTTTAGAAATAGTTTTTTCAATTTCACCTAAAATATGTAAACGACCTTGACGAGCTTGTTCTAAAGCAGCTGCAAGAACTTCATAAGATAAACCATCTACTTTAATATCCATCTGACAAGCAGTGATACCATCACGAGTTCCAGTAACTTTGAAATCCATATCTCCTAAATGATCCTCATCTCCTAAAATGTCGCTTAATACAGCCCATTTTCCAGCTTTAGTATCAGTTATTAAACCCATTGCAATGCCAGAAACTGGTTTTTTAATTTTAACACCGGCATCCATAAGCGCCATAGTTCCAGCACAAACCGTTGCCATTGATGATGAACCGTTAGACTCTAAAATATCTGATACTATACGAACAGTATATGGATTTTCTTCGCCGAAAGGAATCATTGGTTTAAGAGCTCTTAAAGCCAAATTACCATGACCAATTTCACGACGACTAGTTCCTCTGTTAGGTTTTGCTTCACCAGTTGAGAATCCTGGGAAATTATAATGTAAAATTAAATTTGATTTTCCTTCAAAAACAACTCCATCAATCATTTGTTCATCTAATTTAGAACCAAGTGTAACAGTTGTTAATGATTGAGTTTCACCTCTTGTAAATATTGAAGAACCATGAGCAGAAGGCAAATAATCAACTTCGCACCAAATTGGACGAATTTCATCTAATTTACGACCATCTAAACGACTTCTATCATCTAAAATCATATTACGAACAGCATCTTTCATCACATCATGATAATAATGTTTCACTAATGATTTTTTTTCTGCTCTTTCTTCTTCAGGAAGAGATTCAATAAATTCTTTGCAAATTGCATCAAACGCTTCACTTCTCTCATGTTTATTAGGATTTCCTAAACGAGCACAAGCTAATGCTTTATCATAAGTTGCAGCAATTACCGCTGCTTTTAATTCTTCGTCATGAGTTTCGTGGCAATATTCACGTTTTGGAGAAGATTTAGCAACCTTAGATGCTAATTCTTTCTGAGCTATACATTGTAACTTGATGAAACTGTGAGCTAATTTAAGAGCTTCAAGCATTACTGCTTCTGAAACCTCTTTCATTTCGCCTTCAACCATCATTATATTTTCTTCAGTTGCAGCAACCATAATATCTAAATCAGAAGTTGGAATTTCAGAAATAGTAGGGTTAACAACTAATTTGTCATCAATTCTGCAAATACGAACTTCAGATACTGGTCCGTGAAAAGGAATATCAGAAACAGCAAGTGCAGCAGAAGCAGCAAGACAAGCAAGTGCATCTGGCATTATATCTTTATCTGAAGAAATTAAAGAAACTTGTACTTGAACCTCAGCGTGAAAATCTGAAGGAAAAAGCGGACGTAATGCTCTGTCAATTAATCTTGAGATGAGAATTTCATATTCTGAAGGTCTTGCCTCTCTTTTAAAGAATCCACCAGGGAAACGACCAGCTGAGGCATATTTTTCTTGATACTCCACAGTTAGCGGCATGAAGTCAACATTTTCTTTTGCTTCTTTATTAGCAACAACAGTAGCTAATAACATCGTGTTTCCTTGTTTCACAACAACTGACCCTGTCGCTTGTTTCGCAAGCTTTCCTGTTTCTATACTTATTATTTTTCCTTCACCTAGGTCGATAGTTTGGGTTATTGCAATTGGTGCAGCCATACTTAAATATTTTTATGATTTTTATAAATATAAAAAAAGGCAATTGAATTTAATTGCCTTTCATATATGAAAATTATATTTTCATTATTATTTTCTAATTCCTAATTCTTTAATAATAGCTCTGTATCTATTAATATCTTTTTGTTTAAGATAAGAAAGAAGGCTTCTTCTTTTTCCTACCAAATCTAAAAGTGCTTTTTGAGTTCCAAAGTCTTTTCTGTTTCTTTTCAAATGCTCTGTCAAATGGCTAATTCTAAAAGAAAATAATGCAACTTGTGCCTCTGGACTGCCAGTATCACCAGCTGTTTTTCCGTGTTTTGTGAAAATTTCTTTCTTTACTACTGTATCTAAATACATATCTATAATAATTTTTTTATATACTCAAAATTGGGTTGCAAATGTACGTATAAAATTTTAATACACAAATAATTTTATCTTTTTTCGCACATTTTTTTTAGTAATTAACACCTTATGTTAAATAAACCGTTAAATAACTGATAATTAATTTACTTTGAATTTAAATTTTACTGCTTTTAACTCTTCGTTTGCCTGAATAATTTTGGTTTTCATATTTTCTTTGTAAGCAAGCATCTTTTTCATCAAATCATCATTACCAACAGCTAAAATTTGTACTGCTAAAATTGCTGCATTTGTTGCATTATCTAAAGCAACCGTTGCTACAGGTATTCCGCTTGGCATTTGAAGTATCGACAATATAGAATCCCAACCATCTAATGAGTTAGAAGATTTTACAGGAACTCCAATAACTGGCAATACAGTACTTGCAGCAATTACTCCTGGAAGATGCGCTGCGGCACCTGCTCCTGCAATAATAACTCTAATTCCGTTAGCATAAGCATTCTTAGCAAATTGCTCTACTATTTCTGGCGTACGATGAGCCGACAATGCATTCATTTCAAATGGGATTTCAAACTCGTCAAAAATCTTAGCCGCTTTTTCCATGATAGGCAAATCTGAGGTACTACCCATTATTATACTTACAAGTGGTTTCATATTATTTTATTTATTTTATGCAAAAATAAGTCTATTTTTCAGAAACACAAAAAATACTGAAATTAATTGACTTTAAGATCATTTCCTATTCCAACATCAAAAATCTTATGCAATCTCAATTTTATTATTTGAACTTAAAATCACAACTGCATCGTTATCTTCAAAAACACCAGAGCTTTTAAGCTTGCTGAAACTAATAGTTCCAACTAAATAGTTGATATTTCCAGAACGGTGCACTTCAATAATCTCATCAAATAAAGGTGCAATAGTCTTTAAATCTCCATTTCTACGAATATACACTTCAAATTTAAAATCATCAACCAAATTTAAATCTCTATTTTCAATATTTTGATGGTATTTCTTATATTCATATTTATAACCATAAGTCAAAGCCGAAATATCTGATAATACAGCAGAACCTGTTGGGTAACTACCCGCACCTTTACCTAAGAAAAATTGATTTTCAGAAAAAGCACCTTCAACAATTACCCCATTATACTCATTATTAATGCTGTATAAGATATTTTCTTCCTTAACAAAAGCTGGCAGAACAGCCCCAACAACCCCTTTCCCAACCTTACGAGTGAAGCCAACCAATCTTATTCTAAAACCTTTCTCCCTAGCATATTGAACATCAAACGCATTAATATTTTGAATTCCGTAATTAAAAATTTGTTCTGGTTTAACAAATAAGCCAAAAGCATGAGCAATGATAATACATAGTTTGTTTTTAGAATCGAAGCCTCCCACGTCAAGTATTGGATTAGTTTCAGCAAATCCCTTTTCCTGAGCATCTTTCAAGGCTTCTGCATAAACAGCATTTTCATTAAAAATTTTGGTTAAAATGTAATTAGACGACCCATTAAATATTCCTTCTACCGCATTTATTAAATCATTATCGTAATATTCTTCCAAATTTCTGATAACAGGAATACTTGCACAACATGAACTTTCATATAATAGAGGAACATTATATTCTTGTTGAATTTTAAATAATTCTTCAAAATTGTCGGCAACCATTTTTTTATTAGCTGTTACAACCGCTTTTCCACTTTTTAATGCTTTTACAACTATTTCGTAGGCGGCTTTCGGATCGTCGATTAATTCTACAACCACATTAATATCGGGATTGTCGAGAATTTCATCTTTATCAAAAGTAAAATAATGACTTGGAATAGAACGCTCTTTAGTTCTGTCTTTTATACATATTTTTACAACCTCTGCTTTTAAACCTTGCGTTTGCTCCAAAGTGTAATACAATCCTTGTCCAACGCATCCAAATCCGAAGATTCCTAATTTTATTTTGTTTTGTTTCATGTTTTTTTAGAATTAAGTAGTAAGAATAAAGAAGCCAGAATTCTGAATTCTGAAAACACAACACCGTTCACCTTTTACCGTGTACAATGTA
The DNA here is from genome assembly GCA_037139195.1 of Bacteroidota bacterium. Classification (GTDB taxonomy): domain Bacteria; phylum Bacteroidota; class Bacteroidia; order Bacteroidales; family JAHJDW01; genus JBAXGW01. The sequence continues at coordinate 4,789 of JBAXGW010000086.1, forward strand.
CCGTTAATATTGTTTTAAGTTTTTCTAATTCAACCAAAAATCCATCATGTCCAAAAATAGAGTCTATTTCCTCAATTATGGCATTAGGAATATGCTCTGCTAGAAAGCGCTGTTCTTCAATTGGGAACAAAACATCACTGGAAATACCAACTATTAAAGTTTTTGCTTTGATTTGTGATAAAGCCTTAAGAACTCCACCCCTGTTGCGCCCAACATTATGTGAATCTACCGCCTTTGAATGCATATAATACGAAAAAGCATTGAATCGTTTAATCAATTTTTCTCCTTGATAATTCTGATACGAAGACGCTTTAAAATAATCAATCTTTGAATCATCATCTTCGGCCTGCTTTAGATTATATGATTCATAATTTCTATAAGTTAAAAGTGCTATTGAACGAGCAGCTTTCAAACCGGCTAAACCTGCATCAGATTTTCGTTCTTTCCAAGTTTGATCGGCTTCAATAGCCATTCTTTGAGATTCGTTGAAGGCTCTTCCCCAAGCTGAAAACTCAGCCGAAGTAGCAATTGGAACAATAGTTTCAAATATACCAGGAGAACTAATTGCCCATTCCAATACTTGCATTCCGCCAATTGAACCACCTATAAGCATTTTTATTTGCTCTATTCCTAGGTGTTTTCTTATAATTTCATGAACGGCAACAATATCTCTGATTGTAATTAAAGGAAAATCGTGATAAAAAGGCTCCTTTGTATGTGGATTTATTGAGAGCGGGCCACTTGTTCCATAGCAAGAACTTAGATTATTAACGCAAACGATAAAATGTTCTTCTGGATTAAAAAGACAACTCTCGCCAAATAATCCTGCCCACCAATCGAGAACATCTGAATTAGCAGTAAGTGCATGACAAACCCAAATGACATTGCTTTTTTCAGCATTGAGTTTTCCATAAGTATGATACACGATTTCAAGATTAGGAAGTGATTTTCCACTTTCCAACTGAAATTCCGAATCAATTAATAATTTATTTTCCATAGCTTCAATTCTTTTTTCTCACAAAGGTGCATAAGCACATAGAAGAAATCATTTATAATTCAATTTTTAAGCAAAAAAAAATCCCAACTGACAACTCAGAAGGGACTTGGATATATTTTATTATTTATATATTCATTTATCACATACTGCGTTATCTTTCTCTTTTCAGAGTAGGAGGTAGCACCTTACGGCATTTCTGCTGTTGGTTGCTAAGGTTTCATAGGGCCTAATCCCTCAACCTTTCTTGATAGCACTTTTCGAAGTTTTTACAATAAGTTTTTCTTCGTTAGATTTCAATATTCAAAACTTCACATACTCAAGCATGCTTCAATTTTTCATATTTCATCTGCCTCGAAAATTCTTATTTAAAAAAAATCTCAGATTTTTTATTATTCAAAGAACTGTGGCAAAGATAAAACTTTTTTTTTGAGAAATCAAAAAATATTTTGGAGAGTTAAAAGACGTTTACAATTACTCTATTTCCTCGCCATTTTTTTAGCAAATCGTTTTATTATTTTAACAATCCATTAATTATATCTTTCATTTCCGCTGGCTTTTGTGTTCCAATTCTAATAATATTTTTCGAGTTCCTGTAATTTAATTCAATTGCATCCATCCCATGAATATTGTATAGCCACCCATTCTGAAGCATACGAATCCCTATGCCATTATACCATTTGTTTCTTACACATTCAGCATGGGTAATTGTATTTAATTTAACCGTTTTCCTTATAATACCAATGCCAAACATTATTTTAATCTTTTCATCGTCTATTTCTGTTTTCATTTGGTAAAAAAGCAAGAACAGAATGCCGAAAAGAATTGTCAAAAGGTTTGTTTCTAATTGTTTAAGAGGATTGTCGCCTAATTGGTAAACAAAAGCAATGTTTAACCAAATTGAAAGTACAATAAAAATGATACTAAACCATCCGATTTGTTTTTCTTGATATTTCATATTTATTTGTTTTTGTATGAGCTTTCTACAAGTAATATTGCATTATAAAGGTTAACAATTCCACCAGAGACTGATAATGCTGAAAAATCTTTTTTATCAGTTGTTCTACCTGGCAATTCAACCATTTTTGTCTTTGGGATATAAACCGATTTCAAAATTATCTCTTTTAATTGTTTCGCCGACAAATACGGGTAATACGATTTCAAAACGGCAGCTATTCCAGCAACCACGGGAGAAGCAACGCTTGTGCCACTTACTAAATCATATTTATTGTTTAAATTGATATTTAATAGCTCAACTCCTGGAGCAAATACATCTACCGATTTTTTACCGTAGTTTGAAAAACTCGCAACTAAATATTCATTGTCTTTATTGCTGCTGGCCCCCACTGTAATCCAGTTGTTTGGAATTTTGCCATTTAAAAATACTCCTGTTGGATAATGCGGTATTGAATCGTTGTTTGTGCCATTATTCCCAGCAGCATGAACTATTAATACGCCAGCATTTTCTGCTTCAATCATTGCTTGGTCTACAAATTCGGCTTGTGGCGAAAATCTTTTGCCAAAACTGCAATTAATAATACTTGCGCCATTTCTAACAGCATAGCGATATGCTAGGGCAATGTCTTTATCACGCTCATCACCATTGGGCACAATTCGAAGAATCATAAATTTAACACATCTAGCAACGCCAGTAGCTCCTATTCCATTATCTAGAGCACCAACTACACCAGCTACACCTGTTCCATGTGAAGGGCCACAGGCATTTACCATATTGTTGCCATAAATAGAATCACTGATATCATTGGGTTTGTCGCCAACCATTTCTGCACGAGCACTAAAATTAGGGTTTAATCGTGTTTCTATATCTCGTTTTGTATCAGCCACCAGCTTTTCAATTTTAGCTTTAGTAAGTTTATCGGCATAAATCAAAAGCATAAATTCCTTTGCTTTTTTAAGTTCTTTATGGCGTTTTTTTATTTTTTTAACCTCCGCTTCAGTATAATCGGGCTTTTTGAAAAACTCTGTTAGAATTTTATCGCAAGCAATATAGTTTTCAAGAATAAATTCATAAAGAGCTAAATTTTCTGTTTTAGTTCTGAAATCATTAGTATAATTTTCTTTTGCCAAAAGATAATTTTTGTATTCTTCTTTTTCAGAAGCATTAATTTCATTGATACTTTTAGATTCGTATTTATTTTTTAGCTGAAAATAATAGCGGGTTACTTCTGTTGTTTCTTGCTTTAAGTTTTTTCCTTCAGCATTGCCTAGGAAATTCCAGCCGTTAATATCATCAATATACCCATTTTTATCATCGTCAATTCCGTTATTAGGAATTTCCTTTTTGTTTACCCAAATTAAACCTTTCAAATCCTCATGATTAATATCGGTTCCGTTGTCAATAATAGCAACAATAACGGTATCAGGAGTTTTGTTTTTCAGGAGTTCATAAGCTTTGTATGTGCTAATTCCTAAAACTCCGTCATCTTTAGGATCTTGGTGCTGCCATTCTGCTTTATTTTGAGCAAATGAAATGAATGGATAAAGTAATATTAAATAAAATATATTCTTCATAAAGGATTTTAAAACTTCAAAGTAAACCGTGTCTCAAGTCCTGGATTTGAGCGTGCAGAAATAGAGCCTTTGTGCATAAACATTATCTGTCGTGATAAGCTTAAGCCAATACCTGAGCCATCTTTTTTTGATGTGAAGAATGGAATGAATATCTTTTCCATCAAATCGGGTTTTATCCCTTTTCCATTATCAACAACATGAATAAATATTTTGCCATTGATATCTTCTGCCATTAAGTATATTATAGGGTTTTCAATTCCTTCATTTGCGTGAATAGCATTTATCACCAAATTTATTAGTACTTGCTCAATTAAATCGGGGTCGGCAAGCAGCATAAGTTTGGGCGGTAGCACTTGCATTTCGAACTTTATATTGAGCTCCTTAATTCTGTTTTTCTGCAAATCATACACTCGCTCAAAAACCTCAGAAATATAGAAATGCTTAAAATTTGCTTTAGGAATTCTGGTTAAATTACGATAAATATCTACAAAATTAAGCAATCCCTTACTTCTTCGTTCTATCGTTGCAAGTGCACTTTGGATATTATCAATTGTTTCGTCATCTATTTGCTTTATATCAAGAGCTTTCCCATCTTCGTCGGTAATCATTTCCTTAACAGTTGAAGCAAGCGATGATATGGGCGTAATGGAATTCATTATTTCATGGGTTAAAACGCGAGTAAGTTTTTGCCACGATTCCATTTCTTTTTCCTCTAATTCGTAATGGATATTTTGCAAACTGACTAATTTGTAATGTTCGCCACGCATTTTAAACTCGGTAGCATAAATAGAAAGCTGTAAAAGTTCGTTATCTAAGGTAATTTTTATTAGTTCGTTTTGATCGCTTTGAATAGAAAGTAATGCATTTGTCAACTGTTCATCAATTGTATATAAATCTTTTATATTTTTGATAGTTCCTATTTTCAGCATTTTTCTAAAAGTATTATTTGCCAAATCAATACAGCCATCGGATTGAAATACAATAATGCCCATTCGTACATGCTGAACAACGGTTTGCAAATAATTAAAATGCTCTTCTTTGGCTTTTCTTGTTTTTCTAAATTCATTAATAACTTCATTAAAAGCCTTGTTAAGCTCGTCGAAGCTCTTGCCTTTATGCGATGGAGAAAACGAAGCAGTAAAATCGGAATAACGTATAGATTCGAGGAACTGCGACACTTTAATATTTGTCTTTTCAACGTAGTTAATCAAAGAAAAGATTTGTGCAATTAATATTACAGCAACAATGGCTGTTGTAACTATATAAGCGGTGTGTTCTAACAACAATATTAATAAAAATACGGTACAAGTGATTAGCAACACACGCAGTGTGCAGACAAATCTAAATTTACTAAAGATCATATTTTTCAATTCTTCTGTACAACGACGCCCTTGTTAATCCAAGTTCTTTGGCTGCTTTGCTAATATTGCCACCATGTTTTTCAATCACTTTTCGTATCAATCCTCTTTCTACATCAGTAATATTAGTTGCATTTTCATCTTCAATTTCTGTTTGTTCGGTCTGATTCATAAAGAAATCCGTAGGCTGCAATACATCCGAATCGCTCATAATAACTGCTCTTTCGATAGAATGTTGTAATTCTCTAATATTACCAGGCCAACTGTGTTTTTCTATACGTCGCATGGTGCTTTCGTTCAGGCGTTTTAAAGGAAATTTATATTTTTTGCAATACACTTCTAAAAAATGGTTTGCTAAAAGCGGAATATCTTCAATACGTTCGCGCAAAGGAGGCAGATGAAGCTCCACCGTATTTATCCTGTACAATAAATCTTGACGGAATTTTTGTTGAGTAACCATTTCGTACAATGGCATATTGGTAGCGCAAATTAATCGGATATCAACCGATATTTCTTTGCTGGAACCCAAACGAGTAACCTTCCTGCTTTGAAGAACGGATAACAGCTTAGATTGAAGGTTAACTGTTAAATTTCCAATTTCATCTAAAAACAAACTTCCATTATTAGCAACTTCAAAGCGACCAGCGCGATCTTCTTTAGCATCGGTAAATGCACCTTTTTTGTACCCAAACAATTCGCTTTCGAACAGACTTTCGGTTATTGCACCTAAGTCAACATTAACGAATATTTCGCTATTTCGAGGCGAAGCACGATGGATTGCACGGGCAATTAACTCTTTCCCTGTTCCGTTTTCACCTAAAATTAGGATGTTTGCATCGGTTCTACCTACCTTTTCAACAGTAGCCATTACCTTTTGCATTGCAGGAGAGTTTCCTATTAGCGTAGTAAATTGTTGATCGCTATCAAGAATTAATAGTTTTTGCTTATTACGTAGGTTTTCGTTTTCTACTTTCGTGAATTTATGTTGAATTGCAGTAGTAAGCGTAGCTAAAAGTTTTTTGTTATCCCATGGTTTAAGGATAAAATTAGTAGCACCTTCTTTAATTGCCTGAACCGCAAGTTCTATGTCGCCATAAGCAGTCATAAGAATAATAACAGCAGTTGGGTCAATTTCTAAAATTTTATTTAACCAAAAAAAACCTTCTTTGCCACTGGTAGCATCGATGGTAAAGTTCATATCTAGAAAAATTACATCGTAGTTTTCGGTTTTTACTAATGATGAAATTTTTTCGGGATTTGTTTCTGTATGAATGGTTTTGACATGTTGTCGTAAGAACATTTTTGCTGCCAATAACACATCTTCATCATCATCAACCAGCAATATTTTTGCATCAACTTTTTCCATTGTTCAATATTTTTTATAAAAATAATAATAATATTTTAAAAGTGTTCTATTTCGGACAATAATTTAAGTGTTATTTAACATTTATATCAATGTGTAAGTCACTAATAAACGTAATATTTACAATAGCATTTTATGATTTTATCAATAAATAGATTTTTTCACCATGGCAAAATGTGCTTAGGGTAAAATATCATCAAATTTATCGACTTTTTAAGAGAGGAGCTATAAAAACAATTTAGTTTTAACTGATTATCAGGAAAGAAGTAAAATAAAAATTATGAAAGCTTGCTCTTATACTCTTCAAATCCAAATTTTTTCAAAAGGATAAACTCGTCTTCTTCAGACCAAATGCCAATTGAAGGATGTTTTACGCCATTAAAGAAAGTGGTTTTAACCATGGTGTAATGAATCATGTCTTCAAATACAATTCTATCGCCAATTTTCAATTCTTTTTCGAAAGAATAATCACCCATTCCCATATAATCGCCTGCTAAGCAAGAAGCTCCGCCCATTCGGTAAATGGTTTTTCTATCTTGCGCATCTGTTGCTCCAATAATTGTAGGCTTGTATGGCATTTCCAAACAATCGGGCATGTGGTCGGCAAAGGAAATATCAAGCATAGCTACGTTAATTCCTTTATTTTCGACAATATCTAAAACCGTAGATACCAAAAATCCTGTTTGCCAGCCAACTGCTTCGCCTGGTTCTAAAATAACATCTTCTAAATTGGGGTATCTACTTCTAAAATCTTTCAATAGATTTATCAAATGGTCAACATCATAACCTTTGCGTGTAATATGGTGTCCGCCACCCATGTTTAGCCATTTAGCTTGTTTAATCAAATGCGAAAAACGTTTTTCAACTTCAACAAGAGTTCTTTCTAGTACATACGAATCATTTTCGCATAAAACATGAAAATGAATGCCTTCAATTCCATCTGGGAGCGTATCGCCAATTTGGTCGGCTAAAACTCCTAAACGTGAGCCAGCTACAGTTGGATTATAAAGGTCGGTTTCAATTTCAGAATACTCTGGATTTACTCTAATTCCGCAACTAATGGGCTTCATGAAGTTCTTCACTTCATCTTTATACTGATTCCATTGATTAAGCGAGTTGAAAGTAATATGACTACTATATGACATAATTCCTTCAAATTCGGATGGTATATAAGCTGGGCAATACGTGTGAGCTTCGCAACCCATTTCTTCAAATATTAGTTTGGCTTCATTTAGCGAACTTGCAGTTGCTCCACATAAATACTGACGAACAGTTGGAAATGTAGACCACATAGAATAGCCTTTCAAAGCGCATATTATGCTAACATTAGCCTCTTTTTGAACAAGGTTAAGGATTTCTAAATTTATTTTCAAGGATTGTTCGTCTAAAACAAAACAAGGAGAAGGTATTTGGTTGAAATTTATTGCCATTTTTTGTGAGTAGTGATTGGTGAGTAGTGATTTGAAAGTAGTATAAGGAAAAGGTTCAAGGTGCAGGGTAGAATTACCTGAAAGCCTTGAACCTTATACCGTTTGCCTTGTGCCGTTTTTATAGTTCTACTGGAAGTGCTTTGTCAATTTCTTCGTGCCAAGGCAATCCGTAGATATTTAATTTTTCCATAAATGGATCTGGGTTGAATTCTTCAACGTTGAAAACGCCTTTTCCTTCCCATTTGCCAGTTAGCAACATCATAGCGCCTATCATTGCAGGAACTCCAGTTGTGTATGATACCGCTTGAGCCTTAATTTCTTTATAAGTTTCTGCATGATCGCAATTGTTCCATACGTAGTAAGTGCGTTCTTTGCCGTCTTTAATTCCACGAATCTGACAGCCAATAGATGTTTGTCCGTGGTAATTATCGCCTAACGACGATGGTTCTGGGAGCAAGGCTTTTAAAAACTCCAATGGTATAATATCTCTACCCTGGAATTTAATTGGCAAAATACCAGTCATTCCAACATTTTGAAGAACCGTTAAATGCGTAATATATTGTTGTCCGAAAGTCATCCAAAAACGAGCTCTTTTTAGAGTTGGGAAATTTTTTGTTAATGACTCTAACTCTTCGTGGTAAAGAACATACGATTCTTTTGGTCCAATTCCAGGATAATTGATTGGTTTGTGAATTTCTAATGGTTGAGTTTCTATCCATTTTCCATTTTCCCAATAACGTCCGTTTTGCGAAATTTCGCGAATATTAATTTCTGGGTTAAAGTTAGTTGCAAACGCTTTACCATGGTCACCAGCATTACAGTCAACAATATCCAAATAATGGATTTCATCGAAATAATGTTTTTTAGCATAAGCAGTAAAAATGCTAGTTACGCCTGGGTCGAAACCGCAACCTAAAAGAGCTATTAATCCAGCTTCTTTAAATCTTTCTTGATAAGCCCATTGCCAGCTATATTCAAATTTAGCAACGTCTTTTGGTTCGTAGTTGGCAGTATCCATATAATTGGTGCGTGTTTCCAAGCAAGCATCCATAATTGCCAAATCTTGGTAAGGTAGTGCTACGTTTATAACCAATTCTGGTTTAAATTGATTGATTAATGCTACGGTTTCACTAACATTATCAGCATCTAATTGAGCAGTTTGAACTCTGTTGCCACCAATTTGAGCTGCTATTGCATCGCATTTAGATTTGGTGCGACTAGCCAACATAATTTCGCTAAAAACTTCGGGTACAGATGCACATTTGTGAGCAACAACGCCACCAACGCCACCAGCTCCAATAATTAATACTTTTGCCATATTATATATAATTTTATTATTTCTTTTTGACTACGCAAACCTACAAGAATTTTAGCTAATTCGCAAATTGGGGGAGAAAAAATCATTATTCAAATATTTATGGGTTTTTTAGATTATTGATTTGAATAATTTGCTTTTCAAAATCTGCGGCGGAAAAATTCGATTTTAAATGGGTTGTATGGAATTTTAAATAAAAAAAAGCGAAGAAAATATTAATTAATCTGAACCATATATTTCTAGTTTTCTCTCATTTTTAAAATTTACAATTGGCAAAATTCGAGCCCATTTTTTATTGTTTGCCCTAATATTTATAATGCCTATTTGAAATTTTGCATTTCTACTCCAATTAAAAATACCTATTTGGATCTTTGGATTCCAACAACTGTTTATAAATCCCAATTGATAGGTCCTATCTGTTATTTTATTAATGTTATCAAGATATTCATTTCCATCACCCGCTATGTTTATAAGACCAACTTGATACCCTTTATCTGAAAAGTTTAATGCTCCAACTTGCAATCCTCTATTATTACAACTATTAATAAATCCTGCCTGTAAACCATTTACATCAGTCAAGCAAAAATTGAAAACTCCTATTTGAACTCCATTTATGATGCTCTCTGAATTGTAATTCTTATTGAAAAACCCTAATTGCAAGCCATTAATTCTTTCATCGTAATTTAATAATGAAAGAGAACATCCATTTATTCTTATATCTCTAGAAAAAAACAAAGCTATTTTTAATCCATTTATTCTGTAATATTCATTAAAAAAGCTTAAAGCTAAACCATTAACATATGTGTCACCTATAGTTCTAGAATATAATATTGGACAGAATTGAATCCCATTTGTTTTCAAATAAGAGTAATTATGAGAATTATCCCAAATTGAAAATAATATACCGTTTGTTTTAAGAGTGTCTGAATTTTTTGTCAATAGATTTAACTGGGTATCCCCTTAGCTCATCTTAAAAAATGCCTATCTTTAGGGGATG
>JBAXGW010000087.1:0-14396 GCA_037139195.1 Bacteroidota bacterium
CAACTTATTGTCATTCCGACCGCAGGCGATGCATTGAGCGTGAGTCGAAATGGAGAAATCTTATATTATTTTTCTGGACAACAATGATTTAAAATGTTATAAATATCATTATTATTTTTATCCTTAATATCGTTTCTCTCTTCTATATCAATCTCTTTAAAGTTTTTCAGTAATTTAATCGATTTGTTATTACGAAGCATTTCTTCGGCTTCACGACCAATATCTGCAACCCAAAGTTTATTAGATAATATCTCGAAGCCATAAGAAAATGAAATTGATTGGTAGTATTTGTTTTTAGCTAGCTTAGAGTTGACAATTAATTTTTCTTGTAGTTTGCTAATAAATATTTTAATCTCTTTTGTGTTATTTGATGGGATAATAATGCCAAATTCATCACCAATTCTATATCTTCCGCAAATATAATTTTTATTTGTAGCTTCAATTAAACAATTCGAGAAAAAAACGATTGCTGCATCTCCATTTAGATAGCTATATTGATTGTATTGTTTGAAGTTGTCGATATCAATAATTAATAGGATATTTTTTGATCTGTTTTTTGATTTTTCAGAAACTATCTTTCTAAAAGATGAGTAATAAAGCAATCCTGTTAATTCATCTTTATTGTATTTTATTAAGATTAACTTATAAAATACAATAGAGGCAAGAATAAATCCAATACTTATTCCTGCCAATATATATATTACAATTAAACTATTGTTTGTCATTGTTTATTATTGAATTTTAATGGGTGAGCATATAAATGTTATTGTTTTAAAAATATCTTTTATTTATCACGCATTCTTAATGGAAAATCCTTTTTCTGTAAATAATCATATCTTATATTTCTTCCCGGTTGGTAGCAAAAAGCCATAATTGAATCTTGAGATTCTTTGATTGAACTGTATTCTGCAAAGTCGAGTGTTCTTATGATAGCTTCAAATACTCTTATTGCTCCAGAGTGATCGGCAACAAGAATTCTTTTTCCTAGGTTTTTATTCAATAATTCAACAAATGTATAAGCAATTCTCCAATCAGCTTCAATTAATGTTTCTCCTTCGGGATAATGATAAAATCTGTTTTTGAAAATTTTAGAAACTTTTGATTTCATTTCGTCGTTAATTTCTTTATCAGGATTAATTATCCTTGCCGCTTCTTCAATTATTTCGTTTTTAAAACGGAATGTTAAAGCTCCGTACTTTTGAGAGTTTAATCCAAACAATGAGTCAAATGATATATTTGAATAACCTGCTTCTTGAAGAAAGTAGCGAGCCGTTTGCTCTGTATTTTCCGATTCGCTTCCAAAAACTTGTATTGGCTTGTCTTTCGACCAAGACCAAAGTGGATAACCGAATTTGTCAAGTATGTCAACAGCTACTTTAAAATCTAATCCAAGCTCTTTGGCTGTTTTTATGCCATCTTCTTTCAAAAAATTGCTCAATGAACCCGTAATTCGACGATTTTTATCCCATGAATCCCAGTAGCCAGAACCAACAAACTCAGGATTAGAGCCACCAGACTCATGAATTGATTTGCCATGACGAACCATAATTATTTGAGTTTGATTTAATGGAACATAAGCTTGAGGGAAAATTGGGACAGCTTTACCATTTGGCAGCCACACAATTCCTTCGGTCATATTTAAACCACTTCCATCGTCTAATTGTCGTCCAGTTGTTCTTCTTTCACCATTTGGATTAGTTGCCATATCGTCGGCTAAAACTAATTTTGTTCTATATCTAGTTAGTGTAGAACCCAATGTAGGGATGTTTTGAGGGCACAGCAAATCATTGAATTTAGTTAGACTGAAAGTTTGAATAAGCAAACGTTTAAAACTGTCGTTTTTTATTAATCCATTCCATGCTAAATAGAAAAGGTGAGGGTCGCCATTAGGTATTTTGTACTTAATAAATTCATATTTTGATTTTATATAGTTTTGTGGATTTAAATCGGTTTCAAGCGTTTTAAGAAAGAAGTAAATGTCTTTTCCTATAACTTTTAATTTGTTAATGAAATCAATATTAACATCATCCAAGCTAATGCTTAATTTTTCGCCATAAATGACTTGAAGAAAATTAATGTCTTCTTTAATGCTTTTTTCAGAATAGCAGTTGTGAAATTCTGCATGTTCTCTTACCATTATATTATAGTTGAAGGTTGTATTTTCTTTGTCAACTAAAATTGATGCAGGTGAATTGTCTTTTTTTTCTTCAGTAAATGTTGTTTTGTTGAGTAAATTTTCCATGATAATATATTTTTAATATTAAGCAAAATCGATTTAGATATACTTATTTGACAAATATAAATTAAAAATATATCGAAAAGCAAATTTTTGTCAAACTATTTTTTGATACTATATTTTTGTAAATGGTAGAATTGAAATCTAATTGATTTAGCTAGATAATTTTTTTTTGACTATTTTTTGATTTGAAATTTTAACATAATTTTTAACAAAGATTTTGTTTTGTTTGTGCTAGCAAATTCTTACTTTTGGATGAATAATACTTAAAAAACATAAATATGGGCTTATTTGACAAAATTAGAGGCGAGTTTATCGATATAATCGAATGGCTTGATCCTTCAAATAATATTATGATATTTAGATTTAATAGATATCAGAATGAAATTAAAATGGGAGCAAAACTTACAGTAAGGGAATCGCAGGTTGCTGTTTTTGTTAATGAGGGGAAAATTGCTGATGTTTATCAGCCTGGGATGTATACGCTTACAACTGAGAATATGCCTTTAATGACGACATTAAAAGGATGGAAATATGGTTTTAATAGTCCTTTTAAAGCAGAAGTATATTTCATAAATACTAAAAACTTCACCGATAATAAATGGGGAACTAAAAATCCTGTGATGATGCGTGATGTTGAATTTGGAGTTGTTCGTTTAAGGGCTTTTGGTAGTTATGCAATGAAAATTAGCAATCCAGTTAATTTTATAAAGCAAATAGCTGGCACTGACGGTGTTTTCACAACAGAAGAAGTGGTAGAACAATTGAAAAATATTATTGTAACTCGTTTTTCAGATGCAATAGGCGAATGTAAAATACCCGTTTTGGATTTAGCTGCAAAATATGATGAAATGTCGAGTCAAATTCAAACCAAGATAAAACCTGAATTTGATGAGTACGGTTTGGATTTAACAAAATTTTTAATCGAAAATATATCATTGCCACCAGAAGTTGAGGCTGCAATTGATAAACGTACGAGCATGGGAGTTGTTGGCGATTTGAATAAATACAGCCAGTTTCAAGCAGCAAATGCTATGGAAGCTGCTGCAAAAAATCCTTCAGGCGAAGCATCGTCAGGTATTGGAATGGGAATGGGTTTTGCTATGGCTAATCAAATGGCAAATACCATGAATAATCAGAATGCAAATACTGCTTCGCAAAATACTGGCTCAATGCCTCCGCCATTGCCCAATGCTGCTGCATACTTTATTGCTGTAAATGGCAAACAAGAAGGTCCGCTTGATATGAACGTATTAAAAGCATATATTTCTCAAGGATCTATTACAAGAGAAACTTTAGTATGGAAACAAGGAATGGACAAATGGACAGCAGCAAATGAAGTTGCAGAAATTAATTCATTATTTGGCATGGTTCCACCTCCAATCCCAACAGCATAATGGAAAATTCAAACGAAAATTTCGAGGAAAAATTATCTGAAATAAAACAGATAAAATGTAAAGATTGTGGTGCTGTATTAACTTTTGAGCCAGGTACTGAAAATTTAAAATGTCAGTATTGTGGTGCCGAAAATAAAATTGAAGCCTCAAAAGACAATGCTTTTAAAGAAGTTGATTTTTTTAGTTTTTTAGAAAGCACTGTTGGAAGTTCGGAAAAAATTGATATTACTAATGTGAAATGCGCTTTTTGTGGAGCAACCACCACCCTTAAGCCCAATATTACCGCCGATGATTGTCCGTATTGTGGTCATGCATTAGTGGTAACAAGTGGAACTACATCACAAATAATTAAACCACAAGGTGTATTGCCTTTTGCTATTAAAAAGGAAGATGCATTGCAAAGGTATCGCGAATGGGTAAAATCATTGTGGTTTGCACCAAATGATTTGAAAAAATATGCCGATACTACTGATAAACTAGTAGGAATGTATATTCCGTATTTCACTTTCGATTCTAATACATTTAATAACTATTTTGGTGCAAGAGGAATGTATTACTATACAACAGAAAGTTATACTGATGTTGAGGATGGTAAAAGTGTTACAAAAACTCGTCAGGTTCGCCATACTCGATGGACTCCAGTTTCGGGAGAATTGGATGTTAATTTTGACGATTTGCTTGTGCCAGCTAGTCAGTCTTTGCCATTAAAATATATTGAATTACTTGAACCTTGGGATTTGAATAGTTTGGTAGATTACAATGATTCTTATTTAAGTGGTTTTAAAGCAGAGAGTTATCAGTTGGAGCTTAAAGACGCTTTTGAATATGCAAAAGAAAAAATGATTGTTGAAATAAATAAACAAGTTAGGTTGATGATTGGTGGTGATGAACAGCGTGTTGATGATGTAAATACTAATTATTCAGATGTTTCTTTTAAATATATTTTATTGCCACTTTGGATTAGTGCTTTTCAATATAATAATAAACCATATCGGTTTTTAATAAATGCTAGAACAGGTGAGGTGCAAGGCGAAAGACCATACAGTGTTATCAAAATTGTTTCCCTAGTTTTGTTGGTTTTAGTCATTTTGCTTTTAATAATGTTAAATGTAAATTAAAATAGTAACAAATTAAATTATATGTTTTTATGAAAAAAATAGTTTTTAGTTTAATAGCAGTGATGTTATTAGCAGGTGTTGGCAATGCTCAAGAAAAAGAAAATAAACAAAAGACACCAAATGTAGTCGATCAAAATAATAAAAAACAAGGTTTGTGGAGCGATTTGCAAAATGATTTTACTTACAAGGGAATGTACAAAGACGATAAGCGTGTGGGTTTGTGGGTTGCTTATCATCCAAATGATATGGTTGCAGTGATGGAAGAATATAAAGATGGATTAAAGGAAGGAATATCGCTAGAGATTGATCCAAGAGGTTCGGTAACAAAGGAGCTTTATTTTGTAAATGGAAAACTTAATGGTGTGGCAAAAGAATTTTCAAGTGGCGGTAGATTGAAATCGGAGATTACATATAAAAATGGAGTTTTAGATGGAAAATATACAACTTATAGCGATAATTCGAAAATGCTAGAGCAGTTTGAATATAAAAATGGCGTAAAAGATGGTTTAGCTATTTGGTATAATCAAAGTGGAACAAAAGCAGCAGAGTTTACATATAAAAATGGTGTTTTTGAAGGATTGCAACGTTCATTTAGCGAAAGTGGAAAAGTTATTTCTGAGCAATTGTATGTAAATAATGATGCAAATGGCGAATATAAAGAATATTACGAAAATGGAAATTTAAAGAAAAGCGGAAATTTTGTTAAAGGAAAAGAAGAAGGCGATTTTAAAGAATTTGACGAAAATGGCAAATTGATTAAATTGACGAAATACAAAGCAGGCGTTGAGAAAAAATAATATTTTCGATGGGTTTAAAAGTTAAAGTAGCGCATTCTTCAATTCATTGTCGGGGTGTATTTTCTGTAGTTGAAATTAACCAAGGCGAAATAATTGAAGAATGCCCTGTTGTAATAATAAATCCGCAAGATAGATTGCTGATTGAAAAAACAATACTCGATCATTATTGTTATCAATGGGGCGAAGATGAAAAATCTTGTGTCGTAGCTCTCGGATTTGGTTCTTTGTATAATCATTCTTACGCTCCAAATGCGGTTTACGAAAAGAATTTATCAGATGATATGTTGATTATAAGAGCTATAAAACCTATAAAAGCAGGAGCAGAGATTTTTATCAATTATAATATGAATCCTGATGATAATTCGGAATTGTGGTTTTAATATAGAATTTATTTGTTCTGTTTTATAATATTTTAGCATTTTATTACTCGACTAAGCTTTTTGTTGCCTAAGGCAACTTGCTTTTATTTCACAGAGTTACACCATGTTTTATCACAGTGTATCACTGTTTTTTTTTACACACACACACACTGTGCTTCAACACTGTGTTTCACTGTGTAACAAGAGAGCTTGCATAAGCAAGCTTTTGCTCAGAAGTCTACATTGTTTTAGAATACAACCTGTTTTTTTTAGATTCAAAGTTTTAAAGAATCTTACTTACGCCTATTTTAATTCCTCATTTATTCTCACAAAAGCTTTTATAAATAGGAGCATAGTTGGATTTGAAGGATCGTTTGAAACTATGGAAATGGTTTTTGCTATACTTCCTGCAAAGCCATCGGTATTTAATTCGGCTGTAATAAATGCGCTATCGCTGGGTTTTATTTCTTCATTGCTTATTTTTGTTAGCGTGCAACCGCAAGATGGTTTTAAGTTTCTTATCAATAAATTTGATAATCCTTTGTTTATTATAGTAAATTTCATTTTTAGTGTATCGCCTTGGTTAACAGTGTCAAATGATTGCGTTGTTTTGTCAATGCTTATTTTTGCTGCATTTTTCAATTCAAGGGGCGTTAATAATGAAAAATCTTCATCTAAAACCCAAGTTGCTAATATTTGAGCATTTGCCGAATCGCTTAATTTTAGGTTAAATCTATTATTATTGAACCCAAAGTTTTTGCATTTCTTGCCGTCAATTGTAAAAACAATAGATGCATTTGATTTTGACTCTATTTTAGTATTTTTTGCGCTTATTGTAACACAATCAGTTGATTCTGGTAGTTTGAAGTTAATTGTTTTATTAGATTTGTTGTATATTATTATCGAATCAATTTTTGTTTCGGTGTTTTTTATTCGATTGATTTTTAAATAAGATTTATTTATATAAATGTCGTCTCCAACTAATATTGGATTGCTGTTTTGAGCAAAGCATAGAATAGAACAGAAAAAAAAGAAGTTAAGAACGATATATTTCATATAGCAAAAGTCAGATTGATATATATTTATTGACTTACTTTAATTAGAGTCTGTCCATAAAGTCGGTACTTTTTTTTATTTAACTCAGTGGCTGTCTTTAATGTTCATAATCGAGGCACTCGAAGGTTTTATTTTTAGGAGTTTACTGGGGTAAATGATTAAAAATAAAAGCGATAGAAACGATGAGTGTGGGTATTATAGACGGACACTAATTAAAATGAAGTTTAATGCTTTCCATAAACTCATCATACATTTTACTGTTACAAGCAACCATTTCTTGTCCAAAAAGCCAATTGTCGCCTCCTTTAAAATCAGATATTTTGCCTCCAGCTTGCTGAACAATAAAGGCGCCAGCTGCAACATCCCAAGGTTTTAAGCTGTATTCGTAGAAAGCGTCAAATCGTCCGCAGGCAACATAAGCTAAGTCGGCAGCAGCAGACCCTAGTCGGCGAACTCCATGCGTGCTTTTCATGAAGTGCTTAAATAGTTCCATGTACTCGTCTAGTTTTTCAAAATCATAATATGGAAAACCAGTAGCTAATAATGAATCTTTTAGGTTGATGGTTTTTGTTACATTAATTATATCGCCATTTAAATATGCAGGGGCGCCTTCATAAGAATAAAAAGATTCGTTTTTGTTAATTTCCTTAACTACACCTATAATTATAGTGTCGTCGCGCTTTAATGCTATGCTTATGCAGAAACATGGAACTCCATGAATGAAGTTAGTAGTGCCATCTAGCGGATCGACAATCCAATTATATGTTTTGCCAATCTTTGTTGAAGTGTTTTCTTCGGCAATAAAACCACTTTCAGGAATTATTTTAATTAATCCCTTTACAATCATTTTTTCGGCAGTTTTATCAACGTACGAAACAAAATCATTAATACCTTTTACTTCAATTTTTTTGGTGTCAAAATTCTTAAGCTCTTCTGTAATGAAGTTAGATACTTCATCAACAAGCTGTAATACTTTTTTTGTGATAATAGTTAAATTCATTGTTGTTTAGTTCATTAGGTTGATGGTATAAGTGCATTCTTCGTCAATATCGAGTAATTTTACTTTCACAATTTTATTTATTAATTCTTTAGTAAAAGGATATTTTACTTTTATATAATTTCCAGTAAACCCATTTATAAAACCGTGATTATTAGTTGATTCAAATAATACGTAGTGTTCGGTGTCTTTATTTTTTTTATAAAAATTCAATTTTAATTTGTCTGATAATTCTAATAGTTGATTGCATCGTTCTTTTCTAATGCTATTTGGAACTATTGGTTTAATGTCAAGTGCTTTTGTATTAGGTCGCTCGGAATAGGTGAATACATGCATGTAAGAGATATTGAGCGAGTCAATAAATGATATTGCATCGATGAAGTCTTCATTGCTTTCGGAAGGGAAACCTGCAATTATATCGGTGGCAATACAAGCGAAAGGCATTACCGATTTTATTTTAGCCACTCTTTCGGCAAAAAGTTCTCTCTTATATTTGCGGTTCATGGCTTTTAGAACATTGTTGGAGCCAGCTTGCAATGGTATATGAAAGTGCGGAAAAAATTTTCTTGATTTCGCAATAAAATCAATTATTTCATCCGAAATAAGATTTGGTTCAATAGACGAAAGTCTATATCGAGAGATGCCTTCTACTTTGTCGAGTTCTTTAAGTAGGGAAAGTAGGTTTTCTTGGTGTTCTTCGCCAAAATGCCCTATATTAATTCCAGTCAGAATAATTTCTTTTATGCCGCTTTGTGCAATTTTATTTGCATTTGAAATTACGTTTGAAATTTTATCGCTTCTATTTCTGCCACGGGCAAAAGGAATGGTACAGTACGAGCAGAAATAATTGCAGCCATCTTGTATTTTAAGAAAAGAGCGAGTGCGGTCGCCTAGAGAATAGGTTGATACAAATTCGCTTTTTTTGTTAATATCTGATACTGCTATAATTGCATTGTTTGATGTGTGATTTTTCAATCGTTCTATCAATTCAAATTTTTCATTGTTACCAAGCACAATGTCAACGCCTTCAATTGCCGAAAAGCTTTCGGGACTTAATTGAGCGTAGCAGCCTGTAATTACTATAGTGGGTTTGCTATCGGCATTCTTAATAGCTTTTTTTATAGCTTGACGGCATTTGCTATCAGCATTGTTAGTAACCGAGCAGGTGTTTATTACTACAATATCTGGATTCTCTGTTAGTTTTACTTTTTCAAATCCATTATTTTGAGCCAATTCCGACAATGAAGCGCTCTCTGTAAAATTTAATTTGCAGCCTAAAGTGATGAAGGATATTTTGTTGCCGTGATTCATTGTGAACTTGCTGTTTCGAACAGCAAATATACTATTATTGATGTGAAGAACAAATGGTTTTAAGTTAATAATTAGCTAAAATTTTTCAGTGATATTTTCTTCAATCCCAAGATTTTAATTGCAACAATGATGATATGTTAATTTTAATGTATTGCAAATCAGTTTGTAATAAAATATTTGATAAAATATGTTTTCATGCAACTATTCGTCCAAATTGGTAGTCTTGTACAAAACGATTAAATAAATATGAAAAATAATTGCATTAAATTTTGTTTCAATTATAATTCTTTTGAATTATTCAATACAAAGGGAATCAATGTTTATCACTTTTTTACAGACAAGAAAAAAGCTCTAATACTTGAAGTAAATACTTTTATACTTTGTTTTGCTGCAATTAAAAAAGAATTTAAAAACGATTCGATATTTGGTTTTAATAGTAAATATTATTTGTTCTCAAAAATACTACCACATCATAACCAATAGGTAAGCCACTGTAAAAGTTTTCGTTTACAGTGGCAGTTACAGATTGCTTAATTAATTGTCTTTTGCATGCAATTTAAGTATTAGAAAACAAAAATCTATTAAATAATTTATTAAATAAAAATTTTTTGAATATGAAAAAAATATTTTTAACAGTAGGAATTTTAGTGTTTGCAACAACAAGCATATTTGCAAAAAAAGTAGATGAAGCAACTGCAAAAAAAGTAGGAGCTAACTTTTTAATTAAAAACATAGATTCTCAATCGCTTAAAAGCGCATCGGATTTACAATTAATTTACAATGGTAAAGACCTTGAGTCTAAAACAACATTTTATGTGTTTAATGCTGAACAAGATGGATTTGTAATTATATCGGGTGATGATGTTGTTAAACCTGTTTTAGCTTATTCAGATCAAGGAGCGTTTGATCCTAATGATATGGCACCTGCCACAAAAGCATGGCTTGAAAGTTATTCAAATCAGATAAGCGAGGCTGTTAAAAATAATTATAAAAGTACAGCTGCTGTTGATGCTCAATGGAACGAATATATTACTGGAAATATAAATAAAATAATAGTTCCAACAGTTATAGTTGCTCCTTTAATTAAAACACAATGGAATCAGGGTACTTATTACAATAGTCTATGTCCTGGCGGAAGCGTAACGGGTTGTGTTGCAACTGCAATGGCTCAAATATTAAAATATTGGAATAGTCCAACAAAGGGCATCGGATCTCATACATATAGCGATCCATTAAATAATGATGCTAATGGAAATGCAATATCTGGTTCTGCTTATGGAAATCAAACTGCAAATTTTGGTGCTACAACGTATGCTTGGAGTTCTATGCCCAATAAGCTTACTGCAACTAGTACATCAGCACAAAAAACAGCAGTAGCAACACTAATGTATCATTGTGGTGTTAGTATTGATATGAATTATAGTGTTCAAGGAAGTGGTGCAAGTACAACTTCTGTACCTGAAGCTATTGAATCTCACTTCAAATATTCAACTGAAGCACAGTATGTTTCAAGAGTCAATTATTCTTATATAGATTGGGTTGCATTATTAAAATCAGAATTAAACTCAAAAAGACCCGTGCAATATCGTGGAGACAGCACTGGAGGACATTCTTTTATTTGCGATGGTTATAATTCATGGAGCTTGTTTCATTTTAACTGGGGATGGGGTGGTTCAAATGATGGATATTTTAATTTAGATGCCTTGACACCAGGAGGCTATAGTTTTAATAACCATCAAGGAGCAGTAGTTAGAATTTATCCTCTTCAATCAATATCTGGTTCTTATCAGTTTTTAAAAAGTTCATCTCATGCTTTCACAATAGATTCTCCATTTCCTTTAACTAATAGTGTTAAATGGACATTAACTAGTGGTAAAGGTTTTTCGTTTAGTCCAACCAGTGTAGTGCTAACAAAGACGGTCTCTGCTACATCATCGGTTACTGTTTATGCTCCTTCTTATATATCGGAGAATGCAATATTAACAGTAGAAAATACAACAGGAAATTTAATTCAAAAATTAACCAAAACGATTAAAACGGTTAACTTCCTAACAATTGATCCCATCATAATAGATCCTATTATAATAGATCCAATTATCGTTTATCCAAATGATCCTATTATTCGATTTGAAGGTACAACTGATGTTACTGAATCTACAGAAAATAAAGCACTTTCATTTTATCCTAATCCAGCCAATGCTGAAATAACAATTGATGTTCCAGCTTCTTCTAAAATTGAAATTTTAAATATAAAAGGTCAAGTTCTTAGAATGCTTGAAGCTAGCGAAGGCGCTACAAAAGTTAATATCTCAGACCTTTCTAAAGGCATGTATTTTATAAGAGCGAATACAAATAATGAAATTACTATGAAAAAGTTCATCAAAGAATAATAATACATTAGGTATTAATAAATTTCGCCCCAAAAGTTTTTTTGCAAACTTTTGGGGCATTTTATTGGATAACCATAAATCCGCAAGGAGTATGTAATTTATTAGTAATAAATACTTTTCCACTCGCTTATTGTAACCGCAGACTGAGCGGTGGTTGCTGAGCGAAGCCGAAGTAAGTCGAAGTCTATAAAGAAAATGAACTAATAGCTTGCGGAATTAAGATGAAATAATAATCTGAGTAGCTACGTTTTTTTTTTTTTCTCTCTCTCTCCATTTACAATTACTTGTTTTTCAAAAACTCATCTACAATTAACTCCGATTTATTGATAGTAAGTTTAAGCCAATTTATCAATAACTCACATCTTTCATTTTCGGGTAGTTGCCATTTTACATTGCTTTTGCGTATACGGTGGGTTAGGTCGTGCAAGCATAATGCTGCCGATACCGAAATGTTGAAACTCTCGGCAAAGCCATACATAGGTATTTGTAAATAATAGTCGGCCATTTCAATTGCGGTGTCGGATAATCCGTTTAGTTCGGTTCCAAACATTAGGGCAATTTTCTGGTCAACAGGAAATTCTTCCAAATTGAAATCGTTTTTATGTGGAGTTGTTGCAACAATTTTATAGCCTTTTTGCTTTAAATCATAAATACAATCAACTGTGTTGTTTTTGTAATCTATTTTATTATAATGTTTTATGTCGAGCCATTTTTCAGCTCCCATCGAAACATCATTGTTGATATTGTACTCATTAATGTTTTCTATCACATTAATATTTTGAATGCCAAAACAATCGCAGCTTCTTAATACAGCACTTGCATTATGCGATTGAAAAAGGTCTTCAAGAACTACCGCTATATGGCGTGTTCGGTTAAATGATGTTTTTTGCAATTTGTCAAAACGTTCGTCAGTTACAAATTGACTTAAGTGGTTGATTAGTTCTATTTGATCCATTTTGTCGTGAATAGTGCCCTTCGACTTCGCTCAGGGTGACGCCTGAAACAATCTACGGCAAAGATTTATTACTTCTTTTATTTAACTGAAATCATATTGTGCTAGTTTTCATAAAGTCATGAAATTATTTCAAATCCCTTAACTATAAACTTCATTGATGGATTTGCTGTTCATGTTTCACTCTTTAACTCATGCATTTAAATTATTGTTTCTATTTTTCAACTCCTCAGCTGTAAGTTCTTCCGTCAGGCTTCAGAATTCAGAATTCAGACTTCAGAATTCTGAATTCTTTCTTCTTTCTAACGATAAATACATCATATTTGATAACAAAAAGATTAACCGAGCACCCACATTTGCGTCCCACTCATCAGCTCCAGGAGTAACTTCCGATAAATCGAACCCAATTATTTGTTTGCCGCTTTTAGCTAATTTTCTAATTATATATTCAGCTTCAGAATAATCTAATCCTCCCGGAACAGGCGTACCTGTATTTGGGCAATAATTAGGGGTTAAGCCATCTATATCAAAACTGATATACACTTTTTCAGGCAATGATACGATAATCTCGTCGCAAATTGCATCCCAACTTTTGCCTTTGTATTTTTGTTCTTTTAAATTGTAATCAAAAAAAGTATTAATGCGCTTGTCTTTATTAATCAATTGGTATTCATCCTGACAAAAATCTCTAATTCCAACTTGTGTTAGGTTTGATACTGATTTTAATTTCAGTGCATTAAACATTATTGAAGCATGCGAAAACTCAAAATCTTCGTACGAATTTCTTAAGTCGGCATGTGCATCAATATGCAAAATTCCGAAACTAGTATGAATTTCGCTAAGAGCTTTCATAAATCCCAGTGGAACGCTATGTTCGCCGCCAATTACACCTACTAATTTGTTTTTTGATAAATAATGCTTACATGTTTCTTCAACATATTTGTTTAATTCTATCGATTGCTTGTTGACTTCATTAATAATCTCTGTCATTTCAACATTATTGCTTGCAGATAGTCCTTTCGAAAGCATATCTAAATAGCATTCTGATTCGCCACGCGTACCATCATTAATTTCTATCCATTTTTCAGAAACTGGAAGCATATTTATGCCAATATTCCAAACTTCAGGAATGTCGAAGTCGAAAAAATCGAGTTGAGGCGAAGCGGCTAATATTGCTTCCGGACCCATCGAAGTTCCTGCTCTATAAGATGCAGTTGCATCCCATGGAACTGGAATTAATATAATTCTAGCCTCGTCTTCTGTGAAAGGGAAGCCAAAAATATTGTTGTTAGATGGTGCTATTTCGTTTGGATTAAATGACATAGAAATTATCTTTTTGCAAATATAATTAGAATATTAATTGATATTAAACTTCAAAAAAAAATATCCTTATGCGAAAATGTTTATTAACTGATTATACCAAAATAAGTAATAAAATAGTCCAATAATTGTCTTTCGACTTTAGTTTGTCCTGAGCCTGATGAAGGGCTCAAGATGCCTGATATTAGTCCCCCTGAGCTAGTCGAAAAGATTTCATTATATGAGCGTTAAAATTTGCTTGCGAATACTAAGTTGAAAAAACAATAATGATGGCATGATAAACTTTTCCGTTAACTTGTTATTATTAGCCGATAACTGTCAGTTTTATACCGAATACTGATTAATAGCTACCAGCAGTAATTTAATGAATTGTAATGACTTATCTTTGTAATATAACGTATTCAATTTTTTATTATCAATTTCGTTAGTTAAAACTATGCACTTTCAGTGCAAGATTTATAAT
>JBAXGW010000088.1:0-14366 GCA_037139195.1 Bacteroidota bacterium
TTAATGATAGTAAAATCGAAATAATATTAGATGAGTAAAGGGGATACCCAGTTTAGTTTATTCATATCCTTTGAAATTAAATCATCAACAACTCTAGCATATTTCTGTGTCATTTTAATACTGGTATGTCCAAGCATCTTTGATACTACTTCAATTGAAACATTATTTGTTAATGTTACTGTTGTTGCAAATGTATGTCTAGCTGTATGCGTACTCAGATTCTTATTAATAGTGCAAAGGTCTGCTATCTCTTTTAAATATGAATTCATTCGTTGGTTGCTCATTACAGGCAATACAAGTCCTTTCTTTGTGCAAACAGGATGGTCTTTGTATTTGTTTATTATTTTCATTGCAGGTTCTAGTAATGGTACTGTAAAAAGATTATTGGTTTTTTGTCTTTTCTTTTTAATCCATAATTGTTGATTTACTTCTACCAATTCATCATTTGTAAGATTCTCAACATCCACAAAAGCTAATCCAGTAAAACAGCAAAACAAATAAATGTCTTTCACTTGTGATAATCTTTCAATCTCAAATTCTTTATTCATCAATCGGTTTAATTCATCTTCGTTAAGATACGCCATATCAACATTTTCCAAGTGAAATTTTTTGTTGACAAATGGGTCGTTTTCCATCCATTTATTAGCCAATGCAATCCTAATTATCTTTTTAAGATTCTTTAGCTGTTTTACAGTGTAGTTATTTCCGCAAGCCTTGGTTTTCTTTAAATAGTATTCAAAATCGCTTATAAACATCGGATTTAGCTCATAAAGGAATAAATCTTTCTTCTTATATTTTATTTCAATAAATGTTTTTACGTGATTCAAACTAATTTCATATCTCTTTACTGTGCCAGGTGCGAAGTCAATATTCTCCAATCCTTTACATTTATCATTGTGTTCTTGGTAGATTTCGAGTATTGTCTTGCTTTTATTGTCAATGCCCATAAATCTATTTTTAATAATAGGAGCGGAGATAGGCTCGTTATGCTCTTCTAGATAAAGTTTGTGTTCTTTGATTTTTGCTTTTACTAAATCAAGATAATTATTGATTTCTTTAGCTTGTTTAGTATTTCCTTTTGCTGTTCCGCTGTTGCTATCCCATAAATCAGGTGCAACGCTTTTTTGAATAACAAATTGCGCGCGTTCGCCATTTACAGTAATTCTTGCACATATTGGAATTGTTCCGTCTTTTAGTGGTCTAGTCCGGTTAACAAAGAATAAAATGCTGAATGAATTTCTTTTCATGCTCTTTAATTTTAAGTGAAACAAAATTAGTAAATAAGAGCAAATTAGTGCGGTGTAATAAACTGCAATTCAGTGAAATAGTATCTAATTCGGTTGTCTAAATTTCGGTTAAAAAAAAGCAACCGAATTGCAGACCTAAATAATGCGTTTTTATGCTTTTTTCTTCATTTTTGACATAAAAAAAAGTCGCTGATTTCTTTAAAAATCAGCGACTTAGTTCGTTTTGCGTTATGTTCTTGTGATCCCGCTGGAATCCTGAATAGTATTGAACGTCAATTGTTTATGAATTGGTGTGAAGTTTGTGCGAAGCGTCATTTTGTTTATGTTATTGTAATCTATTACCTTATCTGTCTTTTAAGACCCTCAACCTGCTCTTTGAGCATGTCAATTATCTCATCTTTTGCTTTTACTAGTTCTTTTAATCCATCAATTCGATTGTTGAAAATTTCAATATTTTCATTGATTTCTTTTCTATATTGTCCGTTATCTGAAACTATTTTATTATTACCACGTATATCTCCTGCGGAGTACTGTGCTATCCCACTGCCTGAATTCAAATGAATACTATTTGCGCTGTCTTTATCATCCTCGAAAAAATAATTTGGTGTAACTCCTAAGATATTACAAATCTTCTCTAAGGTGGCTATTGTGGTGCTGTTGTTTTTTAATAAACTATGCATCCCTTGATTGGAAATTCCAATTTGGTCGGCTAGGCTTGTTAACGACAATCCCTTTTCTTTACATAAAGACTTGATTAGCTCTGATTTAAACATTATAATTTATTTAGACTTAATAATGATTACTGAAATAGTAGATTTTATTATAAAGTATTACTTGTTATTATCAATTAATACTTTACTTTTGCATCTGTATAACATTACAAATGTAAAACAAATAATCAACAAAAACAACAGTTATTAAAAATAAAAAAGATGCTAAATGAAGTCGAAATCAAGAAAATAAAAAACAAATTACCGAAAGGATGGCAGAAAGAAATTGCTATTAGATCGGGGTTTTCTAAAGCGTATGTTAGCTTGGTAATTAACGGAAAAAGAGACTGCAGAAGAATAGTAGATATTTCTATATTCTTGATTAAAGAATATGCAAAAGAGAAAAAACAGTTTTCTGAATTTATAAATTCATTATAAAATAAAATGGAAAAAATTGCATTATTTTCGGGTTTGCCTTCTCTTGTTGTTTCTATAGTATTACTTGTTGTCTATATAGTGCAATATGATATTTTTAGACTAAAAAAACATAGTAAGCTCAAATATTTAAATTCCAGCGATATAATAGTGCTTGTTTATGTGGTGCTTAATACGTTGTTTTATTTTGTTGTCCTTTTTGTATTATCTACCAATCAATAGTTGTATGAGCGAAATAGTAGTTATAGAAAAATATGAATTGCAGAGCTTGATTCAAAATACTGCAAGAATGGCAATCGACTCATATATAAGAGAATTGATGCTTAAAACAGACGAAAAGCTAGTTAGCATAAACGAAACAATGAAGTTAATGGGGCTTGGGCATAAAAAAGTAAAGCAATTGCTTATTGATGATAAATTAAAATGTCATGATAGCGGAAAGATAATTCATTCAAGTATTGTTGCATATTTAAAAGTAGATTAATGAGGCGGTTTAGTTATTTTTCTGCTCCTGGTGTTTTTCAAAAAGATATTATTGATGTTGTGTGTGAATACTTCTGTATTGAAAGGAATTTGCTATTATCGAAAAATCGCAAACGCGAGGTTTCAGAAGCAAGGCAAATTGGAATGTATATACTTCGTCAGCAAAATAAAACATTATCAAGTGTAGGAAAACAATTTAATCGCGACCATGCAACTGTTCTTCATGCGATAAATTTAGTTGAAGATTTAATGAGCGTTGATGCTCGTTTTAAACAAATTGTAGAATCATTAGAAAGTCTATATAGATTACAATGTCAGATAAATTAAAAATCTTAAAAGGAATACCTACAGCTGCGGCAAATGATAAGCTGCTTAGAAAGGCTTTCGACACCTTCTTTGCTCTTAAACATGCTGTGGTTGAAGGTGAGATTTTAAATTATTCTGCAAAAGCAGAGATGCTTGCCATTAACTGTAAAATATCAACACGCACCTTTTGGACTCGCATCGAATTAATGCGCAAGGCGAAGCTTATAAGAACAAAAAATGGCAAATTGATATTCGCCAGTTGGGATTGTGTTTGTAAAAAATACAATTTGCCAAAATATTTTTATTACATAAAACCCGAAATACATGAGAATACAAAGATTGAATTCATCTTAGAAGCAAAAGCTATTAAAGAAGCTCAATTACGTCGCAGAAGTGCGTTTTATGGAAAAGTATTGACGAATAAATATGCCGAAACAGAATATCGCCGCATTACCGGGTTCAAGAAATTATCGCGAACAGCCGTTATGGAATATGCAGTAGATTGTTTCAAAAATCCTTCGAAATACAGCGAAAATGATACTTATTTTCTTTCTGAGTATCTAAATCCTGACAATAACTTAAGTTGTAATGCAATTTCTGTGTATCTAAATAATAGAAAAAGTAAGTCGTCGGGAACCTATACAAAACAGAAGTTAGCACGTTACAAATTAATTACATGTGCACACCGTACGGTAATGAGCAATGAGCGTACAAGAACGTCGATTTTAGGCACTGTAAAATGGAATAGCGTAAAAAAGCAAACTTTTTTAATTTTGGTTGATATGATAGAAGTAGTATGAGTTACAAAGATATTTACTGCAAAAATCTGTACCCAAACAAACTTGACTTTAAAGATTTTAAATAAATTTCTTAGCTGCTTAGCTTATTAGCCTATTAGTTTCTTAGCTTACTAGTAATTCTAAGAACAACATTTTTAACAAAAAAAACAAAAATACAGATCTATGGTATTGATAAAAAGAAAGTTAACTGAAAAAGGGAGAAAATACAGCCATTTTAGTCTATTGGTTGAATACAGACCAAATGCAAAATACAGAAATCCAAAATTTACTTATCGTGGCGATGATAAGCTTGTGCAATTTAATTCAACGAAGGGACAGCAATTTAAAACCGAAATTGAAGCATTGGAATACCAAGCAATTATTTCATCGCACAACGCCGCTAAAATGACCTTGTGGGATAATAGTATGGTGTTTCCAAACAACATTTATAAAATGTGGATTGAAGGTGTTGTTGTCGAAGATCATTCAAAACAATACATAATTGGAAAAGATGATATTAAACGAATTGTTACAGTGCAATCGCTTACTTATGAAACTAAATAGGAATAGATTTTTGAAAACTCAATCATATCAATTGTTAACAAACTTCCACTTGTCAACAAAAATAAATGCAATTGTTTTGTCAATTAATTTTGTGCGTGTAAAAAGCTGTTATGACTATTGTTAAAATTCCAATTAAGCCACATTTAAGAAAGTACATTGCTAGAAAGTTGGATGCACCCAATTTTCTTGTTAAAGTATCTACTACGGATAGAATAGGGCTTGGACTTTTTATAATGCGGTCGCTTTGTAAAAAGCAAGTGTATATTAATCCTTTTATTGAGCCAAAGGAATTTAAGTTTCTGTCGAGTATTCCAGAAAATAGCACGCTCGATTTTGAAGTAGGACATAAATACTCTGAGTTATATGGGCTTTTTATTTCGCAATCGAGAATTTATGAGATAAATAAATTTATCGATAATTTTTTTACAAACGAAATGTTTGCTTTCATACAATCTTTAATTCTTCACGACCCAACAATAATTGTGAAATATGCACTAGATGATTTTATTTCAATTTACGATATTAGCGATGAAGATATTCAACTCGAATCGCTTTGTAAAACATTTTCGAGATATAAAGATGAATATTCGTATATAAAATAATTTGTAATCGTTATATATAAGCAAGCAGAATCAAATGAGAGTAGTTTGTTACGATAAAAACAAGCTTGTTTAGAATCTTTCTATTTGTACCACCGAAATCGGACTTCAAAATAATAAAATATAAACTTAAAAAACGATGCAAAATTTTCCTGAGTTCCAAAATGAAAATATGGGTGGATGCCAATGCTTTTGTTTTGCACCATTTTCAAAATTGGCGATTATGCCACTTGCTAAAAATGCATTAACTACGGATTTGATATTCTCTACTGGTTCGGTTTGGTTTATTGGCTTAGCAATTCTTAATACATTAGATTTTCAGGAAGAAACAAGTAACAGTGATTCGGGGACATTCTACAAAACTAAAATCACAGGATTAGTTCCATCGCTCAATATTGATATTCTAATACTCTTTAATGAAATGAAGCAATTGCGACATTTGATTAAAATAGCGGATAATAATGGCAATACGCGTATATGTGGATTGAATGGGGGGTTGAAATTTGCTTTTACTCAAGATACTAAAAAACTACCTGCTGGAACTAGTGGAATTGAATTTGAATTTACGGGCGAAAATCCAGAACCTTCGCCATTCCTTATTTAGCGTTGTACTTCTTCGCTGCAAATGTAAATCATAGTTTTGCTTTGAAAATTATTCAAAGCAAAATAAATGAATATCATCAATGAAATATTAAACGGAGTTTGGGCAATTGAAAAACAAATGGCAGATGGTCATTTGTTAATTGTAAAAGCAATGCTCGAAGGAAAATCTATTCGCCCCGAAGCTTCGGAACTAGAAAGAGCAAAGCAACGTATGGCAGATTTTGCCTGTGTATCGAGTGGAGTGGTTCATCGACTTTCGACTCAGGGATTTGAAGTTTCGCCAGAAATGGCTCCCGAAAATTCAGTTGCTTTGATTGCTGTTTCGGGAGCAATAACAAAAAATGATCAATCATGCGGACCCGCAGGAATGAAAACAAAATCTGATTTAATTAAGCGTTGCGATGCTAATCCAAATATCAATTCAATAATTCTTCAAATTGAATCGGGTGGAGGCGAGGGCTATGCTGCAAGGCATTTGTGCGAAACCATAAAAAATACTCAAAAACCAGTTATTGCATTTGTTGAAGATTTAGCAGCTAGTGCGGCTTACTATATTGCTTCGGCGTGCAATCATATTGTTGTAAATACCGATATGGCTCGGGTTGGAAGTATTGGCACTTATGCAACAATTATCGATTATAGGGGTGCTTTAGAAAAGGAGGGCATTAAAATGATTGAAGTCTATGCTACAAAGTCGAACGAAAAAAACAAAGAATATTTCGATGCTATCAACGGTGATACTTCCTTGCTAAAGAAAAGTATGGATGTTTTCAATGATAGGTTTTTGGCCGATGTGGCTGAAAATAGGGGCAGTAAAATGAAATCTGATTGGAAAACATGGGGAACTGGAAGTGTGTTTTTTGCTCCCGAAGCGCTGAAAATAGGATTGATTGACGAAATAGATACACTAGAGAATACTATCAAATCACTTATAAAATAAAATACAAACTATGTTCGTAAAACAAGCCATTTATGATGCTGTTGTTTCTGAAAGAGATAAAGCCTTAGAAAAATCAAGCCTCTTGCAAAGTCAATTCGAGGCAAATGAAATTGAAGTAAAACAAGCAAAAGCTGATTTGCTGGAGTCGATAAAGCAAGTGGAAGAGTTGCAGGGTTCGATAAATGCAAAGAATAATGAAATAGAAAATTTGAAAGTTGAAAAAGACAAGTTAAGTGGGCTTCCTGGTGCAATTACAGCAGTTGTTGTTTCTGCAAAAGAAGCTATTGAAGTGGATGCAAAAGACGAACAAGAGATTTTAGCTGGAATGACAATTTCTGAAAGAATTTTTCATCTAAAAAAATCAATGTAAAAACAACTAAAGAAAGGAAATAAAAAAATGGGACTTATCACAATAGACGAACTGCAAAGAGCATCAAAGAAATACGAGGCTACATTGCAAACACTTCCTTTCATGGTAATGGAAGAAGTAACCAATCAGTTAGGAATAAATTTGCTAGAAGTGGCAAATAAAGATACGCTAGTTCAGTTTCAACGAAAAGGTGGAATAGCCAAGCCTTATATTGCCG
This sequence comes from Bacteroidota bacterium, assembly GCA_037139195.1. Classification (GTDB taxonomy): domain Bacteria; phylum Bacteroidota; class Bacteroidia; order Bacteroidales; family JAHJDW01; genus JBAXGW01. The sequence continues at coordinate 7,254 of JBAXGW010000088.1, forward strand.
ACAATATTAATTATACAACTGAAATTGGTAAGGCTGCTGAAAGAACGCTGCAAGTGGAAACATGCGTTGCAGTTCTTAAAGACCATATCATGAACTACAAAGAAAAGTTAGTTGCAACAAACGATCCATTGGCTCAAAAGGTTAATAATCAAACAAAAAAACATCCAATGGAGCAATTGGTATTGGAAAGTATGATTAGAAGTGTAGCCGAAGATATTATTGATGCAATGTTTTTTTCGGAACGAGATACAAATAATCAATCGCCACTAGGAATGTTTACAGGATTTAATCCATTACTCGACTTAGAAATTGCTTCGGGTGAAATTTCTTTGTCGAAAGGAAATTACAGAGCAACTGGCGAGTTGCTTGCGCCTGCTGATGAAAACGATTTTGAAGCGTATGATAAAATTGTTGCTTTTATACGTTCAGCAAATCCTCAATTGCGTAAAAATGGAATCCTTTTAATACCAGATAATGCATTGTTTAATGTTATGGATGCATTGGGAAATAAAATCAAATACAAAGGGTCATTTGAATTTGATGTGTTTTTGAATCACTTGCGTGGTGCAACAAATACGCCCAATTTATCGTTGCGCTCTAGTATTGCATTAGGAAGCGGTTCTCGATTAATCTATACTAAGCCTGGTAATTTTGATTTAGGAATGAACACAATTACCGACAAACAATTTGTTCAGGTACGAACTCCTTATGAAGACCCAAATTATGTTCAGTTTTGGAACCAATTTGATTTAGGTGCAAGAATTCGTTCTATTCACGCAAAAGAGATTTTGGTTAATGATGAGAGCAATGTGGGGATAGAAATGAGTGGAGATTATAATTCGTAGTTATTAAAAAAAAAGAAAACACATGATAAATTTAGCAGAATTAGGACAGCCTTCAAATTTGATATTTCAAGAAGGAACAGAGAATATGGGTGGCTTTGGCTCTATTGCGTATTTGGGATTAAGAAGCCATATTAATAGTTATCCAACAGAATCTACCGACCATTCTAATATAGAGAATTTAGCAAAGCTAGTTGGTAGTTATGGTTTTAACTTAGGAAAACAATTTATTAAAATGGATTGTATTCCAACAACAGTGGGTGCAAATTCCGAAAGTCAGGGCGAATATGTGGGTTCGCAATCGTTTAAACCAAAAGGAGTTTATATGATTTCGGGAACGGGAGCACAGGTTCGCGGATATGCTAGGTTGCTTAATAATAGCTATGGTGTAGTTATTTTAACAAACGACAATGGCGAAAGAATTGCTTATGGAACAGAACAGCGACCTGCTCGTTTTAAATCAACTGTGATGGAGGGCGAAAAACCAAGCGATGCCAAGGCTTTAAAGGTTGAATTTGAAACCGATTCTTTTGTGCCAGGATATATTTACGAAGGCGATATTGTTCTTGATGGAATAATTTTACCCGGAGTTTCATAATACCATGGCGATATATTTTAATCGGTGTAATATTTCAGCCCCAGGTCGAATAAATACCAAATTAGATGGGCAATTTCAAACCATTGCAATTGACAATCTGAACGACAAACAATTAGAACAGCTTTTTAATAATGGTTGTAAATATGTAGAACTAACATCGGAGGGGCGAAAGAAGTACTATCCCGATGAAAATCCAATTGAAGTTAAAGAAACTCCAAAACGGAAATAGCATTGAAGCTCTGATAATTCAGGGCTTTTTTTATGTCCTTTTTAAACCCAAACGGTCGGGATAACTTTACCCAAAATTACAGCAATGAAAGATAAAGTTATTTTTAATATGGCAACAATGCCTCCACGTATCGAGGCATTAAAAGAATCTGTTGTCCGTATTTTGCCACAATGCGACGAATTGCATATTTATTTAAATCATTTTAGCGAAGTGCCTGCATTTTTAATTCATCCAAAAATAACCACGTATTTGGGTTTTGAGCATATTGGCGATATGGGTGATGTTGGTAAATTCTATAATTGTGAAAATTGGAAAGACGCTTATATATTCACGGTTGATGATAAAATTCTTTATCCAATCGATTACACAAAAAAAATGATTGCCACTATTCAAAAATACAAAAGAAAAGCGGTTGTTTCGGCTCATGGCAGAATATTTAACGATAGAAAATGCACAAGCTATTATTTCGATTGCAAGGTTTTCAGAGGTTGCCTAATGGGATTTGCAAAAGATGAATGGGTTCATGAAATTGGAACAGGTGCAATGGCTTTTCACACTAGCACAATTCCGCAAGTGGATTTGGAAGTTTTTCCGAAAACAAATATGACCGATATTTACTTCAGTATGTGGCTTCAGGAACTTAATATTCCGATGATGAACCCAGCGCGAGCAAATCGATGGATTGGTATTTCTACAAAACACGACGATAATTATTCAATTCATAATATTTGTAATAAAAACGATGCCGTGCAAACCAACTTAGTAAATTCGGTTGAATGGAAAATAAACACCCTGTAATTATGAAAATAGAAGACCTTATAGATGATGGAAGCGGCTATGGTTCACATTTGCCAATTTTGAATTTAATATTCAAGGCATACCCAATTAAAAACGTTGTTGAATTTGGAATGGGAAATTTCTCGACAAAGTATTTTATGCTAAAGCAATGTGAGCTGATGAGCGTTGAGATGCAAGATGAAAACTGGTTTGTGAATTTGTGCAAAGAGTTATTGTTCGATGCAAAAGACCATTGGAATCCTATTTGCGAATTGGGTGCAGCAGCATGGAAAAATATTCAATATCCACAATCTATCGATTTATGTTTTGTTGACGGTCATGTAGATAGCAGAGCCGATTGTGTAAATTTCATGTTCAATAAAGCACTGATAATAGTGGCTCACGATTTTGAATGTAATGTGTATCACTGGGAAAATATTATTGTTCCAAATAATTACCGACTTATTGTATATCATAATTCAGCAGTTCAAACAGCCGTATATATTCACGAAAATCTTATTAATTTAATCGTATTATGACCAGAAATTTTATTGCAAACGCTCTTTTCACAAAGAATTATGCAGAAATGCATCAAGTTTTCAAGCAATTTAGAATTGAAAACAAATTAGACAATTATTTTGAAAATGGACTGAAAGAGCAAACTTCGGGTCACAAAAATATGCTCCATAATAAAGTGTCGATGATACTTCGAATATTGGATCAACAAAAACATTTTGAAAAAAGTCAAACACCTCAATTGCCAGTTATTGGAGTAAATGAAACGCCACGAAAAACCAGTGGCAAAGTTAAGATAACTAAAAATCCACATATCAATTATGATGAATTGCCCGATGATTTAAAAGCCATTTACGATGAAAATACCCAAACAAATGGAGTGATGAAATCGGTGCATGCAAAAATGCGAGTTTCGGAAGACCAAAGCCAAAAGGCTGAATGCCGAAAAGAATTAGATGGGATGGAAGTAAAGATCCAGGCTAATTGGTTGCTTATTGACAAATGGTATGCAAGCAAAGATGATGAAGTGCTAGTAAATCAGCAGCCAGCAAATTCTGTTGCCGACATAGCTAAAAAGATTATTGCAGCTCAGCGTTATGTTCAGCGATATGATGGAAAAGTGAAAGCCCCAAAACAAGTATCAAAACTATCTGAATACAAAATATTTTTAAGCGAAAATAATGTGAAAGTAAATGTCAGATAAAAACAATATAGATATTGCTATTTCGAGCGAGAAATCGTTGCACGAGTTTATCGAAGATATAGTAACAATAAACCCATGCAAATGCCTAGTTATTTTAACTTACTCAATTAGCGACCAGTCGTTACGAGTAATCGACGATTTGAAGAGCGAAGGCAAAATTGAAAAGTTGATTTTTATTTTCGATAAAAGTTTAGTGTCGAACAAATACAAACTTTTGCTATATGCCGAAAATATAGCCGATGAAATTTACATCAACGAAAATCACGCTAAAATTGTGATGTTCGATGATTCTGTTTTGTTGAGTAGTTCTAATTTTAATAAAATAAAACGGATAGAATTCTTCTGTCATCTGCAATGCAAAAGCACTATGAATTATTTGAACAATGAAATGGAACTAATAATGAAGCAATCGGAAAGAATAAAATGACAATTAGCACTGAAGATATTCTGAAAATAAAGGAATTAGCAGGATTGTTTTTTCATTATAATGAAATTGCAACGCTAATGGAAAAAGACGAAGTATTTTTAATCCAATTGAAAAATCCAAATTCAGAAGCTAATCAGGCGTATGTTGCAGGTAAAGTAAGTTCGGAATATAATTTAAGACGAAAAACTTTAGAGCGAGCATTAAAAGGAAGTCCAGCTGCTGAGGATCTTATGCTCAAACATCTAACCACATTAACAATAAACGAAAATAAATGAGTAGAGGAGTTCTAACGGTAGCAAGAATAGAACGCATATTGTTTCATGAGTTTGAAGCCGACAATGCTACACCGCAAGAACTTACACCCAACGAAAAGGAAAAGATTTTACAATATAGAGCAGCGTTTACCTATTGGCTCGAAAAACCCGAGTTGTCGGATAATAAAATCATTGAGTTTCTGAATGTTCATTATAGCCTAAATCGCATTCAAGCAAATCATATTGTTTTTGCACTGAAATCGATATTGGGCAATGTGCGAAATGCAAGCAAAGAATGGCAGCGATATACGCTAATAGAAATGGCGAAAAAGATATGGGTTATAGCAGAAGTGCAACAAGATGTTAAAGGAATGGCAATGGCAGCCAACTTGCTTGGAAAGTACACTAAACTGGATAAAAATGAGCAAGATGAAATTCCTTACGACCAAATTATTCCTCCATCGTTTGAACCATCAGCCGATATATCGGTTTTAGATGAACGATTGAAAATTCCGAATCTTGAAGAAAAGCGAGCCAAATTAAGAAATAAATACAAAGCAGATTTGTCGCATATTGAAGATGCTGAAATTATTGCCGAATAATGGACAGCATTAAAATATATAAATATTTCAATCGTAAGCAATTAGAAGCTATGACAATTGCCGCCAAAGATGAAGTTATTGTTGCCGCTCGTGGATTTGGAAAATCGGAGGGCATAGATGCTCCACGTTTAATTCGCAATGTTCACGAAATGCCTCGTAGTTCGGGTGCATTATTATCGCCAACCTACGGAAAGCTTTTGCGAAATACATTGCCAGCAATATTTCACGCACTCGACAGATTGGGCTATAAGCGAAATGTGCATTATGTAGTAGGGCATAAGCCAGCTAAAATGATGAATTTCAAAAGTGCTTATATTGCACCGTTCAACTACGATTATGTAATTTCGTGGTATAACGGATCTATACAGCACTTAATCAGCTTCGATCGACCCATGTCGGCAAATTCCATGTCGTTGGATTATGTTATGGGGTTTGAGGCGAAGTTTTTAGACTATCAAAAAATCGTTAACGAAGTTCTTCCTGCAAATCGCGGTAATAAGCAATATTTCGGCGATTGTCCCTGGCATCACGGCTCGCTATATACTAGCGATATGCCAACAAACAAAATAGGCGATTGGATTTTGAATAAAGAAAAGGAAATGGATTCCGATCTTATTGATTTGATAAGAGATACCTATGCTAAAATAAAGAATGCTGAAAAAACATTGGCAGAAGAAAAGGACTCAACAAAAGTCAAAAATATTAGCTATTATATCAATAAGCTTAGAAAAGAATTGCAGTTTTGGCGTTCTAAAGCCCTGTTTTATGCTGAGTACGATGCATTTGATAATATTGAAATATTAGGCGAAGATTTTATAAAGCAATTAAAACGAGATTTGCCTCCGCTAATATTTCAAACGGCGGTTTTAAATATCCGTATGCGAAAAATAGATAATGGATTTTATTCAGCTCTTAACGAAAAGATACATTATTATACAGCGTTTAATAATTCGCATTTCGAAAATTTGAATTACGATACAGGAGAGGCTCAGAAAAATACCTGTAAAAAAGATGGCGACATATTGCAAACACAGCCATTGATAATAGCCAACGATTATAATGCCAGCATTAATACTATGGTAACAGCCCAAAAGATTGGGCGAGAGCTTCGCACTTTATCCTCGTTTTTTGTTAAAACACCCCGAAAAATCAAGGAGTTGATGCACGAATGGGCTGATTATTATCATGATTTTGCAAAGCGAGAAGTGGTGTATTATTACGATTCTACCGCCATTGCCGAAGATGCAGCAGGCTCAGAAACATTTGCAGATATTGTAATATCAACACTGCGAAAAAGGGGGTGGAGTGTATATGAAATTTATATAGGCAACCCAATGAGGCATAATTTAAAGCACATATATATTGATTTGGCACTGAAGGGCGATGAGAATTATCTATTTCCAACATTTAACCAAGATAATAACGAATATTTGTTGCTTGCCATGGAGCAAACAGGCATAAAGATTGGGCGTAATGGTTTTGAAAAAGACAAATCGGCCGAAAAAAAAGCCGATACCACAGAGCAACCCGACGAGCAAAAAACTCATATTACCGATGCTTGGGATACATTGTTTATAGGCTGCACCCAATACCCAATAAATTCAGGCGACAAAATGCCTACGGGGATTGAGTGGAATTGAAAGAGGTATACTGGTTTTATTAGAATCGTTTACAAATAGCTTAACTAATAAAACGCATTCCATTCAAATGGAGTTTGCTATGATTAAAAGTAATATACGAAAACAAAAACAAATACACTACGCCGTTAAAGGTTGCATTTCTGCAATTGTAGTTTACAGGTCGATTTTTATACAGTTAGGAAGGAGGAAGGGATAAAAGATTATACATGTCAAACAGTTCTTTGTTTAATATATCTACTTTTGATAAAAAATCAATTATGTCAAAATCATTATTTTTAATGTAGGATTGTTTTATTGGAGGTAAATATCGAGAGATATACATAGAATAGAATAAATTTGCAATTAAAAATATCTCTTGTCCATCTGTAAAGCCATCATAATTATATAGTGATTTTAGGTGGGTTCTAAAAATTCATTTTTCTATAATTTCATCAAAAACACCAAGAACCATTAGGCATTTTTGGAAAATTATTTTTCAAAAATACAATTTAATTTCAAATTTCATCTATTTTAATTGAAAATATT
>JBAXGW010000089.1:0-14226 GCA_037139195.1 Bacteroidota bacterium
ATCCCCTAAAGATAGGCATTTTTTAAGATGAGCTAAGGGGATACCCAGTTAATATAATTTATAATATAACAGGCATGGGTGATGTTGATTATGCTGGGAATTATTGGAATGGTTATGGAATTTTTATTTATTCTGGAGGAGGATATAAAATCTATCATAATACTATTTCATTAGCTGCAAATCAATCTAATAATGGCTATCCTGCTTGTTTTTATATACACTCAAATGTTTCTACGGTTGGAGGCATAGACGTAAGAAATAATATTTTTAATATCTCTGCAACTATTGGAGATCAGCGTTATGCTGTTTTAAGTAACGCAAACTCCAATGTGTTTTCTGCTATTGATTATAATGATTATTATACATCAGCCACTAATTTAGGATATATTGGTGGTTCAAATAGACAGGTTTTATCTAATTGGCAAACTGGAACTGGTCAGGATATAAATTCAAAAAATGTGAGTCCTGCTTTTATTTCATCTACAAATCTAAACATTACTCCATCTACTGATGGACTTATTGATGGAACTCCATTGGCAAGTGTTGCCAAAGATCACGATGATGAAACTAGAAGTTTGACTAAACCAGATATGGGCGCTGATGAATATAGTCATGCTTTACCCGTTGAACTTATTAATTTCAAAGGAATTTGTCAGGATACTTTTGTATTGCTAGAATGGACAACTGCCTCGGAAACTAATAGTAGCTATTTTTTAATTGAGACGAGTTTGAATTTGTTAAATTGGTCTAAATTAGGAACAATAACCGCAAAAGGCAATTCAAATAATCTTAGTAGTTACGTTTTCAATACTAATAATTTAAACGAAAGAATAGTTTATTATCGTTTAACTGAATTTGATAATGATGGCAGTTCAACAATTTATGACCCAATTTTTACAAAATGTTCAATAGATTTAAATACAAATCCCGTATTAATATTCCCTAATCCACTTCATGATCTACTAAAAATAGTGATAAATAGACAATTAAAGGTCCTAAATTTGCAAATTTATGATGAGCAAGGACGACTTATTATAAACGAAAAATATAAGGAGTCGGAATTAGCATCGGGGTTGCTTGAGTATAGTATAAGTAGCTGGGCAAGAGGTTTGTATTATGTTAAAATTTCTGCTGAAAATTTAACCCAGTTCGAAAAGATTATAGTTTATTAGGGAAATAGACTTTCAGAATAAATTTCATTTTAGCAGCATTAAAAAATGCTGAATTGTGGGTTAGTTGAGTCAATTTTATTTGTAAAGTGGCAAAGTTGGGCTGCTTAAAGAATTTCGCCTTGATTATATCTTTATAAATTTTGAAATGATTTGAATAATTTTTATTATTTTTGAGTATCAATCCTTTATAAAATGCGAATTGTCTTTGCCTTGTGTTTAATTATTTGTATTTCATTGAAAGTGCAGGCTGATGATTTGATAAAAACAATTCAACCTCAAAATAATAAGACACAAACAGAAAATGCATCTCAAAAGTCTAACTTGCAATACCTTGCATATACTTATTATAAATTCAATACAATTGGACTTGCCAGAAATTATTTCTATAATGCTTCAATAGCGTTAAAAAAAATGGAGTTTAATCAAGCTCTTAAATATTTTGAGAGTGCATCTTCCGAATATTTAAATATAATTAAACATCCAGATAAATTTGTATCCTCTATTGGTAAAAAAGGACTTGTAAATTGTTACGATAGCATTGGAAAAATATATAGTAAAATAGGAAACTTTGATAATGCAATTTATAATTATAATAAGGCATTAAAAATACTTGAATTAAATTATAAAACTTTAGACAGGCAATATTTAAATTTAGAAGTTGCTGAGTGTTTGAATTTAATAGCAGGCTGTTACGTGTTTAAAAATGAATACAATAATGCCATGGAATACTTTTATAAGGCTGTTAGATTGTATGAGTCGTTTAATAAAACAAATAGTATTAACGATAAACTAGGCAAATGTTATAATAATATTGGTGTATTGCATATTTATACTGGAAATTACCCTAAAGCTATTGATTATTTTTTCAAATCGCTTAAAATAAAAGAGAAAAGAAATGATAGGGCGGGAATTGCATCTATTTATGGCAATTTAAGTGCTTATCATTTTGAGCAAGAGGACTATAAAAAGTCGTTGTATTTTAATGTTTTATCATATAAAATTTTTGAAGAATTAAAAGATACAAACAAGTTGTGTTCTGCCTACAACAATGTAGCCTCATTGTTTTTAGCTCAGAAAGAATATAATAAAGCATTAGGTTGGTGCTATAAATCGTTGGAATTGGGCCTTAAAATTAAAGAAAAAAAATATTTGTTAAAAAATTCTGCCATTACCTACAGTATAATTGGTTCAATATACAAGAATAAAAACAGATATGAAGAATCATTGTTTTACTACAGAAAAGCATTAGCGCAAAGCGTTCAATTAAATGATAAATACAGCATGTCATCGGTAAACAATAACATGGCTGAAGTGTTTTTTTATGTCAAGAATTATAAAAATGCCCTGTTATTTGGATTGAAAGGATTGCAAATTGCAAAAGAAATTGGTGTTCAGGTGAAGGAAAATACTATTTATAGCGTTCTTAAAAACACCTATTCAGCACTGGGCCAATTTAAAAAAGCAGTGGAATATTCGAATTTATATTTGAAAGCGAAAGATAGTGTTTTAAATAATATCAGAGCATCTGTCGTTTCAAGTGTGAATGAAAGGTTTGAAGCAGAAAAAAATGAAAAAGAATTAGATATTCTGAGAAATGAAAATAGAATTAAAAAATATGAAATTGAAATGGGAAATAACAAGTTATATGGAATTATTGTTCTCTCGTTGTTCCTCGTAATACTTATTAGCATATTGTATAATTTGGTGAGAAGTAAGCAAACTCAAAACTTAAATAGTTTATTATTGTTACAACAAAAAAAAGGACTAAATGCTATTAGCGAGACACAAGAACGCGAAAGAATAAATATTGCCAGAGACATTCATGATGGCTTAGGTCAAATTTTGGCGGCCGTAAAAATAAACCTAAGCATTATAAAATCAGTTTTTGATGAAGCAAATCCAGAAACGAGAGTCCAATATGAGAAAACGATGATATTATTGGATAAAGCTTGCACTGAAGTACGGGCTGTTTCACATAATATGATGCCAAAATCATTAATAAATGCTGGGATTGTTACTGCAATAGATGAACTTTTATCAAATATGCTTTATCCTAAAGGAATAAATTATAGCTTGGAAGTTAGAAATGTTGAAAAATTACCTGAAAATATCGAATTTCTTGTATATAGAGTTGCTCAGGAGCTGTTGAATAATGTTACTCAACATGCCTCAGCTTCCATAGTAACATTTCAAATGTACTTAAACAAGAATATTTTAATAATAATAATTGAGGATGATGGTATAGGTTATAATAAGCATGTATTAAATGAAGGGAAAGGACTTTTAAATATTGCATCCCGCATTAATTCTCTCAATGGCAATTTTAGTATTGAACCAAGTCCAATTCGAGGGACAATTGTCTCAATACGAATTCCTATAGAAAGTAACGTTTTAAAAAATAGCTATTAATATTATGAAAGTATTTTTAGTAATAGTTTTTTATGTTTTTATTTCTATGTTTGTATGCAAAAACACTGTTTTTTGTACTGCGAATGATACAATAATTATAAGAGAAAAGGCGAATCTTAAAATATCTAAATGTATTTGCAAAACAGATACTATTGATGCTGCAAATTTTCATCTTTTGATAAATAGATCTATCTGTGCTTATTCAACAGCAGCCGATTCTAATTATTCTATAGGAGTATTTCAAAGTGAAAAAAATCAAATAGTTGCTTCAATAATTAGTTTTAAAAAGGCTGTCTGCGAATATCAACTTTTATCAAAAAATAAAACTCACTATATTTCAATTGTTGGAACAAAAGGATTGATTGCCACATATTCTAGATTAGGAAATTTGTTTTTTAAGCTAGGTGATTTCATAATTGCTCAAATTTATTATGAAAGAGTGCTAGAGAGCATAAAATCAAACTATAAATTATTCGATAAAACTTCCCTTTATATAAATATTACGTCGTGTCTTAATTTAATAGGAAATTGTTATGCCAGCGAAAGCAATTATAACAAATCTATTACTTATTTTAAGAGTGCGATAAAATTATTTGATTATTTAGGTTTAAATCCAATAATGCAAAAGGAGTTGCAGAAATTATATTATAATATTGGTATAGCCTATATTTGCAAAGGGGAATATTCCAATGCATATTATTATTTGTATAAGTCGATTAAACTATTAGAAGGGAAAAAAGATAATTCTAGTATTGCTCTTGTATACTCAAATTTAGGAGCCTTGTTTTTTAAGCAAGATGATTATTCAAATGGACTTAATTGCTTTGTTAAATCGTATTCTATATATAAAAAGCTTAACAATTTGCAAAAAATAAGCGAATGCTATAATAGTATTGCCAGTGCTTTTTCTAAAAGAGGAGAAATAAGAAAAGCAATTATCTGGTATGAAAAATCTCTTGCAATTAGCTCGACTATTAATTATAAACAGGCATCGAGTGTTAGTTATTATAATATTGGAGCTATATATAAAAATCAACAAAACTATAACAAAGCACTTGAAAGCTTCACAATCGCATTAATGCAAAATATTGCTTTTGATAATAAATACGGAATATCTTTAATCAATTGTAATATTGCCGATATATATAATAAGAAGAAAGATTATAAGAAGGCACTGACCTTTGGTCTCAAGAGTTTAACCCAAAATAAGAGTTTGGGGGCTCAATTAAAAGAATATACAATATACAATGTTTTAAAAGAAACATATTTTGGGCTGGGCGAATATAAAAAAGCGTTCCAATATGGAGAACTCTATTTATCTGCAAATGATAGTACTTTTAATCAAATAAAAGCTAAAACGATTGCTGAGACCACTGCAAAGTATCAAATTGAAAAACACGCCAAAGAAATAGATTTGCTTAAAAGGGAAAATGAAATTAAAAAATATGAGATAAAACAGCAAAATGCAAAGGTTTATAGCTTAATTGGATTATCTTTATTTATTATTGTTTTGTTTATTGTTTTTTATTTTTTAATAAGAGCAAAACAAAAAGAGAATTTTAATAAAGAATTATTAGACCAGCAAAATAAAGGACTAATTGCGATTAGCGAGTCGCAAGAGCGCGAAAGAGTCAGAATTGCAAGGGAATTACATGACGGAGTAGGGCAATTATTAGCTGGCGTAAAGATTAATTTAAGCAGTTTTAGACCCCAATTTGATGACATTTCTCAAAAAGAAAGAGACGCCTATTTAAATACTATTAAGTTGATAGATGAAGCTTGCACGGAAGTTAGGGTTGTTTCACATCAAATGATTCCAAAATCATTGACTAATTCTGGAATAGCGAATGCTGTTGAAGAGTTGCTCGGAAATGTTCTTAAGCCCGCGGGCATTATGTTCAGTTTTGATCTTCATAATATTCCAAAACTTCCAGAGTTTATTGAGTTTCAGCTATACCGAATAATCCAAGAAATTATTAATAATGTGATTAAGCATGCTTCTGCAAGCTTTGTTTCAATTCAGTTGTTAAAAAATAATGCTGCACTTGTTTTAATTGTTGAAGATAATGGCGTTGGTTATGATAAAATGAAAGTAAAAGATGGGATTGGCTTATTAAATATATTGTCTCGCGTTAGTTCGTTAAATGGAAATTTCTCTATTGAACCTAGTCCTGGGAATGGCACTATAGTTACAATACGCATTCCAATAATTATAAATGAATAATTAGTTATGAATAAAATTAAATTATTAATCGTAGACGATCATCAAATAATAATTGATGGATTGAAATCATTGTTAAGTACTGAAGATTTTATCGAAATAGTTGGGGAAGCAAAAAATGGGAGAGAGGCAATAGATCTTGCCTCGCGCATTGATATCGATGTAATATTGATGGATGTTGATATGCCCATAATGAATGGTAGAGATGCTACAATACAAATTGTAAAAAACTATCCGACTATTAAAATCATAATTTTGACTATGTTTAACGACAAAAGTCTATTTAGTGAGCTTATAAAGGCAGGAGCTTCGGGTTATGTGCTTAAAAATACAGATAAAGAAGAATTAATTGAGGCTATAATTAGTGTAAGCGAAAATAAAACTTTTTTTAGTTCCGAAATTCCTATTATGATTGTAAAGCCTTCTACAGAGCAAATATTATCAGGGTCAACAAATAATTCCGAAGATTTAAAAGTACTAACAGACAGGGAGATTCAAATCCTCATATCAATTGCACAGGGATTAACAAATGCTGAAATTTCAAAAAAATTATACATTAGCATTAGAACAGTAGATACACATAGAACAAATTTAATGAGGAAGCTAAGTATTCACAATGTTGCTGGTTTGATAAAGTTTGCAATAAAACATAACTTGATATAGAATTTTATTTAGAAAAATTCACTGAACTCTTCTTATTATGATTTAGTTTTAAAATTTAAGCAGTTATGTAATTTCTATTGTGCTGCTGATTGTTATGTGTTAATAATATAAAAAAGTTGGGGTCAAAAAAGTCGTAATTTATTCGCAAGCAAATGAGTCTGCTCAGCTTAGTTCATCGTTTTGGTCGTCATTTACATCAATAAACTCCCAAATATCAAAAGCTTCGTAACCTCGAACTTCCAACTTTTAAAACACTTTGAAAGAACAAAAGAAGCTTTTAAGGCGGCTTCTTTTGTCCTAATTCTTCCCAATTTAAATTTGAATCAATTTTTTCAATGCTCTTACACCTTCTATTGGCTCTAAAACGTCTCCTTTGAATGTAGATTTTGCTATTCCAATGGTCGATTTAAAAGTTTCAGGAGAAATAATATATATTTTCTCATCGTAAGTTATGCCAAAGCAAATGTTTTTGAGCTTAGTGCTGTATCCAATTCTTAAAGGTGAATATTCAATTACGCTATTTGCATCTAAGGTAGCAATGTACACTCGTTTTAATTTTAGCTCGGCGCCTGTTTTTATATCTTTAAAAGATGGGTTGTTTACAATAGCAAATTGTTGAATTGGCATTGGTACATCGCAATTCCATGTGCCAAGCGCATTCATCGAAAAATTGCGATAAAAGGTATTGTTGTTGATTAAATTTGAATTTGCAAATTCATCACTCAAATAAGTAGCTGAAACACTAGCCACCTTGCTTGTTGCTTGAGCTTTTTTCTTGTTTGCTTCATTGTAAGCAGTTATAGCACTTTGGTATTCTTTTTCTGCAAAAGCGGCTTTAGTGATTAGGTTCACTGTTGAATCTCTTTTCGAAAGTGTTACTTGATATTCATTATTTGCATTGATACGTTTTAAACTGATTTTAGCCCAGTTTATTTGATACCAAGCCTTATTGAACTTAGTTTTGTTTTCGTTTACTTCGAACAAAATATTCTTATAAATACTTAATTCGGGAAAATCTTTTGACTCAAAATCTACCTTAAAAACTATTTTATTTTTCGTTGTTATTACTGGTTTTACGTATTCTGCTTGTGCTGTTAGTATTAATGAATCTGAATTAGCTTTTGTTTTTTTAATAGCTTTAGATATTGCCATTGGCGAAATCTTGTCTTTTCCCATGTACGACCAATTGTTTTTAACCGTATCTAAATAATACAAATTAAATTTTTGGTCTTTATTGTTTGAGATTAAATCAACATTAATCGATTTGTTTTTTGCTAGATACAGGGTGTCATTTCCTTTCATTGCTCTAACATCTATCATTCCTGCCGATTCAAAGCAATATCTGGTTCCTGCCGAATCGTAATTCATAGGAATACCACTAAGGAAAATGTCTACTGGATTATGAAACTCACGGTATAGAAGCTTTAATGGAGCCGAAACTGGATTATTATTTTTATCTACAAATGAATTTGCTGGAATATTGATTTTTGTTCCGGTATTTGTTTCGATTTTTTGTGCTTCGTTGCTTGTTATTTCTGCCACTTGATAATCAATTCCAATTTCTTCAAATGGTTCATAAACAAAATCATGCATCTTAACACTATCTGCTTTTTCACTTGTTTGAACCGTATTAGGATCAGGTTTAGTGTTTTTGGAGTTATAAACTGCTAATACAACTACAATTGAAGTAATTACTGCTCCAGATAATCCGTACAGCCAGCCTTTTGATAGTAAACTAAATTTCGACATAGCGTTGAAGCTGCTAAGCAAATTATTGAAAGGCTGTTTTGTTGAAAGTATCTGTTGTTCTGATAATTCTGGTTTTGGTGTTTTTATATTTATTTTTTGCATGGCTTTTCAAATTAAAAGGTTAAAAGAAGGTTTTTAGCTGAGGTTTAAAAAATGAAAGTCGAAATTGCAAAAAGGGTTATCAAAATTTCGGCTAGATTGTATTTTTCAGCTGTTTGTTTAAGTTTGCCAAGTATTCGGTGCACTTTAACTTTGGCATTGTTTTCTGTTAAATCGGTAATTTCAGCAATTTCTTTGAAGGAACGTTTTTCAAAATATCGCATTTCTATTAGTTCCAGATCTGAAGGGTTAAGGTATTCAAGAAGCTTTTTTACGCTCGATTCCTTGTCTTCAGAATCGTGGCTTTTAATTTCGTCCATTAATTCGTTTTGACTTTCGAAGTTGAGGTAGAAATTTCGGTCTTTTTGAACTTTCCTAAAATGTTGATTTATTTCGTTAAATGCTATTCGGAAAAGAATAGAAGCAAAGGGAACGCCTTTAAAAACAAACTTTTGAATACTTTGCATTGCTTTAAGAAAAACCAACGAAGTAATGTCTGCAGCATCATCACTCGAATCAGTTCTTTGATAAACAAATCTGAAAACCGAAACATAGTATTTATCATAAATAAGGGAGAAATTTTTAATGTCTTGCTTTGCGGCTAACACATTTTCCCAGTCTTCTGATATTTGTGTTTCTGTTTGATAAAAAGGAGCATCTGTATTTATCATAGCTGTATTTTTAAGAATAATGCGTACTTTTATTAAAAGTTACAGATTTAGCATATTAAATATTTGACTTACTGTGCCAATTTTTGAATTTAGCATGGTAGCTTTTAACGATACCGTTTCGTTGAAATTCATTTTAGATTGTATTTCAGCATTGTCAATCACTGCAATTTCGCCAATAAGCGATTCTAAAACTATCCCTAATTCATTGTTTTTTGGTAAAATAAGTGCTACAGGCTTATTGCCCATTGTTCCATCTAAGGTGTAATAGCTATTTGTTGTTTTGTCAATAATTGTAATTGTTTTTATTGATAATACTTTTTTATTATCAGAAGAAAATTTTGTCGATAGTGAAACTAATTGTATGGTGTCGTTAATTAAACTCGAACTGCTTGTTTTTACATAGTTGTTTACTTCAAGAGCTCTAATTGTTGTACCCATTGTTAATTCAGAATTTTTCACAGCGCTTCCTTCGTCTTGCATTATTTTATCATAGTATTCCATCCATTCTTTGTAAGTCATTTTTTGCTCTATTGGCGACATATATAATTTTTGAAACGATATCCATTTTGCGTTTCTAGTTTTTTCAATTGCATCTTTATATAGTTTATAAGAGCCAAGAATCATCGAATTATTATAGTTTGCTCGTTTTGTTCTTAAATTCATGTATTTGAAATATCTTTTTAAAAGTGCTTTTTGCAATTTTACAGAGCCAGCATCTTCTTCTGGGCTGCTTGATAGAAATGGGTAACAAACAATAGTATCAAACTTTTTTTCACCTTTTAATATTATTTGAAAATCTTTAAAGTCTTCGCTGGCTTCTATTTTTACATCGCGCCAATATTTTGAACGATATCTTGTGGTTAAATACTTTCTTCGGAATTCTCTTTTTTTAAGCGAGCCTTTATAAACCCACTTTACAGTAATATAAGCAGTTAATTCCTTATATGATTTAGCTATATAATACATGTCAGGATTATAACAAAATGTGAAGTAAATATTTTTTTTGGTACGTCGTAACTTTAAAAGGCGAATACCTGAATTAATATTAGGCTGTGTTCTGAAATTATTTGTATAGTTAAGTGATTCAAAGCGTTGGTCGAATAGCAATGTGTCAAAAGTAGCTGGCACACGGTCTCTTTCATAGAAACTTGCATATCGAGCATAAGCGTCAGAATAAATGAAAACATTTGTATTCTCCATTTTAAACTGACCATAGTCGATATTAGGACTTTCAGTACTATCTTTTAATTCGTTTTTTATCGAAAAAACTGCTGAATCAGGAAGTACTTGTGGCAATTTTGCAGTTTGTTCTTTTTCTTTTTTAATTTCAATTTTAGAATTTGGAAATATCTCATATAATTTATCTAATGCCTCCGAATCTGTTGATTCATCCACACTAATATATTTTATATTTAGTGATTTTAATTTGTTGAGGTCGTCGCTAGGTGATACAAACACGTTGCCTTCAGTATATAAGGTATCTAATTTATTCATGTTTTTCATGCCCGATGGAAGTCCTAATAGGTAGTTATTGCTTATATCCAAAACTTCTACCTGATTTAATTTGCCTATGTTTTTTGGCAAATCCATTATTTCATTTATTGGAAGCCCTAGGTATTTAAGGTTTGACATTTTAGAAAATACCGAAACTGCATCATATAAGTCTAATTCTTCATTATTGGTTATTATAACTCGTTGAAGAAAACTCAAATTTTCAAAGCATTTTGGTATTTGTTTGATTTCATTGGCATCTAAAATTAATTCAACTAAGGAACTATCGTTTTTTATGCCGTTTACAATTTCAGTTATGCTTATTTCTTCTGAATTTGATATTGTTAATGAGCTTATATTTTTTAATTGATTTAAAATTGGCAAATCGCACTTACTCATATCTTGAATCTCTATTCGAGTTAGATTTTTGAATTGGTTTATTTTTGAAACTACCAATTTGATAGAATCAAAAGTAAAATCAATACTTAAACATGTAATAGAGTCCGGAGATTCTTGTGCTTCATCAAAATTAAAACATTTAATATTTTTAGTGTTTTGAGCACAGCTATTATGAATTTCAAAAAATACTAGAAGCAGTATAAATAGGATTTTAATTTTCATTGTATTTGCTTATTATTCCATGATGTAATAATACAAAAACTTGCTTAGGTTACAAATTATTTTATTGGCTATTAAAAAAAATTAAAATGAATTAAACATAGTTTTAATGTATATTTTTAACAATCTGTAAATCAGTTAGAAAATATGCCTGAAAATACAATATGTTAATAAATGTTAAAAATAATTTTCAAAAAACTTGATTTTGTGAAAATTTTATTTTTTCTTTGTTGCGAGAGAATTAAATAATTATTAAAAGCCACCACTTATGAAAAAGATTTTAAAAACCCCAAAAAGTTAAAGCAAGTTTATACCCTATCCCTATCCACCTTTTTTTTAGTCAAAAAAACTAAAACGATTTAGTGTATTTTATGATTTCAAGGACAATTTAAACTTGTCTAACATGAAAAAAATAAAAAACAAAATTCGTAATTACATTGCAATACTTAGTAAAAGTATATGCAGAATAAACTATTGCATTTCAAAGCAAATTACAAAGCATAAACATATTGATTTCATTCGAACATCAAATAATGCTTTTCATAATGCAATACACGTTTTTAAACTTGATTTTAAATTTCCTCATTATTTATTCAGTAAAAACTATCTCATTTATGTTTTATTTTTTTCTTATTGAGCAAATCGAAAATTTGCAAGAAATAGAAACTATTGAAGAGATGTCAGAAGTTGATATTGAAATTGAAAAATCAAATATTTTAATAATTAATGAAAATTAATAAGAACCCAAAACAAAACTTATGATAACTTTTATACTTAAAAATATTTTATCAAATTTTAAGAAGCTTAGGAGTAAAGCAATTTTCCCTTTCGTTGTTTTTATAATAATTACTCTAAGTGAAAATGAATTAAAAGCTCAATACAATATTTCGGGCGACGCAACTTCTGCCAGTGGTAGTTGTTATGAGCTTACTGATGGCAATTCGCAGTCGGGAGCTGTTTGGAATACTAGTAAAATTGACCTAAACGAACCTTTCGACATTACTTTAACTTTGAATTTTGGAAATAATGATGGCGGAGCTGATGGCATGTCGTTTGTACTTCAACCAATTAGTTCTGGTGTTTTTTCTGATGGAAGCGGCGTTGGTTATGCTGGTGTTACTCCTTCAATTGGTGTTGTAATGGACGACTACCAAAATACAGAAGTTGGCGATCCATCAAATGATCATATTTCATTGCATAAGAATGGAGATGTAGAGCATGGAACAAGTAATGAGTTGATTTCTGTTGCTGGAACTACTGGTTTTCCTGCTAATATTGAAGATGGTAATAATCATACTTTCAGATTTAAATGGACACCTGGCTCTCCAAATGGAACAATTCAAGTTTGGTTTGATGGTGTTTTAATTCTTACTTATACGGGAGACATTATTAATACCGTTTTTGGTGGTAATCCTTTAGTTTATTGGGGTGTGAGTGGTTCAACTGGTGGTTATTCTAATATACAAACGGTTTGTTTAAATATTGTTGCCGACTTTATTGCTACTCAGGCTTGTGTTGGGCAAAGTATGTCCTTCACGGATTTAAGTATTAGTGGTTTAGCTATTACTTCTTATAAATGGGATTTTGGTGATGGTACAATTCTAGGACCTGGAATTGGTGCAAGTTTTAAAAATCCAACTCATGTTTATACTTTGCCTGGCACCTATACTGTAAATCAAACAATTGTTAATAGCGGAGGTCTTACTTCTACTATCACTTCAACAGTTACTGTGTCTGGACCAACTGTAGCTATTACTACTCCACCAACGAGTATTTGCGAAGGAAGCTCAATAACGTTAAATGGAACTATTACACCAAATCCTCCAACAATCAATCAAGCATTCCCTTTTTCTAATCTTACCGATTATCCAATTAATGATGGAGGTGTTTCCTCTTCATGGGACGGGGCTGCTGGTGCATTTGTTACATCTAGTATTGTAGCTTCTGGTATAAATCCTGGTTGGGGTATCAGTAGCATTTGTTTAAATATTAACCATACTTGGGATTCGGATTTAATTGTATATTTAAAAAGTCCTTGCGGTACGCTTATAAAGCTAATAAAGAGCAATGGTGGAGGTGGCGATAACTATACCAATACGTGTTTTGCTTCTTCTTCTACAAGCGACATTTCTAGTGGAAGTGCTCCATTTTCAGGAACTTATGTCCCGTATGATGGTGCCAGTGTTTGGGCAACCCTAGCTGCTTGCGCAACTCCAAATGGAACTTGGTCATTGTTAGTAGGCGATTCATACACTGGTGATACAGGAACTCTTTTGGATTGGACTATTACTTTTAGCAATCCTACTCCAGTAACATATACATATAATTGGACTCCAATAAATGTAAATAATACTCTTTCTCCTGTTGTTACGCCTACAGCAACCACAACATATATATTAGTTGGAACTGATATGAATGGCTGTACAGCTAGTTCTTCAGTAATTATTACTGTAAATCCTTCTCCAATAGCTGAAGCTGGCAATAATCAGACTATATGTAGCGGCACAAGTGCAAGTTTAACAGCAACTGGAGGTGGAACCTATTTATGGAATACGGGTTCAACTAATGCAAACATAAGTGTAACTCCTACCACACAAACAACCTACACTGTAACAGTAACAAGTAATGGCTGCACCGCAAGTGATAATGTGGTAATATTTGTAAATGCCCTGCCAATAGCTGAAGCTGGCTCCAATCAAAGTATTTGCAGCGGTTCAAGTGCAAGTTTAACAGCTACTGGAGGAGGAACATATCAATGGGACATAGGTTCATCTAATGCGATTATTAGTGTTTCGCCAACCACACAAACGACTTATACTGTAGCCGTTACAAATAATGGTTGCACAGCAAGCGATAATGTAGTAGTATTTGTAAATACAATGCCAATAGCTGAAGCTGGCAATAATCAGACTATATGTAGCGGCACAAGTGCAAGTTTAACAGCAACTGGAGGTGGAACCTATTTATGGAATACGGGTTCAACTAATGCAAACATAAGTGTAACTCCTACCACACAAACAACCTACACTGTAACAGTAACAAGTAATGGCTGCACCGCAAGTGATAATGTGGTAATATTTGTAAATGCCCTGCCAATAGCTGAAGCTGGCTCCAATCAAAGTATTTGCAGCGG
>JBAXGW010000090.1:0-12788 GCA_037139195.1 Bacteroidota bacterium
TTTTTTTCCCTTTCAATCAACTTTCCCCTTTTTCTCAATCGGGAGTGCAAAGGTACTATCTTTTTTTTATCCTGCAAATGTTTTTTGAAAATAATTGAAAATATTTTTTAATTACTTGATTTTCTTGAATATAAATTCCATCTTTTTTTTTATTTTTTTGCAATATCAGCATTTATCCCCATATTTTCCATAAAATTCCAAATCTAAATGTACGTCCTGGATAAGGGTAATTTGGTGTATTTATATATTCCTGTCCATTTAAGCCCGCATTTACATGTTGTAATTTTATAAAAAACTGGGCCTGTTTAAATGTTGTAGTGGCAAAAATGTCGATATAAGGGTAATTTCCATATTCCTTTTGATCTTGAAGATAATATATTCCGGTATAAGGCATGTATGCATTTGGCTTGAATTTGGCAAAATAAGTTGCTTCAACTCCAAATTTATTGTTCAATAAGCCTTTTAGCAAACGGAAAGAATAAGATAATTTATAGTTAAGCAAATACAAAGGCAATGAAACAATATTAGGATTTGAGGACTGTTGAACTAAATTATTCATATCTAAAGATATTCTTCTTATTACAAATTCCCTATTCAACTGCAAAGTATAGACTTTTATATGATTATATTCTTTTGGTCGCATAAATTTATCGTAGTAGACATAATAATGTATACTTTGGCTTTCAAATACAAATTTAAACTTATAAATATCTAAGATTGATTTGCTAAACAAACTGTTTTGCGAATTAAACTGATAACTCCAATTAAAGACTGGAGAGGAATAATAAGAATTAAAAAAGTTTTGATGAATTTTTTTTCTCCCAGCTGATAAATCAAAATTAACTTTGCCTTTTTTCTTATTCGACAAACTTATATTTGCAATGTAATCATCATAATAATAACCATTTAATCCATAATTAAAGTTTATCTTAAACAAAAAAGATTTTAAAACTGAAAAATCATAATTTAGCATCAATAATGTTTGATTAAAAACAGTATCCAACTTGTTATGTATAACTTTGCTATTGCTTTGTTCGGCAGAAATTTCAAATTGCGAATTTGGATTTTTCAAACAAAAGCCAATATTTGTTTTTAACGTTGTTATATTAAATGTATCTTTCAGTATAGTTGTATAAATTGGAAAAGGATAAAAGCTTGCAGTTGGACTCGTATCTAAATAATAATTTCGTTCGTTTGAATATAAGTTTTTGTTAAAAAGAATAAGTTTGTGTTTTGAACTACTATTATTAATATTCAGCGATTGGTCAATTGTGTAGTTTTGAATTCTATTACTTCTAATTGCAGCAGACAAATTAACTGGATACAATAAACTATTGGTGCTTGATTCGGCAATAAAATTGCTTTCGTTTGTTAGACCGCCATTTTCGTTTTGGCGAAAATTCATAAAATCAAACTTTGCTAAAACTCTATATTGTTTTTGATAATACATACCATATATAGTGAAAAACCTATGGTTTGCCTTCTCTTTATTGTAGAAACTAAGCGATGACAACACATTTTGTTTTAGTCCGAAAAGAAATTTATCTTTTATTTTTTGAAAGTGACTGATGTAGAAATATGTTTCTTTTTTGGATCCACTTGTATAAAATACTTCTGTATAAGGTCTATTCGGCAATAAAATTTCATTTTGTTTAAGCTTATTGAAATAATACAATGCGCTTTTATTCAACGAATTGCTTGCAAAACCTACTTCGTCAGAAAACACTAATCTATTAAATGAACTTCCAATATTTCCATTATTTTTATATTGCCACGAAAGGCTATCCAACAACATGTCTGAGAGCGACTTTTTAATTTTATTGTACTTGCGTGTTGTTGAATCAAACTTTGCAAAAAGATAATCATTATTGCGTAATGACACTTTGCTTATATATGTAGAGTCCTTAAAAGATGTAGAGTCTGTACTTTGAGATATACTTAAAGAACTAATGAGAAACAAGTATGAACAGAACAAAATAGCTCGAAAGATATGAAAGTTTTTAAAGTTTGTTAGGTTCATAAAGCTTGAAAGTACTTAAATTTAATAGCTGTATAGTTCATAAAGTATGCAAAGTTAAAAAGTATTTAATGCATTACACCATTTTTTTTTGGCAACAATTAAATTGTTTTTGCGTCTTTAACTTTTTGTGAAGTCAATGCTATGTCAATTACCTCATGCATTTCTGACACATAATGAAATTTCAAACCTTTCAAATATATTTGATTAATTTCTTCTATATCTTTTTTGTTGTCTTCACACAAAATAATTTCTTTGATATTAGCACGTTTAGCAGCTAAAATCTTTTCTTTAATCCCTCCTACTGGCAATACTTTGCCTCTTAGTGTAATTTCTCCAGTCATTGCTAAAGCTTGCTTTACTTTCAACTGAGTAAATGCCGAAACCAAAGCTGTAAACATTGTTACTCCAGCTGAAGGCCCATCTTTCGGCGTTGCACCTTCGGGCACATGCACGTGAATATTCCAGTTTTCGAATGCTTCTGGTCTAATATTGTAAATATCAGCATGTGATTTAAGATATTCATAAGCTATAGTGGCTGATTCTTTCATTACATCACCTAAATTACCTGTAAGCGAAAGATTTCCTTTTCCTTTGCTCAAACTTGCTTCAATAAAAAGAATATCACCTCCTACCGAAGTCCAAGCTAAGCCAGTAACAACTCCAGCAACATTATTTGACAAAGATTTTTCACTTTTAAAAATTGGAGAACCTAGTGCCGTAAACAAATCAGTTTTAACAATCTTTTTATTATATGGTTTATCCATAGCAATAAAACGAGCATAATAGCGAATTACTTTAGCTATCTTCTTCTCAAGTTCTCTAACACCAGATTCGCGAGTATAGTCTTCAATAATACCTTCAATAGCATCTTTAGTAAAATTCAACTGATTTAGCTTTAAGCCATGCTCAGTCATTTGTTTTGGCACTAAATGACGTTTAGCAATTTCAATTTTTTCTTCAACTATATAGCCACTAATGTTAATCACCTCTAATCTATCACGAAGTGCACTTTGTATAGAGTTCAAACTATTTGCTGTAGCAATAAACATCACTTTCGACAAATCGTAATCAACCTCTAAATAATTATCATAAAATGTATTATTTTGCTCTGGATCAAGAACTTCTAACAAAGCCGATGATGGATCGCCATGAAATGTATTTGTTCCAATTTTATCAATTTCATCTAAAACAAATACTGGATTTGATGATTTTGCTTTTTTAAGGTTCTGTATTATTCTTCCTGGAAGCGCTCCAATGTATGTTTTGCGATGTCCTCTTATTTCTGATTCATCGTGTAAACCACCAAGAGACATGCGAATATAATTTCTATTAATTGCTTTTGCTATGGATTTGCCTAAAGATGTTTTTCCAACCCCCGGAGGTCCAACTAAACAAATAATTGGCGATTTCATATCGTTTCGTAACTTAAGCACTGCTAGATATTCAATAATGCGCTCTTTTATTTTTTCTAATCCGTAATGATCGCCATCTAATACTTTTTGAGCATTATCTAAGTCAAAACTATCTTCTGTATAATCCTCCCAGGGTAAATCGAGAAGCATTTCTACATAATTCATTTGAATTGAAAACTCAGCAGCATTAGGATTCATGCGTTGTAGTTTTCCCATTTCTTTTTTGAAAACTTCAGCAATTTTTTCGTTCCACTTTTTAAATTCAGAACGCTTAAGCATGTCAGCAATTTGCTGTTCATTAGGATTACCGCCTAATTCGTCTTGTATTGCCTTTAATTGCTGATTAAGGAAATAATCTTTCTGTTGTTTATCAATATCAATGCGTGCTTTTGATTGAATTTGATTTTTAATTTCAAGGTATTGCAGCTCTTTAGTTAATATTTTAAGCAATTCGTCGGCACGCTTAGATAAATCATTTATTTCTAACATTTTTTGTTTTTCTAAAACATCAACGTTTGAATTTGAACTAATAAAATTTATTAAAAACGAACTACTTTCAATGTTTTTAATAGCAAACGAAGCTTCGGAAGGCATATTTGGCGACTTCTTCACAATTTGAATCGCCATGTCTTTTAAGGACGACACAAGTGCATCAAACATCTCGTTTTTGGATTGCTTAGCTTGTTTAAAAGGCTTTATAGAAGCTGTTAGATAAGGCTCTGTTTGAATTAATTCTTTTATTTCAATAGTTCTTTTACCTTGTATTATCGCTGTTGTGCTACCATCTGGCATTTGCAATACTTTAATAATTTGTGCAACAGTTCCTACTTTAAAAATATCGTCGAATGTTGGGTCTTCAATTGACGCATCTTTTTGAGCTGTAACACCAATTATTTTAGAGCCACGATATGCATCTTTAATAAGATTGATAGACTTATCTCTACCAACTGTAATTGGAATAACTACGCCTGGAAAGAGCACATTATTACGCAATGGCAGAATTGACAAAATTTCAGGCAACTCTTCTTTGTTCATTCTTTCTTCATCTTCGGCGCTCAGCAATGAAATAAACTCAGTATCATCAGCTATTATCCCCGAAAGTCCACGTATATCAAAATCAAAATTTTCTTCCATAAAACGTATTACATTATGTCAAGTTGACAGTTGTATATTATTAAAAATTATTTAATGAAATAACAATCAAATAAAATCTGCTTAAAAAAACAAATTTAAATTCTGATAATCAAGAATTTAAATTTAAATATTTAGATAAAATTTAATACTATTTCAAGTAATCACTGCTAACAGTCAATAGTTATGCCAAACGACGATGTTCTTTGTTCTTTCCAACAAATAACCCAAGTATAAAAGGAGTAAAAACAGTAGTTATTAGCCCCATAAATACTAATATTGAAAACACTTCTTTTGTAATAAAGCCATATTGAAGCGCTATTTTGGCAATAATTAATTCCATAACACCTCTAGCATTTAATCCAAAACCAAGCATTAACGCTTTAGTTGGCGAATATTTTATTAGCAAACCACCAATAAACCCAGCTAATATCTTGCTTAGAAAGGAAACGAGCACAATTGCAATCAACAAAGGGACATGTGTTATTGATGACAAGTTAAATTCTAATCCTAAGGTAGCAAAAAATATAGGAGCCAAAAACCCCATGGAAATGCCAGAAGTTGTTCTTTCAACTATTTTAAATTTCGATCCCATCAACTCTTTATTCAAAAGCATTGCACCTAAAAATGTTCCAACTATTAAATGTAATCCTAGCAATTCAGACAAAGATGCAAAAAACAATATAAATAGAATAACAAAGGCGAATAGCGTTTCTTTTCCCTTTATAAACTTCGAAAAGAACAAGAAATTCTTACGAACAATATCTATCTTCTTTGTCAAATGCTTTATCCACCTCAACACTATAATAAATACTACTACAAACAAAACCACTTTAGATATTGAAATAACAATATTTGTTGCCAATGCAATGGTAGACAAATCAATTGAATTCTTTTGATCTATCAAAACACCTAATACCATCAAAGAAACAACATCGTTGAAAATTGCACAGGAGATTATTTGATTCCCAAAATCTGTTTTTAGCAAATTTAAATCCATTAAAATCCTCACACTCACAGGCAAAGCAGTAATTGAAATACATAATCCTATGAAAACAGATAACATTCGGTCTAAACCAAACATATATCCGATGAAAAAGCCACTTAAAAAAGGCAAAACAAAACCCAAAACAGAAACAAAAATTGCTTTTCCTTTTAATGATTTAATAATATCATCGACATTTATTTCTAGCCCCACTAAAATTATTAATAAGAAAACGCCTAATTCTGAGATTACCTTCAACTCGGTGGTAACACCCAGTATATTAAAGACGGATGGGCCTAATAAAAAGCCTGCGAATATCTCTCCAATCATAGAAGGTTGATTGAAGTTTTCAGCTATTTCGCCAAAAACCTTTGCGAAAAACAAAAGCAACAATATACTTACCGCAAAAGGCAATGAGCTAGTAGCTATTTCCATTCTATTTTAATTGTTTTCAATTCTAATTTTCTCAGTCATTTCAAAAATTGCTTTCATTAATCGTTGTTCAACTTCATTGAATTGCATATCCCGACGAGCATAAACCTTTTCGGCAACCTCGATAGCCTTTTCAAGCTGAAAATCGACAAACTTTAATGCACCGCCCCAAGAAAAGGAAGGCACAAAATTACGAGGAAATCCTGAACCATATATATTTGATGAAACTCCAATAACAGTACCGGTATTAAACATGGTATTGATACCACATTTTGTATGATCGCCTAAAAACAAACCACAAAACTGCAATCCCGTGTCGATAAAAGATTTCATCGGATAGCTCCAAATCTTAACCGATGCGTAATTATTTTTCAAATTTGAGTTATTGCTATCAGCTCCAATATTACACCACTCTCCTATTACCGAATTACCAATAAAACCATCGTGAGCTTTATTAGAATATGCAAAAAACACTGAATTATTAACTTCTCCGCCAACTTTAGAATAAGGTCCAATAGTGGTAGCACCGTATATTTTAGCTCCCATTTTCAAAACCGACTGTTCGCCTATTGAAAACGAACCTCTTATAATCGAACCTTCCATTATTTCGGCATCTTTGCCAATATAAACTTTTGCATTTTTAGCGTTTATTATTGCACATTCAACAATAGCACCTTCTTCAACAAAAATATTTTCTTCGCAAAAAACACGATTTGTATCACTTAGTTTTTGCGACTTGCGTCCTTTAGTAACTAACTCAAAATCTGATTTTATTTCACGTTCATTCCAAACAAATATTTCCCAAATATTTTTTAAAACAAATGAATTTGCATTAGATACCTTTCTGGTAGCCGAATATAATAATTGTTCTTCATTAAAATTTTGCACCATTATCTTCGTTGCACTATAAGCAAGCAAAATATTATTTCTATCGATAAGAATTTCGCCTTCTTTTAATGAATTCACTTCTTCAATCAACAATGAATTAGGAATTAAAGCACTGTTAATCATCAAATTATTATCAGAAACAACAAGTGGAAATTTTTCCTGAAGGTAAGTTTCTGTTAAAAAAGAATAGTTGGCTATTAATTGTTTTCTCCATTTATCGGCTATTGTAAGAATACCGCATCGAATTTCGCTTACCGGGCGAATAAACGTGAATGGGCGAAGAAATTGTCGGTTTTTATCGTCGAAGAAAATTATATTCATAAGCAATAAAAATTGAATTTATAAGCTAATTGAAATTGATAATGCAAAAGTAGGCAAATTAGATTGAAAAATATAAATTGATTATCTAAAACCCAAAAATAAAAATCAAGTTAAAATATAAATATTAAATTATTTTATTCTATCGATTACTGATTAACAACCTCTATAAATCTAGCAGATTAATATAAAATACAAACTTATACTCAGGTCTAAATTAGTTGAAAATTGACAAAATCATAAAAGAAAAAAAAAGACCTGATAAAGAAATGAAATTAAAACAATTAATCTTTTATACACCTTACAGAACAGCCTATCACCTTACCAAATTCGCCATTATCAGCATTGGCATCGCAGTAGTTCAACGACCATCTCCAAGCATAAGTTTCGTCGCTTTCTGTTACTGTCCAGAAATTACAAAAAGAACCTTGCTGTATAAATAAATCCATAGCAATTACACCACTAGGTAAAGCAGCAAACCCACTTTGGTTGGTAGCTGAAGTATTAGGTGTTTGCCAATGAGTTAAACCCTCCTCTTTAAGCTTACCTCCAGCGGCGTTAACTCCGCCAAGATAATCTACAAGTATTTGCCATTCGGCATTAGTTGGAATATGCCAACCAGTAGGAGCAATAACTGGTCCTTCTACTAGTGCATACCAGTTGTACAAACGACCGTAAATTTCACCATTAGTTCCTAAATTTTCATAATTACAGTATGCACCTGTTTTTGTAGTGGTCCATAATGCAGGATCGCTAAGATGATTAATTGGATCGCCATTTCTATAATGTGTTACTTTAAGGTTTTCTACCATCCATGTTTGCGTACCAATAGTAATTGTATGGTATACATTACCATCAACATCAGTAACAGTAGTTGCTGCAGGTGTAGCTGAAGGCAAAGGAACAGGCGCTTTATCTTCTTCCTTTTTACAACCCACTATAATTAATAAAACTAAGTTTAAAACAATAATTGTGCTGTACCAATTTCTTTTTTTCATTTCAACTATAATTTAATGTTTCAAAGATAAATAAATAATTATATACTACGAGTAAAATATCTTTTTAAAACAGAAAACATTTTTTTTAACGAGTTGCTTTTCTTAGCTCAACATAATAATCATTTTGTTTTTTTTTGGAATAAAACAAAACAATCTTTCTAATTAATTCCTAAAGAAAATAATAGTGCAACAAATGGCGGTGGTGGTATTTATTGCGACTACACCTATAGTCGTCCATATATTAACAACAATTCAATATCGAATAACAATGCATCAATGGGTGGAGCAATATATTGTACCTTATATAGCAGCCTTACTATTCGAAATTCAATAATATGGGGCAATACAGCAAGCGTAAGCGGAAATCAAATATATTTATCAGATGAAAACAGCGACCCTGATTTCTATTTTTGTAACATACAAGGCGGTAAAACAGCAATTGGTCTTAATAGTAGTGGAATTTTTTACACAGGAATTTATCAAAATAATATTGACACTTTGCCTTTATTTGTTTCCCCATCACTGGGAACAGGGACTGATTATAATGGAGCAACTAGCAATTGGTCTTTGCAATCATTATCACCATGCATAAATTCCGGATCACCCGATACTACTGGGTTCAATCTATCTACAACGGATATTATTGGAAATCCGCGAATAATAAACAATAGAATTGATTTGGGAGCTTATGAATACTCGTCTAATAATTCCATTTTCGAAGCAAAGTCTAGTAAAATAAATGTTAACCCAAATCCTTTTAGCAACAGTATAGCAATTGAAACTCTGAAACAGTCTGAAATTGAACTATTAAATATTAATGGACAAATTATTAAAACAACAGACAGTAGTAACTTAACAACTATAATGGAGTTAGGATATTTGCCAACGTGGAGTTTATATTATGAAAGCAAAAACCGATACAGAAATTATTTTTATTAAAATTATAAAAGAATAGTTTATCAATACGCTTGATAATATTAGCATTTAACTGTGTTGAAAATGATAACTGTAACTAAATAAAATAACACCATGATTCTTTTTCGATTTATGTTTAGTTTTATGGCTATTTTCATTATCACCCAAACATTTGGACAAAACGCTCAATTAGAAGGGAATTGGCAGGGAATACTCATACAACCAAAAGGAGATTCGACGGAAAATTATGCATATTGGATTGAAATCCATCAAACTGGTGATTCAATAAAGGGCTATGCTCGTTCTGAATTAGCAAACACTCCTTTTTATGCAATTATAGAGCTTAATGGAGTTTTATTGAATGATAAAATTACTTTTTTTCAAACTAAAATCAAAGTAAGTAATAATAGACCTAAATATACTTGGTGTATAATTCAAGGAAATTTGATTTTGAATAAAATTGACTATTCTTTAAAAGGAACTTGGACTTCATCAACTTGTGGCTCGGGAAGTATTTTGTTATATAAGAGTTTAAAACAACTCAATATGGGCACTACACTCACAACAAAATACAACAACATCAATCAATTAGAGGAAAAACTGAAAATTAAAGAAAACATTAAAGGAACAAAGATTGTTTTATCTAAAGTATTTTTTGATGTAAACAAATCAACAGTAAGCTCCATATCCGCAAATGAATTATCAGAGATTGTGGCTTTATTAAGCAAATACCAAACATTAAAAGTAAATATCCAAGGACATACAGATAACACTGGCAATGACGAGTTGAACATGAAACTTTCATATAATAGGGCGAAAGAGATATACAACTATTTATTAAATAATAAAATAGACATATCTAGATTAACTTATGAGGGCTACGGAAAATCTAGACCAATTTCAAGCAATAAAACCGAAACAGGCAAAGCAAAAAACAGAAGAGTAGAAATTGAAATTGTACAACAATGATAATAAAACATAAAAAAACCTCTAACTAAACAACAAAATTACCATAAGATCTTCAAGGCATTAAAACTTGAAGGTATATTAATATTAAAACAACACCTTCTTTTGTTCTTTTTTATTTTAATTTGTAATTTTGACTTTATAAAAGACGTTCAACATGTTTGCTGCATATACGCATTGCAAACACCTCAATATTTGATTATTGATTTTGGATGCTAAACTGATTACAGAACAAAAGACAGAGTATAAAATTCATGATCACGGATTTTGAAAAGACAGAAATTAAAGATATTATTCATATTTCTGATAGATTTATAGGTGAGAATTTTCAAACTTTTCATTCAGTAGAAAATTATCTTAAAAATAAAAAAAACATATTGAAGGTTTATCGGGTTAATAATAAAATAGTAGGCTTTATCAAAGGCAAGGTAATCAAAAGCAATTTATTACAAGATACACTTCTAAAAACGAATCAAATAATAATTGACGATTTATCTTGCAATGAATATGTGGGGTATTTTGAAACCATTTGCGTTAAAGAAACATTTAGAAGAAAAAAAATTGCAACAGATTTGCTATTAGATTTAATAGCTTCTTTGAAAAAAATTGAACCAATAAATATCGTTTATTCAACTGTATGGAAAACAAGTGATGGAACAAATGCTAAAAAATTAGTTGAAAATATCGACTTTAAAATCGTTTCAGAAATCCCCGACTATTGGCACGATGATTCAATAGCTAAAAACTACAAATGTCCAAAGTGCAATTTGCCTCCCTGCAAATGTTCGATGCTGTTTTACAAACTAGAAATAATATAAACTTCTCGTAAGTCAATATATTAATATACAGACGTTTTTTATACTCTACATTTTGTCAAATCATCTCTTTTTAATAAATTTGTAGATAATTCAAAAAAAAAGTTTACACGACTTATTTCAAAACTCCCAACTCATGAAAAAAACAATCATTATTTCAATCGCTCTATGCTTGCTTTCAATTAGCACATTTGCTCAGTGGAATCAGCAAATTTCAAACACTCCTAGCGATTTAAATGGTATATTTTTTTTAAGTTCCGATACTGGCTTTGCAGTTGGCAATGATGGCGCTTTTATAAAAACAACTAATGGAGGAGCTAATTGGACTATGGGAAATTCTGGAATCACTCAAAAGATTAATTCAGTATTTTTCCTTAATAGCAACATTGGCTTTGCCACATGTACTGAAGGAATAATTATAAAAACAATTAATGGAGGAACTAACTGGTCAACCTATAATTGCGGAACCACAAATTCAATTAATGCTATTCGCTTCACTGACAATAGCAATGGTTTTGCAGTTGGCGATGGTGGTATAATCTTATACACAACAAATGCTGGCGCAAATTGGAATGCTCAAACAAGCAATACCACTCAAAATCTTAATGCTATATTTTCAATCAACAACCAGACTATTGTTACTGTTGGAGCAAATGGAGTAATATTAAAAACAATTAATGCAGGCTCCACATGGACTAGTATGCCCAGTGGAATAAGCAATATATTTAAATCGGTATATTTTACCGATGCAAATACAGGCTACGTTGTTGGAACCTCTGGAAAAGTATTAAAAACTACAAATGGCGGTAGCACTTGGAGTCAGAAAGTTAGTGGCTGTGTAAACAATTTACATTCAGTTTATTTTACTAGCTCAAATGTTGGTTATGCATCAGGTGCAAGTGGAAAAATCATAAAAACCAATGATGGCGGAACAAGCTGGATTTCGCTTGTCAGCGGAATCAGCTACGACATAAATAGCATTCACTTTCCTGCAACTGACACTGGATATGCAGCTTGTGTGGGTGGGATCATTCTTAAAACCACAAATGGAGGTCTTACTCCTCCATCTATCACTTACCAAACACCGTCACAAGCTCGAAAACGGGGAAATAGTATTAGTTTAAAAGTATCGAGCTACGGAACAAACCCATTGTCATTCCAATGGAAACTAAATGGCAATATTTTACAAAACAAAATTGATTCAGTACTAACTATTTCGAGCATCGACTTTAATAATGAAGGTTATTACACTTGTGAAGTAACGAATATGTTGCGCACGGTCGTTTCCGATTCAATTGAATTAACAATAAGCGATAATATTGAACTTATTGGCGACTCAGTTTTTTTTAGTATAAATAATACAATGGGAACAGTCCAATGGCAATCTTCAATAGATACATTAAATTGGATAGATATTCCAAATGCAAATTCAAGCATGTTTGCATTCAAATCTGTTCATGTTGATTCTGGCAAAAAATTCTATAGAGCAAAAATAACCGACCCCAATTGTCCTATTGCGGGACCTTACTATTCTAAGATAATTAGAAATAGAATTGTTGAAAACGCTAATGAAGTTCCAGTAGGAGCAAACTATCATGGGGGAATTGTTTTTTCAATAGACGGAAGCGGAAATGGATTAATTGCAGCTCCAACAGACCAAAGCAGTAGTGTTGA
Organism: Bacteroidota bacterium; assembly: GCA_037139195.1. Lineage (GTDB taxonomy): Bacteria > Bacteroidota > Bacteroidia > Bacteroidales > JAHJDW01 > JBAXGW01. The sequence continues at coordinate 12,555 of JBAXGW010000090.1, forward strand.
ATGGGGTTGTATGGGTATTTCTATTCCTGACAATTCTGCATTTAATGGAGCAATTAACACTGTAGATATTATTTCAGCATGTGCCACACGCCCTATTGCAGCTAGCATTTGTGATACTTTAAATTTAATGAGTTATGACGATTGGTTTCTTCCTGCTCAATATCAACTTCAGGAATTACTAAAACTGGGTATCCCCTTTACTCATCTAATATTATTTCGATTTTACTATCATTA
>JBAXGW010000091.1:0-12681 GCA_037139195.1 Bacteroidota bacterium
CCTAAAGATAGGCATTTTTTAAGATGAGCTAAGGGGATACCCAGTAAAAATTATTCTTATTCTTATTACACTTGCTATCTCTTGTGTTAACAAGAAACATACTGATTTAAATACTCAAAATCGAAAAGGCAATTTCCCAGATTATATAATAAAACTTTTAGACATTCCTAATCATTCAAAAATAAAATATCCATGGACTACAAATTGTTTTGTAGATTTTCTTAACACCACTACAATTGACACATTAAACCAATTGATTATATACAACAAATTATCAAACTCACTAATTACTGATATAGAAGTTCATAGCTTTCTAAATGAAGCTGTATTTCCAAATATTGCTAAATCAGATTCTGTTTATATATACAGTGATACTTACTCTCATCTTGGCAATTTTAGTATTAACGGAAATAGTTTTTTAACATCTTATATTGACAAAAGCGAATTAATATATATGATGTCCCAACTCACATGTCAACCATATAGTTTTGACGAGAAAAAGCTTAAAAACGTCAGATGTATTTCAAATGTGGAAATAAAAAAAATATTTTCTGTGCCTAAAAATTTGCCAGAGAAATATATTAGATTCTTCATAAAATACAAACGAGCTCTTTATAAAGAAAAGTATCATCTAAATCATTTATCATTATATTCAAAACCTATTTTTAATAAAGACAAAACTTTTGCGATTATTCAGTTTGAATCAAATTACTATGGGGATTTGTTGATATTTAAAAAAATAAAAAATAAGTGGATTAAAATTGCTCAAGAAAATCTATGGATTTCTTAAGATTAAAAGAAAGGAGAAACTCCCAACATCTCTCATATCAAGGTTTAAATGCAAAAAACAATATATTTTAAACACCCAAATTAGGTGTTTAAAATTGGCCAAATAAAAACCCCATTCAGATTGAATGAGGTTTTTTTTATTTTTATTTAATGATATAAGTTCCACCGTATTTTTTAATCTTAAGCTTCCTAGTTGAAGACCTTTGATTAATTGATGGTCTATGTCGCAAACGTTTATACTGCTTAGACCTTTTTTTAGCAATTCTTTTATTGAATTTTCTACTGTGTTTCATGTGCCTTTTCTGAACCTTATGAACTCCACATCCAGTTGAAGCAAAAAACAAAACTATCAATATGTATAATATTACTCTCTTCATTGAGTTTTTTCTTAAAACGGTTTTTTAAACAGTCATTTATTATTCAAACGTAAAAAGCATTCGAAAAGTTTCAAATAGATTAAAAAAAATCGATTTTTATTTAAAAACCAATTAATACTTCTTTATCCGAAACAAATATATAATTTTTTAATGATAAAAAATATTTTTAAATAAAAAAATGATTGTTTACTATGTAAAACTTAAAATGATATTTATAAAAAAGCAAAAACAACAAATAGATAAAATCAATTGTATATAATAAAAAAATTAGGTAGGTTTGCTTTGTAAATAACAACTCAAATATATGTTAATTAAAACTTTTGGAAGTGCTTTATTTGGAGTAAATGCCACAACAATAACAGTAGAAGTAAATGTGGATCAGGGTGTTAATTTTTTATTGGTTGGTTTACCTGACAATGCTGTTAAAGAAAGTCAGCAAAGAATAGAAGCCGCTTTAAAAAACAATGGTTATAAACTTCCAGGTAAAAAGATTGTTATAAATATGGCTCCGGCTGATATTAAAAAGGAAGGCTCTGCTTACGATTTAACACTGGCAATTGGAATACTAGCAGCAAGTGAACAAATAATTGCTTCGAATATTGAAAATTATATAATCATGGGCGAATTATCGCTGGATGGAAGCATACAACCTATAAAAGGAGCATTGCCAATTGCTATTGAGGCTAAAAATAATGGATTTAAGGGTTTTATTTTACCTAAAGATAATGCAAGAGAAGCAGCTATAGCTAGTGATTTAGAAGTTTTTGGAGTTAGCAATATAAAAGAGGTAATTGATTTTTTTAATATTGGAACACCCCTAGAAAGAGTTGAAATTGATATTAAGGAAGAATTTCAACATAGTTTAAACTCGTATGAATACGATTTTTCTGATGTTAAAGGCCAAGAAAACATTAAACGTGCCCTAGAAATTGCTGCCGCTGGTGGTCATAACATTATAATGATCGGTCCTCCCGGAGCGGGCAAAACAATGCTTGCTAAACGACTACCTAGTATTCTACCTCCTCTCAGCGTTGAAGAAGCTTTAGAAACAACAAAAATACATTCTGTTTCTGGGAAATTAAATAAAAATACATCGCTTATTTCTGTCAGACCTTTTAGAGCTCCTCACCATACCATATCGGACATTGCACTTGTCGGAGGAGGAAGTTTTCCTCAGCCTGGCGAAATTTCATTAGCTCATAATGGAGTGCTTTTTTTAGATGAATTACCCGAATTCAAAAGAACAGTTCTTGAAGTAATGCGCCAACCTCTTGAAGACCGAGCTGTAACAATATCAAGAGCAAAATTTACAGTTGAATACCCAACCAGCTTTATGCTTGTTGCATCAATGAACCCTTGCCCTTGCGGTTATTATAATCACCCAGAAAAAGAGTGTGTTTGTGCTCCTGGCATCGTTCAAAAATATTTAAATAAAATATCAGGGCCACTTTTAGACAGAATAGATATTCATATTGAAGTTACACCTGTTCCTTTTGGAGAACTAGCATCAGCAAAACCCGGAGAAGCCAGCAATATTGTTAGAGCTCGTGTAATTAAAGCCAGAAACATTCAATCCGAACGCTTTAAAAGCAACGAAAATATTCATTGTAATGCCCAAATGTCTTCAAAAATATTGCAAACAATTTGTCAATTAGATGATGCTTGTCACGCTTTATTAAAAGTAGCAATGGAGCGCCTAGGTTTATCTGCCAGAGCTTATGATAGAATTTTAAAAGTATCACGAACTATTGCAGACCTCGATGGAAGTGAAAGAATAAAAACTGAGCATTTAGCTGAAGCTATTCAATATAGAAGCTTAGATAGAGATAGCTGGGCAGGGTAATTTACCGCAATTCACAAACCATTGCTATTCTAGTGAAAACAATAGGCTCTATTTTTCTTCTAGTAGCGCTTTCGACCTTTCAAAAGTCATTATATCATTATTTAAATAGTCGTTTTCAACCAAGCCGTCTCTTAATCGAATAATACGGTGAGCGTGTTTGGCAATATCTTCTTCGTGAGTTACCAAAATAATGGTGTTTCCTTGACGGTGAATTTCTTCAAATAATCCCATTATTTCAACCGATGTTTTAGAGTCAAGATTTCCAGTAGGCTCATCTGCAAGTATGATGGAAGGAGAATTAACCAAAGCTCTAGCAACAGCAACACGCTGACGCTGTCCTCCCGATAATTCATTAGGCTTGTGAGTGTATCTATCACCTAAACCCACACTCTTAATAATTCCTAGTGCAATTTCTTCGCGTTTAGCTTTTTTGAAGCCAGCATAAACTAATGGAAGCATAACATTTTCAAGTGCAGTTGAGCGTGGCAACAGATTAAAAGTTTGAAAAACAAAGCCAATTTCTTTATTTCTTATGCCAGCTAATTCATTGTCATCCATCTTGCTAACATCTTTATTGTTAAGAATATATTCGCCCGATGAAGGCGTGTCTAAACATCCCAGAATATTCATCAAAGTAGATTTTCCTGAACCAGATGGACCCATAAGCGCTACATACTCATTTTTAAAGATAGATAAAGAAACCGATTGAAGTGCTTTCACAATTTGAGAACCGACTTTATAATGTTTGGCTATATTTTGTAAACTAATTATCTCTTGTTGCATTTTATTAGATTTTGATGCTTTCAAATGTACATATTTTTTTTAGAATCTAGAAGAAAGAATCAATATCTAACTACAAAATGTTGCTTTGGCTGCTCTTTCCTAAAAAAAACTATACCAACCATAAATAAATCAATGCTAATTGTAACTTTTGAATGATTTTTAACATAATCCCAAGCTTTTTCCATGCCTTCGGACCAATGTATATCATCGAAAACAAAAAAAGTATCATTATTAACTTTCCTTAAACAATCTTCGAAATAATTAATTGTTGGTTCTTCTTGATGATTTCCATCAAAAAAAACATAATCAAGATTTTCAATTTTTGATAATTCTTCTGGAAACGTTTTATTAAAATCTCCAACCCTTATTTCAATATTATTTAATCCAGCATTTTTAAAAATCTGCTGTGCTATTTTAGATGTGTTCGGACAGCCTTCCAACGTAATTAAAGTCATTTTTTTACTACCAAATACTTGATAAAGTGCACTAATACCTAGAGATGTGCCAAGCTCTAATCCTTTTTGTGGCTGAAAATACATACAGAGATTAAATAGCAATTTCCCATATTTTTCGTTCTTTGCTGATTTCTTGGCAATATCAGAAACGGCTCGTTTATTTGTATTATTTATTTTTGAACCAGCTCCAAAATCAGTAATTTCAATTACTTCAGACGACTTGATTAAATCCTTTCTAATTCTTTCAATTATCTTAAATTCCTCAAAATAATTTTTATTGTAAATGCAATCTTCAATAAGTTTGTAAACAAATGGGGAATGAATACCATGACGAGTTTTTGCGTTGAAAAGATAGTTGAAATATTTTTTAATTAAAATCAGATTATTCAACATAAAAATTGGTAATTTTGAATTTCGACAGTTAAAAAGTTCGTAAAGCTTTTAAATTTCGTAAAGTTATGTTATATTCCTCTCATGCACTTGCGACTTTTTTTACTTTCTTTCTCTTAACTTATTACTTTATAAACTTTCAACTTTATAAACTTTAAGAATGAACAAAGGTATTACAATTTTTCGTGATTTTTTATCCTTAGTAAAATTCAGTCACACTATTTTTGCTATGCCATTTGCATTAATTGGGTTTTCACTTGGAGTAGCTGAAATTGGCAGTTTTGATTGGATGAAACTGGTTTATGTGGTTTTATGTATGGTTTTTGCTAGAAATTCGGCAATGGGCTTCAATCGATATTTAGATGCAGATATTGACAAAAAAAATCCACGAACCCTTAATCGTGAAATTCCAGCTCAAAAGATTTCTTCAAACAAAGCTCTTGCTTTCATAATTACCAATGTAGTTTTATTTGTTGCAACAACTTATTTTATTAATTCGCTATGCTTTTATTTATCTCCTGTTGCCTTAATTGTCATTATGGGCTATAGTTATACCAAGCGATTTACATCATTATGTCATTTAGTACTAGGACTTGGGCTATCTTTGTCGCCAATTGGTGCATTCATAGCTGTAACAGGTCATTTTGGCCTTGAAGCAGTTTTATTTTCTTTTGTTGTTATTTCGTGGGTAAGCGGATTTGATATTATTTATGCTCTACAAGATGCCTCTTTTGATAAAGAAAACTCATTAAAATCAATTCCAGCATTTTTAGGAGAAAAGAAAGCATTGTTTTTATCAAGGATACTACATTTGATTAGCGCTTCTATTGTTATTTTCATAGGTTTATATTTCACTTTATCAATGAGCTTCTGGATTGGAACGGTTATTTTTTCAGGTCTACTAGTTTATCAGCATTCCATAGTAAAATCAAATGATTTATCGCGAGTAAATTTGGCATTTTTCACAACAAATGGAATTGCAAGTGTTGTATTTGGAGTATTTGTAATTGCCGATATTATTTTTTCAAATAAATTGATTTTCTGAAACATACCCATTCTAAACATTTTTTTGTTAATTATTTTTTTCTGAATTGTTGCACTTAGCGTATTTTATAAGTACTTTTAAGAAAAAAAACATGGCAAAGAAAACTACCGCAACTAAAGATAAAAAGATTTTTGTATTAGATACATCTGTAATTATATTCGACCATAATAGCTTTAAAAGTTTTATGGAGCACGATGTTGCAATTCCAATTACCGTTTTAGAAGAACTTGATAACTTCAAAAAGGGAAACGATACCAAAAATTTTGAAGCCCGAGAATTTATTAGAATTATTGATAAATTATCGGAAGGAAATTCGCTTCAAGAGTGGATAAACCTTAATGGACCTGAAAAAGGTGCAATTACCGTTGTAATGAACGAAAAAAATGCATCAATTGATGCTGAAAAAGTGTTTGGCGAAAGAAAAGCCGATCACCGGATTTTAAATGCAACATTGTTCCTTCAAGAAAAATATCCCGACAGAAAAGTTGTTTTAGTTACAAAAGATATAAATTTAAGAGTTAAAGCAAAATCGCTAAATCTTAATGCAGAAGATTTTCTTACAGGTAAAATTAAAGATTTAGAAGGCTTATACACTGGAATAAGAGAAATTGAAGATGTTGATTCGTATGCTATTGATAGATTTTATTCAAATGGATACCTTGACTATAAAGAGATATTTGACGAAACACCAATAGCAAATCACTATTTTATTCTAAAAAGTGGCAATACTTCAATTCTTTGTTTCTACAATCCATTATCTAAGCGACTTGAACAAGTTGAAAAGCGCAATGTATATGGTGTAAAACCTCGCAATGCTGAGCAAGCTTTTGCTATTCATGCTATTATGAACCCAGAAGTTAAACTTGTTACAATACAAGGGCTTGCTGGAACGGGCAAAACTCTGCTTTCTCTTGCTGCAGCTATTGAACAACGTCAATATTTTCATCAAATATATTTAGCACGCCCAATTGTCCCTTTAAGCAATAAAGATTTAGGCTTTTTACCAGGTGATGTAAATTCAAAAATTGGACCTTACATGGAACCTCTTTGGGATAATTTGAAATTTATTAAAAACCAATTTGGACAAAACGATAAAGAATTCAAAAAAATAGACGAACTTCTTGAAAACGAAAAACTTATTGTTTCTCCTTTAGCTTATATCAGAGGCAGAAGCTTCTCAAATATTCTATTCATTGTAGATGAAGCTCAGAACTTAACTCCACATGAAGTGAAAACAATAATTACTCGTGCAGGCGAAAACACTAAAATTATTTTCACTGGGGATATTTTCCAAATTGACACTCCATACCTAGATACACAAAGCAATGGCTTGTCGTATTTAATTGATAGAGTAAAAGATCAGCCAATATACGCTCATGTTACACTAGAAAAAGGCGAACGCTCTGAACTAGCTAATATTGCAAATTATTTATTATAAATAAATGAGAATACTTTTAGTTTCAGCTACAAAAGATGAAATAGATCCAATTGCTCGTCAATATGGCACTGATTTAAGAGCGAGCAAGGATCGGTTTTTTTCTATTCGACAAGGAACATTTATTCTTGATATTTTAATATCTGGCATAGGCTCTGCACAAACTACATTTCATTTGACAAATACTGTTAATAAAGAGAAATACGATGTAGTTTTAAATGTAGGAATTGCTGGCTCATTTGCTCAAAAACTAACAATGGGCGAAATTGTAAATGTTAAGGAAGAAGAATTTGCTGACTTTGGAACTAGATCTCAAGGCACTTTTAAAAATGCAACAGAATCTGGTTTTATTGGCCAAATGGAATTCCCATTTATTGCAAATAAAATTACTAATAAAACGCCTTGGGGACAAGGCTTTCCTCAACTAAAGCAAGTTAGAGGAATCACGGTTGAAACAATTATCGATAATTTTCAAGAAATTGATGCTCGTGCTAAAAAGTATTCTCCAGATATAGAAACGATGGAAGGCGCTGCTTTTTTTTATGTAATGAGCCACCAATCAATTCCATATTATCAAATAAGGTCTATTTCAAATATAGTTGGATCTAATAAAATGCAATGGAACATTCCTTTAGCAAAGGATAATTTGTGCCGTTTTATGTTGCGTTTTATCGATGGTCTTAAGCGTGGAATAACTCTGAAATAATGCAAATTAATATTGCCATATCGCCTTGTCCTAACGACACTTTTATGTTCGAAGCTTTATACAATAAAAGATTCGATACAAAAGGGTTAGAATTCCTTTGGCATTTCGAAGATATTGAAACACTAAATAATTCAGCCAAATCTAATATACACGATGTAACTAAAATAAGCTTTAATGCACTTTTTGCTAATGCTGAAAAATACATCATGCTTAATTCAGGAGCTGCTTTGGGCTTCAATTGTGGTCCACAAATAATTAGTAAAAAGAATATAGATACAAGCAATTTGGCTCAATATAAATTTGCCATTCCAGGAAAGCAAACAACTGCAAATCTTTTATTATCTGCTTTTTACCCAGAAATAATTCATAAAAAAGAAATGATATTTTCTGATATCGAAAAAGCTGTTTTAAACGAAGAAGTTGATGCTGGCTTAATTATTCATGAATCGAGATTTACATACATTGACAAGGGCTTGAAAAAGGTGTTAGACCTTGGCGAAGTGTGGGAAAATGAATATAAATTACCATTGCCACTCGGTGCAATTGCAATTAAAAAGAGTTTTGAAGCAGTAATAGCTTTGCAAGTTTCAAATTTAATTCATCAAAGCATTGAGTTTGCATTTAATAATCGGGAAGTTGTAATGCCTTTTGTAAGAGCTCACGCTCAAGAATTAGACGACAAAGTTACCAATGCCCATATCGACCTTTATGTTAACAAATACAGTTTGAATTTGGGAGAAAATGGAAGAAATGCCATTCGAATTTTGAATTATTATGCAAAAAATTTAGGATTTGTTCAGAATATAGAATAATTTTAGATTCTTAATTAAAACCATCTCGATAACTACATTCTCGATAAAATAATTATTCTTGTCGAGATGATAAATACAGATAAAATTGTATTTTTTATCGAGGAATTTTATACTTAAATTTCTAGAAACCATGATAGTAATAACTGGCGCTGCAGGATTTATCGGAAGCTGTCTTCTCGGAAAGCTTAACAATAAAGGTATTAAAGACATCGTAATTGTTGACGATTTCAATCGACCTGAAAAGGAACTTAATTATAGGTTCAAATCGTTTAAAGACAAGGTAGATAGAAATATTTTTATCGAATGGTTTAAACAAAATCATAACAGTGTTGATTTTGTTTATCATCTAGGTGCGCGAACCGATACTGCTGAATTTGACAGCAAAATTTTTGACGAACTCAACTTAAATTATTCGAAAGAAATTTGGAATTTGTGTGTTAAATTTCAAAAACCGCTTGTTTATGCTTCTTCTGCTGCAACTTATGGCATGGGAGAGCATGGATACAAAGACGATCACAACATTATTGAGTCGCTTAAGCCTTTAAATCCTTATGGTGAATCGAAAAATGATTTTGACAAATGGGTATTGAAGCAAAATACAACACCTCCATTTTGGGCTGGACTAAAATTTTTCAATGTTTTTGGACCAAACGAATATCATAAATCTCGTATGGCATCGGTTGTTTTTCATGCTTTTAATCAAATAAACGAAAAAGGTAGTGTTAAACTCTTTAAATCTCATCACCCAGATTTTAAAGATGGCATGCAATTGCGCGATTTTATATATGTGAAAGATTTAACCAGAGTATGCTACTATTTACTTAACCATAAAATTGAATCAGGGATTTATAATTTAGGAACTGGAAAGGCTCGCAGCTTCCTAGATTTAGTAAATGCCACCTTTACATCCCTTGGCAAAGAACCAAATATCGAATTTATCGACACGCCAATAGATATCCGTGATAAATATCAATACTTCACCGAAGCCGACATGAGCAAATTAATTTTGGCTGGTTACAACCAACCATTTTTCTCATTAGAAAAAGCAATTGATGATTATATTCAGAGCTATTTAATTTATAGAAATCGCTATTAACTATATATTAGAAAATAATATTTTATGTCTAAGAAAATAATATTTCAGTTGCTTTTCATTTTAAATATACTGTTACTGTTTCTCGTTGTAATTCAGCCAATGTCTGGGCTTCATACAATTGAAGCAGATTATATTTTATTATTACGAATTAACTTGACGTACTTTATACTTATATTTTGGATTTGGAATATTATAATTTGGAAGAAAAGAGACCAAAGAATAAATAAATTTCTTTTACTTTTCTTTCTACCTGGTTTATACACACTATTTTATTATAGAATCATTTTGAAAAATAAATGGATTGAAAATAAATTTTAATTATTCATGAAAAAATTTATTCCCTTTTTTTTAATAATTTTCTCTTTTCTCTCATTCCAATCTTGTTCTTCAAACAATAAAACAGCTCAAACTGAAACTAAAGACACTGTATTTGCAATAGGGAAAGTAATTTCAAATGTACAATGTCGTTTTGATGTTACAAAATCGTATGCTTTGTATTTGCCATCAACTTATTCGAAAGCAAAGAACTATCCAATAATTTATGCATTTGATGCACATGGGGCTGGTTTATTGCCCGTTGAACTGTTTAAAGATGAAGCTGAAAAATATGGCTATATTTTGGTAGGTTCAAATAACTCAAAAAATGGCAATAAATGGGAAGTTACATCCGAAATCTATGATACGCTTTATAATGATACACATCGTCGGTTTTCAATTGACAATCAAAGGTTATACACTGCGGGCTTTTCTGGAGGTTCTAGAGTGGCAAGTTCAATTGCGATTGGTAAAGGTGGAATAAACTCTGTTATTGGTTGTGGTGCTGGATTAGGCTCGCAAGCTCAACCTCAACAAAAGTTTGGATTCTACGGTATTGCTGGAACTGCTGACATGAATCTCACAGAGCTCATATATCTCGATAGCGCACTGGCAAATGCAGGTTTCAGGCATTTTCTAGATGTTTTTGATGGGAAACACGAATGGCCAAACAAAGAAGTAGCAAAAGACGCCTTTCTTTGGCTTGAATTAAATGCCACTAAAGATTTACAGAAATCGAATAATGACACGCTTATAAATAATACTCTTAAGAAATGGGATGAAAGTTATAAATCATTAACTACTAAAAACCCTTATGAGGCTTATCTTCTATGTAATAAAATTATCAACTTTTTTGATGGAGTGGCAAATATAAACAAATACAAAACTGAAATCACTTGCCTTGAAAGTAATCCAACAGTAATAAAAGCAAAAAAACACTTATCAGAAATAGCCAAACAAGAAACCGAATTACAGCAGTATTATTCTAATTCAATCACTACTCAAACTGCTGAGTGGTGGAAAACACAAATAAATTCAATAAATCAAAAAATAAATTCAACTTCCGATAAAGAAGTAAAATATATGTACAAACGTTTGTTGAGCTATTTAAGTTTAGCTACTTATATGAATATCAATGGAGCTATAAAAGCAGGAAGATTTGATATTGTAGAAAATTTTAATATTATATATGAACTTGTTGAACCTGAAAATCCAGAACATGCATATATTTCAGCAACGTTAGCTATGAAAAAAGGCAAACAAGAAGAGGCAATCGCTTTTTTGAAACAAGCCGCAGGTTTAGGTTTTAACGAATTATCAAGGATTGAAAATGATTCAACATTAACTTTGTTAAAACAACACACAAAATATTCTGAAATCATTGAGTTAATTAAGAAAAATTCAATAGTTCAGATATAATCTCGAATCTCTCAAAATTGTTGCTCATCAACAAATTACACTATTGATTTTTTTCATTAAAATATTTATTATATTTTTGCAAGCTGAAATTAATAACAATCTATAAACAAATTTTTTATGAGCGAAACACAATCTATGAAATTAGTTGACAACACTTCGAATCCGGCTCCGCTGGGGTTGGCCGCTTTTGGCTTAACAACTATCTTATTAAATGTTCACAATGCTAACGCAGAATTATTCCCTCTTAACTCAGCAATTATTGCAATGGGCATTTTCTATGGTGGTTTAGCCCAAGTAATTGTAGGCATTATGGAATGGAAGAAAAACAATACCTTTGGAACTGTAGCATTCTCATCTTATGGCTGGTTCTGGATTTCTTTAGTTGGTATTTGGTTATTACCTAAAATAGACCCTACATTTAAAACTCCTCCTGCATTTTTTGCTGTTTATCTAGGTGTATGGGGCTTATTTAGTTTGTTTTTATTCTTCTGCACTTTCAAGTTAAGCAGGGCTCTACAAGTAGTTTTTGGATTATTAATTGTTCTTTTTGCATTATTAGTAATGGCTAAAGCCACTGGGAATGAAACTATTGAAGAATTAGCTGGTTACGAAGGCATTATTTGCGGATTATCTGCATTATACACAGGAATGGCACAAGTGGTAAATGAAGTTTATAAAAAAACAATATTACCTTTAGGCTAAAGACTAATAAAAACATCTTAAGAGTTGCAAATTAGCAACTCTTTTTTTTTTACACAAAACTTAAATAACAAAAAAATGAAAAAATTATTTTTAGCTCTTTTAGCTGTTTCATCATTGACTTTAAATGCTCAAGAAAAAAAAGAAGAACCAAAGTTTGGCATTAAATTTAGCGGTTTTGTTAAAACAGATGCCTTCTATGATACCAGACAAACCGTAAATGCACGTGAAGGTCATTTTTTATTGTACCCAGACAACATCCTTCTGGATGCTTTACAAAAAGACATCAACAATCAAGGAAATTTCAATATGCTTTCTATTCAATCAAGATTAAAAGGGGCTATTTCTGGACCTGATGCTTTTGGCGCAAAAACTTCGGGTGTATTAGAGGCAGATTTTTTTGGGAATACAGGTTCTGGTCTTGATGATGTAAACGGCTTTAGATTACGTCATGCATTTGTTAAAATGAATAACCCCGAGGCAGAGCCTCGAGGTATCAGTGCTACTATCTAACAGA
>JBAXGW010000092.1:0-12676 GCA_037139195.1 Bacteroidota bacterium
TTTGGATTATGAAAAGAGGAGAAATCCTCTTTTTTTTGGTTTGGTAGTGGGATTTAACTTTTTTTCACACAAAAGATTGTTTAAGAATACTGCGTATAGACTATTTTCGACTATATTTACATAATATCGCTTAAATAAAATAACACCGCCGTGTTATGAAAAAGCAATCGCCACCTAAAATTACATTTATTATGAATAGAGAAAATGCAATCACTGCCTTAGCTCATCAATCAGCTGTAAACAAAGCAATTGACTACATAGAAAACAATATTTGTGATAAAATAGAATTAGATAGTATTGCACAAGTAGCAAATCTATCAAAATTTCATTTTTTAAGAATTTTCAAGACCTTAATTGGCGAAACACCTTTGCAGTTTATAATGCGATTACGCCTAGAAAAAATTGCATCTTCATTATTGAGCAAACCAAACGACAGCATTACGAGTATTGCAAATGAATTTGGATTTACTGACATCACTGCATTTTCTAAAAATTTCAAAATTCAATTTGGCACAACTGCTAGCAATTGGCGAATTAACAATAGCAATTTAAACCAAATAGAAAGCAATAATACACCAACTAATAATAAGAGTGTCGAGTATTTTTGCAATCATGCAAAATCAGTAAAGCTTGAAACCAAGATGGTACAAAATAAATCGATAGAAGTTAAAGATATCAAACAATTTTCTGTTGTTTACTACAGACATCTTGGCTCCTATGTTAGAAATGATAATTTGCACGAAAAAATGTGGTCAAAGCTTGTAGCGTGGGCAACTCCAAAAGGTTATCTTAATAATCCTGATCTTAAAACCTTAGTTGTTTATCACGATGACCCAAATTTAACTAACGCAGAAAAGCAAAGAATGAGTTTTTGTATATCGATACCCGATAACGCAAAAGTCGATAATAAAATAGATAAAATGATTATCGAAGGAGGCAAATATCTTGTTGCTCATTTTGAGCTTAAATCCACAGAGTTTATTTTGGCTTGGGACTGGGTTATGAAATGGCTTCCAACCAGTGGCTATGAGCCAGACAGCAAATATTGTTTTGAAATGTATTCCGAAGAACCTAAAAACGGTCTTTTTGGTATAGACATACATATTCCTATTAGAGTTTATTAATAATTTTACACAAGCGAAATATGACAAAAAATTTAATTTTATCCGCCTTTATTTTATTCATTTTTTCAACATTAAAAGCTCAAATTAATCCCATCGAAAGCCCATATTATCAACAAGGCAATTACACGGTAGTTTCAGATTCTGATATGACTGCAATAAGTGTTCCTCTCCTTTTTTATTATCCTCAAACTACTGGAAACTACCCTGTGTTTATGTTTCAATTAGGAGCAAATGGTCTTGGAAGCTCAGTAATAAACCGTCATACTTATGATCTTTTCATGAAACATTTGGCGTCGTACGGTGTTGTAGTTATTGTAATTGACGATTCACAAGCTGGCTTCCCAAACGGGACCACATTTAAAGCTGCTCACACTTGGTATAAAAGCAAATGCATCGACAATAATCATTGGCTTTCAACTTATGCCGACGTAGATAAATTTATCGTTGGAGGGCATTCAAATGGCGGCGTAAATGCCTCTGCCCTATTAGTAGACCGTCCAACTGAAGTTAATGGAATTGTGTTTTTCGATTCGTACCCAAGCCCTGGCACATTTGGCTTCGGCGCTCACGATGTTTCCAATTATACAGGAAAAGAATTAACAATGGCCGCAAACGAAAACGTACCAGACACATACAAAGGTGGCTATACCCAATTTACAAGTTCTACTTGCAAAACCTATGTAAATATTGAAGGATTAGACCATGGCGGATTTGGCGACTATGTATTAGCTAGTCAACCAGTTGGTCCTATTGGTAGAGAAAATGCAACTGCCAGCATTCGTCATTTTTTTGTCAGTTGGATTTTAAGCGAATTCACAAACAATAGCAATGCTACTATTCAATTAGCAACAACCTCACTACACCCAACAACAACAAAAGAATTTTTAAACGACTGCGGCACAGTTGGCACAAGAGAACCAGAAAAAAAATCAATTGTGATATATCCAAATCCAGTTAATGACTTTTTATATATTGAAAATTGTTTAGCAAATTCCGATATAAAAATTTATAATACTACTGGGCAAATTGTTTACGAAGTGGATAACAAACAAGGAAATATATCTATTGATTTATCAAGTTATTCAAAAGGCATGTATTTGCTAAAAATCACGGATGCAAACAATGGAATAAGATTAACTGAAAGACTGATAAAAAGGTAAAACTTTTATAAAAGAATTAAGAAGCATATTCATTTCTTTAATTATCACCCTTAAACAAGTCCAAGCTCAAAAACAAACTAAAACGCAAATTAAACTTTCTATAATCTATACTTTTGTCTCCAAAGTTGGTTATATTGAATGCAGGAGATACTTGTGTCTGAAATTTCACATTTTCAGAGCCAAATCTGGCAATAAAACCTGGTTCAATAAAATAAAAGACACTTGATTTTCCACCATAAAACGATTTATCCCAGCTAGACAAATACAATCCGTTACCAGAATTAGAATGATAAAAATAATCTAAAAAAATTAGTTTTGCAAATGCACCTAGTTCAATATTTTCATTTAACAAAATACATAAATCGGGTTGAATAAAAAAATTATATTTTGTTGCTTTTAAGTCAAATGAGTAATATCCAAAGCCATTTTCGCTTTGATAATGCAATTTCCCATACCCTACTCCTGCTAATACCTCATAATGAAATTTTTCTGATTTTTTAAAATAGCTTGCACCCAAATTAAATTCAGATTGACCATCTTTATCATTTACATTACCCATATTTTCCTTGCCTAAAGAGCCTAAAAATGGAGAACGCTCGATAAAAGCTCGATCATAACCAGTATGAAAGACACTGAATTTATCTGAAAACGCATATCCAATTTGATAAGAATTACTACTTATTGCAAGCTTTAGTTCGCCTTTCTTTTTATTCAAAGGAATATACTGAGGACTAGAAATATATTGATAAGCAGAACATCCTGTTAATAACAAAACACTTAATAGGAAAAAAAACATTGCTATATTTTTATAAAATAAAAGCAATGAAATTATAATACTCTTCATAAAAGAATCATTTAAAAAATAGATATACTAAGCAAAACCCTTGTTAATCAATATTAGTTGATTCATGTTTTAAATTAAATAAAATTACATAAAAAAATTGAATAAAAAAAAGGAGGCAAATTTGCCTCCTTTTTGCTCAACTTGAAAACTATTTTTTTCCACCTAATTTGGCATCCACTCTATTACTGCCTTCGGTGTTTTTCTTTCTAACATACAGCTGTTTCAATGACTGCAATGTGCTTTTATCATTTGGATCAATTGTTTCAGCTTTTTCTAAGCATGGAATTGATTTATCAAACAACACATCTGCTCTTGCTTTTTCAGTATCATACTTTGGATCTCCCATAGGTAATTTATCTGCTTGTTTTAATATTTCTAATGCATAATTAAAATACAATGCACCTAAATTATAAATTGCATCAAAGTTTTTTTGGTCTAATTCTACTGCTTTTTTGTATTCTGCTTCTGCATTAACAAAATCACCAGCTTCATCATATTTTTGACCAACAACCATATGTAAAATTGCATTATTAGGATCTTTCTGCAAAGCTAACTTTAATAAGTCTTGAGCTTCTTTAGATTTATGTTGTTGCAAATAAATATTTGCTTCTGCAATTAATAACTCTAAATTATCAGGCATTGCCTCACGCCCTTGTTGAATTATCTTCAAGTATTTCACGGTATCACCATCGGCTTTAGCGTAGTTAGACATCGCTGTGAACACATAAGCTTGTTTGTATTTCAATGCATACAACTTTTTGAAGATATCTTTAGCTTTCGCATCGTACTCTTTGTTTTTAGTGTTTTCAGCAGCCAATGCTCCATTATATAAAGCAAAAGTATAAACAGAATCAGTCATACCAAAGCTATATCTTACCTTAGCTGTTTTTTCAAATATATCAAATGCTTCTACATAAGATTTGCTTTGAAATTTTGAAACGCCTTTATTGTATAACTCAACGCTACAACCAATTAATCCGTTTTTAATTCCATCAGAAAATTCTTTTTCTTTATCTAAGTCTTTTGCATTATTAAAAGAAAAATAAGCTGTATCTAAAGCGTCCTTCACTAAACTCTTGTACTTTTCGTTCTGAGAAGTATGCAGTCTGAAATATATTTCGCCTCTATAATACCACGCTTTTGCATCATTTTTAGTATCTGGACTATAAACCGCTTTATCAATTGCATCTTTAGCTTTATCTAAATAGCCTCTAGACAAATATGTATAAGCACTTGTTACGTTCATCTTTTGCGCATTAGCAAATGTTACAGATAAACAAATAGATAAAATAAATAATAGTTTTTTCATTGTTTGATATATGTTTAATTAATCTTCAAATATATTATTATTTTTTAATAACAAAAAATTTGCCAAAAAAAGTTTATTTCAACTATTCTTTGATTTCTTCTTCAGCTTCATCAGATTCAGACTCGTTTTCTTCTTCTTCAACAATTTCCTCTTCCTCTACTTCATCATCTTCTTCGTCTGTATCTAAATCAATTATTTCTAATTCATCATCGTTGATTTCTAGTGGCACAACTCTTTCTATTAAATCGTCTTCATCATCTTCGTCAACAATTACAGATGTAACAGAAGCAATAGTGTCTCCATTTTTCAAGTTAATTAATCGAACGCCTTGTGTAGCTCTTCCCATAACTCTTAATCCAGAGACTGCTAAGCGAATAATTATGCCCGAACGATTTATAATCATTAAATCGTGAGTACTATCAACAGAATTAATAGAAATTAATTGGCCTGTTTTATCTGTGATATTAATTGTTTTTACACCTTTACCACCTCTATTTGTAATTCTGTAATCTTTTAAGAATGTACGTTTTCCATATCCATTTTCAGAAACAACTAATACCGTAGATTCTTCATCTTCAACACAAATCATTCCAATTACATAATCGGTATCTTCATTTGTTAAGCGAATTCCACGAACGCCAGATGCATTTCTTCCCATTGGACGAACTTTTGCTTCAGGGAATCTGATTGCTCTACCTGAATAAAGAGCAAGCATTATTTCGTTTGTTCCATTGGTTAATTTAGCTTCTATTAATTGATCGCCTTCACGAACAGTAATTGCATTTATACCATTCTGACGTGGACGTGAGAATGCTTCAAGTCTAGTTTTCTTAATTACACCTTTATGCGTACATAAAATGATGTAATTATTTTTTATATATTCTTTATCGTTTAGATTTTTAACATTAATAAATGCTCTTACTTTATCGCCAGGTATAATGTTAATCATATTTTGAATAGCTCTACCTTTTGAGTTCTTAGTGCCTTCTGGTATTTCATATACTTTCAACCAGTAACACTTGCCCGATTCGGTAAAGAACAACATATAATTATGCATTGTAGCCGTAAATAAGTGTTCTATATAATCTTCATCTCGCGAATTACTTCCTTTAGAACCTTTTCCGCCTCTATTTTGACGTTTATATTCAGAAAGCGCAGTACGTTTAACATAACCTAAATGCGATATAGTAATTACTACAGCTTCATCAGCGATTATATCTTCAATATTAAAATCACCTGCTGTATAATCAATATCTGTTCTGGGCTCGTCGCCATATTTTGCTTTAATTTCTAATAATTCATCTTTAATTATTTTCATTCTAAGTTCTATGCTATTAAGAACTTCATTTAAATAATCAATATGTTTCATTAAAGCATCATATTCTTCTTTTAATTTTTCTCTTTCAAGTCCAACCAAAGCACGTAAACGCATATCTACAATTGCTCTTGCTTGAATATCCGACAAATTAAAACGAGTCATTAATCCTGTTCTAGCATCATCTACAGTTTTTGATGCACGAATTATTTCAATAACTTCATCAATATTATCTAAAGCAATTAATAAACCTTCTAAAATATGAGCACGTTTTTGAGCTTCAGCAAGTTCATATTTAGTTCTACGTACTACAACATCGTGGCGATGTTCAACAAAGTAATGAATTAAATCTTTTAAATTTAACGTCATTGGTCTTCCGTGAACAAGAGCTACATTATTAACACTGAAAGAAGATTGAAGCGATGTATATCTATATAATGTATTAAGAACTACGTTAGGAACAGCATCTCGTTTTAATTCATAAACAATACGTATACCATTTCTGTCCGATTCATCTCTTAAATCTGATATACCTTCAATTACTTTATCATTAATAAGTTCTGCCGTTTTTTTAATCATTTCCGACTTATTAACCATATATGGAATTGAAGTAGCAATAATCTGCGTTCTATTTCCTTCATCTTCAAAAGTAGTTTGACCTCGTATTACTACTCTTCCTCTACCCGTTTCATAAGCAGCTTTTATACCGTCATAACCATATATAATACCAGCAGTTGGAAAATCTGGAGCTTTAATATACTTCATTAATTCAGGAATTGTGATTTCATTATTGTCAATATAGGCAATAGTTCCATCAATAACTTCTGTTAAATTATGAGGTGGCATATTAGTTGCCATACCAACAGCAATACCAGATGCTCCATTAAGAAGCAAAGTAGGAATTCTTGTAGGTAAAACAGTTGGTTCTGTTAATGAATCGTCGAAATTTGGACGAAAATCAACAGTATCTTTTTCAATATCTGCTAAAGTTTCTTCTGCTATTTTTTTCAAACGTGCTTCGGTATAACGCATAGCAGCAGGGCTATCGCCATCAATTGACCCAAAGTTACCTTGTCCGTCAACCAAAGGGTAACGCAACGACCATGGCTGAGCCATACGAACCATTGCATCATATACAGATGTATCGCCATGTGGATGATATTTACCCAATACTTCCCCAACAATTCTGGCCGATTTTTTATATGCTTTATTTGAATAAACGCCTAAATCTAACATTCCATAAAGTACACGACGGTGAACAGGCTTCATCCCATCTCTTACATCAGGTAATGCACGCGACACAATAACCGACATCGAATAATCGATGTAAGCTGATTTCATTTGATCTTCAATGTTAATTGGAATTATTTTCCCATCATCATGTTTTTCAGTTTCTTGCATAATTCTCAACGAGTTTATTTGCTTGTAAAATTCATTAAAATCCTTTTATTAAGAATCTACGAATTTATTAAAAATTGCCGAAACGACCTCTATTTTAACTTCGTTTTAACCCTATTTTATAAACATTTTTCTGTTAATAAAATTGCAATGCTATTATTATTTTTAGTATTATTGTATACTAATTTTGAAAAGCCGTGATTTGGCAAATAAAGCAAACAATTTAAACTAAAACTAAGATAAATGGAAGCTAGGTTTTCGCCTAAAGTAAATGATGTTTTAACCTACAGTAGAGAGGAAGCCATTAGATTAGGCAACGATTTTATTGGTACAGAACATTTATTATTAGGTCTTATTAGAGACGGAGAAGGAAAGGCTATTGAATTATTAATAACGCTAGGTGTTGATATTTCTGAATTAAAAAAAACACTTGAACGATTAATTAAATCAGAATCGGGAAAATCTACTTCGGTTGAAAATATTCCTATTGTGAAACAAGCCGAAAAAGTGCTTAAAATGGCATATCTTGAAGCGCAACGATTAAAAAGCAATGATATTCAAACAGAACATTTACTTATGGCTATATTGAAATTTGATGATAATATTGCATCGCAATCGCTAGAAAAACTAGGAGTTGATTATAATGCCATTTTAGATGAATTAAAAATGGACACCGATGGTATTTCGCCTAAAAGCGAGCTATCAAGCGATTCAGACGATGATGCATTTGAAGAAAGTTCATCTTATGGCAGCAGCGCAAAAAAAATCGGCGATACCAAATCTAAAACTCCTGTATTAGATAATTTCAGCCGTGATTTAACGAAAGCAGCTGAAGAAGGTCGCCTCGACCCTATTGTTGGCAGAGACAAAGAATTAGAGCGTATTGCTCAAATATTAAGCAGAAGAAAAAAGAATAATCCTATATTAATTGGCGAACCTGGTGTTGGCAAATCAGCTATTGCTGAAGGTTTAGCACTTCGTATTGTTCAAAGAAAAGTATCAAGAGCTCTTTTTGACAAAAGAGTTGTTACTCTTGATATTGCTTCATTAGTTGCTGGCACAAAATACCGCGGCCAATTCGAAGAACGAATGAAAGCTTTAATGAATGAGCTTGAAAAAACAAGAGATGTCATTCTTTTCATTGATGAAATCCACACCATTGTTGGTGCTGGTGGTGCTTCTGGCTCCTTAGATGCTTCAAACATGTTTAAACCTGCATTAGCACGTGGCGACATCCAATGTATTGGTGCAACTACTTTAGATGAGTATCGTCAGTACATTGAAAAAGATGGCGCTTTAGAACGTCGTTTCCAAAAAGTATTAATAGACCCTACAACAGCAGAAGAATCGTTCCATATACTAAACAATATAAAACCTCGCTACGAAGACCATCATAATGTAATATATACTGATGAAGCAATTAGAGCTTGTGTTACGTTAACCGAACGATATATTAGCGATCGCTGTTTACCGGACAAAGCTATTGATGCATTAGATGAAGCGGGATCTAGAGTTCATATTACCAATATTAAAGTTCCTAAAAAAGTAATCGACCTTGAAAAATCGATTGAAGAAACTCGTGAACTAAAGCAAAAATCGATAAGAAGTCAGAAATACGAAGAAGCAGCAAAATTAAGAGATTTTGAACGTAATTTACAAGACGACTTAGAAAAAGCAAAAATTGAATGGGAAGAAGAAACTAGAAGCCACAGAGAAACTGTTACCGAGGATAATGTTGCCGAAGTAGTTGCTATGATGACAGGTGTTCCTGTTCAAAGAATTGCACAAAACGAAGGCGACCGACTTTCAATTATGGGTGATAAAATGAATGGTTCTGTTATTGGTCAGAATGACGCCATTCAAAAGGTAGTTAAAGCTATTCAGCGAAATCGTGCTGGACTGAAAGACCCCGGCAAACCAATTGGCTCATTTATTTTCTTGGGTCCAACAGGTGTTGGGAAAACACATTTAGCTAAAGAATTAGCAAAATATTTATTCGATAGTGCCGATACTCTTATCAGAATTGACATGAGCGAATACATGGAGAAATTTGCTGTTTCTAGATTAATTGGTGCTCCTCCAGGATATGTAGGTTACGAAGAAGGTGGACAGCTAACAGAAAAAATAAGAAGAAAACCTTATTCTGTTGTATTGCTTGATGAAATTGAGAAAGCACATCCAGATGTTTTCCACCTTTTACTTCAAGTTTTAGATGATGGTCAATTAACGGATAGCTTAGGCAGAAAAATTGATTTCAAAAACACGATAATAATTATGACTTCAAATATTGGTTCGCGCCAATTGAAGGAATATGGACAAGGTGTTGGTTTTGGAACTGATGCTAAGAAAAAAGGCATGGATGGCTATCAAAAAAGCATCGTTGAAAATGCGCTTAAAAAAGCATTTGCCCCTGAATTTTTAAATCGTATTGATGACGTAATTATGTTTGATCATTTAGAAAGAGAGCATATTCACAAAATTATTGATATTGAATTGAAAAAATTATATTCTAGAATTTCTGATTTAGGTTTTACTATAGAAATTAGCGAAGATGCTAAAGACTTTATTGCAGAAAAAGGCTACGACCAACAATTTGGTGCTCGCCCATTGAAACGTGCAATTCAAAAGTATTTAGAAGATGCATTAGCGGAAGAAATAATAAAATCGAGACTAAAATCGGGCGATAAAATTGTTGTAAACTTCAATAAAGAAACCTCTGAAATTCTTTTTGATATCCAACATGCTGAAAGCAAAGAAATCGAGACAAAAGAATAAAAAAAATTAAATAATAATAAGCAAAAAGCTCTGATAACTAGATTATCGGAGTTTTTTTTTCTAAAAATTTCTCATTATGTAATAACTACACATAAATTAGTCAAAAAATTATATGATTTCGATTATTTAACTTAATATTCAATTTGCATACTATATGCCTTATTAAATTTCAATACAAAAAAAACAACAACCTAAATCGTTTTTTTATACATTTGTATTACAAAAAAAACGATTAAAAAAAATTGTTATGAAAAAATTACTTGTTTTATTTTATATTTTATCACTATTTTTTTCTTGTAAAATATTTGCTCAAGATCCACCTCAAATGAAAAAAGGGTTTAAAATGACTTCTGATTTTGTAAATCCTTATGAAATATTAGATAGAAATTGGAAATCAAACACTACATCTATTATCACAAATCACGACTATGATGCATTACATTATAAATTAGAACTCGGATGGCACGAAAGCTATACTTCTCCTTTTATACACAATTACAAAGCCATAGAAACATTTACTTTCAAAGTTGACTCAACACTTAATTCAATTCAATTAAATGCAATTGATAGTTCTATTACTGTTGATTCTGTTAAATTGGCAGGAATTACTTTCGCTCAAACAAACGACACTTTAACAGTTAATTTAGACGCAACTTACAGTCCAGGTGACACAGTTCATGTGATGATTTACTACACCCATAACAATGTAAAAGACAAAGCATTTCTTGCTAAAGATGGTTTTGTATTTACCGATTGCTCTCCTGAAAAAGCTCGCAATTGGTTTCCTTGCTGGGACAAGCCTTTTGATAAAGCAACTATTGAAGTTATCGTTAAAACAAAAAAGGGAGTTAAACTATGTTCAAATGGAGCTTTACTTGATTCAATTACCGCAGGCGACACATTAATTTACCATTGGAAAAGCAAAGACCCAATATCTACATATATTATGGCCAACTTATCTAATTTAAACTTCAATTATAAAGAAGATTATTGGAAAAAACCTTCAAACCCACAAGACAGTATTCCTCTTATATATTATTACAATAATGGAGAAAATGTTGATTCTTTAAGAGAATACGCTTCAAGTATGATGGATTATTTTTCAATATTATATGGAGAATATCCTTATGAGAAACTAGCGTGGGCTACACTAAATAACGATTTTCCATGGTCTGGCATGGAAAACAACACGTTAATTAGTCTTTATACGAATGGCTGGACGGATGTTAATACTGCTGTTCATGAATTTGCTCATCATTGGTTTGGCAATTTAATTACGCACGAAACATGGGCTGATATTTTTTTAAAAGAAGGATTTCCTCAAATTTCAGTTGCTCTTTGGCAAGAACACTTGAAAGGTAAAACTGGATATTTAAAGCAAATGATTGAGTTTTCGAGCGATTATATTTCTTATAAACCAAACCCTGATCGCCCAATTTACAATGCATCTTGGGCTAATACTACCCCGCCTTCTTCGATTATTTTCGATTACGGAGTAACCTATTGTAAAACACCTTGCATTATCCACATGCTACGTGGCATAGTTGGCGATACTACTTTCTTTAAAATTCTGAAATCGTATTCAACAGATCCTAATTTCATGTATAAAACAGCTAAAGTTTCAGATTTTTACAACAAGGTAAACACGTTATCCGGAACCGATTTATCTTGGTTTCTGGATCAATGGCTAAACAATGCAGGTTATCCAACTTATAATAATAGCTATACTGTTACAAACAATAATTCCAATTGGACATTAAACTACACGGCAAAACAAATCCAAGCAAATACCATTTTCTTTAAAATGCCAATTGAAATTGGGGTTTTATTTACTGATAATACAGATACAATAGTTAGTTTCATGAACGACCAAAATAATCAATTACAATCATTTACATTTAACAAAGAACCCAAAACCATTTCTTTCGACCCTAACGTAAAAATCCTACCTAAAGTAGAAACATCAACATCGGGCTGTTCGGGTGTGAAAAATTTCACTGCATCAGCTGACACAATCGAAGATGGCAGCAACGCAAATAATTATGGAAATAATGCAAATTGTTTTTGGCATATAATGCCTTCAAATAGTCCCACATCAATAAATTTACATTTCCTTGATTTTGATACAGAAGACAGTACTGACATACTAAGTGTTTGGGATATAATTCCAACTCCAGCTATTAAATTAGCAGAATATTCTGGGCGCAATACTCCTACAGATCTAGTTTGTAATACAAGTAAAATTCGTTTAAAATTCAACAGCTCAAAATTCGTTACTCACCAAGGCTGGAGAGTATGTTACACAACAACAACAGGTGTTAATAACCTTGGAAACATTAATTTATTTTCAATGTATCCAAATCCAGCAAATGAATCTTTAAACATAAATCTTCAACTTGAAAACAGCGACAAATTGGATATTAAGATAAGCAATATGCTTGGACAAAACCTTTATTATGAATCTCTTGTCAACATTAAGAGCTTGGATAAAGTATTAAACATTTCAAATCTTCAAAAAGGTATTTATATTATTGATATAACTACGAGTAAAGGAAGTATTCAGAAGAAATTTATAAAAGAATAATTTAGCAAAAAAAATAAACTATAAACAACTCTGTGATGGGTTGTTTTTTTTTGTACCATAATTCTAATATTTCGTTATATATATAAACCTCATTATTATGAAATGGAATAATTTAAACTGGGTATCCCCTTTACTCATCTAATATTATTTCGATTTTACTATCATTA
>JBAXGW010000093.1:0-12387 GCA_037139195.1 Bacteroidota bacterium
GAACGAAGTGAGAAATCTTTGAAGATTTTGTTTCTTAAGTTTTAATCGGACAATAATGTTTTTAAATTTAATTTGTAATCAGCTTTTTGTAAAATCTTTAAGCGATAAAAGTATATATATTGTTTTTTTTATCTAATTTTGTTGTTTGTTTTGACGATTGCAATTAAAAAAAGAATAAAAGATGGAAAATGAACAATTGAAGCTTGAGCTTAAAACACATATAATCAAATATTTAAATTTGTTGGAAGTAACGCCAGATGATATTGCTGATAATGAACCGTTATTTGGTGATGGATTGGGTTTAGATTCTATCGATTCGTTAGAACTTATTGTTTTGCTTGAAAGAGAATATGGTATTAAAATTCAAGACCCTAAAGAAGGTCGAAAAATTTTAGTAGATGTTAATACAATGGTTGAATATATTCAGCAAAACAGGAAATAGAGATTCTGTTCTGGGAATATATGTATTACCAAAAAGAGCTTGCTAGTGCAAGCTCCTTAATTTGCACAGTGTAACACAGAGTTGAAGCACAGTGTGGCACAGAAAAAAAACAGTGAGACTCAGTGAAGAACACAGTGTAACACTGTGAAATAATAGCTAGTTGCCTAAGGCAACAAAAAAAAGACTAAAGAAAAATTCAGATTAACTAAAAAAACATACTTTACTGTTTTTAAACAGAACCGAAATAAATAATTCCTTATGTCTCGAATTTTTGTTACAGGTATTGGCGTTGTGAGTCCTTTGGGAAAAGGTGTAGATGAGAATCATTTGGCACTTTGCGAAGGTAGAAATGGAATATCTTCTTTGGAATTATTAAAATCAAAATTTTCGAGTACACTTCGTTTCGGTGAAGTTAAAATTGATAATGAGGATTTAAAAAAAGATTTTAAAATATCAAACAATGGAATAACCCGAACTTCTTTGTTAGCAGTACATGCAATGAGTGAAGCTCTTGCGGACAGCAAATTGAGTGTTAATCAAATTTCCTCAAATCAAACTGCTTTAATTGTTGCAAATACTGTTGGAGGAATGTGTTTAACCGATGAATTGTACCGAGATGCAAATGAAAAAACAGATGCTTCGCCTTATTTGTCATCTTATGACTGTGCTTCAACTGCTTTATTTCTACAAGATAAATATCAAATAAAAGGAATTTGCAATACTATAAATACAGCATGCTCATCATCAGCAAATGCTATAATGTATGGTGCTAGATTGATAAAACATGGCTACGCTAAAAGAGCAATAGTGGGTGGTTCGGATAGTTTGGCAAAATTCACAATTAATGGGTTTAATTCTTTGGGATTATTATCAAACGATTACTGCAAGCCATTTGATGAAAAACGAAATGGTTTAAATTTAGCCGAAGGTTCGGGCTTTTTAATTTTAGAAAGTGAATCGGAAGTAGGAAATAAAAAAATATATGCCGAACTAACAGGCTATAGCAATACTAATGATTCGTTTCATCCGTCAACATTATCCGAAAATGGCGATGGTCCGTATTCTGCAATGATTAATTCGCTTAAAATAACAAAATTATTGCCCAGCGAAATTGCTTATATCAATACACATGGCACGGGAACTCAAAATAATGATTTAGTAGAAAGTGTTGCAATGAAAAGAGTTTTTGAAACAGTTCCTGCTTTTGCATCATCTAAATCTAAAATCGGTCATTCCTTAGGTGCATCTGGGAGTATTGAAGCTGTTTTTAGTTTGTTGGCACTTCATAATCAAGAGATTTATCCAAGTTTAAGTTTTTCAAATGTTATTCCAGAAACAGGTTTGATTCCAGTAACAAAAACTCAGAAAGCTGTTTTAAATAATGTGATGTGTAATTCTTTTGGGTTTGGTGGTAATTGCAGTTCGCTTATTTTCTCAAAAATATAGAATATGTATATACATCATTCAACCTGCATATCAGCACAGCAAACTTTTTCAGATGTCAATCTAGAAATAGTAAATTCTTCTGAAGACAATGTTCTAAAAATAATTGAACCCAAATATGAAGGAATTCCTCTTGGAACACTTCGCAGAATGGGAAAAGCGGTTAGGATGGGTGTCGGTTGTGCTTTACCTCTTATTTCTATGATGCCAAAAATAGATGGAATAGTTATTGGCACTGCAAATGGCGGAATGGAAGATTGCATTAAATTTCTGAATCAAATAGTTCAATACGAAGAAGGTTCGCTAACTCCAACAAACTTTGTGCAAAGCACACCTAATGCAATTGCTGCTCAGATAGGACTTCTGACGAAAAATCATGCGTATAATATTACTCATGTTCACCGAGGTCTGGCTTTTGAAAATGCATTGTTAGATGTAATAATGCTTTTGAAAGAGAATATAGAATCAAATTATTTAGTTGGCGGATTAGATGAAATTTCTAGTTATAACTATAATATCGAACTTCTAGCCAATTGGTTTAAAACGGAGGCTATTAGCAATAAAAGCTTGTATGATTCTAATTCGGCAGGAAGTATTGCTGGAGAAGCTGCTTCAATGTTTTTAGTTAATAATAATAAGGAAAATGCAATTGCCGAAATTATTGATTTAACCATGATTCATACAAATGAAAGTGCTGAGGTATTGGCATTTTTAAAAAGTTTTTGTGAAAGAAATATGATTAATATTGATGATATTGATTTGTTAATTTCTGGCGAAAATGGCGATTGTAGATTAAGTGATTTTTTTCAAACAATTGAAAATTCAATCAATGAAAATGCAGGAATATGTAGATTTAAACATTTTAGCGGAGAATTTTCAACAGCATCAGCTTTTGCATTATGGCTTAGCTGTGAATTTATTCAGAAAAAAAATATACCAACTCACTTTATAAAACGAAAAAGTTCTAAATCAGATAAATCAAATTTAGTTTTGATTTATAATACAAATAAGGCTTTGCAGCATAGTTTTTATTTACTTAAATAATTAATTTTCATTTATTTAAGGCTCAATTTGTAAAAGTTTTTGCATGCAAATACAAGCTAGAATAGCTGTTAGTTCTGATATTTCAACCTTTTTCTGTAAGGAATAAATAAATATTATTTATTTGAAAAACCATTATTTATTCATAATTTTGTTTATAATTAAGAATATAAAGAGGGGTTTTAAAAATTAGATTTTTTTTAGGCGGACTAGATTTTAAAAGCTGAAGCATACGTGGGTATGTGAGGGTTTTAAAATTGACGTCTAACGAAAAAAAAACAATTTTTAGAAGCCACATAAAGAATGTTTTGACATGAATATTAAGGGTTTGATTTTGTTCATTCTGCTATTATCTACTAAGCCAAGTGAATCAGTAATTTATATTTCTCAAATTAATTTTTCAGATTTTTACAGAGCTTTTGCCTCTAGTGATTTAAAATTAGTTGATAATCAATTAAATTCATTGTCTAAATTAGATAATACAAGTGCTTATTTCGGAGCATTGTTAATGAAAAAATCGGCTTTAGTTACTCCGAAAGATAAATTAGCGATGTTTGCAAAAGGGAAAAAAATATTAGAGGAGTCGATAAAAAAAAGTCCAGAAAATGCAGAATATCGTTTTCTTCGACTAGTAGTTCAAGAAAATTGTCCACCAATTCTTGATTATAAAAAAAACATTAAAACCGATGCTGCAAAGATTCGCGAGAACTTTAAACAGTTTTCGCCCGAATTAAAATCAGCAGTTGTTGATTACAGTAAAATATCTAAAGCATTAAATATAAAAGATTTAATTTGACTAGTTAGATGAAGAAAATTTTAGTTGTTTATTATTCTCAATCAGGTCAATTAAAGCAAATTGCCGATAATTTTATTGCCCCTTTTGCAACAGGAGTTTTCTCTATTGAATGGTTGAAAATTGAACCACTCGTAGATTTTCCTTTTCCTTGGACCGATAAACAATTTTATGATGCCATGCCCGAGAGTGTGTTGGCTATTCCGATGGAACTAAAACCTGCCTGTTTGCAGTCTGATAAATATGATTTAATAGTTTTTGCTTATCAGCCTTGGTTTTTATCGCCAAGTATCCCTGCTACATCTATTTTTCAAGATGTTGAATTTAAAAAAGTATTGAAAGATACGCCAGTTGTAACACTAATTGGTTCGAGAAATAGCTGGATAATGGCTCAAAAAAGAATCAAAAGTTTATTATTAGAAAATAAAGCTAATTTGATTGCTAACATAGTTTTTGAAGATAGAAATACTAATTTAATTAGTGGAATTACAATTCAATATTGGCTTTATACTGGAAAGAAAGATAGATATTTAGGTGTTTTTCCAAAACCTGGTGTGTCTGATGAAGACATTCAATCAGCTGCAAAATATGGCGAAATTGTTTTTAATTCAGTTCAAAATAATAGCCTTGCTCTAGTTCAAGATTTTTTAATAGTTGAAGGAGCAACGCCGGTTCATCCAAATTTATTGTTCGTTGAGTTGAGAGGAACAATGCTTTTTAATATTTGGGCAAATATTATCATTAAAAAGAAAAACAGAAATCTGTGGCTTGTAATTTTTAAATATTATTTGATTATTGCATTGTTTATATTGTCGCCAATAGTACTTTTGTTTTATACTCTTTTATTTAGACCATTTTTAAGTGCGAAAATTAAAAGAGAAAAAGAATTTTATTCAAAAGTTAATTAACCTACAACAAATGAGTAAGGACGTATATATAGTTAAAACATCACATTTTCTACCGAATAAGCCAATTTCAAATGACGAAATGGAAGATTATTTAGGTCTTATTAATAATCAACCATCAAAATCAAAAAATATAGTACTTCGCAATAATGGCATAAAAAACAGATATTATGCTATGGATAAAAATGGTGTAGCTACTCATACTAATTCTCAGATGGCAGCTTTGGCTGTTCGAAATATTTTCAATAACGATTCGGAACAATTAAAAACAATTGATTTATTGTGTTGTGGCACTTCTACGCCCGACCAGTTGCTTCCATCGCATGGAATTATGGTTCATGGCTGGCTTCCCGAAACTAAGCCAATTGAAGTTACCTCAAATGCTGGAGCTTGTTGTTCTAGTATGCATTCGTTGAAATATGCATGGATGTCGATTAAATCGGGTGAAGTAGATACCGCAGTTGCTACTGGTTCCGAAAGATCATCTCGTATAATGCGTTCTGAAAATTTTGAGGAGGAAGCTGCTAAATTGGTTGAGGCCGAAAAAAATCCGTATGTAAGCTTTGAAAAGGAGTTTTTACGTTGGATGCTTTCTGATGGTGCTGGCGCTTTCTTGTTAAGTAATAAAAAAAATGAAAAAGAGTTAAGTCTTAAAATAGAGTTTTTAGATGGCGTTTCTTTTGCACATGAAGTTGAACCTTGTATGTATTTTGCTTGTGATAAAACTGAAAGTGGTGAATTAAAGAGCTTTATGGATTATACGAGTGCTGAAATAGCCGAAAAATCGATATTGAGCATGAAGCAAGATGTGAAATTACTTCGTCAACACATGCTTACCATTGGAATAGATAAATTTAAATCGGTTTTAAAGAAACACAATTTGCCGCTTGAAGAAATCGATTATTTTTTGCCACATGTTTCAAGCGAGTTTTTCAGATATAAGATGGCTGAGGTTTTTGATGAAACAGGTTTGCATATCCCTCAAGAGAAATGGTTTACAAATCTTGCTACTATTGGAAATATTGGAGCAGGTGCTATATATTTAATTGTTGATGAACTTCTAAATAGCGGAAAACTAAAAGTTGGACAAAAAATTGTAATCCTTGTTCCCGAAAGTTCTCGATTCTCTTATATGTTTGGATTATTTACTGTTTGTTAGTTAAAAGTAGAAAGTTCATAAAGTTGAAAATACACATTTGCTATTTTAAAACAATATGATTAATATTGAAAATAAAAGTTTAAACAATCTCAAGTTTATTGACTTATTTGCTGGAATAGGTGGCTTTCATTACGCATTGTCTTCATTTGGGGCACAATGTGTTTTTGCTTCGGAGTGGGATGTCCATGCAGCCGAAACGTATTATCAGAATTTTAATGTAAAACCTCAAGGTGATATTACGAAAATTGGAGTAGAGGAAATACCTGCTCATGATATATTATGTGGTGGATTTCCTTGTCAAGCATTTTCTATTTCTGGAAAACAGAAGGGATTTGAAGATATTAGAGGAACTTTATTCTTTGATATTGCTAGAATAGTTGAATATCACAAGCCTAAAGTTTTATTTTTGGAAAATGTAAAAAATTTGTCGCTACATGATGAAGGTAAGACGTTTAATGTAATTTTAAAAACTTTAGAAGATTTAAATTATAACGTTTATTATAAAGTATTGAATGCAAGTCATTTTGGATTGCCCCAAAATAGGGAACGAGTTTATATTGTTGCATTTAGAAAAGAACTAAACATGCAAAAGTTTAGTTTTCCGTTTTCGCCTAATCCGCCAATATGTTTATTAGATGTTTTAGAAAACAATCCAAAAAACGCAAAAGTAGTTAAGCGAGATGATATTGAAATATATAAAGATTACATTCCTCAAAAAACTCTATTTAATGAAATGAATTTGTTAAATAAACCAATTCAAATTGGGCGGGTTAATAAAGGCGGACAAGGTGAAAGGATTTACCATCCGCTAGGTCATGCAATAACCTTGTCTGCATACGGAGGAGGTGTTGGTTCTAAGACCGGTTTGTATTTAATTGATGGTAAAATTAGAAAACTATCGCCAAGAGAATGTGCTAGAGTTCAAGGTTATAAAAATGAACTAAATGTTGCTTAAATGAATATTAGAGATAAGGCAATTATAACTGGATTATATTTATCCAAATATAGTGAGGTTGGACTAAAAAAATTAGGTTTTAGTTCATTTCAGGAGTCATTTAATATCTTAGGTTTTTCTTTGGGTAGTAAACCTAGTTCTATTAAAAACTACAGAGATGAGTTTGATCCTTTATTCCCAAATAACAGAAAGGGATGGCATAAGAGACCCATTAGAGATTATTGCAAATACTTTTATGATTATTATTTTAATACTTCTTTTGAAGAGTTTTCTATATTAATTAAATCTTTTTTTATAGAAAATTATGAATTAGAGGAATTTATTAGTAAAATCGAAAAAAAAGATTATTCAGAAAGCGTAGCAAAAAGGCTATTGACAGGCAAGGCTGCTGAAGAATATTTCAAAAATGAATATGTTAAAATTAAAGAATTTCATAAATTTATCTTAACAGACACAACGAATTTGGCTTGTGGTTTTGATTACAAGCTTTCATTAAATTCAGACTTTTATTGCGTTGAAGTTAAAGGGTTAAATGAATTGAAGGGTGGTATTCAATTTACAGAAAAAGAATATTATGTGGCTCAAAATATGAAGTCAAGTTATTGTTTGTTTATTGTAAAAAACTTCAAAGAAAAACCTATTCATGATATAGTTTTTGACCCATTAAACTCTCGATTATTGTTTAAAGAAATAAAAAGAGAAATTATTCAAACTACATATACTACAATAATATGAAAGATATAAAGAACCAAAATCAATTTCTTGTAAGTATGCCAAATTGTTCAAATATTCTTTTTGAATTTAGTAACGGTAATATTGTTAAATCGAAAAGAATAGCAGATAAAAATGCAAAAAATGCGCTATCTTATTATAAACTAACTTCTAATATTCAAAATACAATAAATAAGTTTCTTAATCCTAAAGCTATTTGAAAAGACAAAAACGCACGTTGGATTTTGAAACCAATGAATTATTGTATGAATTATTTTGGGAATGGCGAAATTGTAATAACAAAGAGAGGAAATTTTAAAATTGGTAGAATTACAATGCAAAGAAAAGGTGGCGATGGTGGAAGGGAAACCGCTAAAATGTTACAGTTTAAAATTAATCCAGCTGAATTGTTTGAAATTGAATAATTTTCAATAAAACAGGTCAAACATACAAATCCTCACAATTTACCACTCATGAAACAAACTGAAACACCTCAAGACTCAAGTGCATTAGATAATTACTTTAAAGAAGTATGCTATGCAGTTAATGATGAAGGAAAATATGCTAAAGTTTTAAGCACAGGTTGGGAAGTGAAAACTTCTGCAATGAATGTTGCTTGGAATGACATAGAAAAGAGGATTGAAGATGCGAAGCAAAAGATTGAAAGGGGAGAAGCTAGTCCTATATTGTTTTTCATGGAACTTAGAATAATGGATATTGGTATTTTGGCTGCTTATACTGGATTTTGGTCGTGGCAAGTTAAAAGACATTTAAAACCAAGTGTTTTCAATAAATTATCATCAAAAAAACTTCAAAAATATGCAACTCTTTTTGAAGTAAGTATTGAAGAATTAAAATCAATGAAGCCTTTATGAAAATAGAGTTTGAACATATACAATCGGCTCATTGCGAGAATGGTGTTGTAAGTAATTTGCTTAATTTTAATGGATTAAAAAAAATAACCGAGCCACTTGCTTTTGGTATTGGTTCGGGATTATTTTTTATTTATCTGCCTTTTATCAAAATTAATAATTGTCCAGCATTTTCTTATAGAATTATGCCCGGTTTAATTTTTAAAAGAACCTGCAATTCATTAGGTGTTAAAAGCGAAAAGATAACGTTTAGTTCTACCGAAAAAGCTCAGTCGTATATAGATAATATACTAGAAACGGGCAAGGCAGTAGGTTGCCAAGTTGGCGTTTATTATTTGACTTATTTGCCAAAAGAATTTCGATTTCATTTCAATGCGCATAATATTGTGGTATTTGGTAAAGAAGGCGATACCTATCTTATTAGCGATCCAGTTATGGAAAGCACTACTACGCTGAGCACTTATGAATTAAACAGAGTTCGCTTTGCAAAAGGACCTTTGGCTCCCAATGGGAAAATATATTATCCCGAAATAATTCATGATATTTCTGATGATCAAATTCGAAGCGCAATAAAAAAAGGAATTAAACGCAATGTGCGAGATATGCTTCATATTCCAGGACCTATTGTTGGTATTAGTGGAATTAAGTATGTGGGAAATAGAATTAGCAAGTGGAAAGATAAATATGGCTTACAAACTGCTGGTGCTTATTTAGCCCAAATTGTTCGAATGCAAGAAGAAATTGGAACGGGTGGCGGCGGATTTAGGTTTATTTATGCTGCATTTTTGCAAGAAGCTTTTCCATTTTTGCCAAAAGACGAATTGTTAGAAATATCTACGCAGTTTACAAAATCTGGTGATTTGTGGCGTTCTTTTGCGGTTCAGGCTGCTGGCGTTTACAAAGGTCGTTTGAGTGCTCAAGCTGATTTCGATTTGATGAAAGATCAATTGCATGAAATCGCAGAAATAGAAAAATCTGCATTCATTTCTTTATCAAAAATTAATTTGGATAAGTAATGGAAACTTTTGCGGTTGAAATAAATAATGTTCAATATAGCTACGATTCAAATCCTTTTATAAATAATTTAAATCTTTCCGTTAAACAAAATGATCGGTTTGGTTTGTTTGGACCAAATGGTGCAGGCAAAACAACTATTATGTCATTAATGACAGGGCTTTTAAAACCTAAAGCTGGTGCTGTTACTGTATTTGGCAAAAGCGTTTCGGCTGATAAAAGAGTGAAAAGCATTTTGGGTTTTGTTCCTCAAGATTTTTCTTTCTATTCTGAATTAACTCCAAAAGAAAATTTGCAATTTTTTGGGGCGTGGTATGGATTAAACAAAACCGAAATAAAATCAAGAACAGAAGAGCTTTTAAGTGTTTTAGGCTTAAGCGACGTTGCTAATAAACAAGTTAAATTATTTTCGGGAGGAATGAAACGCAGAGTAAATATTGCCATTGGCGTAATTCATAAACCACAAGTACTTTTTTTAGACGAGCCAACTGCTGGTGTAGATATTCAGTCAAGACACGCAATTGTAAATTATTTGAAAGACATAAATGCAAAAGGAACAACGCTGATTTATACTTCGCATCATTTGAAAGAAGCAGAAGAACTTTGTCAACATATTGCTTTAATTGACGAGGGCAAAATAATTGCTCATGGCGAAATGAAACAACTTATTGAATCAAATAATGAAACAACGTTAGAAGGGTTGTTTTTGAAATTAACAGGAAACGCATACAGAGACTAATGTTTAAATTTATTTCATCCATTGTTAAAGAATTTAGATTGCTGATTCGCGATAGGGTTGGCTTGGCTTTAATGTTTTTAATGCCAATAGTGCTAGTATTGGTGATGACTAAAATTCAAAATAGTACGTTTGAGTTGGTTAATGATAATAAAATTTCAATTATTCTTTCCAATAATGATACATCTAATGTTGCTAAAGACTTCACAGCTGCATTGATTAAAACGGGGACGTTTAAAGTTTTTTCGATAAAAAAATCAGAAGAAAATAATTTACACGAATTAATGCATCAGCACGATGCCCTGCTTGCCTTGCTTGTTCCAGATAATTTCTTTTCTAATCTTAAAAACAAAGCGAAAGCTAATTCGAATAAAGCATTGAAGGGCTTTGGTTTAGGTGCAGATTCTGTTGGGAATATTAAAATATCCTTGGATTCTTTAAGTATTTATTTCCAGCCAGTATTGCAAGAATCTTATCGATATTCAATTAGAGGTGCTTTGCAAAGTGTTTTGCAAATTATTGAAAATAAATTGATGATTCAATCATTGTATAGTTCTATAAATGGAAGTGCAATGCCCGATGGTTTTGAGAAAGACATGATGCAAAATCATACATCATTTAAAGAAATTACATTGTCAAATGCTGATTCGGATAAAATGCCGAATGCAAGTCAGCATAATGTTCCTGCTTGGACTTTGTTTGCTATGTTTTTTACTGTGGTTTCTCTTGGTGGAAATTTAGTTAAAGAAAAATTAAGTGGTAGTTTTATACGATTAAAATTACTTCCGACAAATTATTTTTTTGGATTACTAGCCAAACAACTCGTTTATTTGGGAGTTATCATAGCTCAAGTAATTGTTATATTTTCCATTGGCGAATGGATTTTTCCCTTAATAAACCTGCCCGAATTAAATTTGCCAAGCGATTGGCTCAGTTTAATTGTAATAACGTTTGTTTGTGGATGGTGCGCTATCAGTTTTGCTTTATGCATTGGCGTTTTTGCTAAAACTCAAGAGCAGTCGAGTGGCTTTGGAAGTGTTTCTGTTGTTATTCTTGCCGCTTTCGGGGGAGTTTTTGTGCCAGCTTTTGCAATGCCCGAATCTTTTGAATTTATCATGAAATTATCTCCGTTTTATTGGGGTTTGGAATCGTTTTATGGTTTGTTTTTAGAAGGACAAAGTTTGAACGTATTAATTATGCCACTTTTCCCATTGATAATAATATCTGTTATTTTGCAAGTCACTGCTTTTATTGGATTGAAAAGACAAGGTTTGATTTAAATTTTGCAACTAATTAATAGTTGCTTTATTGATAATAATAATATATATTTGTAGCATAAATACGGATATGAGTAGGCAAGAGAAATTATTAGAGAAACTGCTTAAAAAACCAAGAAATTTCACTTATGATGAATTAGTTGCTCTATTGAGAGGTTTTGATTATGTTGAAGAAAATAGAGGACGAACATCAGGTTCAGCCGTGGCATTTTTCAATTCTAAAACAAATGATAAAATCATGATTCACAAGCCTCATCCTCAAAAAGAAGTTAAAAAATATGTGCTTGAAATAGTTATTGAAAAGTTGAAAGCTAAAAAATACATTTAAAAAATTAAAAATATGGATGCATTAACTTACAAAGGATATATTGGGGTTGTGAAATTTTCATCAGAAGACGAAGTTTTTTTTGGCAAAATTGAGCATATTAACGATACAATTACTTTTGAATCTGATAATGCTCATAATTTAAAGAAGGCATTTGAAGACGCTGTTGATGATTATTTAATATTCTGTACAGAAAAAGGCGTTAAACCTGACAAACCCTTTAAAGGTAGCTTTAATGTTCGAATTAAGCCAGTAGTTCATAAAATGGCACAAATGGAAGCCTTAGGACGAGGCATTTCTTTAAATAAATTTATTGAAACTGCCATTGAAAAAGAGCTTGAAAATAATAACGAAAAAATATCAGCATCGAGACGTAAAAAGCTGGATTCGTTGCTTTCTATACCAAATAGAAGAGCAAGTAAGGGTTTAAAAGCTGAGTAATTTCTGATTTAATTTCATTGTTGTCCGAAAAAATAATATAAGATTCCTCCATTTCGACTCACGCTCAATGCATCGCCTGCGGTCGGAATGACAATAAGTTGAGGAGAAAAAAGGAGAGAGGGGGGTGTCGGTGGCAAAGCTACCGATAACCCCCTCTCTCCTTGGCATAACATATTGAT
Source organism: Bacteroidota bacterium (assembly GCA_037139195.1). GTDB lineage: Bacteria > Bacteroidota > Bacteroidia > Bacteroidales > JAHJDW01 > JBAXGW01. The sequence goes on from JBAXGW010000093.1 coordinate 12,294, forward strand.
AGTCATTTCGAACGAAGTGAGAAATCTTTGAAGTTTTTGTTTAATCAAAAGAATTCCTCGAGGCTCTGCCTCGGGGTGAGTAATTTCAAGCGAC
>JBAXGW010000094.1:0-12247 GCA_037139195.1 Bacteroidota bacterium
TTGACTGGTAAGTGCTTTAAATCGGCAACTGAAAGCTACACGCAAACCGTTACCGCCAAGTGTAAGAGGCAGACAACGACATAGTAAACCAGAGTGAAAGGACAGAAAAACGAAATTTTGACAAGACAGGAAAGCCGACACTCAAGCCGACATTATATTTTTTATTTTTGCTACCACATATTTTTTCAAACAATTGCCTACCCACATTGCACACATTACCAAAGCCCCACTAGCCAACGCTAAAGCCAAAGCTTTGTCAAAGAGTGCAATTTTACCAATACTGAAAAGAAAATTTGGTTTGTGAAAGAATTTTGATTAATTTTGTTGCTTAAAGTCAACAATAAAATGATAAAAAAAGGAATACTTAACCAACTTATACAAAATCACGACTTGATTAGTCTTGAGCAACATTTGGTATATTCTTACTTGACAAACAACAAACTTAGTTTTGACAAAAACCCAATACTGACAAGCTATTTCAAGGATTTTGAGCAAGTACCGCAACTGTATTTTGATACTTCGACACTTACTATTTCGACAATAAAGGAGCTTGAAAATCATCTTGAACTTATAATACCTGTAACTGACAGAAAATTTAACGGAGCTTTTTTTACCCCAGAATACATTATTGATTTCATAATAAACGAAGTTCAGCCACAAGAAAATCATAAAAACCTTGACCCAAGTTGTGGATGCGGTGCTTTCTTAGTTGGTTTGACAGACTATTACAAAAGAACTTTTGGCAAAACAATAAAAAAAATAATTCAAGAAAATATTTATGGTTCTGATATACTTGAATACAATATCCATAGAGCTAAACTTATACTAACAATTTACGCTTTACAAAACGGAGAACAACTTGCAGACAGCGATTTCAATCTTTATCATCAAGACAGTTTAAAAGCAAGTTGGGAACACCAATTTGATAATATTGTTGGCAATCCACCATATGTAAAATTTCAAGACCTAACTGACGAAAATAGAGCCTATTTAGCCAAGCATTGGACAACGGTTGAAGGGGGAACTTTTAATTTATATTTTGCTTTTTTTGAACTTGGTTACAAGTTGTTAAAACCAACAGGAAAACTTGGCTACATAACACCTAATAACTATTTTACTTCACTTGCAGGGGAAGCAATTCGTAAATATTTTCAAGACAAAAAATGTGTTTCAAGGATTATCGATTTTAGCCACAAAAAAGTTTTTGATGCTCAAACTTATACAGCACTTACTTTTTTAAACAAACAAGAAAACGAAGCAATTACATTTGACAGAATTAAGGAGGGATACAGCCCTGAAGAGTTTTTGCCAAACGCAAACGGTTCACCTAATTACATAAAAAACCTTAATTTTAAAAAGTGGAGACTTCTGAAAACAGACGAACAACAAAATATAAAAACAATAGAAACAATTGGCTTGCCAATTGGCAAACTGTTTGACATTTGCGTAGGTATAGCAACGTTAAAGGACGAAATATTTTTTATTGACAGCACTAAAACAAAAAATGATTGCTATATAAAAACAACTGACAAAGGAACATTTGAAATTGAAAAAGAAGCAGTAAAACCAGTTTACAAAATTTCTGATTTCAAAACACAAGAAGAAGCCGAGCAAAATACAAGGAAAATTATTTTTCCATATATCATAAAAAAAGGAATTGCTACCGCAATTCCTGAAAATGATTTTAAAAATAAATTTCCAAAATGTTATGCTTATCTTTTGACTGAAAAAGAAAATTTATTAGCAAGAGATAAAGGAAAAGTTACCTATAACCCTTTCTTTGTTTGGGGCAGAACTCAAGGACTTACTAGGATTGGAAAGAAAATTTTAAATCCTACATTCAGCTTACACCCAAGATTTTTATTAGTTGAAGAACCCGTAGCTTTTTTCACTAATGGTTATGGACTTTTTTTTCGTGAACCAGAAATTCAAGGTCTGTTCGATGAACCTATTAATCCAATAAGCAAAATAGAAAACATAGACGTAGTCCAGAAAATTTTAAACTCTTTTGTAATGGATTATTATGTAACAAAAACAAGCGTTGCAATTGAAGGCGGTTATCCATGTTATCAAAAAAATTTCATTGAGAAATTTACAATTCCTGAATTAACTCAAGAAGAAATAAATACTATTAGGAATTTTTCCAATCCACAAGAAATTGACGAATTTTTAGTGGAGAAGTATCATTTGAATTTACCGGTACCAAACCTTGTAGAATAAATTTTCAGTAAATCGGAAATAAAATACGGGAAACTTAAATTTTGTATTGTGGCTATTGAATTTGAAGGCAGTAGATTATCTTTCTTTAATTCTGCATCAGTATTGTAAACTTTCGGAATCTTCTGACTAAAATCAACGATTAATAAACAAACTCTTTCGTATTTAAAATGGTCACCTGTTGTCGTTGCTCGATTATTTACGGCTGCAAAAGAAAGCAAGTATTTCTCAATGTGTTTAGCAACGCCTTTGACATTCTTGTATTTTATTTGTTTGTTATTTGCGGATGTGCTATCATATTCATTTACCGCAATCATATAAAATTCACCCAAAACCATTTTGGGACAACGTAAATGCAAATTTAATGCTTCAGCAAATGTTCTTTCATAAAGCGTGTCAAAGTTTTTTGCCGAACTACTCAATTGACTACGAACATTTATTGATAAAGATTTTTCAGTTAAATCGAAACCGTATTTATCTTCTTGTCCGTAAAGTATTCCTTGAAAATTGAGAATTTCTTTTTTTTGTTTAACATTATTTGGTGTAACACAAACATCTTGGTCTTTTTTCTTAAAAAAACCAGAAAGTGACAATTCACCATTTGATTGTTCGTAAGGTGGATTAAGCAAATCAGGATTTACTTTATTGCGAATTAATTCTGCTTTTACAACTTCGTGTAATAATTTTATTGGTTTCTGACTTCTAATGAGATTGTTTTTCCCTTCTGTTCCAGATTTTTTAATTGCAGCCTCAATTGACTTTTTAATATCATTTACTGCTTGTTGAAGTGTTATCAAATTCGTCATAGTTAAAAAACTCTTTAAGTGTTACATTTAGGGCTGTGGCTATTTTTTCAATATTCATAATAGAAATGTTTCTTTGCCCATTTTCCACACTTGCTATATAACTTCTATCTAAATCAGCGGTATATGCTAAATCTTTTTGAGACATACTTGCTAATTCACGAAGATTTTTTATTCGTAATCCGATTTTTGATTTTACATCCATAATGCAAAATTGATTAATTGCTGACTATAAATCAAAGACTATAAGTAACATTGAAAATTATTTTTATCTTTGCATTTTGCAAGCACATTACCAAAGCCCCAGGAGCCAACGCTCCAACCAAAGCCTAGTCAAAGAGCTTGCAAAGCCAACGCATCAAGAAAAATTGTTTTTAAAAATTTTGCCGACACTAAAAAAAATAAAAAACGCTGACACACGAGCCGACAATGAAAGACACGACAGAAACAGAAAAACACCTAGTCGGCAACACGCATTTGCTGTCAGTGGAGGGTTTGTGGCTCGTTGGACAGGAAAGAGGCAAGGCAAACTTTAGTGCTTTCTATAAAGTTTATCGGTTAAAAATCGCCACCGAACAGCAAGTGCGAGAACGTTATGCCTCACCCTAAGAGACGACACCGCAGACAATATTGAATTGAATATAAAAAAATGTAACTTTGCGACAATAAAAATTAGAAATAAATATAATGGCAAAATCTCTGAATAACAATCTTAAAAAAGCCAAAGCAGGTAAAAATGACGAATTTTACACCGAGCTGACAGATATTGAAAAGGAGTTACGACACTACAAAGACCATTTTAAAGACAAAACTGTTTTTTGCAATTGCGATGACCCAAGAATTAGTAATTTCTTTCATTATTTTTCACATAAATTTGAAGATTTAGGACTAAAACGTCTTATTACAACTTGTTACAAAAATCAAGAGCGAGATTTATTCAGTGAACACAAGTCTGAAAGTGCCATTTGGCTTGAATACAATGGCGACAAAAATGGGGACAGAGTGCCAAACCCAGAAGAAATCGGAATACATAAATTAAAAGGCGATGGAGATTTTAGATGTACGGAAAGTATCGACTTGCTAACGCAAGCCGATATTATTGTTACAAATCCGCCTTTTTCACTTTTTCGTGAGTATGTGGCTCAACTAATTCAATATGACAAGAAATTTCTTATTATTGGAAATCAAAACAACTTTACTTACAAAGAGATATTCAAACTTGTAAAAGATAATAAAATTTGGGCCGGTGTTGACAATGGTGGAACAAAATGGTTTAAAGTTCCCGACCATTACGACATACAAACAGAAACAAGAATTAAAACTATTGATGGACAAAAGTATTTTAGTATGGGGAGTGTTTATTGGTTTACCAATTTAGACACAAGAAAACGACACGAAGATATTATTCTTTATAAAACGTATTATGGTAATGAAAGTGAATATCCAACTTATGAAAATTATGATGCAATCAACGTAAACAAAGTTGCCGATATTCCGATGGATTATAAAGGTTTAATGGGTGTTCCTATAACTTTCATTGATAAATACAATCCCGAACAATTTGAAATTTTAGGCATTGACAGAGTTTTAGTTGAAGAAGCAACAGGTAAAGTAAGTCATTTTCGCATAAATGGTAATGAGATTTATGCAAGAGTAATTATTAGAAATAGAAGAATATGAAAAACGAAAACAATATACTGCTATATACTACGCCAAAAGGCAATATTAATATAAGTGTACGATTTGAAAACGAAACATTTTGGCTTACACAAAAAGCGATGGCTAAGCTGTTTGGTGTTGAAGTTCCAGCAATTAGTAAGCATTTAAAAAATATATATTCCGAAAAAGAATTAACCGAAGATACGACTATTTCCAAAATGGAAACAGTCGTAAATAGAGGATTTAGAGGAGAGGTTCTCGAGTATATTGATTTTTATTCTTTAGACGTAGTAATTGCAGTGGGATATAGGGTAAATAGTAAACAAGCAACTGCATTTAGGATTTGGGCTACCACAACACTCAAAGAGTTTATTATCAAGGGTTTCGTGTTAGATGACGAGCGTTTAAAACAAGGTAAAACATTTGGCAAAGATTATTTTGATGAGTTACTTCAAAGAATTAGGGAAATCAGGGCTAGTGAAAAGCGCTTTTATCAAAAAATAAAAGATTTGTTCAAGTTGAGTGACGATTATGCTACAACCACAACAGAAACTGAGCAGTTTTTTGCCTTTGTACAAAATAAATTGCTATATGCTGTAACACAACAAACAGCTGCTGAAATAATTATTAACCGTGCAGATGCACAAATGCTGAACATGGGTTTAACAACCTTTAAGGGAAGTAGGGTTCGCAAAGAAGATATATTTATAGCCAAAAACTATTTGACTGAAAAAGAAATAGATACATTAAATAGGTTGGTATCTTTATTTTTGGATACAGCAGAGTTGCGAATACAAAATGAAGAAATACTTACTCTCGATTATTGGAAAATAGAAACTGATAATTTATTAACTTTTAGCAAAAAACCAATATTAGAAGGTGCTGGAAAGATTAGTCATAAGCAAATGGAAGCAAAAGTGAGTAAAGTTTATTTAGATTTTGATACGAACAGAAAAAAAATAGAAGCCATAGCGGAAGATGAAATGGAGCAAGATGCAATAAAGAAATTACTCAATAAAGCAAAGAAAAAGTAATATGAAAATTGAACTTAAAGAAATATCAATTAAAGAAGTTTCAATCGGCTATGTAAACAACAACGAAGAAGGAGTTGTTGGTTATGGTGGCAAACTTAATATTCGCCCGAAATATCAACGTGAATTTGTTTACAAAGACAAACAGCGTGATTCAGTTATTGAAACTGTTCAAAAGAGTTTTCCTTTAAATGTAATGTATTGGGTAAAAAATGCAGATGATACTTACGAAGTTTTAGACGGACAACAAAGAACAATAAGTATTTGTGAATATGTTTCGGGTAGTTTTTCTTTAAACTCAATGTATTTCAACAATCTTACAGACATTGAGCAAAAACAAATTTTGGATTACAAGCTAATGGTTTACTTCTGTGAAGGAAACGATAAAGAAAAATTAGATTGGTTTAAGACGATAAACATTGCTGGAGAAAAACTAACAAATCAAGAGTTAAGAAACGCTATATATACGGGCACTTGGCTGACAGAAGCAAAAAAATATTTCAGCAAAACAGGTTGCCCTGCATATAATATCGGTAACGATTATATGACAGGTTCGCCAATTCGACAAGATTATTTAGAAACGGCAATAAGTTGGTTAAGCAATGACAATATTGAGCAATATATGGCGGTAAATCAACACAAACCAAATGCGGGTGAATTGTGGTTGTATTTCACGAGTTTAATGACTTGGATAAAAGTTGTTTTTCCAAAATATCGCAAAGAAATGAAAGGCATAAATTATGGTTTTCTTTATAATAACTACAAAGACAAACAATTTGATGCAAAGAAACTTGAAGAAGAAATCACAATTTTAATGCAAGACGAAGATGTAACTAAAAAATCAGGCATTTACGAATACGTTTTGACACGAAACGAGAAATATTTAAGTATTCGAGCATTCACAGACAAACAAAAACGAGAAGCATACGAAAGACAAAAAGGAATTTGTGTAAAATGTAATGTTGAGTTTGAGTTAAACGAAATGGAAGCCGACCACATTACACCTTGGCACGAGGGAGGAAAAACAACATCAGATAATTGCCAAATGCTATGTAAACACGATAACAGAATAAAAAGTGGTAAATAAGTTATATTAAGTAGTATGTTAGACAATCAAAATACCGTTCAAAAAATTATTAATTCGCTTTCCAACATTACGTTTGAATTTGATTTTGAATTGATGAAAAAAGAAATGGTATTGGAGGAAGTTCAAAAATCAGTATTAGAAGAACTAGGCAAAGAAAAAGTACAGGAAAATTTCAATAATGGAATTTTTAAAATCAAAATGCCTAACGGCAATTTAATTGACTCAAATTCCATATATAAGCATAGTATAGAGAATAATATTAAAGAACCTATTCTTTTTATAAATCCTAATTTCAGTTATGTTCAATGGGTTGTAAAAAAAGATTTCGTTAGACCTCAAATAAAAAACCACATAAAAAGTCAATTAACAAGCAATAGGGACATTAATCTTGATGAACTTCAAAAAGATTTATTAATTGAAGAGATGAAAGATAAGAAAATTGAGGGGTGTTTTAACAAACTTCCAATAAAAACAAGCAATCAAATAAGTGAAGGGAAATTTCATATTCAATCTTCTTGTTCTCGTGAAAGTGCTATTGGTATGTTAAACGAAGTAATCAAGGAATTAAAAGTAGATGCTAAGAAATATATAAAAGGTAAAATAAAACGTGACATTAAATATATTATAATTTATATTCTTTTTGTTTCTTTTATAACTGGTTTATGGTTTGAAAATAAACAAATTAAAACTATACCGTTATGGATTTCAGATATAATTAGTATCCTTTTATTTTTAGTTCCCTTTATTTTGAGAATAATTAATCTATCCTTTTTTAATTCGTTGTTTTTCAAAAAAAAAGCAGAAAAAAAATATGAAAAGGATTTTTTTGACAAACTAAATTAACAATGAAAATAAAGGGCGAAGGCATAACAAAGGCTAAAAGCAAGTGGGCGATTAGTGGTTATTTTAAGTGTGGTGCAACTAAAAAAAATCATCGCAACTTGACACTTCCGCACTCCGAAACGCCCACCTGCTTCTAGCCTCAACCGTTATATGCCATTTTAGGACGACACAAAAACACGACAATATGATAAAAAAAACATTACTACTAATTTTGACAGTTTTGACACTTCAAAGCTGTAACCTTGGGACTTCAGGAACTTGGAGGAATGACAACATTGACAAGGACAAAAAAGAACAAATAAAAGTTTTAAACGACAAGCTGTTTAAGGCAATTATAAGCAATGACATTGCTGGAGTTAAGGCTTTAATGTCGGACAAATTACTTGAAAAAGGTGCTTCTGACTTGGACAAATTAATTGATCAAGTTAGCGCTGCTTTTAAAGCTGACAGTTACAGAATTCTTGACGAATACAATGTTCATAATTCAACGACTGGCATTGGCAACACTTTACCTTCTGGAATTTCTGGAGACAATGATTATGTGATTAACTATCAAGCAATGAACAAGGAAATGTACGTTTCATTGTTATTACCAACTGGACTTGACAACGAATTATTGATTACGGTTATTTATGGTAATTACGACAATCAATGGAAAATTAATATTCTGCAATTTGGACCATATAGTTTATTCAAAAAGACTGCACCTGACTATTACAAATTAGCAAAGGAAAGCTACCAGAAAGCATACTTGATTGATGCAGTAAATTATATTGGTTTATCTAAACAGTGTTTAAGACCAGCCAACAATTATTTTCAATTTCAAAAAGAGAAAGAAATTAATGAATTCTATGACAAAGTAATGAAAGAAGTGAATTCCAAGTTTGCATTGCCAATGACACTTGACAATATTGACACCAAACCAAAGGTATTTAGAATTTACCCAGAAATGATAAATGAAGGTTTTTTTCCTATGGTTCATTATCTGACCAGTTTAAATCTTAAAGACACGACAGCATTAAAAATAGAAAACGAAAAAGTAAAGAAGGAAATTAGCCAACTTTTTACAGGCATAGACAAAGACAAAAAATATGTTTTCTATCAAGCATTTAATGAGTTGCCAGACGGGAAGAAATTAGTAGAGCATTATGGATTTATTGATAAACGGACAGAATAGAAAAACGGCATATAACAGCCATTTGCTTTCAGGCGGTAATGTATCGCTTCGACACTTGGTTTTGTCCTCCGACAATACCGCCCGAAAAGCAAGTGGCAGCCGTTATACATTATTGTAAAACTCACCGTTCTTTAAAAAATAGTGTTGAGGAAACTTGACATTATACTTGGTTTATCGATAAGCCATTTTTTTAATTTAAACTATAAATTTAAAAACTAAAAAGATGGAAAACCTTTATTTGAAATCGGTTAAAGAGAGTAATATTTCTATACCGACTGAAATAGCCATTGTTTTAGTCCAATTGTTTATGACTTCCATAGTTATGACTTGGATGATTGCAAAAGCTAAAAAATAAAAGTTTGGTATGAGCCAAATTTACCGACATCTTTTGTAAGATTCGGTTAGACTAGTTCGAGTGTGCGCTTGGACTAGTCTTTTAAACACTAAATTTCAAAGAACGGATGAGAATTTATATTTTGTTTTGACGTTTTTTTTAATAAATTAATAATTAATACTAAATTTGCCTTGATAAATAGTTCTTTATAATCATTATTTGATAAAGCGTTAGCTTTTGTTCTTGTCTTAGAAATGTGAGAAATTTTTAATACACACAGGAATAATAAGTTTAATGCCTACGCATAGCGTGGGCTTGACTTGTTTGTGTGTATAGGTATCTCACAACCTCTAAGACAAATAAAAGTTACAGTCCCACGCTTTTTTTTATTTTACTAACTCCGACTTTGAGGACTGACGAGGATAAAAATAATTTTATGAAAAAAAATAACTTTTTTATTTTAATCGCTCTTGTAGCTGTAATTAGCAGTTGTCAAAAACAACCAGAAGCGAGTTTTACAACTGACAAATCATCTTATATGGCTGGAGAAGTTGTAAGATTGACAAATACATCAATGGATGCAGATTCTTATGTTTGGACAACGCCAGATGGACAAGTTTCAACTTCTGCAAACGTAAACTTTACATCATCAGATTCTTGGGGAGCTTGTTCTAAAGTATTTAAATTAGAGGCATTTTCAAAAAATGGCAAGAAAACAGACGTAGTAACAAAGGTCGTTAGTTTTACAGAAGCAATTGGGAAAGTTTCATTTTGGAATGTAACAAGCGATAACATAGTTAATGTTACTATAAATAACATCACAAAATCAATAACTGGATATGACCAACCAACCAATTGCGAGTCTTTTTCTGGCTGTGCTAATTTTAGCTTAACTTATGGGTCTTATTATTATACTGCAACTGATGGCACTATAAATTGGGATGGTATAATAACAATTGACAAAGAATGTCAAACAATGCAGTTATATAGCAAGTAAATAAGAACTTTTATCAAGGTTTCAAAGAACGATTGGCGGTTAATTCCGCCTTTTTTTTGCTTTTAATTTGTTGGACTTTTGTTTCTCATATTGACATTAATTTATATATTTGATGATTAATAAACAACAATGTATAACATCCAATTGCTTTCAGTCGGTAAGGCATCGCTTCGACACTTGGTATTTTCCGCTGAAAATACCGCCCGAAAAGCAAGTGGCAGGCGTTAGCAACCAATTAATAAAGACAGAATATGAGAAAAATTTATTTTGCAATTTTAATTATCGGAATTTTTACGAGCTGTAATAACAACAAAGGACCGAAACAGGAAGATTATGACAAACTTCAAGCAGAACTTACTGATTGTAAAAAGACTGTAGAAGAATTGAGTAACACGCCTCAAATGAGATTAACAAACGGACAGAAATTCCAATCTCAAAATGATTTGGTGACAGCTAAAAAGGAGTATAACGAGTTAATTCAGAAGTTTCCTGGTTCTACTGAAGCCAAGAAAGCGAATGAGTTTATCATAGAGATTGAAAAAATAGATAAAGAAAAAATATTAGCCGAAGAAAGAAAAAAAACACTAGGTTTTAAGGCAATTCCAGAAAGTAGTTTAGTAAAAATCGGCGGTGTTAATATTAAGTTTAACAGTGTTAATACAGGTAGTCAGTGGGTGTTTGACAACTATGGCTCTGAATGGAAATATAGGAGTGCGGAACGAGGCGAAATTTATGTCCTTTCTAAAGTTTCTATTTCAGCGGACTCTAAGAATCCTAGTTTGCCCCCAATTTCAATTTACAAAATGCTTAATGGGAGCTTAACATTAATTGGGACTATGGGTTATGAATTTTCAAGATGGAAAGATTATGGTACATATTTAGGGAATAATGCTGATTTTGGCAATGACTTTGCACATACAAAAACCATTTCATTTTCTTGTGGACTTTCTATTTCAAAAACAGACATAGATGACGAAGCCGTATTTGTTGTTGTAAAAAAAACAAATTGCTTTTATAGGTCAGAAGATAGATTTGGAAGCCCTCCTGTATCTTATTCAGAAGGTGAATGCGGTATTAAATCTAATTTAACTATTGACGACTTTGATAAAGATTACGTGCTTGTTAAAGTGTTCAATAAGAATAAATTATAATTAAAATCGGTTGCTAACAGCCGTTTGCTTTCAGGCGGTAAAGTATCGCTTCGACACTTGGGTTTTGTTCTCCGACAAAACCGCCCGAAAAGCAAGCGGCAACCGTTATAGGTAATTGTATAAAGACCACACATGGACATAAGAACTACATTCGGACTTTTAATAATTTTACTTTTAGGTTGCAATGACAACCGACAAAATAGTTTTGCCAAGTCAACATCTTTAGACAAATTAAGTATTGATACAATTGTGGGTAGCAAGACAATCACAAACGAAATTCCAGGTTCAGCATATAGGAAAAGAGCAATTGGCTACTTTGTAATTATCGGCAAAGACACTTCTGATTACACTTGTATTTTCACAGAATCAAAAGACAATAACAATGTAGGCATCGACCTAAACATAAAATATTTAAAAGCTTCAATGACCTATCGTCAACGACTTAAAGAATTGAAAATAATTATGCCCAAAGCAGCGACAGACTTTAACTTTGACTCGTTGACTGGCATTAGTTTTGGCAGACTTATTTTAAGTGGTGACCTTGCAATTGATGTTACAAAACAGTATCGACAAAAATATGGAGCAAGTAACAAACTTCAGAACTACTTGACTGTTCAAGAGTTTTTAAAGCAATCAAAACTATGTGCAGACATCGACAATTTATTTAAGCCTTATTCTATTTCAAGTGATAAGGTTTCAATTGAGAAGCTATTCTTAACTTCACGAACAGAGCTTTGTTGGGCAAGTAAAATTGAAGCTGATACATCCAATGTTCCAGACAAAATATTAGACTGTATGCTTGGAGTAAAACTAAAAAAAAGATAAGAAAACTACCTATAACAGCAGCTAGCCACAAGCGGGGTTTCAGTAGCTCGTAGGACAGGAAAGTAGAAGATTTTCCGTTGATTAAATAAATTTTAGTAATTTTAACTCGTTCTTCGTGTAGGC
>JBAXGW010000095.1:0-11629 GCA_037139195.1 Bacteroidota bacterium
ACACTTGGTATTTTCCGCTGAAAGTACCGCCCGAAAAGCAAGTGGCGGAGCGTTATGGGCAAGGCAATGAAACATAGCGGACAGACAAGAGAACCACCTTAGACAAGTGGAATTTAAAATACTATGGAGACCTGCTACCATAAAAAAAACGGGGCGACACTACTGAGCCTAACAAGTAGATAAATTAAAAAAACATATAAAATGAAAAAGATTTTTACATTTATTTTGCTCTCCTTCGTTGGATTGAGCAGTATTATAGGACAATCAATTTGCACAAATGACACAATTGTTTCAATTGCAAATGCCCCAATCTCTGAAAGTTTTCGTACTGTAATTTATGGTAATGATATTTATGCGTTTGGTTCTTTGGCTAATAAATATTCAACAATAAATAATAGTTGGACGAGCGTATTAAATATGCCAACAGTTCGTGGTGAATGCGGCGTTGCACAAGTTAATGGTGTTATTTATTGTCTTGGTGGTTGGACAGGTTCGCCAAGTAATAAAAATGAAGCATATAATATTTCTACAAACACATGGTCAACAATGGCAAATCTCCCATCTGCAATAACAGGTTGCTTTGCTGTTTCATTAAACAATAAAATTTATATCATAGGTGGCACACTTGGTACTACAACAACATATTTCTATGAGTATAATCCGATTTCAAATACGTATTCAACTTTAACTACACCTTCTCAAAACAGAATGCACGCTGGATTGGTTGCTTACAATAACAAAATATATTTAATAGGAGGTCATTATTATAATGGTTCTTACAACTCATCAAATAAACTTGATGAATACGACCCATTACTTAATACTTGGACTTCTAAAGCAAATATTCCTGTTAGCATTCAAAGAACAAATGGAACAATTTATGACAATAAACTTTATTTATTTGGTGGTACAACAACAACACCAACAATAACTCCACTAAATTGTTTTTATGTTTATGATTTTGTTTCCAACACATGGACAACAATGGCAACTATGCCATTTTCAAGAGCAAGTTTTGACCCTAAAACAATAAATGGAGTAGCTTATTTATTTGGCGGAAACATTAATTCAACTACAAACACAAATCTATGTTATAAATATTTCTGCCAGCTTTGTTATCAGACAATCACTGTTACTGACACTTTGATAATAAATGCAAATATTACTGGATTTGTTCCTTTAGCATTTCAAAATACTATAAAAATATTCCCAAATCCAACTAATGACCATATTACAATTGACTTTGGAAGTAACTATTCAACAATGAATGGATATACAATAAAAATTACTAATTCATTAAGTCAAGTTGTTTATACGACACCAATCAATACAGAACAAACAACTGTAAACCTTTCGACTTGGACAGGTAACGGAATTTATTTTGTTCATTTGATTGACGCACAAAGCAACACAATTGATATTAGAAAAATTGTTTTACAGTAAAATCATAGGCAAGTGCCGAAAAATCGGCACTTGCTTTTATTCTGTTTTTAAATATTTTAACAAAAGTAAAATGACTGCAATAGAAAATTATGTGGAATATTGGGACGACTGGCATAGTGAATGGTTTACGAAAATTAAATCAAATAATCCTAAAGATATTAAAGGATGGAATGTTCCATATGAAAAAGGCGGAAATGAAAATCAAATATGCAAATATTTCCCAGAACCTTTTTGGGGGTGTATTACCAATGATACAAAAGCAGTTTTCTTAAATATTAATCCTGGTGGTGGTGGAATAGAACAAGATATAACTGAGATAGGAAATGTAACATCTCAACTTTATGATACATTTACTCTTTCAAAAGAAAAATATAGTGAAACAATAAAAGTCTTATCAGATAAGGAAAATCGCTATTATCCAACCACGAAATGGATGCAAGAGAAACGTGTAAATTGGCTTAACAAAATTTTAGGAAATTCAAGTCTAATCGTTTCAGATATATTTTGTGCTGATTTGATACCTTGGCATACAAAGACAAAATCAGATATTCAGAATTACATACAAGACAATAAAAATATTAAACAAATTATTGAACAAGTTATTAATCCACTTGCTAACATTGCTCAATCAATAGACGGTGTAATGAAAGGAAAGGTAATTGTAAGAAGTGGTATGTTATTAGACATTTTGAATTCTGAAAGTGGTAAAGAAATTAAATCCAATAATGTTGAAGAATTTGTAGTTATTGATAAAGTGAAAAAAAGTTTTTCAAAGTTTAATAGTTACTTGACAGTATTGGAAATTGAAGGAACGAAATTTTTTGTTTTTTCTGGTGGTTCAAGTATGGCATTACCTAATTCAACTTATTTTGTTTTACCAATTAATAATAAAAACGATAAAGTCTTAACATTGAAAGAGTTTTTAACAAAGTAAACCTTGTAGAAAGAATGAAAATGAAAGATGCCCTGCCCATAACAAGCGGTTGCTGTCAGTGGCGGGTTTGTGGCTCGTATGACAGTGACGTGCATATTGAAACCTTTGTTCTTCGTGGAAAGTTCAGTGCTAATAATCGCCACCGAACAGCAACCGCCAAAACGTTATGCTTCATTGTAAAAAAGACAGACATCCAGCACAGAAAGACGAATGAACCAAATGTCAACCCTTCACAAAATTAAAAGAGCTGTAAGCCAAAACACAAGCAAACGCTTTTGTAGCACATTTACTTTTGCCAGACCGCACCCAAAACTCACAACTTCAAACAAATATATTTGACCTAATCGAAATTACGTTGACAGTAGTCCGTTGTTTAGTAATCTACAATATAAGACATTTGCAGAATGGATATTAAGTTAAAGTTCGGCAAAAATCTCAAACGATTACGGTTAGAAAGAGGGGTTTCTCAGGAATCACTTGCATTAACAGCTGATTTAGACAGAACATACATTCCTAGCATCGAAAAAGGGTTGAGAAATGTATCCATAACTGTTGTTGAAAAATTAGCCACTGCACTTAATGCCGATATTTCTGAATTCTTCAAAGACTAACAAATGGAATTATTAAAAGATTATATCAAAACTAAATTTGGTATTAACGAGAAACGTTTTTTAGAGGTTTTACAAAAAAGCCCAGGAGCAGAAGGTTATATTTTAGGCAATCTTGGGGAAGAATTGTTTAAAGAATATGCTGATTCTATTGGATTTGAAGCGTTGAGAATAAAAGAGAAGCCAGAAGGTGGAAATAATGCAAAAAGCGAAGATGCAAGAGGCGATTTTTACATTAGAAAAAAGAGGGCAATAAAAGATGAATGGCTCGTAGTTGAATGCAAAGGAGTAAAATCCAATTCCGAGAAAAGAAATGGACTTACAAAGCCTTCATCCTGTTTAAATATGCTTGCAAAATATTCTATCGACAGAGCAAAACACATTGAAAGCATTTACAAATCAGGCAGTTATGCATACGAAAAAGCCAAGGAAGAATGGGAAAAGAAAAACGATGGAACTTTCCCGAAATTTGGTTGGAGTAATACAAATCCTGGTGCAGGTGTGCCGAACTTAACAGGTCTTTGGAAAACCAAAGACGATATAAAAAAATGGTTGGACACATTTAAGGATAAAGATTTTAATGAAAATTCTTATTGGGATTTAAAAGCACCAATCAGACTTTTACAAACGCACATGCCCTCAACAAGAATTGACCCAGTTACAAAAATTAAAAGCACAGGACCATTGGTATCTGAGTTTAATATTTTGTGCGTTGATTTATTCCTTAAAACAGGAAAACATGAATTTGCTTTTGTAAACAGCACGGAATTGAATCATCAAGGAAAATCACCGAATCATCTACAACAAAATTACACTATTGATATTTTGACTGCAAAAGATGGGTTTAAGAGACATAAACTGCTTAAACCTTGGTATGATGATCTTGCTTTATGTATTGAAGAAACTAAACCAAAATATAGAAAATTAGATAAAAGTCAATTAGACGGACGTTAATTTGCGTAATACACAAATGTGTATTATATTTGCCACAAACATGCAAATTATGGATTTATTATTTGATCTACAACTTACCAAAGAAGATAATCTACTTAAAAAATTTGAAGAAATTCACGATTACATTTATGCAAATGATGGATTATCACCTCAACAAACATTAGAGGAATTTGTTAAAATTCTGTTTGTCAAAATTTATGACGAAAATGAGAACTTAAATCAATTTACCATTTCAACTGAAGAATGGAATGAATTGAGAACAGGCAAGCCATTTCTTTCAATTACTGAAAGAATTTCTGAAATATTTGAACTAACAAAACAAGCATATCAAGACATTTTTGATTCTGATGACCGTATTAAAATCAGCCCAATTGCATTAGGCTTTACTATTAATAAACTGCAAGGGATTTCATTACTCAATTCTTCACAAGATGCCAAAGGTTTAGCTTTTCAAAAATTTTTATCGCACCGCGAAAAAGACGGACGAGGGCAATTTTTTACGCCAGAACCAGTCATTGATTTTTGTGTAGCAATGATGCAACCAAAACCGAACGAAACTATCATTGATCCAGCTTGTGGAAGTGGTGGATTTTTAATGTCAGCTTTGAAATATTTGCAAAATAATAATATTGAACTTGACACTAAGAAAGTCGTGTCTGAGAATCTTTTTGGTTCAGATATTAACAAGAGTATTGCACGAATTGCAAAAATGAAATTGTTATTAGAAGCCAATGGGAAAACAAATGTGCTTTGCACAAATTCATTAGACGATTTAGATAGTTTAAAACTAACTTTATCACATTCAGATGGCTTTGATTTGGTTTTGGCAAATCCACCTTTTGGGGCCAAAATTACTAATACTTCAACTCTTTCAAAATTTGATTTGGGTTACAAATGGATAAATCATAGCAATGAATATCACAAAACAAAGTCTATTTATCCAAATCAAAATGCAGAAATCTTATTTATTGAGCGCTGTATGCAACTTTTAAAAGAAGGAGGAAGAATGGCAATCGTTTTGCCTAATGGAAACTTTGAAAATCCTTCATTAGAATATTTACGGTATTATATAAAATTTAAAGCGAAAATTTTAGCTATTGTTAATTTACCACAGGAAACATTTATACCTTTTGGTACAGGTGTAAAAACTTCTTTATTGTTTTTAGAAAAAGAAACACCAAACAAAGTCAGACAATATCCGATATTTTTCGGAAGAGTTACTAAATTAGGCTATCAAGGTAATAAAAATGGTACCCCGACCTATCAAAAAGATAAGTATGGGCAAATCATTAAAGACAGTTTCGGGCAGCCAATTTTAGATGAGGATTTTAGCATTATTGTTGATGCTTACAAAGAGTTTCAAAAAGGGGTAACCGTTGAAAAAGAAAACTCTTTTTCAATCAACTTTAACGAGCTGAATGGAAGATTTGACTACGATTTTTATTCGCCAGAAAATAGAAAAATGTTTTCAAAATTAGATACAGGGAAAAGTGTTCGTTTGGGCGACATCTGCGACATAATAAAAGTAAAAAGCAGAAAACTAAAAGACCCAAATAAAACCGTTGAGTATGTTGAACTTTCTGACATTAATTCACATTCTTACGAAATAATTAATTCAACAACATACCAAGTACACGAATTACCAAGTAGAGCCAGCTATGAAATAGAAGAAGGAGACATTATTACTGCTATCGCAGGCAATTCAGTTGGTACAAGAAAACATGCGACCGCATTAGTAACAAAAGATTTTAGTGGTAGTATTTGCACAAATGGTTTTAGGGTTTTGCGCAATTTCAAAATTGACATCCATTATTTATTGTACTTTTTTAAGTCTGAAATATTTTTGAAGCAAATGTTTATGTATCGAACAGGTGCTGCAATTCCAAATGTTTCTGATATAGATTTAGCTAATACTATAATCAATTTACCTGACGACTCGACCATAGCAGACATCAGCTCAAAAATGAAACGGGCTTTTGAACTCCGACAAGAATCAAAAAAACAAATTGAAAGTATTAGTCTTGTTCATGCCTAGCCAACGCTTTTGATAGCACATTTGCGTTTTTGCCTACGCTAAACGCCTAACTCAAAAAACCAAAAGAGTACCAAGCCAATGCACCTAGAAAGAAAAATTAAAACGCGAAAATTGACAGAAAAATAACAACGTAAGCATAACACGCATTTGCTGTCAGTGGCGGGTTTGTGGCTCGTTGGGCAGGAAAGTGGGAAGGCAAACTATAGTGCTTTCTAGAAAGTTTATCGGTTAAAACCGCCACCGAACAGCAAGTGCGGTCACGTTAGGGGCTATATAGACTGACACAACCAGACAAACGAAATGACTGAAATAAAACTCTACAAAAGACCTTTGAAAGGTTTGAAAATTTTAGCTTTGACTATTCCATTAGTTTTAATTGGAATATTTCTGATATTTGAAAAATCAGTCGACTCTTCTGACTACATAATGGCTTGGCTTTGCACCTGTTTTTTCGGACTAGGCATCCCAGTTGGACTCTTTCATACTTTTGACAGACGACCACAAATTGTAATAAATGAAAATGGAATTTGGGACAGAACAACAAAACAAGACGAAATTAAATGGGAGCAAATAGAGAGTGCATATCCGCTTGTCATTTATAAACAGAAATTTGTCTGTTTGGTTTTAGACGATACATTTGAAATCAAGAAGAAGCTTTATAAATTGGCGGCGAAAATTAATGAAGATGTAGGTGCTCAGAAAGTCAACCTTTTGATGAGTCAACTTAAAATAGACGAGCACACAATGACAAAGTTTATTAAGACAATGACAAAGACCGAAAAACAAAACAGACCGACGATAATTAAGAAATATTTTGGGGTATGATGAACAGAATACAGCCCCTAACAGCACCTTGCTATTCAGTCGGGGTTTAGGTGGCAGTTGATAATTTAGAATATATTAATTACTTTTGTGGCAGATTGACAGTAAGGTGGTTTCTAACCCCGCCCGAAAAGCAAGCTGCCGCCGTTAGCGTTCATTGGAAGGAAAAAACAGCAACACAGATAATCAGAATATTTAACGATAAATTTGAATAAGCACAATTTTGCCTATAAAAATGAGTACTTTTACGAAAAAAAAATAAAAACATGAAAATAATAACATCTTTAGCAATTTCGACTATTCTGTTGGTAAGTTGCGCACAAACTTTTGGCCAAGCAACCAAACCTGCCGTTAAACCAAAAACAACTCCAGTTGAACAACAAAAAGCTCTACCACAAACTGCTGTTGTGCTAAAGCCTTTTAGGAATTACATAACTTCTTATTCTGGTTATAAAGATTCTGTTACACAAAAAACAGTTATACGAGCAATATACCAAATGGCTAACGAATTTTCAGAGGGATATGCTTTGGTAAGTAAGAATGATAAATATGGATATATTGATATTACTGGCAAAGAGATAATTCCATGCAAATATGACTACATATTCGCCAATTTCTCTGATGGTTTTTTTCCTGTAACTTTGAATGATAAATATGGTCTTTTAGATAAAACAGGAGAAGTAGTAGTAGCTCTTAAATACGACAATACTATTCAGTTTTCTGAGGGATTAGCTCCAGTGCAAATTAACAATAAAAGGGGGTTTATTGATAAAACAGGTAAAGAAATCATTTCTCTAAAATACGATGCTGCCATTAGTTTTTCATATGGATTAGCATGTGTGATGCTAAACAATAAATGGGGATTTATTGATAAAACAGGTAACGAAATTATTCCTCTAAAATACGATAATGTCAGTAGTTTTTCAGATGGATTGGCACCTGTGATGCTAAACGATAAATGGGGATTTATTGATAATAATGGCAAGGAAGTAATTCCAAATATTTACACTTATGCTTTTGATTTTAAGAATGGTATTTGCACTGTTTCATTGAATAACTTATGGGGCGTGATTGATAAAACTGGGAAAGTGTTAATTTCATTTAAATACGATGACATATCCGATTTGAATAATGTATATAAAGTGCGTGTCGGTAAGAATATTGGTTTAATTAACAAATCCGGAATTCCAATAACTGCAATTAAGTATTCGGAGATTAATAATTATTACGATGGAATTGCACGTGTAAGAATTGGAGGTTTTTTGGATGACGAAGGTATGTTAGATGGTGGCAAGCTCGGGTATATCAATTCCGCAGGAAAAGAGGTAGTTCCGGCTATTAACAATTCGGTAGTTATGGATAAAAATAGTATAATAGTTGATAATGGAAATAAGGTTGGAGTAGTTGATAAGACTGGCAAAGTATTGATCCCGTTTATATACGATTATATTATAGGTACAGAAAAGGGTTTTCTATTTAATATTGGTGGCGAAGGTGGAGATTTGTTAACTTACGAGCATCCCAAAGGAGGAAAATGGGGCTTATTGGACAAAACTGGAAAACAGATAATTCCTGCAAAATATGATGATGTGTATCTTGAAGAGGAAGGACACATTGCGGTAAATATGGGAGGAACTCGAAATGAATATGGTCTTGAAAAGGGATGGGGTTTTATTGATTTAAAAGGAAACCAAATTACTCCAATGATTTACGATCACGGATCTACTTTTAAAAATGGCTTTGCAAGGGTTTCCCTTAGCGGTAAAATTGGCTATATTAATAAAAAAGGGAAGGAAGTAGTTGCACCTAAGTACAAGTTTATTATAAGTGGCAATAGTGACTTTAGTGGCGGGTTTGCAAGGGTTGAACTCGAAGATCCACAAGGTCATAGAATTATGGGATTTATAGATACTTTGGGCACAGAGATATGTCCTTTAAAATATAATGAAGTGTCTGATTTTAGCGAAGGAATGGCTTTAGTTAACATGATCACAGGTACTTATCCTAATTATATTTTTATGAATGGTTTTATCAATAGTAAAGGTATTGAAGTAATCCCTTGCAAATATGCTGATGCTACAGACTTTGATGGAGGTATTGCCTCGGTTAAAGAAACTAAAGAAAGTAAATGGAGAACTATCAACAATAAAGGAGAATTTTTAACAAAAACTTATGTGAATTGCACAAGTAAAAATATTACAGCAAAAACAATTGACAAAAATAATATATGGGTGGACATGTCCTTAGGTGAAAAAAGATCATTTGAGGGGATATGTTTTATCAAAGATAGTAATGAATCGAAAATGGGATTTGCAATAGAAAGTCATTACGAAGATAAATTTAGCTCGATATTAAAAACTACAGATGGAGGATTACATTGGATTTCAAAAATAGTAGACTTTACCAATCTTCGTTCATTATGCTTCACTCCTTCAAGCAATGGTTCAAAAATCGGAATTATTGTTGGAGATAAGGGAGTAATACTAAAAACAACCGACATGGGTGAAAATTGGGAATTAAAAACCTCTGGAACTACATTGTCGTTATTGGCTGTTTGTGGTGTGGAAACTACAGATGGTTCTTCAATTGCTTACGCTGCTGGTGTCGATGGAATAATTATAAAAACTACAGATGGCGGTGAAACATGGAAAAGTCAAAGATCACATACATCATCGTATTTATACAATATTTATTTTACAGATGCGAACATTGGCTATGCTACCGGACAAAAGGGGACAATACTAAAAACAACTGATGGTGGTGAAAATTGGATATCCCTAACCACTAATACACAAAGCCATTTGCTTTCAATCTATTTTACAGACGCAAATACGGGGTATGCTGTTGGAGGAGATCTTAATAATAATGTGGGTACTATTTTGAAAACAGAAAATGGCGGAAAAGATTGGGTAAATCAAAAATCAGGCACAAAAGAATTCTTAAGTCAAATTGTTTTTGTTAAGGATCCTAATGGGATAAACACTGGCTATGTTGTAGGAAATGGAGGCGTTATACTTAAAACAATAAATGCGGGTGAAACTTGGACTAAAGAAAATTCAAATACTTCAGAAGGGCTCCAGTCTATTAGCTTTGAACAAAAAAGCAATGGGGGTATTATGGGTTTTGTGGTTGGTTATAATGGTATTATGCTTCAAAATGCTATTACTAAAACGGAATAAAAGAATGCGAAGTTAAAGCAGCACAATGGACAACCATATACGTGAATAATCCGCCAAAAGATGAGCAACAAGCCTTCCAAATCAGTATGAACTCGTATTTGGGTATAATGTAACATTACAAAAGCTACAAATTGCGAAAAGATATGATTTGTAAAAACATGAGTGGCTGGTGGTGGAATTATGTATATTTATCGGGCGGAATAGCTAATTTGTACTAAAAAACAAAACCAGTGTGACAATAACCAACGAAACGCTAACAACAGCTCATACGCAATGCGGGTTTCAGAGGTTTTGCAAGTTCAGTTCCCGCAGGCAAGGTTTGTCTCGGTTGATAGGGACGTAGCCACGGAATCCCGCACTGCGCATAGCTGCGACCGTTAGCGGCAAGTTAAGCAGCGTACTACAAGAAACGGGGATGCCGAAAACCGACAGAGTAGGCATAATGTAAAAACAAAAAATATGATTTCAGATGTTCAAATTAAAAACAATTGGATTATCGTATTCGGTTCCAATGGAAAAGAAACAAAAAGAATGGCTGACAATGGTAAAGAAGTAGTTGGAATTGCCAGCGACTTTTTTGTTGTTTTATCACATAGTTGGATTATCACCTATGATGAGAATTGTAAAGAAATTAGTAGAATGGCAGATAGCGGAAAGCAAGTAAGAGGTGCGGCTGGTAATACATTTACTGTAAAAAGTAATAGTTGGATTATTACTTTCGACAAAAATTGCAAAGAACAAAATAGACGAGGAGCATAAGATGAATGATAAATTATTAAATCTCTATAATTCAAAGTGGAAAAATCTTTGTGATGCAATGCAACCAATTCTTAAAGATGAAACTTTAGAATTAAAACCGACATGTCCTTTACTTTTATCAATAGGAAATGAAGAAGAATTTAAAAATGCAGACATCCGATTAATGGTTTTTGGACAGGAAACCAATAATTGGTATGATGAATTCCATAATGATATTCCATCAATCATTGAATGTTATGATTCTTTTTTCAGCAATGACAAATGCTGGGGTTATGGTGGACAATTTTGGAATGGAGTTGGTAGATTTATAGAATTACTTCAAACCAAATATTCAAATAAAAAGATTAGTTTAATTTGGAATAATATTGTAAAAATTGGCAAGTATGCAGAAAAAGGTTTTCCCCCAAATTATATTTACGAGATAGAAAGAAAATATTTTTCTGTAATAAAAGAAGAGATAGAAGTTATCAACCCGACAATTGTTTTATTCTTGACTGGTCCGTATTATGACAGCGTTATTACTGACAACTTTGGCAAATTGACATATTCCAAACTTTCAGATGAGTTTTCAGAAAGAGAAATTGCTAAAGTTTCATTAACTGGAACTCCTTTTGCATACAGAACTTATCATCCAAATTATTTGTGGAGAAATGGCATTAATAAGTATTTTGACACTATTATTAATGACATGACACTTTTGAAATGATAAAAACCTGCCGCTAACAAGCGTTTGTAGCCACTTGCCGTTTCTACCTCCGTTGAAAGTGACGTGCGTTTGGAAAGTTCATCTCTTTTTGATAACTTTGTCGCTAATCATCGGCAAGCGGCTACAAGCGCCGTCCGTTATCGGCAACCCTAAAAAAGACGACAATGCAGACATTGAAACATGACAAAC
>JBAXGW010000096.1:0-11576 GCA_037139195.1 Bacteroidota bacterium
TCTGTTAGATAGTAGCACTGATACCTCGAGGCTCTGCCTCGGGGTTATTCATTTGATTAATATTATGTCTATCGAAATAGTATGCAAAGATAATTAATATAAAATTAACATGAAAAATTATTTTTTCATGTTAAAAATAATTATGTATTTTTTATCTCAGTCATCGAAGTTGAAATTTCAAAAATGTAATCTCCAATTTTTTCAGTTATTGAAACCATCTGATTATAAGCTATTCCATTTTTATAAGGATATTCGCTATCATTAATATTATTAAGATATTCGACTTTTAGTTTATTTCTTAATTCATTTATTTTTTGTTCAATTTCTAAAGATTTGCCAAAATCAGCTTTTTCGTATTCATCAGCTAGATTAGCAAGTAATGTATTAAAAGCTAAGCTTGTAAGATTAAATAATTTGTTTAAATTATCCCTTAATTCTTGGGTAAACCATAAATTTTGTTTGTTTTTATTATCTATCGTACTTGCCAACTGTTTGTTTAGTTGCGAAATATTATCAAGCTGCTCAATAATATTAAGCATGATGCGGTGAATTTGAATGCTTTTCGGGCTTAAGCTAGATTCAGCAATTCTTGAAAGATATTGATTTATATCAATAGAAATTTGTTTTGAAATATTCTGATAATTATCAATTTTTGCTAATAATTCAGCGTATTCGCTTTCATCTTTTTCAATTAAAACTTGGGGTATTAGTTGAAATTGGTGGCTCATTTTTTTTGCATACTCAACTATTTCTAATCGAGCGGTGAGTAAAGATAGTTCTGAAGTTGAGGTTAAATTATCTTTAATAAAACTCAATTTATTCGTTTTTACATCTGTTGAATTTGAGTATAATTTAATAAGCAATGAATCAATTCTGGGAATAAAACCAATGAGAATTATAGAGTTTACAACATTAAAAGCTGTATGCAGAAAAGCTAATGCAAATGGAATAGCTAAAGCATTTATGTATGGCGATTTTCCATACAAAAAGGTGGTTGATAAATCTATAAAATTAAGAAAAGTATGATATAACAAGATAAACCAAAGAGCCCCAAATAAATTAAAAAGAAAATGAAAACGAGCAATTTGCTTAGCTTCTTTGCCTGCAACAAAAGCAGCAATATTTGGCATAATTGTAGTTCCAATATTATCGCCAATTACCATTGCAGCTGCCATAGGGAAAGGCAGCCATCCTTGGTTGCACATAACCATAGTAAAAGCAATTACAGCGCTGGATGATTGAACTAATACCGTTGTGAAAAAACCAATTATGATAAATAGAATTATCGAAAACATTCCATTATCTGTAAAACCCTTAATCATTTGAACCCATTCAGGATGACTACTTATATTTGGCAATAGGAGTTTTAAAAATTCTAGCGATATAAAAATTAATCCAAATCCAATTATTGCTTCCCCATACATTCTATTGTTGTTCTTTTTAGAAAATAAAAAAGGAAAAGATAAACCTATAAGAGGTAGTGCAAATTCACCAAAATTTAAATTAAATCCAAAATACATAAACAGCCATATTTTTAGCGTAGTTCCAATATTTGCACCCATAATCAATGGAATTGCTCTTTTTACATTTAGCAATCGTGCATTTACAAACCCAATTACCATTATCACAGATGCAGATGAAAATTGAATTATTGAAGTTATAATAGTTCCAATAAAAACACCCTTTATTGGACTTGATGTTAGGGATGACAATGTGCGAGTTAGTTTGCTACTCGTAAATTTAAGTAAGCTTTCGCTCATTATTTTCATTCCAAACAATGAAATAACAATTGCTCCAAAAATAGAAAATAATGAAATTAAAATAGAGAAATATGAAGTTGTCAAAATAAATTTATATTTTTAAGTTACATTAACATTAAATAAATATTATTTAATCATAACATTGGTTATGTATATCTTTATTAAAAAAATATCTAAATATCTAAATAATAATAATATAAAAAGTTTTTATTAAATATTTTACAAACAACAAATATAAATTCAATGTTAATATCATAAGTATTGTTAGTATAAAATTAACATTAACTTAACATTGAAATTATTTTTGCATTGAAATTATTAATAAAATTGCATAAAAATTAATTAAATTATTTTTATTATGTTTGGATTAGATGCGGGCTTAACTATTTTGCTCATTTTGTGCTTGTTAGCTGTTTGTGCTTTTGAATTTATCAATGGTTTTCACGATACGGCAAATGCGGTTGCAACTGTTATTTATACAAAATCTTTAAAACCAAAACAAGCAGTAGTATGGTCCGGAATTTTAAATTTTGCTGGTTTATTATTGATGGGAACATCTGTTGCAATGGGAATTATTAATTTGCTACCACTAGAGGCAATTGTAGATCAAAATATTTATCATGGAGTTGCACTTGTTGGAGTGCTGCTTCTAACTGCAATCATTTGGAATTTAGGAACTTGGTATTTTGGAATACCTTGTTCTAGTTCACATACACTTATAGGGTCTATTTTTGGAGTAGGATTAGCTTTCACATTTTTGCCAGGTAATGAACATATTGTTTTAAATTGGAAAAAACTTGAAGAAACTGGCTTGTACTTATTTATTTCACCAGTATTTGGATTTGTTTTTTCAATGTTGATGCTTTTGTTGATGAAAAAGGTTGTTAAGAAAAAGAAATTTTTCAAAGAACCTGATGCAGAGAAAAAACCACCTTTTTTTATCAGATTAACTCTAATTATCACATCATCACTTGTTAGTTTTTTTCATGGTTCAAACGATGGGCAAAAGGGTATTGGTTTAGCAATGATAATACTTATTTTATTTGCACCATCCTATTTTGCTATTAAATCTGATTTAAACCCTCAAGATTTACTTGTTAGTGCAAATAATATCTCAAACTATATAAATAAAATTGATTCAACAAAAATTCCAACAGACAAAGTAGCTGTATTTACTAAAATTAAAAAGAATTTATCTGAAATGGCTATTAGTTTAGTCGCTATAGATAACTTTAAAAGTGCTGATAAAAAGATAAATGTTCAAATAAGAACGAATATACTTTCTATTGGTAAGGCTATGAAAGGAATTACTGAAGACAAAACACTTGCTAAATTACTACCTGAAAAAGATGTTAAATCGCTTGGAACAAATATCAAACAAATGAAGGAATATACAGAATATGCACCTAAATGGGTTATTATTATGATTTCAATTTGTATTGGTTTTGGAACTATGATTGGCTGGAAACGTATTGTGGTTACCATTGGAGAGAAAATTGGCAAAACCCATTTAAGTTATGCTCAAGGTGCGTCTGCTGAATTAATAGCTGCAAGTACAATAGGCATGTCAACTTTCTTCGGGATGCCTGTTAGTACTACACACGTATTATCTTCTGGTGTAGCTGGAACTATGGTTGGAGAAAGTGGACGGAGTAATTTACAACCAAAAACAATTAAAAATATTGCAATTGCTTGGATTGTAACGCTACCAGTAACGATTTTAATGGCTGGTGGACTTTTCTTATTATTTAGAATGTTGATTGGCGAATAATTGTTTCTATACTATATTTTTAAAAAGCATAAATTTTATTTATGCTTTTTTTATTTTGTGTAGTATTTAATGATATTTTTGTATAAACCTTTTTTATATGAAGAAAAATATCGCAATTACTTATGGCGGCTTCTCGGGCGAAGCGAAAATATCAGCTAAAAGTGCTGATTTAGTAATGATGAACATCGACACAAAATTGTATAATCCATTTTTAGTTCGTATTACTGATATAAATTGGGTGGTTGAAATTGGCAAAGATAGTTTTCCTATTAATAAAAATGATTTTTCATTTATTAAAGGCGAGAAGACCATAAAGTTTGATGCTGTTTTTAATGTTATTCATGGAACACCTGGCGAGGATGGAAAACTACAGGGATATTTTGATTTAATTGGAATACCGTATAATAATTCTGATGTTCTAACGTCTGCAATTACTTTTAATAAAAACATTTGCAACAACCTTATAAAAAGATTGGGCATAAATGCGGCTGAATCAATACTTATAAAAAAAGGGCAAAAAGTTGAAATTGGAAAACTTGCTGAAAAAGTAGGTTTGCCATGTTTTATTAAGCCAAATAAAGGTGGCTCTAGCATTGGAACATCTAAAGTTTCTAAGAAGTCAGACATTTCAGAAGCAATTGAAAAAGCGCTAAATGAAGATGATGAAGTTTTGATAGAATCTTACATTAAAGGTCGGGAGTTAACAAGCGGCGTTTTCCGGTATAAAGATGAATTAATAGCATTTCCAATAACAGAAATAATAACAGGAAATGAATTTTTCGACTTTGAAGCAAAATACACTGATGGAGTTACCCAAGAAATAACACCTGCTGAGGTTTCGAAAAAAATAAGTGCACTTGCCCAAAAAACTTCAAAATTTATCTACGAAAAACTTGAATGCAAAGGGTTTGCGAGAGTTGACTATATTTTAGTTGGAGAACAATTATTCTTTCTAGAAATTAATACTGTTCCAGGCATGTCGAAAAATAGCATTGTGCCTCAACAAGCAAGGGCAATGGGTATAACAGATAAAGAATTGATAACGATGGCAATTGAACAGACGATTGGTTGGTGAAAATTCAATCTCTTATTTTTGTAATGATACTCTTCGTGCAGTAATATACCTTTTTTCAAAGTAAGGGTTTCCTCTAAAATTTTCTATAATTATTCCTCGATGCGTTGATGAATGAATCATAGTAAAATCGTTGCCATCAGATGAAATTACCATGCCTACATGCCCTACATGCTTGTTTCTTCTATGTCCTGCAAAGAAAACTAAATCGCCCTTTTTTAAATCTTTAATATCTACTTTTTCGCCTAAAATAGCTTGAGCAGGCGAGGAGCGAGGCAATGTGATTCCAAATTTAGAAAATAAGAAAGAAACATAGCCAGAACAATCAAAAATAAAATTTTCCATTTTACTATGGTAAGGTCTGCCTATAAATTTATGAGCAAAAGAAATTATGCTATCTATGGTAATATCTTCACTTGACTCATAATTAGTAAATTTGAGAGTGTCTTGAGTTTTATTTGTAGCTGGAGTCTCGATTTTAATAATGTCATTATCTTCGTTTTGTACTTTAATTGAAGAAATGATAAGTTTTTGTCCGAGATTTAATTTGATTGATTTAAGGTTATTCCATTTTTTTAAATCCTCAACCGAACATTTCTGTTTTTGAGCTATTGTAGAAAGACAGTCGCCTTTTTTTACAATGTAATAAGAGTGAGCAATAGTTTTGCACTCTGACTTTTTTAAAGGTGTAAGTTGTAATATTTGTCCTGGATGAATTACATCATCAGAAAGTTCGTTCCATTTTTTAATATCTTCGATTGTACATTTGTATTTTCGAGATATTATACTCAAAGATTCGCCTATAGAAACTTTGTGTGTAGTTTTAAAAGCTGGCGGATTTTCTGCTAAAACTATACTGTTTGTAATCTGGAATAGAAACGTTACAGTTAAAATAATTGTTACAAAAAATTTATTAATCTTGTTTAAAATGCGTATATTATTATCAATCAACATATTGCAATTATAGGCATCTTTTTAATAAAAACCAAATTAAGTTTTTAACAATTAATAAAAAATGGAAGCAGAATATATACAAACGTTGCCTTTTGCATCTTTCACAATTAATTGAAATAAATTTTCGCCAGATTTTAAATGTTCATCAAAATCATATTGTAGCATCGAGCTTTTTCCATCAAAACTCACTAAAACCCATTCTTGGTTTAAATACGCATCAAATGATTCAACGCCAGAAAGATTATCAGAAATCATGAACCTAATATTCTTTTGTTTTTTCACGTTTTTTTTATTCGAAACGTTTATCGGTGTTATAACAGGAGCAATTGTATCAATTTTCAAAGTGAATT
This sequence comes from Bacteroidota bacterium, assembly GCA_037139195.1. GTDB lineage: Bacteria > Bacteroidota > Bacteroidia > Bacteroidales > JAHJDW01 > JBAXGW01. Next base: position 5,908 of record JBAXGW010000096.1, read on the forward strand.
TTCCAAAGCTCCTATATTTGGCAACTATATATTCACCATCCAATTTGCTTTGAATCGCATTATAAGCACCAGTTTTATTGATATATACCATTAGTAATTTTGAAAACAGGGATGAATCTGCAATGGTATCGGGTTTAATTTTAATATTTAAATAATCGTATAGGGGCGTTTCGTAGTTTTGAATACTATACGTTTTTGAAAAGCAATTTTTATTTTTATCCAGAATTTGAAATTCTAAAAATAGTCGATCCATCAAAGTTCCAATGGGGAATTCAACTTCAAAATTATTTGTTCGATATATATTGTCAGTCTCATAATCGAGTGTATCAACAATATTGCGGTTTGTAACAGGGATTATTTCGTTATCAAAATTAGGTTTTGCACCTTTGACTGTAAATAATAAATCTTTTTTATTGCCAACAAAATCAGTGATAATGTAGTGTATAGAGTATAAACTATCGGGCTTAAAATAAAAACAGCCATCTCGTTTAACCCTATTATATATAGATAATTTATTGCCTGGCGATGTTTTTGTGGTTTGAAATGCTTTTTTAGTTCTAATATATTCTGCAAAATCTATATGGTCGTTTAGATGGCGAGTATTAGAAAAACTTAATTTATCAATTGAATAATTATAAACTTCTTGATTGTTTATTGATATTTGCATCTTATATATACCATTTTTATTCGAATTTTTAAATTGGCGGTCATAACATTCAATTCCAAAATAGGCATTTCCTGAAACATTTATTGTGTCTAATATTTTGCAAGGTTCTGTGATAGATGTATTTATTATTTTTCGGTTGATAGGAATATTTTCGCCATTTACTGTGCTATAAATATCTGCGGGATAAATTTTCAGCATGGAGAATTCGGGGTTTTCGTTGTCAAGTGTTTTTATGCCAAATAGCAAAGGATTTATTGTTTCTTCCGTTTTTTCGTCTCTAATTTCAAAATGTAAATGTGGACCTCCAGAGCTTCCCGAATTACCCGAAAAAGCTATTGTATCTCCTTGTTTAACTTTAAGAACTGAGCTGTCAATTGCAATATCTAAAGTGAAATTCTTAAGCTTATATTGTTGTTGTTTTACAAAATTAGCAATTATCTTGTTATATTGTTCTAAATGACCATATTGAGAAACATATCCGTTAGGATGAGTTAAATACAATGCATATCCATAGCCCCAAGGAGAAACTTTAATTCTTGAAACGAAACCATCTGCAACTGCTAAAACTGGTGTATGCATATTTGCTTTAAAATCGAGGCCCGAATGAAAATGGTTTGCTCTAAGTTCTCCAAAAGAACCTGAGAAGTTATGTGGAATATTAAGTGGAGAAATAAAATAAGTATTATCGTAATTTTGAGAAAAAACAGATTGAATATGCCATCCAAAAAAGATAAAAGCACTCAAAAGAAAGTATTTTTTGGAAAAAATCATTGTTATACATATATTTGTTCTACAAATATACTTCTTTTCGCTAAATCTATTAGATGATTAACACTGCTCAAAATACAAAACTTTATTATACCATTACAGAAGTGGCTGTGATGTTGAAGGTTAATCCTTCGCTCTTGCGTTTTTGGGAAAAGGAATTTGATATGATTTCGCCTAAAAAAAACAAAAAGGGCACTCGACATTATACAAAAAAAGACATTGAATTAATAGATACTATTTATTCTTTGGTTAAGGATAAAGGCTTTACCCTTGAGGGAGCGAAGAAATTCATTAAAAGCAAAGAGGTTTTTCCTGTTGATAATTCAGTTCCACAAACGTCAACTATACCAAACCAAGATATAATAAAAAGACTGGAAGAAATTAAAATAAAGTTAATTGGTTTGGAAAATTCTATCTAAAGACGCAATTTTTGATTATATTCAATATAAACAAAAGCCCCATTAATATTGGGGCTTTATTGCTATTTCGATAATATTTTAAACTCTGTTCTTCTATTTTGCTGACGCCCCTCTTCAGTGTCGTTTGTAGCTATTGGTTGAGATTTGCCATAGCCTTTAGCAGTTAAGCGAGTTTTGTCAATTCCCTTTTTACTCACTAAATAATCCACTACCGCTTTTGCTCGATCTTCTGATAATGTTAAATTATAAGCATCTGCACCTTTATTATCGGTAAATCCAGAGATTTCAATTTTCAAAGTTGAATATTCTTTTAATAAATTAGCAAGATTATCTAGTTCTACAGTTGATTCTGTTCTAAGTGTTGCTTTGCCAAAGTCGAAGAAAATATTTTTCAAAACAATTTTACTTCCTACATCAACTTTGTTTAACGCAATATCCTTAACTACTTCGCTATAACCATCAGTAGCAGCTATGTCAAAATTTTCGGAATGGAACAAGTATCCTTGTGCTTTTACCACAATTCCATAGTTGCGCCCTGCTGGAAGCGATACTAAATATTTTCCACTTTTACTGTTTGATTCAAATGTAGCAAGCACTTCATTTAAATTATTGTCGACAAGCTCAATACTTGCATTTAAAGGGGCTTTTGTTGTTGCGTCGGTAATAATTCCTTTTAGCATAGTAAGTTGTTGCGATTTAACTTCTAATTTTGCTTCTACTACAGTTGCACTAATAGGTGCTGTGATACTTGCAATTAAATTATCTTCCGAATTATTTACTACTTGCTTTTCTTCGCCTAAAAATGTAATCATGTAAATGTCTTGTCCGCCAAGTCCTCCGTCGCGTGCCGATGAGTAATATCCGTTAATACCATTTGCTGCTAATACAAAATAAGCGTCATTATCTGGTGTATTAATTGGGAATCCTAAGTTTTCAGGTTCGCTCCATTTGCCATTTTCATATACCGATTTAAAGATATCGAATCCTCCCATAGTTTTATGACCTCTTGAACTAAAGTAAAGTGTTTTGCCATCGGGGTGAATAAATACAGCATCTTCATCGTATTTTGTATTGATTATAGGTCCTAGGTTTTCGGGTTTTTGCCATTTGCCTTTCTCGTTTTGAGTAGATTTGTAAACATCTAAATCGCCAAAACCGCCTTCGCGTCTGCTTGTAAAATAAAGTGTTTTGCCATCGGGTGATAATGATGCAGATGGTTCTTGGTATTTTGAATTTATATTATTGTTTAGAGCATCAGGGTTGCTCCACTGGTCGCCTTTCAAATTGCTAATGTAAATGTCTCCTCCATTATCTTGCCCGCGATAGGTAAGAAGTTTTTGTCCATCGTTTGATAAGCCAACTACAGCATCGTGGCTTTTAGTGTTTAGTGGACTACCTGGGTTTACAGGAGCTTGCCATTGATCATTTTCATTTTTTGCAATATAGATATCTTCATAAAAATCGAAATCTCTTGGGTCTTTTTCGTCGCCAGTTGTTCCTGGTCTGCGAGATGTAAATATCAAAACTGATTGATCTGCAGAAATAACTGGTGCGTATTCGTTGTAAGGGCTATTTACCACCTGACCAAGATTATCAATAAATACTCTAATTGGAGTTTTTTCAAGTGTTTTGCCTGTTTCGCATTCGCTTAATCGTTTATCAACATCTTCTTTAGGTGTTCCTTTTAATTTGTATTCATTGAAATACTTTATTGCGTCGTCCCATTTGTAATTTAATTGGCAAGCACAACCTAACAAATAAGGCAAATCTTCTGCGTATTTTGAATTCAGTTCGTAAGCTTTTTTAAAGTAATCTAATGATTTATTTTTTTCTCTTCCGTTGATAATACATTTGCCTATTTTATAGTTAAGCTCGGCATTATTTGGATTTAAACTTTGAGCAATTTGATATTTATTAAGTGCTTCTTTATACTTTGCTCCAGCTTGGGCAAAGAAATAATCGCCATCTTTAATTGCACGTACCGCATTTTTATATTCGTCTTTTTTGTCGGGGAAATTTTTTTTCTCAAATTCTACGTTTTGTGCATTACAAATCTGTATAAATGCTAATAGTATTACAAATATTGAAAAAACTATTTTTAAATTTATTCTATTTATCATGGCTCAATTATTTCTTTGTTTAAACTTTTTTAATTCCTCACATCCGCAAGCTTTTTATTTATTTTCTTGATAGACTTCGGCTCCGCTCAGTCTGCGGTCACTCTGAGCGAAGTAGAAGAGTATTTACTACTAACATGTTACATATTCCTTGCGGATTTATGGTAATTCAATAATAATTCTCAATTATTGTTTTTTAATATATTTTCCACACTGAGTGTTTACATAAGTTTCGGCATTTTTTACTCCTAATTCAAAAGCTTTTTGCCAATCTTCGCAAGCTCCTTTTGGGTCGCGAAGCATTTCCTTGCAAATTCCACGATTCAAGTACGCAAAACCATAACTTGCATTTAATTCTATTGCTTTATTGTAATCTGCTAAAGCTTCTTTATATTTTTTTTGTTTAAAAAAGACATTACCTCTGTTATTATAAGCGTAAGCGTAGTCGGCTTTTAGTTCTATTGCTTTTGTATAGTCTTTAATTGCTCCTTCAAAGTCTTCTAAATCAAACTTTGCAATACCTCTGTTGTTATAGGCAAGGTAATAATCTTTTTTATTGTTTATTGCCTTTGTGTAATCTTCTATTGCTGCTTTATAGTCTTTTTTATCAACTTTCACACTTCCTAAATTATTGTTGGCGAAAGACATATTTGGCTCAATTTTTAATGCCGTCTCGTAATCTTTTATTGATTCAGCATATTTTTCAAGTTTGCGATATGCGCTCGCTCTATCATTATATGCATAAGCATAGTTTTTGTCGAGAGTAATAGCTTGAGTGAAAGCATCAACCGCTTTTTGATATTCGTTGGTATTGAAAAATAAAACTCCTTGGTAATAATAAGCTTGAGAATAATTGGGATTATTTCTTGTTGCCAAATCATAATCTTTAATTGCTTCAGCATTTAAATTCAATGCAGAATTAACTTGAGCTCTAGTAAAGTATGCATTTGCATTTGCATTGTCAAGTTCAAGACACTTGTTTAAATTCAGCAATGCTTCCTTTAAAAGACCTAATTCTTTCTGAGCAACGGCCTTGTTGTAATATGCTTTTGCAAAATTGGGATTTATTTTCAGTGCTTCATCAAATTGTTGAATTGCGTTTTTGTATTGTTTATCTTCAATGGATTTAATTCCTGAATTGTAAAGTAATTGGTATTGTGACTCAGAATCGGTAATAACCGCTTTTACTGTATCAACATCTTGAGCATTTATATTTATAGAAAGAAGAACAAGTGATAATGTATAGAAAAGTAATTTTTTCATAAGACAAGGATTAGATATATTTCGACGAACTAAATTAAAACAAATTTTAGAGATTATCATCATTTTTAATTAAAAAAATCAAAACAGATGATTTTTTCACACTAAGAGACAATGATTACATGGGAAATTGCAGGAAATAAAAAAACCGATACAATTTGTATCGGTTTGAAGTGGGAGTTGAGGGATTCGAACCCCCGACCCCCTCGGTGTAAACGAGGTGCTCTGAACCAACTGAGCTAAACTCCCAATAATTTAATGAACTTGTTTGAGGGTGCAAATGTAGGTATTTTTTTTTATCTACCAAAAAATTATTTAATAATTATTTAATAATTTTTATTCTTAAATATTATATGTTTGACAATCTTACATTTAAAACATTTTTTTAATCAAAAGAATTCCTCGAGGCTCTGCCTCGGGGTGAGTAATTTCAAGCGA
>JBAXGW010000097.1:0-11468 GCA_037139195.1 Bacteroidota bacterium
TTAATCTTCCAATCTTATGAATCTTTCAATCTTTTTAATCTTATGAATCTCACTAATCTTAAATCTTATGAATCTTCTAATCTATCAATCTTATAATCTTCTAATCTGTCAATCTTCAACCAATCTTATAGTCTAAAGAATCCATCATGCATTGTCCATTATCAACTTTCCATTGTCAATTGTCAATTGTCCATTATCAACTGTCAATTCTCCATAAACCCCAACATACTCGTCCACCATCAAATCCAAAGAAAACCTAGACCTAACAGTTTCAATAGCATTTTTTACCATTAGCTGATAATCTGCTTCTAATAAATTGGATATATATTCTATTCCATTAATCAAATCATCAAAATCCTTATAATTCGAGACATATCCATTCACTTTGTGTTCAATAATTTCAGGTATCCCGCCTACATTAAAACCAACTACAGGTGTTCCACAAGCCATTGACTCAACAGCGACTAATCCAAAAACTTCTTGTAAAGAGGGCATGATAAATACGGTTGCAGCTGACAGATAATTTGCCAATTCAACTTTACTTGATTTATATGAAATATACTGAACATTGCCTTTATTATAATCATCAACACCTCCTATAATTAAAAAAAAATAATCTTCTCTTTTATCGACCCATTTTATTAAATTTAGGATATATTCTGTCCCTTTAAAAGGATTATCCATGCCTAAATTACCGACATAGATTAATATTTTTTTATCAGTGGGTAAATTGAGCAATGCTCTAATATCAATTTTAGGAGTAGTATTAAAACTTGAAGTATCTATTCCATTGTAAATTCGTTTATTCAAAAATTCTTTTACAATGCTTTTGCTCGTATTATTCAACTGCCAATCAGAAGGACTAATAAAAACAGGATTTATTTTTTTATAAACCGTTTTTTTTATCTCAAGTAAAGCCATCGCAGTATCTTTTTGAATAAAAGGATACATTTCCAAATTAGAACATGGATAACAGTCTGTTTGCCATTTCACACAATCGAAAGCATATCCACAATGCCCTGTGAAGGCATACAAATCGTGTAAAGTCCAAACAACCTTTTTATTATTGCAAATAAATGGGAGCGCATACCAAGAGAAAAAATCGCCATGAATATTATGAATATGAATAACTGTTGCATCTTTAATCCAGGGGTGGTTAATTAAATTAAAAGCTTCAAGATTCAGTAGGTCAATAAACCCTTCTGCTTTAGCATCATTTGAAATTTCTCTATACCACGAGTTGAGACCATCATTCTCCTTAAATGAATCTATCAATGATGAATTTGTTTTTTTTTTCCCAACAATCATTTTAGAATCAATCCCTCTTTTCAATAATTTCTCATGCAAATTAAGAGCTAACAAATTTCCACCCCCACCAAAATCCCCTGCACAAATATGAACAACTTTCAATATTGAATCATCAAGTTGATCTTTTGATGTTGATTTCAAAATCAGTTTTTGAAGTATTGAATTAATTCCTAAAACATTAACAGTATGAAATTCTGAAATTTGCTTTTTAAGCACTTTATTTTCAGCAAATAAATCATTCCGATGTCGATATAAATTAACAACCCGCTTTATAATAGGAATTAAAGATAAGATATATAAAACTTTATTTTTCATTCAATATTAAATAAAAATTGTTATTTATGTTTTTCAAAATATATAAGCTATTCTCTGTTAAAATATCTATAGCTTTTTTATTACTCAAAGAGTAAGTAGGCAATAAAATTAAATTTGGTTTTGCGCTCAAGTTTAACAATTCTGATGTATAAGAATAAGTAGTTGAGTAAAAAATAGAATTAATAATACAAATATCTACAAAATCTATTTCTTCAATATTTTCAAAATTTTTCTTCACTCTAAAACCATCAAAATTAGATAAGTAACCCAATTCAAAAATCCAGAATGGCATATTGTTTTCATGATCTCTATACCAAGCGCTTTTCTTTGGGTTATTATACCTCTCAATATCCGATGAATCATCAAAATCAGAAAATAATACATTCTGCCAATCCTTATCTTTTATTAATAACACATGATTTAAATTAAACAATTTAGCAAATGAAAGCGCAACACTGCCTCGCCATATACCTAGCTCCATTATAGAAAACGACTTTATTCCATAAATACTACTAATAAGCTTAGCATAGTTTACAAACTGAAATTCAGAAAATTGAATATACTTTGCTATTTTATTGAAATACTTTTTAATTATCCAATTTGAAAGCCTTGATGGCAAATATTTACTATATTTTAAAATGTTTTTCTCATAAATATTTAATGAACTAATTTCAGATTGTTTTTCTTGAAATGGATGATTATCCCAGATTGCTGACAATTCTATTGTTTCAGTATGTTTTATCTCATCCATATCAACAGTATAATTATCATTATTATATAATTTTACTTTTGTATGAGTTGCATCATCTGAAAAACCAATATTATTTACAAGGTTCAATGAAGGAATTATGCTAAATCTCTTGTTTTTAAGCAATGTATATGACCATTGAACATCCCAAATATCATTTTCATTATAATATTTTAATTGTAACAAGCGAGGCATCCAATAATTTAATTCATGAGAATTTAAATATTTTTGTAGGTTTAGTTTTATTTCACTATCGGTTTCATTTATTTCAAAACTAAATTTAGACCAAGCTCTTTTCCAAGTAGCCCAACCCCAACCAATAGAAAACTTAGAAAAAAAATAAGATTCTATATTGCTTGAGTTATCAACAAATGTTGTTCCTGAAATATGCATAACATCTTCATTTGTCCTATATTTCTCAAGCAAATTCTTGCAATAAGGATAAAATGAAATCAATGGGACACAATCATCTTCTAATATTATTCCTTCTTCAACATGCTCAAAAAACCAAGTAATTGCTTCCGAAGGTCCTCTTCCACAACCTAAATTATTGTCTCTATATAAACGATGCACCTCGCACTCCCAATCAATCATGGAATCTACAATTTCGCGAACCCTTTGACATTTGTTAAATTCCCCATCAACAGCCAACCGAGGACCATCTGCAGCAAGAAACAGACGAGAAGGCCTAACCATACGGATCGAATTCATCACTTGAACAACAGGTTCTTCTCTATTAAAGAACATTAGTAAAATTGGTGTTTGAATAATCATTTATATAAAAGCATTAAAAATTTAAATAAAAATGAATATTTTTTATTCCTATTAATTTTAGAATGATACAAACCATTAGATATTATTGCATTCATTTGCCAATTCTTTATTTTTTTCGACAAACCCCAAATACTCAATAAAAAATACAGCTTTGGTCTTAGCTCTGTCATCATAAAACTTGATTGCAATGTTATATTTGCTCCATGCATTATATACTGTGCAATAGGCCTATTATCTTCATTAGAAACAAGTTTGCACAAAATAGCTAATTTCATCCACAAGAAAGTATCCTCTCCAATTTTAAAAGTTCCAAAACCACCTGTTTTTTTAAACACAGTCTTTTTAATAGTTATAGCACTCATTAAAAAATACCCTGATGATCCTATCGGCCCCATTTCAGCAAAGAGATCTTGTGGTTTTATACCTTGTCTAATACCTACAACTTCTATAATTTGATTATCCTTTAGAACTTCTACATTTCCATAAACACCATCAATGCTATTATCATTAGTAAATATCGACTTTGCATTGGCAAAACGATTTTCTAAAAAAACATCATCTGCATCTAAAAATGCAATATATGGAAATTTTGCCTTTTTAATTCCCAAATTTCTGCTCATTCCTGCCCCTCTGTTTCTTCCAAACCAATGACGGAATAATCTTACCCTATCAGGATGCTCATCTACAAGTTGTCTACAAATATCTAATGCATTATCGGGAGATTTGTCCTCGATTAAAATCACCTCTCCCGTCTCCTCTTGCATCAATGCTGATTCAACTGCCTTTCTCACAAACTTTTCCGCATTATAAACTGGGATAATTACAGAAAATTTAAATTCGCTCATTATTCACTTAATAAAGATGTAAAGATAATTAAAAGGTATAAAACAACACATAATATTACAATTTTTTTTTCATCCATATTTCCAATACTTCGGTATTTTTTTCACGCAAAAGTGCAAAGTTTTAATATCTAGCAAATTGCAATATTATCCCATTAAACGAAACATACTCTATTTATTTGAATTAAAAAATATTAAATAACTATTTTATTTCAGCAATCCAATTTTAAAAGTTCATCGACCATGCCATTCCTAAGCTTGCTTTAGGAAATTATCAACACATTCCCTTCGACTAAAGCTCTTTGCCATAAAATTTTATAGTTTAAAAATTATCAATTGTCAATTATCAATTGTCAATTAAAACAATCTTCATTCTTATGAATCTTCAAATCTTTCAAATTCCCTTCGACTGCAACTAGGAGTGTTTATTGTCCTTTTATATTTATTTTTTAGTATGAAAGACACTTCAGGGTTCCCTCTCATCTTCTCATCATCTACTTATATTATCTCTCAAGATCCCCTAAAACACCTAAAGGTTTGCTAGACACTTTAGGGTTTTCCACCGCTCTCACCCTCTCATTTTCCCATCATCTCATTTTCTAATCTTTTAATCTTATGTATCCATTGTAAATTCTCCATTCTCAACTGTCAATTATCAATTGCCAAATAAAACAATCTTACAATCTTTATCGATATCCGCTCAAACACCTAAAGGTCAGAAAGACACTTTAGGGTTTTCCACTGCTCTCATAATCTCATTTTTAAATCAATTAATCTTATAATCTGTTAATCTTATTAATCTTTATATCTTCCAATCTTTTAATCTGCTAATCTTAGGAATCTTCCAATCTAAAAATATAAACAAAAAAAGGGCTGACTATTGCCAACCCTCCGTTTTTAAATGCATACCTTTATGCAACTTCTATAATGGTAAGTGCATTATCCTTGCAATTTTGCAATGCATATTGTACCCCATTAACTAACTGGAAAAATTCGAGCTTTAGAAAATAGAGCTTAATACCCGTACCTGCTGGCAAACTTGTTGGAGTAAGCGTAACTGGGACCAATGTGCTACCAATAATGGAGTTAACTATATTGGTGTACTTTACATCAAATACCCCTGTACCGAAATTATAAACTCCAATGCCGCCTGTCAAACTAAAATGAGTAGCTTCGATAGGAGCAATTATATCCGTTGCAGGAATCAAATTGGCAATTCCAATAACACCCGTTGCCGGAGTTATAGTCCATTGCTTTAACAGAATTCGTCCAATTTCAGCATTACTGTTAAAATTAAACGATTTAAGTAGTGCTTTTGCAACTGCATTAGCAAGTGCTGTTTGTGGATTTCTTTGTCCACGAGCACTAGTAGCATCTGTCTTTCCTATCTTAATCATAATGCTATTCATCCTACTAGCGGATGTATTGTCAGCAGCACGACTTAACAATAAAGGAACAGATGAGCGAATCAGTCGAGACGCCTGAACTCCAAGTCGGAATTCTTCATTGTTTTCCCTGGTTCTTGCGAAACTAGGATCTTTTTTAATACGGTCAGCACTTACGCTACCTTTTTCACGGACCAAATATCCGTCTTTCGATTTATAGAAGGTCATTCCTCCTATAGTGCCTTCTAATCTTAGAAGACTTTTTTGTACAGCCATTTTATATGGTTTTTGTAGTTTGGCACTATTGCCACGACAAATTTAATTCAACACCATAGAGCAAACTACTATCTTCTTGATATTGAACTATTTGAATACATTTGACATCAAATAAAATATTGATATATTTCAAATAGTATCATTGGCAACCATCCTAATGCAGAAATTAAACCCCAATTAATCATTAGAAATTTCTTCCCTTTCTTTTTATTGATATATTATTTTTTATTGTATCAATGAATGCTTCGCAGTTCTTGATAAAAAGAAACAAAAATCAAGAAAAATGTAAAGCCCTGCTATAGTCTTTTGTCGCACAAGCATCGCTCCAAAGCCAGACTATAACAGCCTCATCGCACATCGCCACGACATTTCTCCTGCCTGCCCTCGCTACGCAGTATTCAGCTTTCAGCTTGATATTGATTTTCAATAAGGTTCTAATGCGTAGCGTTAGAAAGTTATTAAAATATATCGTCTGAAAACTACTAAATTCAAGTGTTTTCAGTTGTTAAAAACTTGTATTATTCAACAAAAAAACTGATAATGCGGATTTTGGGTTAAACCTGATTTTTACATGAATCTTTTAATCTTATTAAGATTCCAATCATATTAAGATTCCAATCGTTCAAACTCCCTTCGACTTTAGTTTATCCTGAGCTTGTCGAAGGGCTCAGGGTGACTAAATCTATTTTCAATTACCAATTGTCATTTGTCCATTGTCAAGTTTTACCTTAAAATTTTATCACTTTCCCACAAACACCCAAAGGTCAGAAAGACACTTTAGGGTTTTCCAATGCTCTCACCCTCTCATTATCTCATCTTCCAATCATATAACTTTCAAATCTTCAAATCCTTTAATCTGCAATCCTCCAACCTCATGAATCTGCAATTCCAATTTCGACCAATCGATACTAATTTTCGAATCAAACAATCTGATATTCAAACAAGTAATTTTATAGGTTAATAATTACTAATAATTGTTAATAATTACATATTTGATTCGCCTTTTGCATATTGTATCTTTGCGTTGCAATATTACATTATTTATATGAATACCAATACTTACGAGGATGCATTGCAAGATGCAAACGATTATTTAAAAGAGATTTCAACTAACGACTCTTGTTTAAAAATGTTCGTTGAAATTGAAAAAATGCTTGAAGAAAATGAGTTATTACTTCTACGTAAATTAGAATCTATTTCAACTGACAGATACATGGTAACACAACTATTTATTGCTAAAAATGCAATGAAAGAAATACGAAACATAGGTGAAAGTCCTCAATTAACAAGTCCTGATGCGAAGTCGTTTTTTGAAGATATGGATATTTTAAAAATACTTTCAAATTTCAATATAATACTCAAAAAAAATATAGATCCAAATTTCAACTATCTAAATTTAGATATGGTAGAAATAAACAAACTGCCTCTATCAGAAAAATTTGCCAAAGAAATTGTAAATAAAACTAAATATTTGATTACCAAATACTACTATGAAGAAACGATAAAACAAAGCGACGAACTCTTTAACAAACTAATACACTCACGCTGTCCTTATCAAATGAACACAAATAATAACCTAATTCCTGAAATAAATAACAACATTGCCAGTTCCAAAGAAAAAAACGATGATCTATTAGATAAAACACAAGTATTAGAAAAACTAAAAATATCTAATTCTACGCTTCATAGAATGCGAAAATCGAATGAAATAAAATATATTGAAATCGGCAAAAAGAAATTCCTTTATCAAAAAGAAGAAATTGAACGTTTATTAATTGGAGTCAAAAAACATATAAAATATAGAGAAGCAAGTTGATTTGATATTTTCTTTACACATTTTTGTTCTGTTAAATTCGTTGAGGGCTTCGCCGTTCTAGAATAATGTGCATTACTAAAAAAAGAGGCTGTCCGAAAAGTCGAAATTTCATCGTTTTGTTTGTTTTTGAATTTACCCTTCGACTCCCGCTCAGGGTGACTGAATTTTCAATTCATTGTCAATTATCCATACTTAATTGCCCATTGTCAATTGTTAATTGTCAATTCTCAACATCCCACCACATGAATCGTTTTCCCCTCCAAAACCTCGGTTTTCCAATACAATTTTTTGTCCCAACTTTTCTTAGCATTTCTATCAAAGATGATTAGCCAACCAGTAGACTCATTCAATGTTGTCATATAATTACTTAGTTGTCTTAGTCCTTCTTCAACAACAGATTTTGAGTATAAAAGCTTTAACTCAATTGGATATTTTTTATTTTCGTAAAGAACGCACAAATCCAAACGTTCCCTTCCAGCAGCATATTCTCTGAGAATTGAGCCTCCTCCATTAATTATCCTTTGAAGAAAAGCCTGAAGAATTAAATGAGGTGCAGCTTCTTGATATTCGTATTTTTTCACCCAAATATCTGAATTTTCTCTCCAAAACGCTTGAAATCCTTTTAATAACCCTGTCATATCGATTATTCCAGCATCATCAATCCAAATATTTAATATTTTTTGGCCTAAATCATACTGAGTATCACACGTTAATGTTCTTATTATAACCTCATTATAAATTTTATTTGCTGGCAGCAATTCATTATTCACAGACTTTATCAAGCCCAAATCTAGGCAATATTGAGTATCATCATCAGAAAATCTTATTTCATAAGATTTCCCTGTAATTATAGGTTCTACAATCTTCCTTACCCTTGGCTCCTTTAATTTATCAAGCAAACTATCAATATGCGTGTCTCTACGAAGTATAATGTTTTTTATCGCTTGCTCAACCATTTGAACGGTAATAGCTTGAGTAAAATCATTATTTAGTATTTTCACGATTATTTCTCGGGCAATAGCATTTACAAGCCAAGGTTGACCATCGGTTTGCTCATACACTTTGGCAATGGCATCTTCTTCGAAAACCTGACCCGTTTCTGCTGTATGCTGATGATATAAATTTCTAATATCTTCGAGAGTAAAATTGCTAAGTGTTAACGATTCCGTTATAATATTAAATGGACTCACAGAGCCTAGTGTTTCTTTACCCTCTCTGATTTTCGATTTAAAATCTCTGATATTGCGCATTCCAACTAAAGCAACACTATGAAGAAACGGAATTTGATTTCTAGTAATAAAACCGTCTCTAAGTTGTCTTAGAAATGCAATTAAAGTTCCATCCTCCAAGCCATCAATTTCATCAAAAAATACGATTAAAGGTTTGTCTAATTCGGCACAATAGTCTCTGAATGCATTCTTAATTATAGTTGATGTTTCCTTAATATTAATTTCATTTCCAAATTTTTTATTATTAGGCAACTTTGAATATGAAAATTCAGATTGTAAGTTATAAAATATTTGAGGTATGCCATCTTCAGGCTTTGTAAAAACATTCGCTGTTTCTAAGGAACAATAAAGCGCATAATATTTCCCTTCTTCATTTATTGTATTAACCAAAGATTGGATTAGGGTTGTTTTTCCAGATTGACGAGCCGCATGAATAACAAAATAATAACGTTGATCAATTAAAGACATAATATTTTTGTTCCTAGAAAAAACTGGAACCATATAATGATCATTCGAATTACAAGGACCTGCAACATTAAAATATTTCGACATAATTCTTATTCTAAAGTAATACAACACAAAACTACCTGAAATTTAACAAATAAGCAAACTTAAAATTTATTTATACTGAAGCTAATTTTCAACCTTAACTAAACGGTATTGAATTGTCAATTGTCCATTATCCATTGTTAATTTGTCCATTCTCAATTCTTTTGCCTTCGACTCCGCTCAGTCACCGGAGAACTATAATCTTCTAATCTGTTAATCTTTTAATCTTATGAATCCATAATAAATTCTCCATTCTCAACTGTCAATTGTCAATTATCAATTATCAATTTACCCTCAGAATCTTCCCACTCCCAGAACATTTAATCGGCTCAACGATTTGCGTTCCAATACTGTTCCCAAATTCTATTCCTATACCCAGAATTAAAGAATCCGAATCTGTTAATATAGGCAAAACGTCAAAATTTAATTCCAATGAAAAAGCCTCAACCATTTTGGGAACATAAAACCATTCGCTATTTAGTGTACAATATTTTGATGAGTTTTCGATATTAACTGGCTGATAGGCTTCCAAATTTTCATTATACTGAAAATCTGAAACAATACCCAAACATGCAATAAATCGAAACATAGGATATTTTCTCACATTACTCAAATGAATAGTTGGCCATATAGAAGAGAAGTCTATTTTTGCTGAGACTGTATCTTTAAAAAACTCATACGTAAAAGAACCTCGAAACACACTATCAAACAATTGGGTTTTATTAAGACTAAAGCCATCTAACGCATCTCGATATTTGGAAAAGCAAATATTTCTTTTCCCGTATTCCGAAACAATATCTTGTTTTTGAATTGTTTTTGCAATGGCATTCAAAAAACCAGATATATTATAATCGGCAAGATGCTTTAAAGGATGAATTGCATTTCGAATGGCTTTTCCTGCCATTGAGCAACCAGCCCATTCTACATTTAATTTACGAGTATTTACAAAGCTATCGCTGGTTTGAATTTGTTTTTTTGAAGCACCTCCTTTTCTACGCAAAATAATGACATCCATATCACGCCTTTTATAGGCAGAAAAGTTATCCATACTGCCTTCGAAGTTAATTCCACCAGTTAATCGTGCCATACTAAATAAATTAAGAGATTTGGTTCTGTTTTATTATATTGAAGTTTTTTATTGTTTTATCTACTGTTGCCTTAGGCTACTTTTTCTTGCACAGTGTAACACTGTGTTTTGTCACAGAGTATCACTGTTTTCTTTTCTTACTGTGCAACACTGTGCTTCAACTCTGTTTCACACAGTGTAAATAGAGCGCTTGCTTAGCAAGCTTTTGCTCCGAAACCTACATTGTTTTAAAACACAACCAAAGATTTAAAATACAAAGATAAATATAATATTAATTTATACAATAATTAATTATGATAAAATTTTGATATAATCCACATTTAATAATTCTATATTTTATGTATATTATATCTGGCTTATATCTATTTTATATCTGTATTACAATAAATTTTATACAATCTACAATCCAAATGACACTTTATGGTTACATCTCCTCTGCCATCTCATTTTCTCAAAAGCTCACCTTCTCATCATCTTATTTTCTATAACTCTCATATTCTCCATTTCTCACCCTCTCATTTTCTCATATTCCCACTCTCTCATCTTCTCATTTTCTCATCTTCTCAAACACTCACTCTCTCACATAAAAACAATCACACCTTCCATTTCTCAGGGAAACGTTGCATCAAAACTAACATTCCAATAATATCTTCATAATCCTGAAATAGTGAGCGATAAGATTCTTCTTGAACATATCCACATTTCAATGCAAAATCTAACCAATTCTGTGTTTCCGCAGCTTCAGCTTCTGACTCGTTCAATTTTGAAGAAAATGATTTTGGATATTTTCTGCGTCGAAATGCTTCGGCAATGTTACTTGCGACAGAACGTGAAGATCGTCGAATCTGGTCTGTTAAAGAATACGTTTCTTCTCTTGGAAAACTTCGTGTCAAATAAAATATGGCCATTGCAGCATCAAACGCCCTCTGATAAACCCTCAACTCCTTATGACTCCTGATCAACTCCATAACAAAACTAATAATGATTTACATTGATATTTTTTAAAATCATCTAACCATCCCTCAAACACCTAAATGCCTGAAAGACACTTTAGGGTTTCCATCCCACTTCACACTCTCTCATATTCTCATATTCTCCCACTCATCTTCTCCATTTCTCAACCAACTCATTTTCTCAAA
>JBAXGW010000098.1:0-11464 GCA_037139195.1 Bacteroidota bacterium
CTCATCTTCTCTCTCATCTCTCTCATCTTCCCCATTTCTCACCCTCTCATTTTCTCAAAAACTCACTCTCTCATCTTCCCCTTTCCTCACCCTCTCATTTTCTCAAAAAAAACCTCTTCCCCAAAAAAACCACCACCGTCTCCAAATTCATTCGATAAACCTTTCCCCAAAAACTATTTCTTTTAGGAACAATATGTTTTGCCTTTTCGTTTAGATATCCTAGGACATAAATATGTTGTTGAATAATATTTTTAACAATTTCATTCTCAAATTCGCCTTGTATATCATTTTTTTTTATTTTCAATATAATTTGATGATACGATTCATTCATTTTATCAAGTTCATTTACCAAATAAAACAAAGCATCTTTATGCGAAGAAAAATGATCAACACGATGGTCTTTTTGTTCCATCCAGTATTTGGTAACACCCAATTGATAATATCTCTCATAGAAATAGGGTAAAGTCATTTTAAAGGGGGGAACAAAATGATGAACACATAAATTACAAGAATAATAAACTTTGCCATTTTGTTTAATCGCATTATCAATGATTGCCGATTCTTCTCCATAATAGAGTTTATCTCCCTTCATCCCAAATTCAGGGTCGAATCCTCCGAGTGATATTAAATAGGATGTCTTAAATACCATGTTGCATCCACCAATAATACCATCTCCATTATCATCTGTTAACCAGCCGCTTTTTTCAATATTGATGATTTCATAATCATAATTATACCACTTTGGCTTTTCAGATTTATATAAAGGGAAATAAGGTCCCCCATAAATATCGGGTGCATACTGTTGAATAATGGCAAGTGCTTCATCAACCCAAGTATCACCCAATTCTGCATCATCATCAATATATGCAATATATATGCCTCTTGACTCATGCATGGCTCGATTGCGAGCATACGACAAGCCTAAACTTTCTTCCTTAAAATATAAAACATTCGCGTCGTTTACATATCTACTCGATAATATTTCGGTATCATCAGTTGAATTATTGTCAATAATTAACAATTCTACATCCTTATTATCTAATTGATTAACTACACTACGAATTGCATATTCTAATAAATCGACGCGGTTATAGGTACAAATGGCAATGCTTAACTTCATAATCAATATCTCAATTTATAATATTTTATAGTACACCAAACCAAAAAAGCACCTATCGGATGCTGAATAAATTTTAAAAAACGATGCTTCATCCAAAGTCGTTGCATTATACTCAGATCTTTATTGAAATTCAATAATGCATTAAAAATCTCTAAATCCTTTTCATTTGCATCCCTTTTTGACCTCGTTTGCCAGATGGTGAGTTCTTGATACCGGCGAGACTCTTCCTGGCTAATATCGTTGCCTGTTTCGTTGAAGAAGAACTGCCGGAACTTTTCATACCGTTTGTTCAATTGAAGTTCATTTTTTGATGTAGAAACCTGATTCTCATGAACTCGATATTTCAGAAGTATGTCGCTCAAATTTACACACTTGTACCCATTGGAATACAAGCGTTGCCAAAAATCATAATCCTCCACATGCAACCACTCCTTAACAAATCCACCAATTTGGGTCAGAACATCGCACCGAATCATAATCGTGGGATGAACAGCAATGCCGCCTCCAATAAGTATGGTATAATAATAATCTAATAAATCGGTAGGACTTGAAAAAATCCCAACTGTTTCACCTTGAATATTAATTTTTTCTGCTTGACATCCTATTAAAGCTATTTCTGGATGCTCATTTAGATATTGATACTGTTTTTCAAATCTATTATGCATTGAAATATCATCAGCATCCATTCTGGCAATAAAATTGCCAGTTGCTTGGATCAATCCTTTATTTAAAGAATCGATGATTCCCATATTCCTTTCATTTAAAAATAATCGGATGCGAGAATCGGTATAAGAATTAACAATACTAATCGTCTCATCAGTAGAGCCATCATCAATGATTATAAACTCAAAATCTGCAAATGTTTGAGAGAGAATGCTATCGATGGCTTCTCTCAAAAACTTCGCCCCATTATAAACGGGCATCACAACACTTATTTCAGGTGAATTTCTGCCCATATCTCTCCCCAATTAATTTGTTGATATATAATAGTTAACCCAGCATTCTCAACCTCATTTTTAAATTCAGTAAGCGTATATTCAATATAATGCGTTGGATCGCAAAAGTAGTCTGCTCCTAGTTCTTTTTTCATAGGAACTACCCAACTTCTTTCATACATGGGCACACGAATCAAAGTACGTTTAGGTTGATAGTGATTCGATAATAATTTAAGGAATGTTATTCGATCTTCAATATGTTCAAGAACATTCGAAAGCACAATGCAATCAATTTTCTCATCGGGCATGTATTTCAGGGCATCGGCATGAATATAGGTAATATTATTATGAACATGCATTTTGTTCGCCTCGTCTATATTGTGCTTTTCAATATCAATACCTATCACATGACAATTTTCAATACTATTTGCTATATCAAATGCAACGGAACCATAACCACAACCCACATCTAATACATTTTCATCTGGATTTATTCGATCAATAAAAAAATCATGATACCTCATCTGAAAATGTTTGGGATGCACCCCTTGCCCATAACGAACCGACTCTCTACCTTCTTTCTCTTCAACCCACTTATCTAATTTAAAAAAAAAATGTAACGATTCGAATGACGACCTCTGCTCCGAACGTTGATTGATTAAATTTTTCAACTTTAACAACAAGCGTTCATCATCTAAATTTCTCCATTTCTGCTCAATCAAAGATTCAAAGAAAGGTTGTGTCAAAAAATCCTTTATTCTTATTTTTAGTTTCGCCATAAAACTATTATTGACTCTAATGTGATTTAACTTCACTTTATTAATAACATCAACATAAGCCGAACCACATTTATCAAACGAATAAAAATCCGCATATTTTAATGAAATATTTCTATAAAAATCATAATTTTCAACACAACGTACAAACTTCTCTTTTAAAAGTAAATAATCAAACTGAGAAAAATATTGAAACACTCCTCCTTTCACTTTTGCCAATAAATCAATATTAAAGAACGATAATTCAGATAGAGAACCACTATCAAAACCGACTATTGGCAAACCGCAACTAATTGCTTCTACAACAGAATTAGGGCAAGCAGGATTAAGATATGAAAAAATGAAAATATCAGATTTTCTTAATTCATCGGCTATTTCAATATTATTCATCGATTCATAATGAATAATATATTTTTTCTCTTCAATTAAATATTTCAAATTATCAGCCACAGGACCTATCAATACATATTCAAAATCAAACAACCCGTCCAATTCATCTAGAGCCTTTATTATAGGCTCCAACATGTCAATTTTACGAAAACTGCCTGTTGAAATAAAACGAGTTTTCACCGATTTGGATTTATTAGAAGGAAAATAAATATTCTTATCAGCACCATTAACGATAATAGAATATTTCGCTTTGGGCAATTCTCCAAACAATGAGAAACACTGTTTTCTACTGTATTCGCTTTGAAAAACAATATGATCGGCATAATTGAGATAAATATCCTTTGCAACCCAATTATGATTCTGATATGAATCGAGAAACTCCAATGGATGATAAACACCATCCATGCGTTGAATAATGGGAACCCCTTTTTCATGTATTTGCTTAACTAAAGCTAAATCAGCGTTAAAAACGACAAACAAAGCATCTACACTATTATTTAGCTCAAATTGATAGTCAACTTTATTTGCATCAAAATAAGTCGTTAGATTTCTAATAAAACTACTGGGACCACCTAGACTTGTGGGTTTATTGGCTATTAATATTGGCATATTTAGTTTTTAATATCATTAATCAAATTGATAAGTTCATCTCTAAATGATTCATATTTATATTGTAATGAAGACAAAAAGGCATTTTTCGATAATTTATCATATAAAACTTTGTCATTGAATAACCTTTCTATGGCAACTTTATATTCATCAATATTACCAGGGTTAACAAGCAATCCATTATATCCGTCAATAATAAAATCATCACAACTTGAATCTTTGCATGTGATTACTGGTTTACCCAAAGTTAATCCCTGAGCTATTGTGGTATGTCCTCTGGAAGAATACCCTTTATATAATGGTACTACAACAATTTTAGATTTGGCAATTATCGATAGAAATTTACTTAATGGCATTGTAGTTGAGACCTTAATATTATCATTCTTTATGGATTCAATTTCTTTGGCATTATTCGGAAACGTAACAATATGCAATTCCCTTTTTAATGACTTTACTGCTTCAATTAGACTGAAAAAATCTCTATCTTGTCCTCCGCCTGAAAAAATAAAATTCTCTTCCTCAATTTTATAAGAGTCAATTTCAAAACCATCAACAGGTAGTGGCATAAAAACATATTTATTAGGATCTTTGGTCTTATGAATTTCTAATTCGGCCTTTGAATAAATTATTATTCTATCTATATATTTAGCATTATTATCACTAAAATAAATTTGATTTGTTACAATAAATTTAACATTTTTTAAAAACCCATACGTTTTTATCTTAATATAAAGAGGGACTAAACTATGAGCGCTACCAAAAATTATTACATTAGGTTGCTTACAAATAATGTAAATCAGGGATAATATGAAAGACACATAGGTATTTATTTTATTTTGGCTATACCCATATATTCTTAACGAAAGAAAAATATTTGGAAAAACTTTTGCAATTTCTGATTTCCAAAAACTTTTTTTTACGATTATCACTACTATTTTTTGTAATGCATCTTCAATTTTCATTTATATCCAATTCAAATTTATCTTTTTAATCTTTTTATCACTAATCTTTTTGACAATTTGATTATGCTTATTAATAAGTTCTGGAATTTTCTTTTCATGAGTTTCAACAAAAATATAATCTATTTTTTCTTCAATTAATTTTTCTAAAATCTCATACTCAACTCCTTCAATATCAATTTTTAGAACTCGTATTCTCTTTCTCAGGCTTTTAACAAACTCAATTAAATCAATAACTTCAATCTCAACATATTTATCTGACAACACATTCCCTTTATATTCTAATAGAGAAGAACCCTCAGACCATTCAATCTCATCCTTATCACTCCATTCGTGCATATAAAGCTTCAACATTTCATTACGATCCAATACACCTTTGTTAAAAGCAGTAACATTGCTGAAACCTGCAGTATTTTGTAACAAAACCTTAAATGCAAATGGATTTGGCTCAAAAGCATAAACTTTAGAGCCAACAGATGCCAGTTTTTTTTGTAATTTCACCAACATTTGCACCACAATCAATACAAATATCATGGGGATATTCTTACAAAGAATTCAGATGAAAGCATAACTTTCTTTCGAAAGAAAAAGGATAAAAAATTCATTGTTATTTAAATAAATTTATAAAACTTAAGATACTCTTTTTTTGAATTTGAATT
Organism: Bacteroidota bacterium; assembly: GCA_037139195.1. GTDB lineage: Bacteria > Bacteroidota > Bacteroidia > Bacteroidales > JAHJDW01 > JBAXGW01. The sequence continues at coordinate 5,449 of JBAXGW010000098.1, forward strand.
TGAAAATTATTTATAGATAGATTTTCATTGAAATCACGAATATTTTGATTATCCACTTTTTTAATTAAATTATACCCCGATTTTGTTTTAAAATAAACATCTAGCATAAAATCATAGTACATTTGGGCTACTTGACTGATACTTGGCAAATAGATACTATCTACATATTTTTCATAATTTGAAACCACCAATTCCAACATATAAAAAATCTCGGAATTTTCTTTAAACAATTCACCACCTTTGCCAACAATATCCGGATTCCCCCCATTATTATATGCAATGGCGGGCAAACCACAATGCAACGCTTCGGTCAAGGCATTGGAACAAGGCTCAAACTTGGATGCATAGATGATAATATGATGCTTGTTTAACTCTTCCGCCAGCTCAGCACTGGTCATTGCCGGCTTCTGTTTGATGTTTTTAAATTCAATGGGGCTATTCCCCACAAAGCTCATTTCATATTTCGAAAAATCTAAATTTGTATCCAACCATTCATAGACATCGAATCCCTTACGTATATTTGGAGACCAACTTACAGCAATAAGTCTGACTTTTTCATTGGGAAGAATGTGCCTTTTTGTTTTTTTGAATATTTGCCTATCAGGCGCATTTAAAATAACCGTATAATTCGGGTTTACTGCCAAGCCCATCTTTTCCGATTCATCTTTAATCCATCGGCTTTGAAAAATAGTTCCATCTGCAAATATTTCATTGGCTTTGAAAACAACATTATCAACTTCTTTATCAAAACCTCTCACTAATGATATAGGACCATCTAGTCGATGAAAAACCAATTTCTTTTTCCATTTAAAGTTTTTTATTATTTCAAAATATTCCAAATGATCAAATGGAAAGCTATTGAACAATAACACATCCGCCTTTTCAATGTCATCTTCATATACCCCCATATTCTTAAATTCTTTTTTCAAAGCTTTAAGAAATTGGTTTCCTCCACCAAAAGGCTTTTCTGTAATCTCAAATAATATATTGATCTTCATATTATTTAACTATAAGAGGCTTATATAGCTCGTTATAATAACGTTCTGCAATTACAGAAAAATCAAATTTTTGAACATCTTTTAGCCCTTCTTGTATAATTGATAGTCTTAAATTACTATCTGCAAACAATGACTCAAACTGACTTAAAAATGTTTTACCCCCAAAATCAACCATTAATCCATTTCTTCTATCCTCAATTAGCTCTGGGACCTGACCTACCTTCGTAGAAATAACCGGAATCCCACTTGCCATTGCTTCCATAGGAGCACGAGGTCCTCCTTCTAAACGCGATGCCACAAAATACACATCCAAGCCTTTAAAATAATTAGAAACATCATAATAATTATCAAGCATCTTATGATAGTATGGAACTCCAGCTTCTTGCAATCTTTTTTTTACATAGCCCCTTGCAGGTCCCGTTAGCAAAATAAAAACGGGATGTATTTTATGGATTTCAATTACCGCATCACAAAAAATATCTGGCCCTTTTATTAATTTAGGTTCTAATCCTTCTTCCCATCCATTTCCATCTTTTTGAAAAGAGCCAATTACAATTTGAGAATCAGAAACCCCAATTTCTTCTCTGATCTGTTTTCTAATTACATCATTAACATTAAATCTAGACACATCAATTCCAATTGGAATAACTACAATTTTATTTGTATCCAAACCACGCTTTATCATTATATCTCGGGTCTCAATGCAAGAAGTATGAATAAAATCGAATTTCTTCTGATTTAAAATTAGTTTATCTAACAAATAATAATGAATTTCTTCCGTATGAAAATTTGTAAGAATATGTTTCGACCTTTTATTATAGAGACTCAAAATTCTATCAATATCAAACACGCTCGAATAATGATAAATTGTTTTATCAACAGACTCAATTTCAGAATTATGTACAATCTCAAATCTTACATTTTTCTCAATTACATATTTTAAAGATTTTGCAATTTCTGTCAACACCCAATCAGCACCATCTGAAACATAACTGATGCTTTGCGCTTTTCTATTACAACAAAATATCTTATTCAACATCAAATTTATCATAATTCGCAATTTCTTCATTAATTATTAAATCCAATATTTCTTCCATTGATTTTGTAGAATTCCAATTTAACTCAGCCTTTGCTTTTGAATTATCTCCATAAATATCAAAAATCTCATTGGGTCTAAAATTCACCTGATCAATATTTAATTTATCTAAACTAATCTCAAATCTTTTAAAAACATATTCTATAATCTGTCTCAAAGATACAGAACTTCCAGAACAAATCATATAATCTGTAGGTGCATCTTTTTGCAACATCAACCACATAGCTTCAACATAATCGGGCGAATAACCATAATCTCTTTTTATATCAATATTTCCCACTTTTAAAAAAGTTCTTTTCCCTTGAGCTATTTCAATGGATTCTCGAATAACTTTTTTAACAAAGAAATTCTTACTCCTAAGGAAAGACTCATGGTTAAATAAAACGCCGCAACACACAAACAAATTATAAGATTCCCGATAATTTACAGCAATCCAATGTGCAGATGCCTTTGAGACGGCATACGGACTTAATGGGTGAAAAGGTGTTGATTCTCTGATTGGCAAAGTTTCAACTCGGCCATACATTTCACTTGAAGAAGCTTGATAAAGTTTGATTAACGGATTAGTATATCTAATGGCTTCCAATATATTTGCAACCGATACAATATTAAAATTCAATGTGGTAATTGGCTGATCAAAAGATAAACTGACAGAACTCTGTGCTGAAAGATTATAGATTTCATCTGGATTGTATTTCTTTAACAACCTCATTACATTTGACAAATCCATTAAATCGCATTCCTCAAATATAATTTTATCTTGAATCCCAAGATAATTTAATTTTGAAAAATTTCGTGAATTATAACTACGAATAAATCCAATTACAGTATATCCTTTACTCAATAATAATTGAGAAAGATACGCTCCATCTTGTCCGGTTATTCCTGTTATTAAGGCTGTATTCATACTATTAATTTATTCATCAAGTTTTATTCAATATACTCAAATATATAATTCAATTCGCATTAATAAAACTAAAAATAGTTCTGCAATACGACTCCTTATTCAAATGATTGACAGATAAATCTCTTGAATTTGATTCAATTGAAATTCTTAAAATATCATCCTTTAATACATCATCGACTTTTGAAGAAAATGAATTATAGTCACCTGGCAGATACAATAAACAATTTGTGCCATCACTTAACTTATACCCATCTTTAATAGCACTTGTATTAGCAACGACCACGGCTTTCCCAAGAGCCATCCCTATCAATAAAGTAGTAGTAGCAGCGCTATAATTATTTTCTTTTACCGGCAAAACAACAATCTTAGATTTATTGAAAAATTCCTTGATTGCTTCAAAATCGATATCGATACTGATGTCAATATTTTCCGGAATTTCCTTAAATGTAGCATATAATTCAGAGGAAATAATCATTTTAATTTTTAAATCTTTATTTTTCTTTGCATATAAAAATAGCAACTCATAATCTCTCATAGGGTCTGCTCCTACAGAAATAATATCGTAATTAATCACCTCTTTTTGGGGCACATAACAATTACAATCCAATCCAAGGGGCACAAGCTCAACCTTAACCTGTTTCCCTATCCATTCTTGCAAATATTCCTTTTCATAATACCCATAACAGAATAACGTATCAATCTTAGAATACGCTTTTATATAAAGCGACTTCATAATCATTGTAGTCAACTTTTCAATACGTTCTGGCAGACCAATACTTTGATATACAACTCTTTTTCTTTTTATTAAACCCAATAACATAAAAAACATAAGTGGTATTCCAAGCCGATCAGCAGCAGAAAAAACAACATCTACTTTATTTAATTCCTTTCGTGCTTTCCAAATAGTTACCCAATCTCCTCCATACCCTCCTAGTTTTGTCCAACAATTTGTGATTTTTTGATTAATCTGTTTTTCCCTTTTATTTAATAAATATTTTTCTGACAAATTATCAAATACTTCAATCCCTTTTTCACTATAATAATCAGCACCCCATAACAAATAATTTTCTCCAGTTAATTTAGAGATCGGATTATTTTTGATTTCAATTCTTTTTTCAATATTTGAATAAAGTATAAATAATCTCATAATGATCTAATTACCCATTTTCTATTACCAACATTTATCACCCCACCTTCAATTTTAGGGATTGAAGATTCAATCCTGAAAGCAACATCTGTAAGTACTCTACTAAATACCTCGTGTGTTTTAGCATCTTTCACAACAACACTAATTCGATAAATACCCACAGCTAAATGATGATCCTCAATTTCCAAAACAACTCTCATCTTTCCTTTAATTGGGTTTTCAATTACAACATTATCATCAACACTATAATGCCAGATAAGATGTGTCTTTGAGCCCTCATCCACTACATCAAACCCAACAAATAAGTTTTTATCAACCTCAACAATGTCAATATCAACAAACAATCTTAATTTTTGCATTTCATCCACCGCATCAACAATCTCACTGTTTTCATTCAAGATCCCAATTTCAATTATATTAACAGCCTCCTCATACCCCCCAATAGTTGATTGAAATTTTTTGTTTTGTTGTTTCACATTTTTCTCTCTATATGATTCTTCGTAAAAGGCTAATCCATTATAAGTATCACCAGAATATACAATTCGCCCTTTATCCAATACTATCAATTTAGAACACAATACTTTTATTTGCTCTAAAGCATGACTTATAAAAATAATTCCATTTGCTTGAGCTTGTATTTCAGCTAATTTTCTTAAACTCTTATTTCTAAAACTCAAATCGCCAACCGATAAAACTTCATCCACCAATAAAATATCAGGATGGCTATGTATAGCGATAGAAAAACCCAATCGAACCCTCATTCCACTCGAATAAGTTGCAACAGGAGCATCAATAAAATTTCCAATCTCAGCAAAATCAATAATATCCTGATAATTAGCATTGATTTCCATTTTAGTCATTCCTAAAATGGTACCATTCAGATATATATTTTCAGCACCGGTCATGTGGGGATGAAAACCTGCACCAACAGCAATTAAAGCTCCTATTCTTCCATTCACTTCAATTCTGCCAGCATCTGGAGGAAAAATACCATTTAACAATCTAAGCAAAGTGGATTTTCCAGACCCATTAACTCCAATAATACCGAGAGTTTCACCTTTTTTTAGTTCAAAATTAATATCTTCCAAGGCCCAAAACTCACCCTTGCGCAAAAAGTTCTGTTTATAACTCATGCCTGCCATACTCCGTAAAGTATCTTTGGTGCCATATACCATGCTGCGTTTTAAGCTGGAGCTAAACTTCTTATGTAATCCTTCTACTTTTATGAGTGTTTCTGACATCTATGAATTAATTTTATAAACATTATTCAAAGTTAAAAAAAATACTTGAAACATAAAGTATTTTGATAACTATTTCAACTTTTCAACTTGGTATTCTACTGTATTCAACTTTTTTAGCTTTAGAATCTCATCATTTATAAGTTTTTGAGGCCTACCTGTTTTCAATAAGTTCTTTTTTAATAACGAATTAAAAAACAAAGAAACCTTTTTAGCACCTCTAAAATTTAAATGAACATAGTCGGCAAAATCATTATTTTTTAGAGGAAAATCCTTAAAATCTAAAAATATCCTATTCTTAAATTTGGATTTAATCAATATTTTAAATTGACTTTCATTTTGAATTACGGAACTAAGGGAATGAAAAGGTGTTCGAATTAGATATACATTGACATTGCGTTCTAAACATTCTTTTATAACCTTATTTAATAGAGAAATACTAATAGGGGAATTGACAGACGAGGGAGAGCCTTTACTTGAATTGAAATCAAACCCTTTTTTCATATCAGCAGTATCTGCTATAAATTTGAATTTACCCCATTCACTATATGTAATATAATTTGGGGAGGGTAAATTCAATACTTCGTTAAAAATTAATATAAATTACTGAAAATCAACAAAATAAGCAGA
>JBAXGW010000099.1:0-11183 GCA_037139195.1 Bacteroidota bacterium
GAAGTGAGAAATCTTTGAAGATTTTGTTTCTTAAGTTTTAATCGGACAATATTGAAAGAAAATGCGTGATAAGCAATTTGTTGCAGAACACCGAGGCGGAAATCTAAGTTTGACAGAACATCGGCTACTAATGAAATGGGCTGTTGATTGCGTAAAACACATTTTTCCACTTATAGAAGAAGATATAGATCAACGATTAAATGATGCCCTAAGAGTTGCGAAGGAATGGGAAAACGGAGGCGTAAAAGTTGGTGACGCCAGAAAGGCTTCTTTGGCTGCAATAGCAGTTGCAAATGAATCGAACAATCAAACAATCATATATGCTGCTCGTTCTGTTGGGCATGCTGTTGCTACAGCTCACATGGCAGATCATTCAATAGTTGCTGCTGAATATGCGTTGAAAGTTGTGAAAACTGTTGGCTTATCTGTTGAAGATGAACGTAAATGGCAAGATGAGCAAATTGCGGCAGAGATTAAAGATTTTGTTCTTTCATTTAGAAATAGAACAGTTTAGCCTTTAAAAAACTCTTCTAATCTCTTGTTTTGCAAATTCCATTGCAATATTTGTAGGGAAATTAGGAATAGAAGCGTACATCTCAATAACTTTAGCAGATAATTCATGAGCAGTAGCATTGTCGTTAAGCTGCCCAAGCGATGTATTAATTAATTTTATTACTTCTTCCTTTGCATTTTTAACCAAAGTCCATGCTTCATCCGAAACGTACAATTGTTGCGACATATTATGTTCAAACTCAGAACGAACAGCACTTATTAATTCCATCTGCATTTGTTGTGCAGTATATCTTGGGTTTGCTAGTCGCATAACCAAATTATCGGGCGAAATACGTTCTAAGAACAACACAATACGCTCATAAGCTTGGAGCCTAATAGGCAATGTAACTCTTTGCGATTTTATTTTTATGTCAACACCTTTTCTCATCTTTTCTTGATCGAAAAACATCTTCAATAAGAAATACGCAGTTGCTAAAACAACGCCTGATGGTAATATGTATTTAAGGATTTCTAAAAAAGCTAGCATAATCTATGTTTAAAGCTACTTGTTCACTTAATTGCTAATTAGAAACAAAAAGTCCCTTCCTAGTCTAAGTTTTTAAATAATTACGCAAATATAAAACATTTTTGATTTTTAATATAGTATTTTCTTAACAATTTGTGTTTATATGTTTTTTTGTTAAATAATATTAATAATTATACATTTGCTTTAAGTAAGTTGATAATCTTATAATTAAGATTCTTTATATAGAATTATAACAATATGGATACAATGACAAAATCATCAAAAGTAGAGACTAATTTGTCGGATAGAGTTAATAGACTGGCAGAGTCGGAAACATTGTTAATGGCTAGAAAAAGCAGAGAATTGCAAGCACAAGGTCTTGATATAATATCGTTAACGTTGGGAGAGCCCGATTTTAATACTCCAGATTATGTAAAAGAGGCAGCTAAAAAAGCAATAGACGAAAACTATACTCGATATACGCCAGTTTGTGGATATAACGAATTAAAAGTTGCTATTGCAAACAAATTGAAAAGAGAAAATAATTTGGATTATAATCCATTGCAAATATTAGTTTCAGCTGGAGCAAAGCATTCTATTGCAAATGCTGTTATGGCGCTTGTTAATCATGGTGAAGAGGTAATTATCCCTTCTCCTTATTGGGTTTCTTACAAAGAACTTGTTCGTTTAGCACAAGGAAATTGTGTTTGTCCAGTTGCTACTATCGAAAACGATTTCAAAATAACTGCCAAACAGCTTGAAGCATCAATAACAGATAAAACAAAGCTTATTATATTTAGTTCACCTTGTAATCCTTCTGGTTCAGTATATTCTAAGGAAGAACTTAGGTCATTGGCAAATGTTATTGCTAGTCATGATGATTTGTATGTTATTTCTGATGAAATATATGAACACATTAATTTTGTTGGAAAACATGAAAGTATAGCTCAATTCGAATTCATTAAAGACAGGGTTATATTAATCAATGGTGTTTCAAAAGCTTATGCTATGACAGGCTGGAGAATTGGTTATATGGCTGCTCCTGATTGGATTATTAAAGCTTGCGATAAATTACAAGGACAAATGACTTCAGGTGTTTGTTCAATTGCTCAAAAAGCTGCAGAAGCTGCTTTAAATGGCGATATTAAATTTGTTGAAGAAATGGTTGCTACTTTCAAGGAAAGACGCGACTTGGTTTTCAATTTAATGAATAAAATACCAGGCATTAAAATTAATAAACCCGACGGTGCATTTTATGTATTCCCAGATGTAAGCTATTACTTTGGTAAAACCGACGGACAAACATATATAAGCAATTCCTCTGATTTAAGCATGTATTTGTTAAATAAAGCATTGGTTTCTATGGTTCCTGGCGATGCATTTGGTTCGCCCGAATGTTTGCGTTTGTCTTATGCTACATCAAACGATAAGTTAATAGAAGCTATTAAACGAATTGAAAAAGCATTATCGGAACTAAAATAAATGATTAAAATACAAGATTTAAAATCTACGTTCGACAATTTTATCAATCATAATATCCTCGTTATTGGGGATGTTATGATTGATTCTTATTTATGGGGTAAAGCTGAACGTATTTCGCCAGAAGCTCCTGTTCCAGTTGTTTCGGTGAAGGAAAGACAGCAGCGACTTGGTGGAGCAGCTAATGTTGCCCTTAACATTCAGTCGCTTGGTGCTAATCCAATTCTTTGTTCTGTTATTGGAAATGATTATAAAGGAAATGATTTTCTTCAAATACTTGCCGATAATAATTTGTCAGCTGAAGGAATAATATCCAGTAACGAGCGAATTACAACCACGAAATACAGAATCATAGCAAATAATTATCACATGCTTCGTGTTGACGAAGAAAATGACGAATTGCTTAATAAAACTGATAATGAATTGTTGATTGATAAAATAAAAGATATTATTTCAACGAATCAAATTTCTGCAATTATATTTGAAGATTACGACAAAGGTGTTATTTGTGAAGAATCAATTAATACAATAGTTGAATTTGCTAACAAAAAAAATATTCCAACGGTTGTTGATCCTAAAAAGAGAAATTTTGCTGCATATAAAAATGTAACACTATTTAAACCTAATCTTAAGGAATTAAAAGAAGGTTTAAAATTAGATAATATTGAAGTTGATATTGAAATGCTTTCAAATGCATCTGAGGATTTATACGCAGTTCTTAATAATAAATATACATTAATTACGCTTTCGGAAAAAGGCGTTTTTATTAGGAATAATAAAACTAAACAACAACAATTAATTCCCGCACATATTAGAAATATATCTGATGTTTCGGGAGCTGGTGATACTGTTATTAGTGTTGTTGCATTGCTTATTGCATCTGGTATTGATGAATTTGCTACAGCTTCAATATCTAATTTAGCTGGAGGTTTAGTGTGCGAACAAGTTGGAGTTGTTTCAATTAATAAAGAATTATTATTTGAGGAAGCAGAAAAAAATTACAGATAATAAAACTCTTATATGACTGAACTAAATAAATCGGGCAAAACAATTTCTTCCATGTTTAATGATATATCGCAGAAATACGATTTTTTAAATCATTTTCTGTCATTTGGAATTGACAAGCTATGGAGAAAAAAAGCAAAAAAGATAATACTCTCCGATAATCCACAGAGTATACTTGACGTGGCCACCGGTACTGCTGATTTGGCAATTGAAATATCAAAATCAACAAAAGCGAAAATTACTGGAGTCGATTTCTCAGAAGGAATGCTTGAAATTGGAAAGGTTAAAGTTGAAAAGTTGAATTTGTCGAATCAGATATCGCTTATTCATGCAGATGCTTTGAATTTGCCTTTTGAATCAGACAGTTTTGATGTAATATCGATTGCTTTTGGAGTTCGAAACTTCGAAAATTTAAACAAAGGATTATCAGAATTAAATCGAGTTTTAAAAAAAGGTGGAAAGCTAGTGATACTAGAATTTTCTACGCCTCCAAATAAAATTATTAAAGCATTTTATTATTTGTATTTCCGTAATATTTTGCCTTTTATTGGCTCCTTCTTCTCGAAAAACAAAATTGCTTATAAATATCTTTTCGATTCGGCAAATGCTTTTCCAAGTGGAAACAATTTGTGCGAAATCATTAAATCTAATGGATTTTACGAGGCAAATCAAAAAATTCTTACCTTTGGCATTGCATCTATTTATTGTGCAAAAAAATAGTGCTTATTAGCAATAATATTTTATTTAGCTCGTTAATAGTGTGAATTTTTTTTAAACTGATAAACATTGAAAACCAAGTTTTTAATATTAATAAGCTTTTTTATAGTAGGCACAGCAATTGCTCAAAGAAACAGTAAAGTTGAAAACTTGCCTAAATACGATAGAAAACCCTATCATTTTGGTTTTTCATTAGGAATTAATAAATACGATTTTTCTATTAAAAATGTTGATAATTTTAATCAGTTAGATTCTGTTCATATACTTGAATCTACTCCTCAAAATGGCTTCAATATATGTATGGTTAGTAGTTTGAAACTCACCGAACATTTAGATTTAAGGTTTTTGCCTGGTCTTTCATTTGGCGGTAGATCCCTAGATTATACTTTACAAGTTGCAGGAAATAAAATAATCAAAGAGTCGAAGATGATAGAGTCGGTTAATATTGAGTTTCCTTTAACACTCAAATATAAATCGGCAAGATATAACAACGGAAGAGCATATCTGCTAGGTGGCTTTAAATATACTTTAGATAAAGCTTCGCAGGCTGGAAAAAAAGATAATGTTGAAGAAAAATTAATCAAACTCAAAAAAAATGATTATTGTTATGAAATAGGTTTTGGTGTAGATATATATTTCGAATATTTTAAATTTTCTCCTGAAATAAAATTCTCTATGGGATTAAAAGATTTACTTGTTAGAGATGGGCAAGAATATACTAAATCAATTGATAGACTTAACTCAAAAGTTTTGTTAATATCATTTTTGTTCGAATAAATTTCTTCTATGATTAAAGCTATTGAATTGTCGTTTAACCCGCAGCAAGCAGTTGATGATGAATTTGTTAAATCAGCAATTGCTTCTCATTTGCAAATACATTCTAGCAATATTTCCGAGGTGCAAATGATAAAAAAATCAATTGATGCCAGAAAATCAAATATTAAAATAAATATTCGGTTTAATGTTTTTATTGATGAAAAAGCAATAAATCAATTAAATTACACCGATTCCTTTCCAGATGTTACTTCTGCTCAATCTGTAATTATTGTCGGTGCTGGTCCAGGTGGATTGTTTGCAGCTTTAAAACTTATAGAACTAGGACTTAAACCCATAGTACTTGAACGCGGGAAAGATGTGCATTCTAGAAAGATTGATATTGCTGCTGTAAATAGAAATTTATCAGTTAATAATGAGTCTAATTATTGCTTTGGTGAAGGAGGAGCAGGTGCATTCAGCGATGGTAAGTTATATACTCGTTCCAATAAAAGAGGGAATATTCAAAGTATACTAGAATTACTAGTAATACATGGAGCAGATGAGTCAATTTTGTATGAAGCGCACCCTCATATTGGAACCGACAAGTTGCCAATTGTTATTGAAAATATTCGCAAAACAATTATTTCGCATGGAGGCTCATTTGTTTTTAATTGCAATGTGAGCAGCTTCATTATTAAAAATAAAAAAATCAAAGGTGTAATTGATTCAAATAAAAACATCTATAATGCTGATAATATTATAATTGCAACTGGACATTCTGCACGCGATATCTTCACTTTATTTAAAGAACAAAAACTTAAAATTGAGCCTAAGCCGCTAGCTATAGGTCTGAGGGTTGAACATCCACAGATTTTAATTAATAATATTCAATATCATGCTTCAAAAGATATAAAGTATTTGCCAAATGCCTCCTATAATCTTGTAAATCAAGTTGATGGACGTGGCGTCTTTTCTTTTTGTATGTGTCCGGGTGGAACCATTGTTCCTGCTTCTACAGAGGCTGGCGAAGTAGTTGTAAATGGAATGTCGAATGCAAAAAGAAATTCTCCGTTTGCAAATTCGGGAATGGTGGTGCAAATTAACTACGAAGACATAAAGGAATATCATAAATTTGACGATTTTGCCTTTCTTGAGTTTCAAAAAGATATTGAACAAGCTGCCTATCATAAAGTTGGAAATGTGGTGGAAGCACCAGCACAGCGAATGAACGATTTTGTGAATAAAAAATCATCATTTAATTTAGTCGAAACATCCTATTTCCCTGGTGTTAAGTCTGCAAATTTACATGATATATTGCCAAGTTTTATTTCTGAAAAACTACGAAAAGGATTTCAGCACTGGGGTAAAACAATGCCAGGTTTTTTAACAAATGAAGCAATGTTATTAGGTGTTGAATCAAGGACTTCTTCACCTATAAGAATAACTAGAAATCCTGAATCATTAGAACATATTGAAATCAAGGGTTTGTATCCTTGTGGTGAAGGGGCAGGTTATGCTGGCGGAATTGTATCATCTGCCATGGATGGTGTAAGAATTGCCGAAAAGATCGCAGGAGCAATAAAATAAAAACATATTATTTTTCCAAAGCAAATCGTTTGTCGAAATTTACTAGATATACTTTGTCGGTTGCTCTGGTAATTGCAGTATATAGCCAACGGTAAAAATCGGGACCTATCATTTCTTCTGTTAAGTAGCCGTGATCGATAAATACTTGTTCCCACTGACCACCCTGCGCTTTGTGGCAGGTTACGGCATACGAAAATTTAACTTGTAAACTGTTTAAATATGGGTTGGTTCGCATCTTTTCCATCTTTTTCTTCCACGATGTTTCGTCTTGATAATCTTCGAGCACAGTATTGAATAGGCGTTTATTGTCTTCATAAGGCAACGAAGGTGTTTCCTGAGTAACAGTATCGAGCAATAGTTTTACCTCTAAAGGTGCTTGTTCGGGGTAATCGAGAAGGCGAACAGTTGCATCAGCAAAGTGAAAGCCATATAAATCCTCATATTTTTTTACTCTTAATATTTCTAAGGCATCGCCATTGGCTATAAAGCCAGCATCCGATTTTTCATCGAGCCAAAAATAGTTGTTTTTTACAACCATCATCATATCGCCAGCGGCAAGTTCTGATTCTCGATAAAGTATTCGGTTTCTGATTTCTCGATTGTATATATTTGCTCGTTTATTCGACCTGCAAACAATTAAAGTGTTTTCGGCTCCATAATTTGAATAAACATAATTCAATTTGTCTTCTAAATCGGCACCAGTAAGCCATATTATATCTGGATAATCTGCAACATCTAAAATTAGGTCTTCGCCTGTAATTAAATTTTTTCTGATTAATGTTGCATTATACAGAATGCCCGAATCCAATGATTGACGAACTACATCTTTTAAACTACATAAAATAACGCCAGTATGAACTGAGCTTTTAACATAATCTATATCTAAAGCTGGACTATAGTCAAGTTTTACTGGAGGTAACTGTGCATTGTCGCCTACTAATATTAATTTACAGCGTTTGCTGCTAAAAACATATTCAAGCAAATCATTAAAAACGCCGCTTCCAGAAATTTCAAAGCCACCTTCATTCGATTTGTCTGATAGCATAGAGGCTTCGTCAATAATGAAAACGGTATCGAAATGTGTGTTTTTTTGAAGAGCAAAACGAGCGCCACCACTTTTGTCTACCACCATTTTATATATTTTGCGATGAATGGTTTGAGCTTTCCTTCCCGAATAGTTGCTTAAAACTTTGGCAGCTCGACCTGTTGGTGCTAACAAAACATAATTGTGCTCGTAGTCGTCAAAACATTTAACTAGCGAACTCATTACTGATGTTTTTCCTGTTCCAGCATATCCATTAATAATACACACATCACATTCTTGACTTATCAGAAATTGACTAAGGTTTTCTATAAGAGTATTTTGGTCTGATGTTGGTTCAAAACCTAAATAGTGTTTAATTTTTTCGGTGTACATTAGAAAGGATATCCAATACCTATATTATAATTAATAGCTTTCAAGCGGATTTTGTCAAAAACCCATCTGTTTTCTTCTGGCAACGAAGGATTTCTAAGTTTAACTGCAGCATCAAGGCGAATAACAAAATAAGAAAAATCGTACCGTAAGCCTAGTCCACCATCTATTGCAATTTCTTTATAAAAACGAGTAAAATCAAAATCAGCCCCTAAGCGATCATCTGCTTTGTTTACCATCCATATATTTCCGGCATCAAAGAATAATGCGCCTTTAAGTTTCTTATACCAAGTGTAGCGGTATTCCCAATTGGTTTCAAGCTGCATGTCGCCTGTTTTTGTAGAAAAACCTTTTTCATTATTTGATCCAGGACCTAATTCGTAGATTTTCCATGCACGCATTCCATTTGCTCCTCCCGCATAAAAACTTTTTTCGAAAGGAAGGGCATTGCTATTGTCATAAGGGACGCCAATTCCAAACATAAAGCGGGTGGCAAATTGACTGTTGGGGTCGAATACGGTGAATTTAATTACATCGATGCTTGGACGAATAAATTGCGAGAATCGAATATTAAAAAGCTCGTAATTACCATCGTTTGTTTGTGGTAATTTTATCATTGGGCTTATTAAATGTAGAATATTTCCGCTGGCTTCTAAATTTCCTCTGAAATAAACAAAACTTCTTCCTTTTCTAGTGTTTTGGTTGTTAAAAATATAACTGTATTTTATACCAGGAATTAAGTGGCTTTTATAACTATTAATAATTGTAGGGTTATTGGTTGCTGCAATTATACTGTTATAGATTGAATCCTTGGCAATTCGCACATAATTATATTCAATTGGATTTAAAACGTGAGTTTGAGTTGTGCCGTCTTTCCATTCGCAACCATAATTAATATTAAAAATTGAGCGATTGTATTCTGATCGAAACTGGAAATTGTAACCCATTGATAAAACTGTTTTTGGCAATTTTGATTTTGCTTTGCTTGAAAAAAGAGGCGCAAAAAATTTGGGAAATACAACGCTTCCATCAATGCCATATTCATAAGTGTTGAAAAAAGGAATGTAGGAAATTTTTTGGTCTTTCACCACCTTTACACTTTCATATTCTAACGCACCTCTGATTTTGATGTTAAACTGTTCTAGTCCTTTAAATAAATTTCTATGTTGATATAGTAAATTTCCTCCTATTCCTAATCTGCCAGCTGAATTTGTTCCTTCAGTTTCTAATGAATAGGATTGGAATTTAACAGGTGTAAGCTGAATATATACATCTAGTTTTTCATAGCCACTTTCATTCTTTTGTCCTGTTTCTTTATAAGTTAGATTAATGTATCTGAACGTTTTTAAGTCAGATAATCTGTTATAGGTTTGAGAGACCTTTAGTTGTTGAAAAATGGAACCATTATTAATAAAAACAGACTGGGCTAGTTGATTGTAATTAAAATGCCTTTTGCCTTTTACCAAGAATTTATACCCTGATTCAGAAATAGTATCAAAAACAATAGTATCAGAAACTAAAGGGATATATTCTGGATAAATAGATATCGTATTGAAAATATATTTTTTGTGTAATTCGTTGGTATCTTTATTGTTAATTGTTAAATCGATACTTATTGTATGATTATTAAAAGACGAATCAACTTTAAAGCGAATATAATCTTTTAAAAATCCATAATACCCATTGTTTTGTAGGGTTTTAAGGATTCGTAATCTTTCATTTTCTAATTTTTCTGCGTCGTAAAGTTCTCCTGTTTTTATCAATGTTTGACTGGAATCATTTAACACCAAACTCTTTATAGTATAATCATTTATGCTGTAATTTAGTTTTGCAATTTTATAAGGTTTATCAAAATCTATAACATAAATTACAGTTGCTTTTTTATTATTTTCCCCCTGAAAAACTACTGTATCGTAAACTTGTGCATTGAAAAATCCTTTATTGAAAAGGTATCTTTCGATTTGAATGCTAGATTTATTAGCTAAAAATTTGGAATAAACTACTGGTTTTTCGCCCACCGTATTTTCCATCCAGTATAAAATTCCTTTATTACGTTCTTTTTTATTTAATCTGTGGGCAAGGTCATAAGTGCCAAGATGAAATTTTACAAAGAATAAAATTTTACGATTTGGTTTTTGTTTTAGGAATGAATTTATTTCCTCAACTTCAATGAAGTTATGGGGTTTGTTATAGTAAGAATATTTGTTTTTCATTAGCAAACTTTCATCATTTGCTAATCTTTTCGATGGGTTACACGAAAACAAGCTAAATGTCAGTATTACAATGAATAATAGCCGATATATGCAAATCTCAATTTTCACAATACGAAAATAAAGAATTATTTGCAATTAAAGGTGAGTAAAATAAAATATATATTGAAATACACTAAAAAAGCATTGATTAATAAAATCTAATGTAAAAAATACTATTTAATTATTATCTTTTTAGACATATATTTATCAACAGTTTCCATAGATAATAAATATAAACCAGTTTTTAAATCAACACCTTGGATTTTAAACTTATTCAATCCTTTTTTAGATATTATGCTCTGATTATATACTTGTTGACCTGTAATTGTGAAAAGAGCTATTTTCATGTTTTCGTCCAGAACGCCAATATAATCAATGCTTAAGTCATTTCCATCTTTAGCTACTGAAATAACTTCAAAAGTAAGCTCCTCAGAGCAATGAATAGTTACTGGATCGAAATACTCAAAATCGCCATTATAATCAGTTTGTTTTAGTCGATAGTAGATGTTTGTGCTATTCATGTTAACACTGTAATCCGATAAATCATATAATTTTTCGGAATTTGAATTGCCAGCCGATTGTTTAGTTCCAACAGTTTCCCAGTTTGATAAATCGTAACTTCTTTCAACAGTAAAGTAGTCGGAATTCAATTCTGATGCGGTAGCCCATGATGTGGTTACATAATCGCCAAGGCAAATTGCTCTATATGATAATAATTCAACAGGAAGCGAGGTTCCCGTTTCTCCAATTGCTTTTTCGGAGAATGTACTCATGCCTTTTCTATAGGCGTAGCCAGTTGATACGGTTGTATGTGATGATGTGCCAGTTAATGCCCAGTCAGCTCCTGTTGACGATCCCGTAGTTCTACTTAAAATATTAAACTTTTCATCAGTTAAATCTGCAAAAGCTCCATTAAAGTATAATTTCAAATCATAAGTACCATCAATAGTTCCAC
>JBAXGW010000100.1:0-10813 GCA_037139195.1 Bacteroidota bacterium
TGGGTACTACACTAGCTGGCGTAGATGTCCAAGTGTATGTCGATCCGCCTGATGCACCTAATTGGGTTGATGTGTTCTTGCAAATAGATACATCGTTTCCTGCACTTATTGATGGTAAAGGTCTAATGGTTACAATAATATCATCGGTGCCAGTGCATCCATTGTTATCGACTTTAATAGAGTATGTTGTTGTTGCAGTTGGAGTTACAGTTGGGTTGTAAATTGATGATATTATGCTCGCAGGGTTTGATGTCCATGTGTATGAACTCGCATTATTTGGACTTGCTGAAAGTTGAGTTGATGTATTTGGACAAATACTTACATCTTGTCCTAGGTCGACAACTAAATCAGGATTTATGGTAATAGTATATGTTGTTGGTAGACCAGTACATCCCGATAATGAAGCGGTGACTGATATTGTTGTTGAAATTGGAATTGTCCCATTGTTTACAGCTGTAAATGATGGAATATTGCCTGTTCCATTAGAAGAAGGTATAATGGCAGTATTTGAATTTGTCCAGTCAAATGTTGCTCCTGCGCTAGGACTGCCAAAGGCAGATGTAGCAATTGTTTCTCCATTACAAACAGTGATATTAGGAATTGGATTAACAATAGGTCCTGCTCCAATAGTAACATCAGTTGAGCCAGTTGCAGTACAAGTTCCTAATGTAGCGGTTACGTTGTAGGTTCCTGAGTTGGCGTTAGTTGAATTAGGAATAGTAGGGTTTTGCAATGCACTGGTAAAGTTGTCAGGGCCAGTCCAACTATAAGATGTGTATCCTGATTGTGCAATATTTAAATTTAAAGTCTGACCACCACAAATAGGTCCATCGTTGCTAACGGTTAAAATAGGATTTGAATTAACTGTTACTGTTGCATTTAAAGTATTATTGCAAATAGATGTGCCAATTGTTGTCATAGCGCATGAATAAGTGCTAGTAGTAACAGGAGATACTGTAATTGTATTAGTATTGCCTCCTGGTATACCTGCCGGAGACCAAGTGTATGAAGCTGCTCCAACTGGTGCCGTTAATGTGGCAGATTGGCCAGCACAAATTGTTTGATTGTTGAGATCGACAAAAGCTGAGCATGAACAATCTAAATATGCATAGCCCATGTGTGCTGTTTGAGCGCAAGATCCTACTGTAAATTTTACATGAACATTAGATCCAATATTAGCACTTAAATCTACTGTAACAGTTGTCCATCCTTTGTAATATACATCAGTAGGAGAACTGCATTGGGTAAAGCCCGAGCCAGGTGCCACAACTAAATAATCGCCACAACTAATTGTAGCTCCATTCTCATCATAAAATTCTGCTTTAAAAAAAGGTTGTTCGTTATCGCCATGAACTCCAGCTTGAAGAACTAATGCGTAATTGTATGTAAAAGAGGAATTTGCTGATGTAACTGAAAAGTATTGTTCAAGGCTTGTACCATTATTTCCAGTTACATCTGTTCCCAAGCGAACAGATTTTGTTCCTCCGCTTGGATATACTTTAGGAAAACCGCCATAAGTATCTGTTCCAGTTGTGTTAACTATAAATTGAGTTCCCGTTGTAGTGTTTAAAGTTACAGGAACATAAATAGGTGATGTAGCCACAGCGGTACCAATACTAACTGTTCCTGTTGTACCATACCAGCCAGTAAAACCATTTTCAAAATCAAGATTTGTGCACGGAGCTTGTAGTGGACCAAAATTTGTTGGAGTAATCACTGCACAAGGTGTTGCAACTGTAATTGTTTTGCTTGCAGGTGGTGCAGTCGAAATTCCTCCAGGATAGCCAGAAGTGTAAACAACTGAGCCAGCTCCGCCAGCTCCAGAAGTTACAATGTAATAACAATTTAAGCCAAATCCACTAGTTGTATAGGTGATTAAAATTGTTGCTCCATCAGTAACAGTGAAATCAACACAGCCGTCTGTTAAACTGGTCGCTCCAGCAACTGGTGTTCCATTTACTTTCACATTTACTGTTCCTGTGCCAAATGTTCCAGCGTTTGTTACACAGATTGAGTATGTGCACTGTGCTGTTGCCGTGTTAGTTATATAAATTGAAAAAACAAGAAAAAGAACCAAGCGAAAATAGTTCGTTATGATTAGTTTTCTGCTCTTATTTATAGTTAGATTTAAATTAGCGTTTTTGATATACATCGATATTATCTTTTGGCAATAAAAAAGATTTGAGTTTTTCATAATTTGAGTGTTTTAATCTTGATTTCAAATATTCATTCATGCCTTGTTATTAATCAGTGGATTATTGCTTTGTATTGGTTTGAAATGCTGTTGTCAAAAGTAGCCAATTGCCTTTAAATCAAATTCAATTATAAAGTATTAATAATGAGGGTTGATGAGAATATATCTCAATTAATTTGTGATGCAATTGTTCGGTTTAATAATCAAAACAGGTTTATTACCTAATTTTTTTTTAATTAAGATAATTGCTTTAGAGGTTGATTGACAAACGAATGATGTATTTTCATTATCTCTATTCATATTATGTAATTTTAAAGATGGCGATAGCTACTTTTTTTTGATAAATAGTCAGCATTAAAACAAAGGTAATATATAAATTGAGGTTTTGATTTTTTTTTGTAATTATAAAAGTAAAACTAAAAAATAAACTCATTAACCCAAATAACCTTGGGGTTATTTGGGTGTTATATGCAAACTAAATGGTTTAAGTATTTGTTTGCTTGATAATGTTGTGCATATACGCTTTTGATTTTATTTGCAATTCGTAAAATTAAATAATTGTTATGTTAGTTAAGTGTAATAAGTATTTAAATATTTGTGTTTTAATTTTATAATTTTTATAATTTTTTAACATTATATTTATTGTAAAATTATTTTTTCGTTAAAAATGTCTTTATCCTTTTTAATAATTGCAAAATATATTCCTTTAGGCGAGTTTTGTAAATTTATTTCCTTTTTATAAAGCCCATTTGTTTTATTTTCTGAAATAGCATAAACTATTTTCCCGGTAATATCATAAATAGAGATGTTGATATTGCTGTTTTTTAAATCATAGAAATCAAAGTTTATAATACTGCTGGTTGGGTTGGGATATATTTTGTATTCTTTGGTTTGTTCTGCTTTTTGTGATTCATTAGAGCTAATAATAGGATTCCACTTATATATTCCACCATCAATGGGACTTATGTTTACGCCACCTGCATAACCAATCTGGTTGTTGAACATTTTCAACCAGCTATAATAAACGCCTTCATCAATATTAGTCCAAGTAAGTCCTAAATCGCTACTAAATGAAGATCCTGAGCTTTCAACTTCATTTCCATCTGTTCCTGCAGAAATAAGCAGTTCAGGATGTCCGGGAGCAAAGTCGATAAATTCTTTTCTAATTCCTGTTCCTGGTGTAAAGCTGGTCCAAGTCGATCCACCATTTGTGGTTTTCATGTTATTAAATGTTACCACATGTGTATCTGATGGATAGCTTCTGGCTATTTGCTGAATAATACCCGTATTTTCATTAGCAAAAGTAATTCCAGTAATATTTGATAATGAAGTTTGCACTACAGTCCAATGTACTCCTTTGTCAATTGATTTGTAAATTCGACCTTTCGTAGTTGGCCACCATAAAATATCGTTATACGATTCGTACATACCATTATTAGCATATTCAGCAGCTAGAGGAGCTGGAATATTTGCCTGAGGAACTCTTATCCAATTTGAACCGCCGTCTGTAGTTGTATACATTTCACAATATCCACCACTTGGTTTACCCATGCACCAACCATCGTTTGCATTGAAAAAATGTACTGCTTGCGGGTAGCTGCTAGCGTTGTTAAATAACGCACTAGCTTGTTGAGTCCAAGTATTTCCGCCATCTTCAGTAACAAATATTCCACCATAGGGAGCTGCCTGAGTAGCAAGCATACTATGAAAGCAGATATAGGCCTTGTTGTAGTTTACAGGGCTAATATTTGAAATTTCATAAGTTGAAGGAATGTTATTACTTGTTATTTTTCCTGATATCCAAGTTAATCCACCATTGTTTGTTCGGGTATACTCGTTATAAATACTTCCTGTAATTGATTCAAATGCATTTGCCCAAGCAATGTTTTCATCAACAATAGCAATGTTTTGAATGCACCTAGTTGGGGTTTGAAAAGCAGAAGCTTGTTTAATCCACATTGAACTCGCTGATTTCACATTGATATAGGCTGTTTTAGTAATGCTTTGATTGTTGATTCCATCGCTTATAGTTAATGTTACATTAAAATGTCCTGCAGTGTTATAAACAATATTTGATGGATTTTGATCTGTTGAACCGCTGGTTAATGATCCAGGAAACGACCATGACCAAGAGCTAATACCTGTTCCACTTGATAAATCAGAAAAATATACAGCCTCGCCAGTATTGATATTTATTGTGTTTGCGGTGAAATCTGGCGTTAATTGATTAATTGATGCAAAAGCAGCGTTTGCAGCAGCTTCGGCATTTATTCTTCCTGCGCCAACGCCAGCTTTTCTATTTGCATCGATTTGTAGAGAAGAAATATCAACACAGGTTGATTTTATTATGTTTTCTATAGAGCTAGCCGATAATTGAGGATTAATAGATTTTATTAAGGCAGCAAGACTAGCAACGATAGGTGTTGCCATCGATGTTCCACCAATAGTCATATACGAATCGTTATATGCAGTGCTATATACTTTGTTTTGGTCGTTGCTATTAGCCATGCCAAAACCAGGAGCACAAACATCAATCCAACTGCCAAAGTTAGAGCCACTTGAAACATACAAGGGTGGCATTCCTGCAGCACTTAATTTGTCATCGCCATCAGTGCCTCCTACAGCCATTACATTATCAAGTGATGCAGGGTAAAATTTTGTATTTGTACCATTATTACCGGCTCCAGCTATTAATAAACAATGCTTTGTTATTGCTGCATAGTTAACTATTTCTTGTTTAATGGCAGAGTGTCGAGCACTTCCCCACGACATACTAATTATATCAGCACCATTATCTGCCGCCCAAGTAACGGCTTCGTAAGCACAAACAAGTGTTCCAGCAGGTGCAGTTACTCCGCCAATATTTATTTCAGCATCATTAGCAATTTTAATACCCATTAGTTTTACATCATAAGCCACTGATGCAATACCAATTCCGTTATTTGTTGATGCTCCAGCCAAACCGCAGGTGTGTGTGCCATGACTCCAAGATGGATCGTTATCAGCAACAGTTGAAGGCGGATTTGTATTGTTGTCATTGTCGCAAATGTCATATAATGTGTCCCATTGGTTCACTAAATCCGGATGATCAGTGTCCATCGCTTTATCAATTACAGCAATTTTCACGGTGTTAATTTGACGAGGAACGCTCCAAGCAGCTTCTGCATTTATTTTGTCTAAATGCCAACGATTATTTACGCTTGCAAGATAATTAGCATCATTTATATTGGTAAGCAACTCGAAAATAGGAGCTTTTTCGGCATATTTAATTTCGTTATGCGACAAAAGTTTTTTAATAAATAAATCTACTTTGTTAAATTCGGTAAATGTAACTCGAAGAATTCTACGCATATCATCGTTTGGTGAAAAATAATTTATTTTTTCAATGCCCACTATGCCAAATTCATTTGCTAATTCGGCCAATAATCTTACATCGTTTAATTCAACCTTTTTGCCCTCTGATTTTACTACTGGTTCTGATGATTTATACATCAGGTATATTTTGCCATCCCAACAATCAGAATAAACATTTTGAGAAAAAACACTTCCAGAAAAGAAGATTAATAGAAAAATTAGGCTTAAAATAAAATTTGATCTTTTCATATTATGAATTTAATTATTAAAAAATCAAATATACCCAACCTCTTACTACAAAGTTGGTGTTTTATTGCTATCCACTTGGTTTAAATTGCTATTTTTGCTTAAAATAATCTTTGCTAAAATATTGCTTACGGGCTTTAAATAATCCTAGCTAATTAATAAACTATGGTGTTTCAATGAGGTTTGATTAAGGTTTTATATTAGCTTCAGTGTTGATTTTTCGATATGCTTATTTCTCTAGTTTAAGCAATCTAGGTAACATTTGTCGTGTCGAGAACAAAGGGAATTTAAATGCTTAACTTAACTACATTGTGTAATATTCTATTAGTATTTATTATCTTTGCGTTATTAATAAAATAGATTACTGCAAAATTATGAGTAAAGAAAATAATTGTCCAAAATGTAATTCCGAAAATACATATCAAGATTCGAATTTATGGGTGTGCCCAGATTGTTTTCATGAATGGGATTCAAATGGAACTGAAACAACTATTGAAGGCGATTCAGAAGTGTTTATTGTTAAAGATTCGAATGGAAATATTCTTAATGATGGAGATTCAGTTTCAGTAATTAAAGATCTGAAAGTAAAAGGCTCGGCATCGGGTATTAAAGCTGGCACAAAGGTAAAAAGCATTCGCTTGATTGAAAGTAGCGATGGACACAATATATCGTGCAAAATTGATGGAATAGGAGCGATGTACTTAAAATCTGAATTTGTAAAAAAAGTATAATTGATTTGATTCTTATATTTAGTGCTTTCTAATTCTAGAAGTTTTTGGTAACACCATTTAAGTCAGCTTTGCCATTTTTCAAAAACTCATGAGTCATTCGGTCTGCTTGGCAGTTGATAAATCGAATGCGTTTTAAACTTTTACATTTAAAGAAAGTGTTAATTAAGTTTGCATTTTGGAATGTAACTCTAGTAAATTTGCAGTTTTCAAAATAACAATCTTCAATTTCCCCCTCAAAAACGATGTCGGCAAATAAAGTGCCAATAAAAGAGGTGTGATTTAAAATAGCATTTGTCATTATATTTTTTTCGAAGCCACCCGATTTAATAATTGCTTTTGAAAAATCGGCGTTAGAGAAGTCGCAGTAACTAAAATAACTTTCAAAAAAATCAGCTTCTTTCAGAGAGCAATTGTTAAATAGATTTTTGTTTAGATAGGATTTATGAATATGGCTATTCTCAAAGTCGGAATTTGAGAAGTCGCAACTATCTATATTATTGCTTTTAAGAAGTAGTCCCGACATTTCTGAGCCAATAAACTTGCAATTCTGCATGTTGGAAGCACTAAATTTATCATGCAAATTTTTTAAACCAGAAAAGTCGGCGTTTACCCAATTCCCTCGCGACATATCCCAATTAAGCTTTTTCTGTTGTTTCTCAATTGGCAATGCTTTTGGTGTTTTAGTCGAAGGTTCGTTAGATGATATTTCTTTGGTAGTAGATTGGAAACTTTCAGAAAAGTAGTTTAGGTCAACGCCTAATATTTCTGCAAGACGTATAAAAGTAGTAATGTCGGGCATTGATTCACCACGTTCCCATTTTCCAACTGCCTGAGAGCTGATGAAAAGACCTTGAGCAAGTTGTGCTTGAGAAATATTTAATTTCTTTCGTGCTTCGGCAATTTTATTACCAATGTTTTTTGTGTTTAACATAAGTGCAATTTATTTAATTTTTTCGATGCAGCAAAGTTATTAGGCTTTCTTTTTGTTTCAAAAATAAATCAAACACTTATAGTTGTTAATTACGCTACTTATGGTTGTTTTATGACAATTATAAGTGGCGTTTTTCACGAATCATTTTGATTGTAAAATAGAAAAATGAAATTCTATTTTAAAAGACTACCTAGCAGTCTTTTAAAAAATGAAGAGTATAAAAAAGGAGCTAAAATCTTTTATTTAGCTCCTTTATATGTTAATTCTGTAGTATTCTTGTTATGCTTTTGGAGGTGTACTTTCACAGTTAGAAAGAACAGCATCAATCTGTACTAAAGCATCCATTGGGATAGCTGATACACCAATTACTGTTCTTGCAGGAAGTTCGCCTTTGAAGAATGTTGTGTAAACTTCATTCACCGCCTCAATATCTGCAATGTTTTTTAATTGGATATTTATTTTCACGGCATCATCTATGACGTGGTCAATACTTTCCACTATTGCTTTAATATTATTTAGGCATTGTGCCGCTTGTTCTTTTACACTACCAGTAACAATTTTGTTAGTTTTAGGGTCTATTGGTAATTGACCAGAAATATGATTGTAGTGAGAGAAAGCTACTGTATGCGAATATGGAACTTTTGGTGCATTATCTGTATTGTTTGCTTCTATAACTAGAAAACGGGTGTCTTCAGGAAGTTGTGGAGGAGTACCATCACCATGTGATATTACCGTATCAATTTGCACAAGAGCATCCATTGGCAAAGCAGAAACGTTAACTATTGAACGAGAAGGAACATAGCTAGGGAAGAATTTTGCACAAACTTCGTTTACCGCTTCAATATCAGATAAGTTTTTTAGGAATATTGTTGTTTTTACTACATCGTTCATAACGTGGTCTATGCTTTCTAAAATTGCTTTAATATTATTTAAGCATTGTTCGGTTTGCTCTTTGATAGTGCCAGTAACGATTTTGCCCGATTTTACATCGATAGGAAGTTGAGCCGAAATATTGTTATAATGAGAAAAAGCCACAGTTTGTGTGTGTAAACCTTTTGGTGCATTTTCACTGTTTCTTGCAACTTTTATAAGATCCATAGGAGCTTGTGGAGTTGTGCCTTCGCCATTTGAAATAAGTGCTTCAATTTGCACTAAGGCATCAACGTTAGTTAAAGCTGCAATTGCAACTACAGTACGTGTGGGAAGATAGTTTGAGAAGAATGTTTTATAAACTTCGTCTACAGCTTCAATATCAGATATATTCTTAAGGAATATAGTAATTTTAACAACATCATCCATAACATGGTTGATACTTTCTACAATTGCTTTAATATTTGTCAAGCACTGTTTAGTTTGCTCTTTCACGTCATTGCCTACAATTTTACCCGATTTTGGATCGATAGGTAATTGTGCTGAAATATTATTGTAATGAGAAAAAGCTACAGTTTGTGAGTATAGCCCTTTTGGTGCATTTTCCGTGTTTCTTGCAATTTTAATGATATTGCTACCCATATTAATCCTTTTTTTTAGTTTGTAATTATTTTATTGTTGTTTTGTTAGATAAATGCCAGTTGTATAAATAGCAACTAGTGATTATGGGCAAAAGTATTAAAAAGATTTGAATAAAAAAAACTGATTATACTATCGACAAAGAGAGAAGAGGAATATATTAATTGTATAAAGGATATGATTTATATTTTTGAGTACGATTTCAGATGCCAAACAAATGTTTTTCGCATCTCTATATGCATGGCTTTTATAGATATATGAAAAATTCTTTCACTTAGTTCAAGGGGAAAATTCTATTACGTCGTGATTAATTTTTAAAACGCTCTCACAGGACGTACATATTGAGTTGAGTTTTTTAAACTTGTTCCTGATACTCCACCACTAAAATTTAACCGATACGAATAATTAATATTGTATTCGCTCGAACTCCAGTAGAAGAGGGTAGTACCAAAAGATCCTTTACCTGCTAGGTAAAGATTGGTATACATTAATCCCAATTCATCTTTCGATGGCAAAAACCAATCACTATAACCATTAAAAACCAAGCTAGAGCAAACTTCAGCAGCTACACCAATAGTTAAACAATTAGCAACAATATCCAATGTATTTTGATTTCCGGTTCCAACTGCTGTGCCATCAGCACCAGAAATTTCTGATGGATAACAACCCCAGTCTGTGCTTGGCTGATCGCTAGCTGCAGCAACAAGACCATGTTGACCTGTAGCGTCCAAATAAAAAATCAAGCCTCCTTCCCAAGTTATACCAGTACCTAGTAAAGTAAAAGTTTTATCATCACCATATGTAATTCCTAAAGCGTTTTCCGATTTCACTCTAAAGTGATATGTTGTTCCTGCCACAAGACCGCTAACACTGCAACTTACATTTATATTTGATGTTCCACTAATAGGACTTTGAGTAGCGGTGGCAGTGCTTCCATAGCTTATTGTTGTTCCATACTGAAAAGTTACAGTTGTGGGTAGGTTATTTGGGTTTACAACTCCATTAAGTATTGCCGACGGAAGACTAAATGTAGCAGATTGAGTTGTAGCAGTTGGTGTCATATAAGTATTTTGCCATTCAGGAATCCCAGATGCATTCATAGTTAATACTTGACCGGTGGTTCCTTTGTGGACCGCAGTCCAACTTGAGCCATTAAAATATAGCATGTCGCCATTTACAGGAGAAGCAAGGGTTACATCATCTGTTTTATCAGTATCCCAATTTGTAAAAGTTATTGTATTGCCACCTGCTCCAGATATTGAAAGCTGATTAGTGTTAAGGGTTAATGATTGCGCTTCATTTGTTAAAAAATCAGGTGTCCAATTTTCCCATTTGCTTGATGTTGAATTATATTTGAGTAATTGATTGTTTACAGGAGAGGATAGGTTAAAAGGTCTATTTGTCAATTCACTCCAATCGGGTGTATATGATAGTAATTTATATAAACCAGTATGATTTCCCCAGCTATATGCAGTATTCCAATTGCTGATATTTGTTGAGCTGATTCCGTTTGCTGGATGAGCAACAAAAACAGGGTCAATTTCTGTATAGCTTGTTAAATAACCTGCTGATGCATGATTTCCCCAGCTATATGCAGTATTCCAATTGCTGATATTTATTGAGCTGATACCGTTTGCTGGATGAGCAACAAAAACAGGGTCGGTTTCGGTATAGCTTGTTAAATAACCTGCTGATGCATGATTTCCCCAAGTATAAGCAGTGTTCCAATTGCTGATATTTATTGAGCTGATAACGTTTGCTGGATGAGCAATAAAAATAGGGTCAGTTTCTGAATAGCTTGTTAAATAACCTGCTGATGCATGATTTCCCCAAGTATAAGCAGTGTTC
>JBAXGW010000101.1:0-10579 GCA_037139195.1 Bacteroidota bacterium
CCAACATTGTGCAGAAATATCAAAATTAAATAATTTTGACACCGAACTCACGTTATTTACACAGTGTTACACAGTGTTGAAGCACTGTGTTGCACAGCGAAAACAAAGAAAACAGAGAAACCCTGTGACAAAACACGGTGCTACACTGTGCGAGAAAAGTTGCCTAAGGCAACAGCATTGAAAGCAATAAAGAAAACAGTGAAACAGTGACTGAAATCTTCGCTTGGCGAAGAAAAACTAATGTGAACTCTTATAGTGCGTATCGAAAGACTTATTTAAAACTATGTGGTTTTTGACAGTAAGTGATTTATTTCTTTACAAATATTTTTACCTCAGTTTTGTCTCTATAGCTAACTTTTACTGCGTAGGTCCCTTTTCTCAAGGCACTTGTGTTAATGCTTTTTTTATGGAATCCTTTGTCAAGATTATTTTCTTGAATAGTTGAAATTGTTTTTCCAGCATTATCAAACAATTCAATTTTAACATTGTCTTTTAAAGGAATAATATATTCAACATTAAGAAAATCGGTAGTAGGATTTGGGTAAATATCAAGCATTTTAAATTCTGTTCCCAATAGCAAACAAAAATCATTATTAGTTGGATTTTCGTCTATTTGAGAATTCGGATTTTTAACATTTACGCATATATATTCGGGTGAATTAGATTCCGAAACTGCAAATGCAGAGTTGAAAATATAGGATAAGAATTGTCCAGATTCTAATGTGCCAGTCCAAGTTTCAATAATTGCAGTGCTGCCTTCAGCTTCCGCTTGAATATCAAAATTGTAAATTGGGCGTGTTCCGATATTAGCTAAATCAACCTTCAATCGAACTTTTCCATTTTCTTGAATTTTTGTAACTCCAATAACGCTAATATCAAGCAATGAAGGTTTAATGCTCAATGTTTGAATTATTGAGTCGAAACAGCCATAATTGTTCTCAACAAGTAACTTGATGTAATAGGTTCCATTTTCATTGTAAGTATAAGAAGAATTGCTAGTATATGCCAAAGCAGTAGAATCTCCAAAATCCCAAGTGTAATTATTGCCTCCAGTTGTAGTGTTTGTGAAATATACAATAAGTGGAGCGGTTCCATAAGTGGGAGTATAATCGAAATCAGCATTTGGTACAGGGTTAATAACAACCGTTTTCATGGTTGAATCGCTACAATTTCCACTTGAAGTAACTAAAAGTTTAATGTCGTAAGTGCCAGTATCAGCTATGCTAATAGTAGGATTTTGAGTGAAATAGTTCCCATTATTTTCTATCGACCATTTCCAGCTAACAATACTATCTTGGTTTACCTTAGAACTATCAGCTATAATAAGTGGTTGACCAACACATAAATTGTTTGTGTAAAATTCGGCAACTGGAATTGCATTTACCTTAACATTTTTAACTTTAGAGACTTCGCAACCCGAAAGTGAATGAAGCGTTAAACTAACAGGATAAGTGCCTGGTGCAGAAAAGAAATGTATAGGATTCTTTGTGGAATCAACTAATGAGCCATCATTGAAATTCCAAGCCCAAGCATCAATAGGGTGGTAATTTGGAGCATCGCTTATTTCCCAAAATGTAACTGGTAGACCAAAACAAACTGATGTATAGTCGAAATCAATAAATGGCGATTGTTTTATTTTAACAATTCGTGTAATCGTGTCTTTGCAACCATAATCAGTAGTAACAATAAGTTGAACGTTATAGTTTCCAATGGTATTGTAAGATTGAGCTGCGTTTTGAACTATAGAAGTATTTGAGTTGCCAAAGTTCCAGTTCCAATTAGTTAAAGCTCCATAATTTGCAACACTCATATCGGAAAATTTTATGGTGTCGTTGGTACATCCATTTGTTGGATTGAAATAGGCTCTTGGTAAAGGGTACACCTGGACTTCTTTGTTTAGTGATCGAGTACAACCCGCAGATGTAGTAATTATTAGAGACACATTATATTTGCCAGTGTCTGCATATTGATGAATTGGGTTTAATCCAGTATAAGTGGAGTCATCGCCAAAATCCCAGATGCGAGAAGAAATAGTACCGATTGGTGATACAGAAGAATTATCGATAAAAGCGGTAGTGTAATTTAAGCAGCCCGAAGGAGCTATAAAGTCGACAATTGGAGCGTATCCAATAATTGTAAGATTTACGGTGTCTCTGGCAATACAGCCTCTAGTATTGGTTGCGGTAACATGGTAGTTGCCGCCAGGATATTGAATAACGCGATAGGGTAATGTGCTAGCATTATTCCATAAATAAGTATTGCCTGCAAGTTCACCTGGGTTTAATCTTAGGGTGTCGCCATGGCAAAAATTTCTGTCTGGACCCAAAGAAGCTGTAACTTCAAATGAATCGGCTGAAATAGTAAGGGTGTCTATGTATTGACAACCAAGCGTGTCGCTAACTTTAAACCAAATGTCTCCGATGGTAGATGTGTTAATACTTTCTGTTGTTTCACTTGTAGACCAGAGATATGAATAGTGCGTTCCAAGATTAATGTTTAAGGGAGCTGAATCGTAAAGGCAAATCGTAGTGTCATTTAACGTAACCTTAGGTTTGTTAATAATTATAGTATCAGAAGAAACAAAACCAAATGGATCTTTAACTTGAACCCAGTATGCTCCACCATTATTTACTTGAATTGAAGACGTTGTTTCACCCGTAGACCAAAGGTATTCTATAAATCTTCCGCCAGCATTAAGCGTAGTATCGCAAAATCCATAGGGGATGGTAATATCGGGACCTAAATATACTTGTTTTTGACCGTATTTTTCGTATAAATATTGTTTCACAGTAGCTATTTGAGTAGAATCTAATGCCGAAAAATAGATAATCATTTCAGCTATTTCGCCGTTTAGATAAGCATCTTGTCCGTTGTCTGAATCATTATTTAAGCCACCTAAAAGAAATCGAACGGAATTTGAGAAACTGCTAGCAGAAGGGTCAATATCGCTAGTATTTAACAGTGTATCATTAACTTCAAGGTTGTGTTTGTAATATGTTCGGTTTATTGAAACAACATTTAATTCAAACAAATTATGTGTGTAACCAAGTTTGAAAGTAGAATAACTAGTGTTTGAAGGCTCATAAACAGAGCGTTTCATTTCATTTGAATTCGTATAATCATAATACCATTTCGAACCATTGCCATCTCGTTTTGCAAAATATGGTCCGTTTGAGTTTTTGCCAATTATAAAATAGGTAATGCTTGAGCTTCCTGGATTAATAATGTTCCCCCCATTTAACATGTCATTTACGCCATCAAATCGCGTTGAAGGATATCCATTTATTGCAGCGTTAATTTTTTGAGGTTGAGTAGTAACATCGGCTTGAGTGAACGTATAATTTTTTCCTGAAATTAAATTGCCCCATGAAGAAACTTTTCCAGAAGTTGCTGTTATATTTGAATCAGCTTTTATCCATAATTCAGCACCAGAAAACATAATAGGGTGGAATATGCAGAATTTGTTTGTTGTTGATGAACTGTAATTCAAACAATTGTTAAACGCTTTTATTCTCCAATAGTAATAACCATAATCAGCAAAAGTTACTGTTTTTACTGTGTCTGTAAGTAAATCAAATTGAGAAACGATTGTGGTAAAAAGAGAATCGCTCGCAATTTCTAAATTGTAATAGGCTACATTTTCAGCATTGCTCCATTTGAATAGTATATTTTTTGCTTCTGTTAGCATACAATTAATTGGTGCAATTAAACTAAATCCCTGAACTGGTGGCGGGGTTGAAACTATATCTATGTTTTTTGTATATGATAGTGTACATGCAGAAGCGGTGATGATTGTTAAACTAATACTATGAATTCCTCCAGTAGTATATGTGTGTATAGGATTGAAATCAATATTGTTTGTCTGTCCATCGCCAAAATTCCAAATAATTTGAGATGTGGTTTCTCCACTTGGTAAAACTGATAAATTATTAAAAGTTACGGGGTTATTTACACACGATGAATTGTAATTAAATTTTGCATAAGCAGTATCAATTTTAATTGAATCCGATACAAAAGTACATGCATGTGCATCTGTAATAGTAACATTATATTTCCCTATCGCACTTATTGTTACTTGAGGCGTATTAGCTCCATTCGACCATGTATAGGTGAATCCACTTCCCATATTGGCATTTAAAACGGTGGAACTTCCATCGCATATTGTTTTGTTAGAAAGAGCTGGTTGAAGATAGCTCACATTAACGGTGTCGTAATAGGACGTACCAAAGTGATTAGTTGCTTTCACCCAATATGAACCAGATTGATTAACTTGAATTGTAGATGTGGTATCGCCAGTACTCCAGAGATATTTGTAAAAATTAGGACTAGCTTGCAAAGTAGTATCACAAAATCCATTTGTGATATTTATATCAGCCATAGGCTGAAAAACAGGGTAGTACTTGCTTCTTATATAGCTATTTATATTGTTTAGTTCTGCTGGGGTTAAATTTTTAAAAAAAACAATAATTTCAGCTATTTCTCCATTTAAATAACTTCCAGCTTCTTGACCATTGTCTGGATCGTTGTTTCTCGCTCCAATTAGACATCGTACTGGTGCATTGTAATTATAGGCATTAGTTCCTCCTGTTTTCAACAAACTATCATTAAGGGTAAAGGAATGAATAAAATTATCTCTATTAATATTACAGTATATTTTATCATAATATATATGATTTGGATATGGCATGTATAAAGTGTAGTTTGTTGGTGTTTCAAAAACAGAGCGAAACTGGTTTGAAGAAATATAATCAATATAACATCTTTGTCCAGGACCTGATCTTTTCCCAATATATAAGCCTACTTTGTTTTTGCCAACAATAAAGACGGTATAACTATTTGTCCCAAAATTAAGCACATTTCCTCCTGATAAAAAATCATTAATTCCATCAAAAGTAATAACTGCTTTTCCATTAATTTTATTAAGTGTTTGAATTGGTTGCGATGATGCTGATGCTTGAGTAAAAGAAAGATTGTTTCCGCTACAATCCTTCCACGCGCTTATAGTTGTTCCATTAAAAGTTAAATTGGTATCAGCCCTGAGCCACAATTGAAGACCACTGATATCGGAAGGTTTAAATTGAGCAAATATATTGGTGCTTATAATAATCAAAATAATCAATAGTAGAAGATGATTTATCTTGTTTTTTATATTGTTCATAATTGTTATCTTTGCATTTAATAATAACAAATATACTATAATTAAATGGATTTTAATAAAAATTATCATATTCTTTATGAGCCCCATCAACGAATAAAAATTGGATTTTTCAAAACTTTTCTTGTTGTTTTATCCAATATATACCAATCAAGAGAATTGATTTGGCAATTGTTTAAAAGAGATTTTTTTATGGCTTATAAAAAGTCTTTTTTTGGTATTTGGTGGCAGTTTATTTCTCCCATATTTGGTATTATTGTTTGGGTTTTTTATAATTCAACTGGTATTTTAAATCCAGGCGATGTAGGAATCCCTTATCCTGCCTATGTCTTGCTTAGTATGTCTATATGGAGCTTATTTATGAGTTTTTATACTGGAAGTCAGTCCACATTAGATGCTGGTGGTGGTTTTATTAATCAGGTTAATTACCCACATGAAGTATTGATGATAAAGCAGGTTATGATTTCAATGGCTACCTTTTTAATAAGTTTTGTCCTTAATTTTGTTGTATTAATAGGTTTTGGCGTTATACCAAGTTGGTTAACTATTTTTTTCCCTATTCTTGTTTTACCTTTATTTTTTATAGGAGCTTCAATTGGATTGATATCTGCTCTAGTTAAAGTAGTTGTTCCTGATTTGCAGAAAGGTATTGATTTTATTATGACTCTTTTATATTTCTGTACCCCAGTTATATATTCTTCAAAGATAGATAATCAGTTTATTCAAATTGTAACAAAATATAATCCCTTGACCTATTTGTTTGAAGGTGTTCGAGGTGTTATTATTTATGGCAAGATTGAACATTGGCACATGTACATTTACGCTGTAATTGCTTCGTTTTTATTGTTTTTGATTTCGCTAAGGATTTTCTATATTAGTGAACAAAAGGTGATTGAGAGGATGATTTAATGGATTAAAAGATTAACAGATTTGAAGATTAGCAGATTAGGAAGATTTGAAGACTGTTTTAATTGACAATTGATAATGGATAATTGACAATTTGCAATAAACTTTTTAAGAATGAAAGATTCATATGATTGGAAGATTTTTAAGATTAATAAGATTTTAAGATTGGAAGATTTTTCGGAGCCTTCGACTCCACTCAGTCACCGATGAATATTTTAGGTAATAATGTCCGGTAGCTGAGCGGAGCCGAAGCCAGGGGTAGAGATTATAAGGATTGAAGATTCATAAGATTAGAAGATTGAAGATTAAAAGATTATTTGATTACGATAATTGAATATGGAAGAAAGTCAACATATAGAATTTAAAGAGTCATGGAGAGACGAGTTTTTAAAGCATATTTGTGCTTTCGCAAATTCACAGGTTGGATGATATAGAATCTTGGGGTAGGGGATCCGTTATGATTAGGGAAGAGTTTATTAATAATGGTTTTGAAGAGCCACAGTATGAGTTGCTCGCAGGCGGGTTTCAAATTACTTTTTATAAAACAAAAAAGGAGAAATTAAACCAAACTGTGTGAGAAACTGTGGGAGAAGTCTTGAAATTGATACAAATTAATTCTAGAATAACTCGTGAAGATTTGTCTGTAAAACTGGGTTTGAGTGTTAGAGGGGTTGAATGGAACTTGAAAAAGTTAAAGGATGCTGGTGTGATAAAAAGAGTTGGGTCGACTAAAGCAGGACATTGGGAGATTATAAGATTATAAGACCATAAGACCATAAGATTGGAAGATTAAGAAGATTTAAAAAGAAAAATTTAGATGCTTGTAAAAAACATACATGAATTAATAAATCAAGGAGAAGGTTTGACGCTTGAATTTAAAAAATCAAGGGAGCAATTGCCTGATAATTTGTTTGAAACCATTTGTGCTTTTTTGAATCGAAATGGAGGAATCGTTTTACTGGGAGTTCTTGACGATGGAGCCATCGAAGGTATTAATCCTTCTGTTGCAGAAGCACTTTGTAAAAATATTGTTAATTTAAGCAATAATCCACAAAAGCTATATCCAACCTTTTTATTAGATGCTCATGTGATTACGTATCAGCATAAGATTCTGATTACCATTTATGTTCCAATGTCATCCCAAGTTCATAAATCAAGTGGTAAAATATACGATAGAAGTTCGGATGGAGATTTTGAGTTGAAATCGGACGAACAGATTAAACAATTGTATAATAGAAAATCGATACTTTTTACAGAAAATAAAATTTATCCTTTTCTTGAAGAAAATCATTTTGTTACTGGGATTGTTGAGCGAACAAGACGTATTATCAAGATTAATAGACCCGATCACCCATGGAACGAACTAAGTGATACCCAATTTTTATTACCGCTGGATTATTTCGAACCGACTTAAATACAGGAGAAAAGGGCTTTACAATGGCTGCACTATTGCTCTTTGCAAGAGACGAGATTATTCAAAGTGCGATTCCCCATTACAAAATTGATGCGCTTTTACGTAAAGAAAATATCGACAGATACGATGACCGAGAGAATATTCGCTGCAATTTAATTGAGGCTTATGATAAATTAATGGCTTTTGTCTCAAAACATTTACCCGATAAGTTTTATCTTGATGGAATTCAACGTATTTCATTAAGAGAAAAGATTTTCAGAGAAGTAGTTGCTAATATGCTCATCCATCGTGAATACAATAATGCTTTTCCTTCTTCATTAGTAATTTATAATGATTGGGTAGAAACAAAAAACGCCAATAAGCCGACTTTTATCGGACAATTAGTTCCTGGTAAGTTTGAACCATATCCTAAAAACCCTAATATTGCTCAGATATTCACACAGATGGGTCGTTCGGAAGAATTAGGAACCGGTGTTAAAAATGTATATAAATACTCTAAAGCATATTCTGGTAGCGATAATATTGTGTTTAAGGAGGATGATATTTTTATCTCCAGAGTGCCTTTGACTGCCACTTTTAATAATATAAATAAGGTCACCGAAAAGGTCACCGAAAAGGTCACCGATAATCAATCATTAATAATTAATTTCATCAAAGATAATCCTCAGATTACAACGAATGAGTTGGCCAGGCTTGTCGGTATATCGCAAAGGAAAATTAAAGAAAATATATCTAAAATTAAAGATCGGGGACTTATAAAGCGAAAAGGAGCTGCTAAAGGTGGGTGTTGGGAAGTGATAGTTGACAATTGACAATGGAGAATGTGCGGATTAAAAACCCTAAAGTGTCTTTCAGACCTTTAGGTGTTTGTGTGAGAGAGGGAGGGGGTTAGAGGTTTAACCGATGGCTGAGGTATTCGAAGCCGGAGATGGTGATAAAATGAGAGGGTGAGATGATAAGAAGCTGGGTAGGGGAGAGATTGAGAAGATTTTTTTTAACAAAACGCGACAGGTTTTTATTTGATAAGGTTTTATAGTATACATATATTAGAAAGTTTTTTATAATTAATTTTATGTTATTTAATTCTATAAATTTTGCGCTTTTCTTTCCAATTGTTTTTATTCTATATTGGTTTGTTACAAATAGGAATTTAAAACTTCAAAATTTGTTGTTGTTAGTCTCAAGTTATTATTTTTATGCGTGTTGGGATTGGCGTTTTTTATTTTTATTAGTGTTTTCTACTTTGTTAGATTATTTTACTGGAATTAAAATGTCTGAAGCTTCTAATGAGACTAAGAAGAAGTTTTGGTTTTGGTTAAGTATATCCATAAATCTTGGGTTTCTTGGAGTTTTCAAATATTATAACTTTTTTGCAGAATCTTTTGCAGATGCCCTATCTCAAATTGGATTACAGGCAAATCCTTTGAGTTTAAAAGTAATTCTGCCTGTAGGGATTTCTTTTTATACCTTTCATGGATTATCTTATGTAATTGATATTTACAAAGATAGAATAAAGCCAGAGAAGGATTTTATTACATATTCTGTATTTGTATCCTTTTTCCCATTATTGGTTGCAGGTCCAATTGAAAGGGCTACGCATCTATTACCTCAGATTAAAACGAAACGCCAATTCGATTATTTAAAAGCAGTTGATGGCTTGCGTCAAATGTTGTGGGGTCTCTTTAAGAAAATTGTTATCGCTGATAGTTGTGCAGAATATGCAAATATGATTTTTAATAATTCGCTAGATTATTACGGCACAACCCTTATTCTAGGAGCTCTGTTTTTTGCATTTCAAATCTATTGCGATTTTTCAGGATATTCCGATATTGCCCTAGGTGCAGCACGAATTTTGGGGATTGATTTGCTGAGGAATTTTGCGTATCCCTATTTCTCACGAGATATTGCCGAATTTTGGCGCCGTTGGCATATCTCATTGTCAACTTGGTTTAGGGATTATCTATATATTCCTTTAGGGGGCAGTTCTGGGTCTATGGGGATGAGGATACGCAACACATTTATTATTTTTATTGTTAGTGGTTTTTGGCATGGAGCAAATTGGACTTTTATCGTTTGGGGGCTGCTTAATGCCATCTATATAATGCCTTCTATCATTTTTAAAACAAATAGAAAGAATATTGAAATTGTCGCAAAAGGAAGATTGTTCCCAACTATAAAGGAACTTTTTTTAATTTTGTTAACTTTTGGGCTAACTGTAATCGCATGGATATTCTTTAGATCCGAGAATTTAACCATGGCGTTTTTATATCTTAAAAATATGATTGCAGGCTTAGCCTATGGGTGGGTATATCAAACAACAATCGATTTCATCCACTACAAAGTTGGGTATGAAATACCAATAATTTTATTTTTCTTTTTTCTCATAGAATGGTTAGGGCGCGAGCACAAATATGCAATTGAAGGTTTTGGGTTTAAATGGCATTATACATTGAGATGGTTATTTTATTTGCTTCTAGTATTTATTATCATCTATTTTGTGATTTTTTATGCATCCGATCGGAATTTGCAATTTATTTATTTCCAATTTTAAATAGCAATGAAGAAATATATTATAAAAATAAGTCTCTTTTGTTGTTTAGTGATAGCCATTTTTATGGTAACATTTATATCCGTTAATACATACATTGAGCATGGTGATTATTTTCGAATAGATAAATCTATAAAAAATGTTATCATTGGACCTTCTACATCAGAACAAGCATTTAATGATAGCTTGATTTCGGAGACTCAGAATTTGTCGAGTGGAGGGACAAATTATTTTTATAAATATTATCAAATTAAAAAGGTTTTAGAATGTAATCCTCAAATAACAAATGTTTTTATTGATGTTCCAAATTTTATTTTCAATGATAAATACAATGAGAATATCTATGATGCTGTTTATATGCATTTTAAATATCCCAATACTGCGTTATTAATGAATTATGAGGATAACTATTATTTGGCTAGGAATAATTTTATGGAATACCTAAAATCAATTAGAAATGCAGTTATGTTAAATGTTCGCTTTTTAAACTTATGTATTAATTTCAATACTTCGTTAATATTTAAGCAGCAATTTTGCCATATTCCAATAGTTTCTT
>JBAXGW010000102.1:0-10466 GCA_037139195.1 Bacteroidota bacterium
ATATATTGAAATTTGATGGAACAAAATATATTAAGTACACCCCGAATTATTTAACCTCATATACCGAAAGCGATCCAGTATTTGTTGTATCTCCAGCCAATGGAATATCAACATTAAATATTGCTAATTGGAATACAGCATTCGCTTGGGGTAATCATGCAGAAGCAGGGTATTTAACATCGTATACTGAAAGCGACCCAGTTTATGACGCAAAATTCGATTTAACAGGCTCGTCAAGCGGAGATATATTGAAATTTGATGGAACAAAATTTGTAAAGTTCACTCCCAACTACTTAACTTCATATAACGAAACTGATCCGTTTTGGACAGCTGCTAGCACAAATTATTATACAAAGACCAATTTGCAAACATCAGGTCAGGCTTCTGTTAGCTGGAATAACATTGCTGACAAGCCTACTGGTAATAATGCCGGTGATATGCTTTACTGGAATGGTACAAGCTGGGTTAATGTTGCTGTTGGACAATCGGGGCAATATCTTCAGCTTAATGAGTTAAAAGTGCCGGTTTGGTCTGGAGCTTCATTCCCAGTGCTGACAACCTCGGCTGCATCTTCAGTTACTGGAACGAGTGCAACTACAGGTGGAAATATTAGCGTTGACGGAGGTTTAGCGGTTTCTGTACGTGGAATTTGCTGGAATACAACTGGCATGCCAACAATTTCTGATAATAAAACTACCGATGGAATTGGCATTGGTGTATTTGTTAGCTCTATGACTGGCTTGTCGCTTAATACAAAGTATTATGTTAGATCGTATGCCACAAACAGTCTTGGAACTGGATATGGAAATGAAATTACATTTATAACACCACTTTCAATAGGTGATATATATGGAGGAGGAAAAGTTGCGTATATATATCAATCCGGGGATCCTGGTTATATTGCTGGTGAAGTGCACGGTTTAATTGCTGCCGATGCAGATCAAAGTGCCGGAATTACTTGGCGTAAAGATAGTTATATTGCTACAGGTGCCACCGCTCAAGCATTGGGTACAGGCATGGCGAATACAATCCAAATTGTTAACAAATATGGCGATGGTGTTTATGCAGCAAAACTTTGTAACGATTTGACCTTAAACGGATACACTGATTGGTGGTTGCCCAGTCGCGAGGAGATGAATAAAATATTTATCAATAGAGGTATTATTGGTGGATTCACTGATTATTTCTATTGGACCTCAAGTGAATATAATACAGCTAATGCTTATTATAAATATTTCCCAGTTGGATCTTCACTTGATGGGGGGACGCATAATCCATACAGGGTTAGGCCAGTAAGATATTTCTAGTCTCAATTCCATAATTTAAAAAATTGAAATCCATTTGTGAGTTTTTTAACTTATTCATAATTTGAAGATAAAAAAATCCCAACTACTAATGCAGTCAGGATTTAATCCGCAGAAATTAACTAACTAACTAATTGATTAGTTTATGATCACTTTTTGATTTATGGATGAGTTTTCTGTTTGAATTTTCACAAAGTAGATTCCTTTTTCAAAAGAGCTTGTGTTTACTTTTATTGTTGTTTTTCCAACTTCTGCACTATAAACAATTTGACCTAATGCATTGATAATGCTAATGTTATTGATGTTTTCATTTGCAGAAATATTTACTTCATCATTTGCAGGATTTGGGAAAATTGAAATATCAGTTTGTTTTAGTTCGTTTACTTCTGTTGTTTCAGTGATAGAAATATCGTCTAAAAATAATAGGAAGCTATTTGCAACAGAATAAATATTAAATCCTAGGTAATATGAGCCAGTTGCTGGAACAGTGAAGTTGCTGGAGCTTTTTGCATAAGTGCTGTTTGCAATATTACTCAAGTTAACAATTTGAGAAACTGGGCTTCCAGAAGTTTGATTATCTAAAAGATAAACACGCATTTTTTCTGGTGAATTGCCATCCATTGCTCTGTAATAAAATCCTAAATTATAAGTTTTACCAGCTTCGAAATTAATACAAGTGCTAACTAAATAATCATTAGCAGCATTTGAATTGAATTCATAAGTAATGTATCCTGGACCGCCATGACCACCATAAATTGCTTCATAGAACCAAGTGTTGCCATCATTGTTTTTGTCAATAATTTGCCAGCCTTCTAAACTTTCGTTAGGTTCAAATCCCATAGAATAAGGAATTGTTTTAGCCGCTAAGGTATTTACAACGAAAACAGCAGTGTCGTTTGATAATTTTTGGTCGGTAGAAAGTTGTGTATATACTCTAATTGTGTGATTACCTTGTGTCGATAAATTTGCTGGTACTGTAAATGTATAAGTATAAGCACCCATTGAATTGATTGTTGCTGTTATATTTTCTGAAATTACAGTTCCATCTACATTCATTTTAATAGGGAAATTGCTAATAGCATTTAAACCATAATTTTTAATATTAACACTAATTATTTCATTGCCTAATGAACATGAAGCTATTGGACCATTTATTGATTTTACAGCTACATCATTGTTTAGTAATGGAATTACTTTTCCAAAATTTGCTCTAATGGCGTAAGTAACTGGAAGATATGAGTCTTCAGATAAAACCCAAGATTCTCCTTCGTACATGCAATAAGCTACTTCTGGTGTGAAAATTTGATTGGTTGTGCCAATTTCTAAAGAATTTGTTGAGCATTGTCTTACAGATATAATATATTTTTGATTAGCTTGCATAACAAAATAATTTCCATCAATTGGAACTGTGAACCAACCTGAATCAGCTGAATGGAAAACATATTTATCAGTAGAAGCAACAATGCTTGTGTCTTGAGGTGTTATGTGCCAAACTTGTATTAAAACACTGTCGCCAATAATTGGATTATTAGAATAGAAAGAAACAGAAGTTAAAGTGTCTTTTGTATCAAGCTCATACATTTGTCCAAATGTTATTTTATTATCTGGGTAACCTATATAATCATTAAAGTCGCCATTTTCACGAGCCATAACTGAATCGGAAACAATAAATGTAACAGAATCTATATTATCGCTTGTAATAGTTTCATTTTCTGTAATAGAAGCGGTAATAATGGCTCTAATTGTGTCAGGACTTGTAATAATTAATGGAGTATAATGTGTCATTCCAAATATAGTATCCATTGGAGCAAGAGTGTTGCTATTGGTTGTAGTAGCTGTAAATCCAGTTGCAGGAACATCGATGTCTAATATAACAGAACTCACGGATGAAATACCTCTATTAGATATATCAGCTTGGAAATAAACTGGTTGAGCTTGGCTTATTGGAATCGAAAGGTATTTGTTATTAGGAGAAAAAGTTGCATTATTTAATGTAATATCATAATTCTCTTTTTCTTTAACTGTTATGTCATCAATATATAGCAGGTTTTTATCCATCGAATTATTAATAAAAGCAATATAAATTGTTTGACCAGCAAAAGCACTTAAATCAAGAGCTCTTTTTGTCCAATTGAAATTTTCCGATGGTATAGTTAAGAGCGAATTTGTAAAACTTGCCATTTGGTTATTGGTTGTTGAAATTTTAACAATATATCCATCGCGATAAAGTTTGTCAAAAACGCGAGCTTCCCATTCTAAAACACATTCATTGGTAATAGTAATTGCAGGTGTAATCATCCAATCATCTGTAGTTCCAGGTGC
The DNA here is from genome assembly GCA_037139195.1 of Bacteroidota bacterium. Taxonomy (GTDB): domain Bacteria; phylum Bacteroidota; class Bacteroidia; order Bacteroidales; family JAHJDW01; genus JBAXGW01. The sequence continues at coordinate 3,627 of JBAXGW010000102.1, forward strand.
TAAACAGTATGAAGTGCTTGCTGCAACTGTGTCTCCTGCATTCATGTCGTCAGCAAATGGAATCCATGCGGCATCACCAAAAAACGTATAATAAGGAGGTAGTTGATCGTTGTTAATAAGTGTAAATGTGCTTGGAATACCGTGCTGGAAATCTTCGTAAAATATTGTTGTTCCACTTGTTGTGCTTTTGATTTCCTGTTTTAAAACTGGATTGCTTTTGATTTGTTTGCCTTTTGAATTATTTGCTCTTTGTATTTGAGCAATCCCCGCAATGCAAATTGTGAGGGCAATTGTTGTTAAATAGATTTTTTTCATATTAGAATTAGTTATTTAGTTTGTTTGATTTGAAATTTATTTCTAAAACGAAATTAGACAACAATAAAATTTTAGCCAATTAATCTATGGGACAATAGGGGACAAGCTTATGGTTTTTGGGGTGACATTTGGAGACATTATTATGTAAATTGTTTGAAAACAAGTATTTAATATTATTAGCAGTCATTCTTCAATATTTATCTATTAGATCTTCCTAATATTCAAATAACAATTAGTTTGCGGTGTCTGTATAATTTAAAGTATTGTGCTGCTGAAAATAAGCACATCAAATTAATTTTTTTTAAATAATTTGTTTACTTTTGGGAAAGTATTAGATGTAAAGTAATAATTTAAGTATGATGATAAAATGCAATGCATATTTGTTAAACGAAGGTAGTGAATATATTGCATTGAAAAACAGTGATTTAATAATATTAATCACTTAAAACTACGTGCGAAATAATCACCATTTGATGGTTACACAATCGTTGGGTGTAACAATAAAAACAACAAAAATGAGAAAAACAACAACATTGATTTTAATTTCTTCTTTTATGATACTTGACTTATTTGGACAATCAAGTAGTATTGAGAAAATTGATAGTCTAATAACAGAAATGACACATCTAGATTTATTTTCTGGTGCAATTTTAATTGCTGACAGTAGCAAAGTATTATTATCTAAGGGATATGGTTTTTCTGATAGAGAAAACAATATTAAGAATACACCTGACACACGATTTGATTTATCATCAGGTTCAAAAATTTTTACTGGTATTGCAATAACATACCTTGCACAGCAGGAAAAAATCAAGTTTACAGATTCAATAGGGCAATATATTGAGGGATTACCTAAAGGTAATATCATTACAATCCACCAAATATTAACACATTCTGCTGGTTTTGATAATTTTTATAATGCTAAAGGATTTAGTTATAAAAACGTTAAGAACTGTACAGACATTATGCCTTTTATGCGATCATTACCTTTAGTATATAATCCTGGTGACAGTTGCTTATACTCAACTGGAGACTGCATGGTCTTAGGAGCAGTAGTAGAGAAAATAACGGGAATGAACTTTCAAGATTATATAAAAACAACTTTCATTGACCCTTTGGATTTGAGAAATACATGTTTTACTCCTTACTGGACTTTAGATGAATCACAAAAACAATATGCCATTGGATACGTAAAAAATGATTCTATCGGATATGCGCGAAATGCTTATAACTATGATTATGGATTTATTCCACTATCAGCAGGTGGTGCATGGAGTTCTATAAATGATTTATACAAATTTGATAAGGCAGCATTTTCGGGTGAGATAGTGAACGATGAGTATCTGAAAATAATGACTACCAAATATACTCAGATGATTGCCGAAACTTATAAGTTAGAATTTGGATATATTTGGTTAATAGATGACTCTAACACCAAGTGTGTAAGACATGCAGGAAATAGTAGTGGTTGGAATACATGGAATTATTACTATCCTGAGAAAAAGACAACGATAATTATTCTAACAAATTTTGGTTCTGTTGATGTGTTTGATTTGTCAGCAAAGATTGATAGAATAATATTTAAAAAGGAATAATTGCAACACCCAACATACAATATAGCAAAAAGCGGTGAAGTATATAGTTGAGCGGTTTTAGCCCGTTTCAACTTCATCTCAGTTTGATTGTAAATCACTCGAAATCCACTTCATGCCATATTGCCAAAGTCGAATGACACTCTGTCCAACCTGTTAACACTAACCTACAGCTCAAAAAATTAAATTTAATATCAAATTAAATAAAACACTATGAAAAAAGCAACATTAATTCTACTTGCATACTTCGCTTCGTTAACTGTTTTTGGACAAAACATCACTGGGCAATGGATTGGAATATTAAAAGTTCAAGGAACACAATTAAGAGTTGTTTTTAATATTAGTAAAACAGATAATGGATATAGCTCCACAATGGATAGTCCCGACCAAGGAGCAAAAGGAATTCCGGTAACATCCATAAGTTTTGAACAATCAACCTTAAAACTAACGGTAGCAAATGCAAGAATTGAATACGAAGGAACTTTGAATAAAGAGAATAATATTATTGGAATCTTTAAGCAAGCAGGGCAATCTTTCCCAATGGATTTATCGAAGGTAGAAATTGATAAAGAAGTAAGTGCTTCTGAAAATGTAGACACAACCGTTATTGAAACACAAATAATTTTAAAGACAAAAAGTGGAGATATTTTTGGGACATTGACTACTCCTAAAAAAATCTCAAATATTTCCGTTGCATTAATAATTGCGGGTTCTGGACCAACTGACAGAAATTGCAATAATCCAATGATGAAATGCGATGCTTACAAAAAACTTGCTTACGGACTTGCTGATAATAATATAGCATCATTACGCTATGACAAAAGAGGAATTGCAGAAAGTAAAGCAGCTGGAAAGAGCGAGGCAGACCTTCGCTTTGACGACTATGTAAATGATGCGAAGGAATGGATACAATTATTAAAGCAAGACAAACGATTTTCAAATGTCATTGTGATAGGACATAGCGAAGGCTCATTGATTGGAATGATTGCATCAACAAATGCTGATAAGTTTATATCCATTGCTGGTGCAGGGCAGTCAGCAGACAAAATAATCAAAGAACAATTGAGCAGTCAACCAAAAGAAGTTCAAGATTTATCAAACCCCATTCTTGACAGCTTGGTAAAAGGAAAAACAGTTGACAATGTTAATCCAATGCTTAATTCTCTTTTCAGAAAAAGCGTTCAACCATATATGATTTCATGGTTTAAGTATGACCCACAAATAGAAATTAAGAAATTAAATATTCCAGTTCTTATCATTCAAGGAACTAATGATGTTCAAGTTACTGTTGAAGATGCAAAGCGACTTTCAAAAGCAAATCTAAAATCGCAATTGGTATTGATTGACAAAATGAATCATGTTTTCCGAACAGTTGACGGAGATAAAAAAGCAAATGTAGCTACATACAGCAACTCAAAATTGCCATTAGCAGACGAGTTAGTAAAAGACATTGCAAATTTTATTTTGAAAAACTAAATGCAGACTAATATACAACTACACCGTTTAATGGATGCCATGACACTAAATCATACCACCTGTGGTGTGAACTTCAAATAGTTGTGGTTTGAACGAGCAATATCACGAGCATATAACATTAAGACGGAGTAGATAACATTTCCTTATTAATACTAATTAAAGTCCTAAAATTACTGTCGCTATTATTAGGTAAAAAAAAATAATTTTTATAGGTTTGTACTCGTAAATTAATTAATAAATAAAGCATTAAAAACCCCTAAAAATTAACATTATGAGAAAAATATTTACAGTGCTGTTTGTCTTTCTGTTCACTATTCTCTGTTCACAGTTCACGGCTTTTGCTCAAGCGCCTAGCAAAATGAGTTATCAAGCTGTAATTCGTGATGCTAATAACAATCTAGTAGCTAACCATGGTGTTGGCGTTCGAGTAAACGTATTGCGTGGCTCAGCAACTGGAACAATATCGTATAGAGAAATTTATAATCCCAATTTGCTAACAAATGCTAATGGTTTAGTAACAGTTGAAATAGGTACTGGAATTGCTTTGATAGGTTCGTTAGATACTATTAACTGGGCAAATGGACCTTACTTTTTAAGTATTGAAACCGACCCAACTGGTGCAACAAACTATACTGTAATAGCTACTAGCCAGTTTTTAAGTGTTCCTTATGCTCTTAATGCTAAAACAGCCGATAGTATTACTGGTTCAATTCCTGAAATAGATCCTGTTTATGCAGCTAGTCAAGCAGCTAATATAACAGCCAATGATATTACACATTTGAGTAATTTGTCGGGTGTAAATACAGGCGATCAAGATTTAACCGGAATAACTCATAATAATAGAGTGGCTTTAGATGCTGTTCTTGGCGTAAATACTGGCGATCAAGATTTAAGTAGCTATGCAAGTAAAACTTTATTAGCCGATTCTATTACTAAAGTAAGAAATGAAAAAGTTAGCAAAGTAACTGGTAAAGATTTGGTTTCTAATGGAACTGCCGTAGGACAAATGCTATATTGGAACGGTACCGCATGGCTAACTGTAGTACCAGGTAGTTCAGGTCAGTTGCTAACCATGGTTAATGGAATACCTACTTGGGGTGTGCTTCAAACAGCTGGAACTAATGAAATTCAAAATTCAAAAACTGGTAGAATATGGATGGATCGTAATTTAGGTGCATCGCAAGCTGCTACTAGTGCTACTGATGCTGCTTCTTATGGCGATTTGTATCAATGGGGAAGAGGAACTGATGGTCATCAATTACGAAATTCTTCAACTACTGGAACTTTATCTTCAACAGATGCTCCAGGAAATGCTTTATTTATTTCAATTGGAGGTGGTGGTAGCCATGATTGGCGCAGCCCTCAAAATAACAGTTTATGGCAAGGAGTTAATGGTATTAATAATCCATGCCCAACAGGTTTTAGAATACCAACCGAAGCTGAATTTCTTGCAGAAAGTTCAAGTTGGGGTGGAAACTCTACGGGAGCATTTTCGACAATAAAACTTTCACTTGGGGGCTTCCGCTATTGTAGTGGATCGCTTAGCTCGGTTGGTGCTGGCGGTTATTACTGGACAAGTACAATTAATGGTGATTATTCGCAAATGTTTAGAACTAACACTTCTTATGCCGGAACAGAGCTAGATTACCGAGGTGGTGGAAATTCGGTTAGATGCATAAAAAATTAATTACTGAAATAAAAAAAAGTTCATAAGTTACTATTCCAAGTCTTAAACTCAGATAACGGATAGCTTCTTGTGAACTTTTTTAACTATAATAATTATACTCTAGTCACTCTAAATACTCTAGTCACTTTAAATACTCTAGTCACTTTAGTCACTCAAAATACTCTAGTCACTTTAGTCACTCTAGTCACTGTAAATACTCTATTCGCTATAGTCACTCTAGTCACTCAAAATACTTTACAAACTTTCTAACTTTCAAACTGAATTAGTTATATGAATTTTAAAAACTTAATCTCAATATTAGTTTTTTGTTTTTTAACATTATGCGTATATGCACAAAACTCTATCACTGGTAATTTCCCATTGTTAGCAGGTCAGAAAGTAAGGTTAATAGGCTTTGATGGCTTCAAAAATTTGCCTATCGATAGTATTGTTGTTTCAGATAATGGAAATTTCAAATTAAATTATGCAGAAAAAAATAAAGGCATGGGATACCTTGCTGCAGCTGATAATAAAGCTTGTTTTGTAGTGCTTGCCAATGAGGATATTGTATTGAAAGGTGAAGCATTTAGTTTGCCCGAAACTATAAGTATTAGTTCTGGAAAAGAAAATCAATTGTTTGTGCAATATGCCATTGAGCATCCAAAACGCGAACAAGCATTGAGTGCATGGGTTTATTTGCGAAAGATATACAAGAATGATCCTTTTTTCTCAAACCAAAAAAAATCTCAACAAAATATTGAAACTGAAATACAACGAATAAATCAAGAAGATAACGATTTCTTAAAAAACTTGGATGCTAAGAGCTTCGTATATTGGTTTTTGCCTTTGCGTAAATTGATTAGTTCCGTTTCTACTGTTGCTCAGTATCGAACTGAAGAAATTCCTGCTACCGTAGCTGCGTTCCGAAAACTTAATTATTCTGACGAACGACTGTATAAAAGTGGATTGTTGAAGGATGCCATAGAAAGTCATTATTGGTTGTTAGAAAACATGGGTAAGCCTTTAGATTCTGTTTCTAAAGAAATGAATATTTCTACAGATTTTTTATTGGCAAGCCTTTCAAATGACGAAAATAAATTCAATGAAATTACCAAAAATCTTTTCGATTTATTAGAAAGTCATAGTTTGTTTCAAGCATCGGAATATCTAGCAATTAAAGTATTAACTCAAAATAGCTGTGCTGTTAACGATAAGCTAGCAAATAAGTTGGAATCGTATAGAGCAATGAAAATTGGTGTTACAGCTCCCGATATTGTTTTTGCAGGAGATATTTTAAAAAAAGGAGTTGCCGAAAATACAACCAAACGTCTTTCGGAGATAAAATCCGATTATAAAGTGGTGGTTTTTGGTGCAAGCTGGTGCCAGAAGTGTACCGAAGAAATTAGTCAGCTACTTCCACTATATGAAAAGTGGAAATCTAAAGGTGTTGAGGTGGTTTTTGTTTCTTTGGATACGGACAAATTATTGTTTAAAGGTTTTTCGAGTGTTTTCCCTTTTTTAAGTATGTGCGATTATAAAACATGGGAAAGCAAAGCCGTAAAGGATTATTACATATTTGCTTCGCCAACTATGTTTTTGCTCGACAAAAATCAAAAGATTATTTTACGACCTAGTTCTGTTAAGCAATTAGATGCTTGGGTAGATTATTCTTTAGGTGGAAAGAATTAGTGGGATTAAATTAGGTAATTAACGTTATGTTGGTTTCGATATTTGATATCATTGTTGTCCGGAAAAATAATATAAGATTCCTCCATTTCGACTCACGCTCAA
>JBAXGW010000103.1:0-10380 GCA_037139195.1 Bacteroidota bacterium
AGCGACATCCATTCTGAACCTACTTCTCTTACTTGTTTGTTCTTTATGCTGTTCAGGTCGATGATGTCATAGTCCTTGCCTTTGCCTGTTGAATCAATTCTCTTTTCCGAAATTAATCGATTATAAAGTAGTTCCACGTATTCATCTGCTTTGGCATCTTTGAATAAATGAGTTTGCCCTTTTATTCGGTTATTCAGTCCATCCTGAACTAGTTCTATTTGGTCGCCAGTAAGTTCATCCAAAAATCCTACCGACAATATTGTGCGTTGACGTACTTCATCTAGGGCATTACGATAGCTTTCTACTAATCGGTAATACCAATCGGTTTTCTCTGTTTTTGGATTATATCGAAATGATGCCTTGAAATACATAGGTGCAAATTTCGCATAAATTTTAATGCAAAAACACCTAGCACAGAGCACTACAAGACTGTTTTGAAAATGCGATTATTGATTTTCTGCAACTTAACTGTAAGAAAGCCGCAAAATATTGACTTTTTAAGCGGTTTTTTGTTGATTTTGGCGATTTGACCTGCAAGTTGGGTTAAAAATTTTTGGAGCTTTTTTGTTTGTCCATACACATTATTAGTCTACACTCAGTTAATCTGACACTTACAAATTATAATGTACACTAATAAAGTTATTTTTCTTCGTATTTTCCCTAGTTAGTCTATAAAAAGCAATCTGCACGATTATTAAATAGATTATTTAATTTATCAATTTTGAAAAATATTTATGAAAGTTAAGTTTTTTCAAACAGTGATAATCGTTTCCCTTAAAAAGCTGCTCTGCTTGCAATATCTGCTTTTGTTAAAAACAATAGAACATAACTAAATAATGTATTGGTGGTGCGCTACATTTTAGTTAGTTTTTAAACAAAAAAAGGGAAACGGTTAATCATTGTTATTCAAATTAATCTAAAGAAAAAAATATGAGGACTAATTTATTTTATTCTGCTAAATTAAATAATAATAGCGATTGCTTTGCTTATAAAATAAAGAAGAATATTGTTATAGACGACTTAGAACTTAAATCTTGTTCATTGCCAGTTAACGTAAATATTAAATATAAAAACTCTTTTAACAATACTTTCAAAGAGGTTACAACATTGAAATCAAATGTTAAAAGCAGTGACTTTATTACGACTAATTCTGTATTGGATGTATTTACGGTTGGAGTGATATTTGTCTATGTGATATTATTTGTATATATAAGATTATCAATCTATAAGGCGAATAAATGTCTATATTTTAATTAAAATATTATTTCTTTTTTTTAATAATGTACATAAAAGAGAATCCTTGTATTGCTTATGTTTAGTTCAAATATTGAGAAATTTGTACAAATAAATTTTTATATACTATATGTGATTTTTCAATATAATAAATATGAAAGTAGTATTATTAATACCTTGTCTGTTAATTTACAACCCTTTGTTTGCTCAATGGACTTTACAAACCAGTGGAACTTCAAATGAACTGAATTCAGTTCATTTTGAAAGTGCAAGTGTAGGTTGGTCAGTTGGCAGTTCTGGAAAGATTTTGAAAACTACAGATGGCGGTGCAACATGGACATCTCAAACAAGCGGAACTACAGAAGATTTATACACTGTTTGGTTTGTTGATTCAAATACTGGATGGGTTGCTGGTTCAAATGGAACAATACAAAAAACTACAAATGGTGGCACCTCATGGACAGCTCAAACAAGCGGTTTGTTTGGCTATATTCTATCTATAACCTTTGTTGATATTAACACTGGCTATGCAGTAGGTTCGTCGGGGAAAATAATTAAAACTACGAATGGCGGAACAAATTGGTCCGCTAAAACAAGTGGAACTACTCAATCTCTAGAATCAGTATATTTTATAAATTCTAATACAGGCTTCGCTACAGGAGGTACAGGTACAATAATAAAAACAACTAATGGAGGAACAAATTGGTCTTCCTTAACTAGTGGAACTTCTACGGGATTGTTTTCAGTATTTTTTGTTGATGCAAATATCGGCTATGTAGTTGGTTATAGTGGAGAAATGAGAAAAACCACCAATGGAGGAACTTCATGGAGTTCATAAAGAACGACTGAATGCCCTTTTAAATAAGGATTATCAGTAGATTTAGGGGTTAATTCGGGGCAAATAATTGATTATTAAATCAGTTTGTCTATATTATTGTTAATTTAAACAATCCCTTATACTCTAGTTTAAACTCGATTCAAAGATAGCAAACTTAGGATAAACAAACAAAAATAAAACGAGCAGAGAATTATAAAATATTTTCTGCTCGTTTGTTTTAAATCTTACAATCAGGGTCGCTATTCTGCAACATTTCAATTAAGTTTATTGCTTGTAAAAAAGCTTTCTCTTCTTTTATATCTTCGGGGATTTCATTATTCTTGTCAAAGTCTTTATAAAAAGCAAACCACTTTTGAAATCCAACAGTTTCTTGTTGATTTAATTTGCGATATAAAAATCTGCTTAATATTCGAGGGTCTGATGTTCGTGGCGGAATAGTATCAAGTTTTTTTAAAGCAGAAACAAAAGAAGACAAATCTTTATCATCTTGTTTATCAGTAAACATTAAAAATTCAAGAAAATCCATTAACGCAAATTATTATCCAAATGTAAAAAAACAACTATAACAAAACAATATAATTTACTCCGCTTGATTTTTCAATATAGCTTTAATCGGATTAAAGAATCGTTCAATCAATCTAACATCATCAGTAACAACCTCTGCCACACCTTGCATTTCCTGATTGAATGGAAGTTTCTTTTTATAGTTGGTTTGTAAACCATTTAGCAGTTCGACTTCTACAATATAAAATGATTCAGTTGGAATAAGTGCAATATTTTTGATTTTGCCTGTTACCATGCCATATTCCATATATGGATAGTTGTTGAACTTGATATTTACTCGCTGACCAATCTTCACTTTTCCTGAACCCTGAACTGGCAATTTAATTCTGCCAACTATTTTAGTTTCTTTAAATGGAATAATGGTCATTGTATTATCGCCAGCTTTTACATTTTGGTTTTCGCTCCAAAACTGTGTAAAAGTAACTTTGCCATTTATCGGACTTATCAATAAATACATTTGCTCCCACGATTTTATTTGAGCCTGAAAGGTATTTAAAGAAGATATTAAGCCATTTCGTAATTGTTTGCAATCATTGTTATATTGCTGTTCCATTTCAAGCACAGAGAACTGTAATTGAGAAATAGAAATTTGAGCATTATCTAAACTGCTTTTTGCCGATTCAAACGAGTATTTGCTTTGCAAGTAGGAAGTTTGCGATTTTTCAAAATCTAATTCGGATGTAACTTTCTTTACATATAGCATTGAATCTCTCATGAATTGACTTTTCGCAAGTTTTAATTGTTCTTGAGTGATACTTGTTTGTCTTTGCATTTTTTGATACAAGGCTTCGTGTTTGCTTATTTGCGATTCGGTTGATTTAATTTTTTTATGCGGAAAATCGGTTTCTAAAAAGAAAACATAATCTTTTAATGCTTTTTGAAGTGTCGAAAAACCAGTTTGTAAATCACCCAGATTAAAGCTGTTTCCAAGTAAAGTATCTGTTAGCGAGGAATCAATCTGAAATTTCAAAATTGAATCTAAATTTTGAATTTGTGTTTTTACGGCATAAACATCATTCAGATTTGCAGTATTTTCTAATACTGCTAATACATCACCATTCTTAACGCCTTGTTTGTCTTTAACCAATAATTGAGTAATCTTTCCTGAATTTTTAGCAATAATACTTGCAGGAATATTCTCTGATTGAACAGATATTTCGGCATTAATAATGTCGGGATATTTGTAAAAATAACTTCCAACAAAGATTACAGAAATAACAGAAAATATCACAGTTATCCCCCAACGCACGATGCTACTTGGGGCTTTGCCCAATAAGTCGTCAATTTCTTCGCTTCGTATTTCTATATTGTTAAATTCTTCTGGCATTCCTTTTGTTCTAATTTCCTAATTCCAACTGATTCTTTACTAACTCATAATACTTACCTTGCAGTTTCACTAGTTCTTGATGATTTCCCAGTTCAACTATCTTTCCCTTTTCCAATACCACAATTTGGTCGGCATTTTTAACCGTACTTAATCTATGAGCTACAACAACCACCGTTTTACCTTTAAAGAACTCATCTAAGTTCTCCATTATTTTCTTTTCATTATTGGCATCGAGGGCGTTAGTTGCTTCATCAAAAAAGATGTATTCAGGATTTTTATAAACTGCTCTAGCAATAAGCATACGTTGCTTTTGTCCTTGACTAAGTCCATGACCATCTCCACCAATTTTTGTATTGTATGCAAGTGGCAATGTTTCAACAAACTCTCGGATATTTGCCACATTAACCGAATGAAGTAGCTTTTCTTTGTTTATTGTTTCTTCGCTTATAGTGATATTCTTTGCTATGGTATCAGAAAATATAAAGCCGTCTTGCATTACCGCTCCGCATTTACTTCGCCACATTCTATTGCTGATATTTTCTAATGCCGATTCGCCCACTTTTATTTCTCCTGAAACTGGAGGATAAAATCCAAGAAGCAATTTAACAAGGGTTGTTTTTCCGCTTCCGCTTGTTCCAACTATTGCGGTTATTTTCCCTTGCGGAATTTCTAGGTTTATTTCATCCAATACTTTTTCTGAACCTGCTCCATCATATTGAAACGAAAGATTATTTATTTTTAAGCTTCTGTTTTCAGGGAGTATATTTATCTTTTCATCATCGGGTTTTTCTTCATCTTCTTTTTGGTGGATTTCGCCTAGTCTTTCTAAACTGATTTTTGCATCTTGTGTTTGTTGCATAAAGCCAATCATTTGTTCTATTGGGCTGTTTAGCTGACCCAAAATATATTGTATGGACATCATCATCCCTAGCGTGATATTGCCATCAATAACCGACTTAGCTGCCATAAAAGATATGATGATATTTTTTGTTTCGTTTATTACTACCGAACCTGCTTGTTGATACTGCGAAAGTGCTAATCCTTTTATGCTTACTTTAAATAATCGGGCTTGTATATGTTCCCATTCCCAACGGCGTTGTTTCTCGCAGTTATTGAGTTTAATTTCCTGCATTCCTGTTATCATCTGATACAAGTTGTTTTGATTATCGGATGATTGTTGGAAACGCTTAAAATCAAGTTCTCTTCTTTTCTTTAGAAACAGGATAATCCAAAGTGCATATAAAGCACTCCCAGCAAGGAAAACTAAAAAGATTTGGATATTATAAATTGCCAGTACAATACTAAATATCACAAAGTTTACGGTTGCAAACAGAATGCTTAGTATCGATTGGGTTAAAAACGCTTCAATTCTATGATTATCTGTAATTCGTTGCATAATATCGCCAATCATCTTTGCATCGAAAAAGCTAATTGGCAATTTCATTAACTTGACAAGAAAATCAGATACTAAGGAAATATTTATTCGTGTTCCTATATGGAGCAATATCCAACTGCGAATAAAATCTACAATGGCTCTACTGAAAAATAAAACCAATTGTGCAATTAAAACTAGATATACGAAATTAAGATTTTGATTACCAATGCCAACATCAACAACAGCTTGGGTAAGAAACGGCAATATTAGTTGAAGTAAACTGCCTAATAGTAAGCCTAAAACTAACTGAATTAAATATTTCTTATACGGACGCAAATAAGATAATAAATACCCAAACGTGGCTTTATCCGACTTCTCATCTTCCATTGCATAGAACTCTGGAGTAGGGTCAAGTATTAGTGCAATTCCTTTATCTTCGCCTTCGGTTTTAGTACTTAGCCAATATTTCACAAATTCATCTTGGGTGTACGTGATTAATCCATGAGCAGGGTCAGAGATGAAATATTTATTATTCTTTATTTTATATAAGACAACAAAGTGGTTTTGTTTCCAGTGAATAATGCAGGGCAATATAGCATCTTCAAAAAGTTTATCCAGTGAAATGCGAACGCCCATAGTTCTGAAGCCTAGGCATTCTGCTGCATCGCTGATACCAAGCATACTTACGCCTTCACGACCAATATTGCTTTTAGTGCGTAGTGATTCTAAGCTGTAACTTTTGCCGTAGTGCTTTGCAACCATGCGTAAGCAGGTTGGTCCGCAATCCATCGCATCAGGTTGCTTATAATGAGGAAATTTTATCATTCAACTGGTTGTGGTTTCTTAACCAAAGGTTTTCTCTTTGCTTTTTTCTCCCAATTAGGATTTTCAGTTCTCCATTGCTCTACTGTTATATATTCCTCTTCACCTTCCCATTTTGCAATATATGGGTTATAGGGACACTTTGCAGGTTGAGAATATATATTGCTGGGGTCTTTAATAAAGCAACGACAATCGGTGCACATGTATCTAAATTCACAATCTTTGCATACATCAATATCATCTTTCCTAATTCCCCAAAGGTCTTTGAATCCTTCTTTATTTAATGCATCTTCAAGAGTGGAGTCTTTAATATTTCCAAAACTTCGTTCCATCGCAGGACAGTTTTTAATATTGCCTTCAGTATCTATGCATAGTTTACGATTTAGGCAAGTGTTGTAGTGTTGAGATTCAGTAAACAGAGGAATTGAAGTGTTAAAATAAGCACTCTGAATATTGCCACAATTCATACTGGAAATAATACTTTGTTTGACTTTTAAAATTATTCCTAAATTATAATAACCCTCATTAAAAATTTCATCTTTTTCAGAATTAAAGACTACAATAGATTTTACACGTGGGTTTCTATCACAAATATCATTTAAAATAGCAAAATCAGATTCCTTATGAAATTTAATAAATATTTCAATTATTGTAATGCTGCTTTTACTTAATAAGTCTAGAAATTTTGATACCTTTTTTAAATCATAACTATAATAAAATCTAAGTTGCAAATTCTTAGTCCCTAATTGCTCTATCTCAGAAATAATATTACATATATTAATTGTCGATTTTTCATCAATATCAATTACAATATTCGAAATCTTTGCAGGATAATCCCAAAACAATTCTATTTCAGGGAAACATTTTATTTCTTCAATATCATCACAATAGAATCCGTAATCTTTATTTTGAATAAAATTTAAGTATTCATCAATTACAGAATCAAAATTATTTCCATAACTTTTTTTCACCTCTCTTATAGTATGAGACTTAGATTTTTCAATTATTTCAAGTAAACTGATAGGTACAAATTGGAACTGCTGCATATTTAAGTCGTATATTAGTGCCCTTCTATAGCCTTTGACAGGAATGCAGTCCGTATATAGTTTCAAATATTTTTCTGAATTATCCATTTTAGAGAAATTCTGTTATTGTTAAAATCTTAGACATCGGTTTGTAAAAAACTGTTGGCACATAGTTTTTTGCTCTGTATCTTTCTATTTCAATATTAAGGTTTTTATTACACGTATCGAGATTGCTGTTTAAACTAGGACAGCTTGCTAAATTATAATTAATAGGAATATCTTTTATTAAATTATAATCAATTTTTATTATGTCAATTTTTTTGTTTCCCATTTTTTATTTGATATGTATTTATTTTTTTTTGTTTATTTTGGATAATAATATTAAAATTACCTTGTGGAAGAATTAATGGTTTTATGTCATTTTTAGATTTTATCTCAATTACATCGATTGGAATTGCTTCTTCAATATCTTCATTATAATAATATGCAAAAACTAGAACTGGATAACCAATTGTAAGATATTTTTTATTAATAATTATTGCTTTGCGCCTGCCATTCATATACAACCAATCAGGTCGTCCATTAATATAAGCTGTTCGAGGATGAAAAACCTCAATATCTAGCAGATTCATATTGTCAGTATCTTTCTTGTTACGGAAATAGTCATCTACAAATACGCTATCTTTATTCTTGTTAATGAAAATTGTAGGTTTTTTTATTTTTGCTAACTTATAATATGGGTCTTCACAATCTTTAGATTGCATTTCTGTCATTGTAGATTGATTTATTGACAATGGGTTAATTCCCGTCAACCTTTTTAGTTCTCCTCCCATAGAATTTTTTTCTTCAATAATATGACCAAACCCCGCATGTATAAGTATTTTAGCAGTGCTATCTTTTTTTAAAATTGCATTTATATTAACAGCCATATTGAAATCTCTCGTGCTTAAATCAACCCTATATACAGAGTCATTAACCCAATGAATACTGTTTTTGCATGTATCCTCATATGCAAATACGGTATATCCTATTCTCAATGCTTCACGTACTAAATCTCCGAATACAGGGTCTTTAATATAATATCCAGTTTTATAGTTTGGGTAATAACCATTATCTGATTTACTTAATGGTAAATCTTTAGCAGAATTTTTGAAATCTTCAGCTCCAAAATACCTATAACCATTGTTATATAATGCCTGCAACAATGTAAGTGTAAAGGCTCTATTCATTGGCATGTTATGGGCTTCATTTATAAGTATAATTTGTTCATTAGATGATTTGTCGATAATATATTTATATGCATTAATTGTGTCTTTGTTACTGAAATTGATTGAGTCTTTTTTTGTTATTTTATAACTATTTTTTTTACAAGAATAATCATCATTATACCCATTCATTGCCTGTTTATATTCTCCAATAAATGAGAACATTACACATCTTTTTTGGCTTTCTTCCAATAATGAAATATTTTCGCTAAACAAATAATGTTTATTTCTCTCTTGTGAAAGAGTATTTTGAATTAATCCAAATAAAACAATTATAATTAAAAATAAGATTTTCATGTTTTAATAATTAACTAAATAACGTGCTATTTTTTTTTCTAGTAAATAATTACAGGGCGTAGATACCATTCCAAATTGACCAATTGGATTGACTTCTAAAAATACGTACTCTTTATTTGGAGTGTAAATCATATCTATAGAACCTGTATCTAAATTCATGTATTTCATGAATTTAATTATTTTTATTTCAATTTCTTTTGGCAGCTTATAAGGAATGCTTCTATTAGGTCTTGATAAATTATATTTTCTGAAATCTATAGCTGTTTTTTCGTCATTTTGCGAAAAAATAGCCATAGAATAACATTTTTTATTTATATAAAAAATTCTTAATTCATACTTTTTATCTATTTTATTTTGTACTATTGATGGCGCAAATTCATCACTTAACTCGCTTATCTTAAGATTATCAAGTTCTTCTGTATAGAGAAAACACAATTTGCCATCAACTTTAAATTGTGGCATATCTTGTATACATTTAGTAATTAAAGAATTTCCTTCTAGAAATATCTGTTCAACTTGCTTTTTATTAACAACAATATTCGTCTGAGGAATTATTAATTCACATATACTAGCACAGTGTAAACTTTTAAGTTTACTTGAAGTAGAAGTATTAAAACATCCTAAACCATGAATGGAATCTAAGGTAGAATAAATATAATCTAATAAAAAGAACCGTTCTTTATATAAGTGATTAATTAAATCATTTTGAATGGGGAGTTCCCATTTAAAGTTGCTAAGATTAAATGAACCTCTTCTGTACCAATAAGAGCTAAAATCGGAAAGATTAATATCATTGTCCTGATTTTCAACTAATATAGATGTTTGCTTATTCTCAATTTTTAATTTTTTAAAATATACATTATCAGTTTCATTTAATCTTATGTATTTACACCCAAAGTATGTTATCCATTCTAAAACTTCACAGGTGCTTAAATCATTCTCATTTGATAGAATTAGTATCATTATTGTTTTTGTTATTAAGGTAAAAAAATAAGATATTATTAAATAATGCGTTATATATTAATAAAAATTGCATCTGTTTTTTTACAAGGACGCAATCTCCTCAATATTGAACATAATAATAATGCCATTTATAACACATTTTAGCTGATTGCACTGAATAATATGGCACATATCCTTAGATTCTACTCCTGACAGGCGAAAAGAACTTTAATCTGGCTGTTTTGAATTTCAAATAATTTCAAACATTAAATCATTTTTATTTCTCATAAATATTGTTTTAAAAATGAAAAATTACAATAAAAAAATCAGCAGTTGCTTGATTTCACAGCTGCTGATTTGCTTAATTATAAATTTCTTGTTGCTATTCTTGGCTGAGGGATACAATCGCCCCAATCATTATTCATGTCAGGAAAATCACCACCTTCCTTTGAAGTCCATTTTCCAGTATCATACTGAGTTCCACCTGTACATGCTTGAGATGATATTAGTTTCTCTCCGCCTAAAATTTTGTTTAATTGAGAAATCTTATGTTGTTTTAAATTTTCAAACAACAAATCATTAATACTTTCCATTTTTTTCATGGGTTAAAGTTTTTTTAATTAATAATACTTGTTAATTACAATACTTCGTTAAAAATTAATATAAATTACTGAAAATCAACAAAATAAGCA
>JBAXGW010000104.1:0-9860 GCA_037139195.1 Bacteroidota bacterium
TTCCGACCGCAGGGAGGAATCTTATATTATTTTTCCGGACAACAATGATTTAAAAACACTATTGTCCAATTAATTCTAGTTTTTATAAATTTCAAACCATATCTTCTAACTAATAAATTGATATATAGTTGGTTTCCGATTTGGCTAAAGCCATCATAATCTGCTATTATTTATTACCCATGGCTTAAGCCATGGGTAATAAAACACTATAGATATCGGCTTTAGCCAAATTTTTAAAAGTTTTATTTTGGACAACGATGATTAAAAAACAAAAAGCTTGTCATTTCTAACAAGCTTTTATTTTACCTTAATTCCGCAAGCTATTTGTTCATTCTCTTGATAGACTTCGACTTACTTCGGCTTCGCTCAGCAACCACCGCTCAGTCTGCGGTCAATCTGTGAAAAACCTAAGAATACTTATTATTAACTCATTATTAATTTCTTGCGGATTTAAGGTTTTAAAAACAAAATGATTAATTCTTATTGATAATATGTATACACGTATTCTATTTCACTTTCCGTTTTTTTGTTATTCTTTTTGATTTTCGTAATTTTTGATTTTGCAATTAGGTTTTTATCGTTATACTCGTACGAAACAACTTTAGTAGGCTTTTGCTTGCTAAAATAGGCCTCTTCAATTTTATTTCCCTTTTCATCAAATTTATTGGTTTGTCGGTATGTCTCAACTCCTTTCGTATTATAATGAACAATTTCTTCCCAGTTCATATCATTCGTATAAGAAATATGCGTAATTAACACATTCTTCTCGTTATAAGTATCATAGCTCAACAATTTATTATCTTTACTGTATTTTGTTACAATTTTTGTGGGTTCGCCCTTTTCGTTAAACTTTCGCTCAGTAACCACTCTATTTCCCTTTTCATCGAATTCATCTTTTTTACAAACTAGGGTTGTGTCTTTGTGTTGCTGAACCAGTTCGCCCTCACTTTTACAATCGTAGTTCCATACATATTTTATTTTTCCTTTTGCATTATAGAGCGTAGAAGTTTTTTTAGAATTATCTGGATAATAGGCGTATTCCCATCTTTTACAAAGAACTGCTCCTCCTTTTTTATAAAATTCTGATTTTAAAATATTCCACGACTGTTTATTGTCTTTATTTAGGTAATTATAAAAATCACGAGTTACTTTATTTTTCAATTTCGAATTTTTATAATACAAAACCTCTCTATGATTTTTAACGCTATCAAATTTGCCAATTTCTTTTCTTTTTTCTTTATTTTTCGAATTTACATAAGAATAGGCATAATCATCTTTCGAGTTATCAATCAAATATTTATAATTCACTTTTCCTTTTTTATTTAAATCGGTATATGAATCATTTTTGCCAGCAGAGTTGAATGTATAAAGTTTTTTAGCCTTCAACTCGCCTTTTTTCTTTTCGGTTTGTTCTATTGATTTAACCTTATTATTTTTAATATTCTTATTATTCGAATATTCATATTGTTGTGGAAAATAAAAACCATTAACAATATTCCAGCTGTATTCTTCCTGAGCATTAATATTACATTGAATGAACACAAAAACAAAGAATGATAAAACCACTTTTTTCATAGTACACTTTTTAGGGGGTTACTTTTTTATAACGAGAAAAGAATAAAAATAGTACAAAAAATAATGAAAATAATTATGGTTTATTTTAGAATACCTGAATTATATTACAATTGGCAAATTATACTCTCTTTGGTAGAGAAAAGAATTTGCTAAAAGCAGTTGGCGTATTCTATTTGGCAGTTGATGCATTCTGTTTTGCAGTTGTCATATTCCAATTTGCAGTTGTTATATTCTATTTGGCAGTTCATGTATTCTGTTTGGCAGTTGACAAATTCTGTTTGGCAGTTGATGTATTCTGTTTTGCAGTTGTTATATTCCATTTGGCAGTTGTTATATTCCATTTGGCAGTTGATATATTCTATTTTGCAGTAGGCATATTCCATTATGCAGTTGTTATATTCCATTTGGCAGTTGATGTATTCCATTTGGCAGTTGTTATATTCTGTTTGGCAGTTGTTATATTCTGTTTGGCAGTTGGCTTTTTCCAATTTAAACAAGCAATTTTATTCTGGCAACAACCTGTAAAACTAACAAATTCAAGTGATTAAAAAAACATAATAAATAATTTGCATAAAAGAAAAAGTGGGGTAAATTTGCAGATAATAACTAGTTACCACACATAATAAAAAAAAGACTATGAATCCATTATTTTTAATTGCAGTAGCTGTTGGACTTGGAAAATTATTTGAAAGTTCATTCTCGGACAACAAAGAATTAAAAAACATAACATCAGACCATATTTTTGATAGCTTTAAAAGGAAACATTTCAAAAAGACAAATGTAGGAGCAATGAAAACACAAATAACAAGGTCAATAAACGATATAATACCAAATTGCAAGTCTTTTAAAGTTGGGAAAACAGGCAATCCTGAAAACAGAAACAGACAGCATATTGAATATAAAGATATGTTTTTATTATGCGAAAGCAATGATGACGAATTTATATCAGACATAGAGCATTATTATAATTTAAAATATATTGACCATCCTAAAAACGACAACAAAAATATAGGTAGTGCTTGTAATAGTAAATCAATGAATGGAAAACATTACATATATATTGTGGTTCGTTAATTAAAACTCATCATTTAATATACTTAATGGGTTAATATCCATTTCATTGTCGCCCCAACAAGGTACGCCTTGTGAATCTAAATAGACTTGACTAAACAAATCAATGTCTAAATATTTGCTTATAAGTGGATTGTTTGATGATTTTAAAAATGTTTGCAAATCAATTATTTTCATAATACCATTTTCAAATACAACTTCTAACTTGTATTCTGTTAAATACTTAATTGTAACTATCTTCATTTGTTAATTTTTTAGTAGTTATTACTTGTTTTTCGACTTTCATTTTCCAAATAAAATATCGTTCCCAATTCCAAACTATCTTTAATTTAAAAACAGATATGAAATTTTTTAATAATTTAAGTTTAGCAGGTGGAAAATTCCCTTTAACTACTTTATAGTTAGTTCGATAAATTTTACCATCTTTAATTAAAAACTCGACCTTAATAATGTTTCCATCATAAATTGCGTGAACGTGTATTGGTTCGTGTTCATTGGAATAAAATCTAATAATTATTCCTAAATACTCATAAATAATTGGCATAAAATTACAATTTTTGGTTTATATTTGAATTTAAAAAATTACGTGTGGTAACAACAACTATAACCAACCGCTTGACAGTTCATCGCAACTTGACACAATATCATTGGCGGTGTGGTCATAGTTGCAGCCGTTAGCTGCAAGGCAAAAAATATAAAAATCGATGGACTACTATTTATTGACATATAGAGGTTCTCTAAAAGGAGACAGTGGAGAGGCGGTAAATGCAAAATATGATCTTACCAATGCATGTCCCAAATGTGGAACTGGAGCTGTTCTTATTGGAAATCTACCTATTCGGACTCCAGATAAAAAAGAATTTTATGAAACTTTTGTCGGTGACCTAATAATATCCAATAGAATAGTCGATGAATTTAAAAGTACCGGAATAAAAATTGACCATTTAAAGCAAATTGTCCATTATAAAAGTTTTGAACCACTCCCTTTTTATCATTTAGTCTCAAATGTGAATCTTCCAAAAATGACTTCAGAATCTAAAGGATACGAGATATCTTCAGATCAATGTAAATTTTGCAAAAGAGATGGCTTCTCTGATGTTTTAATATGGCGTATGCCAGATTCACCAAATATCTGCATGACAAGTCAATATGATTATAGAATTGAAGATGAAACAATTTTACAAACATCTGACATATTTCAAACTTGGGAGTGTTTTGGCAGAAGTTGGCTTCAATCAATAGGGGATCTTAAATATCATTATGCACGACCTAGAATAATCGTGAAACAAAGAATAAAAGACATTTTTGAAAGGTTAAAAATAAAGTTTGCTGACTTTGAAAGGGTAACAATAAACAGTAATAAATAAATGAAAACAAAATTGCCCAGCACCTAATCGAGTAGTCTACCCAGCCAGTATATACTAGCACATTGAACTACTCTAAAAACTTCAATTGTTAGTAATACCTAACACAAAAAAGCCGCAAACATTCAATTTGCGGCTCTTCTTTTATATATGTTATGCTTATGATTTAATTGTTTTGAATGGTATTTTCGAAACTTGCTTATACTGAGGGCTCGATGGTCCGTAGATGGATTTAATATATGATTTTACATCGCTAGCAACATCAACTAAACCTATTTTGGCTTTGTATAAAACATCGTTACGTGCTATTCAAAATATAAAAATTTAATTGAACATATTTTTCAAATATATAATTTGAATAAAATAAAAAGTGGGGTCTATTTGCGGGGATAAATAGTTATAAGCAAGTGTAACAATGAACTAAAACTTCAAGACAAGAACTGCAAGCCGATGCAGAAACGTTTTTTGCTTAACAATTAATTTCTACTGCCAAACTCAAAACTCATCCAAAGCACATTAAGTTTAGTGTTGACAATTTTGATTTAAATTTTGATTGACACAATGTTAAAAATCTTAACTTTACACATTGAAAAATGAATAATTAAAATATGAAATTAAAGGAGAAAATCAGCATTGATGAGTTTGACGGCAAGCGCTTTCAAATAAAATTAGTTGAACCTGTTTCTGCTAATGAGAAAAAGGCTGTTATCACTCATTATCTTCATAATATTGACAATGGGGTTGCAACTCATTTCAAGAATGATGCTTTGAAATATGTTAAAGAATACATCCAATTTCAAGAGGAAGAAAATAGCCTTTCAATGGTAGCAGAGGATGCATTACAACAATTGCTTTTTGAGGTTATTGACGTGCCTTTTCCAACACCTAAAGATTATACATTCAAATTTATAGACTTATTTGCAGGTATTGGAGGGTTTAGACTGGCTATGCAAAATTTAGGAGGCAAATGTGTATTTACATCTGAATGGGACAAAGAAGCTCAACGAACATACAGAGCAAATTTCGGGGAAGTTCCTTTTGGCGATATAACTAAAGAAGAAACTAAAAAGTTTATTCCTGACGGTTTTGATGTTTTGTGTGCAGGATTTCCTTGTCAAGCATTTTCAATTGCAGGAAAGCGAGGAGGATTTGAAGATACTAGAGGAACACTCTTTTTTGATGTGGCGGAAATTATCAAACGTAAAAAACCAAAAGCAATCTTTCTCGAAAATGTAAAAGGTTTACGAAATCACAATGGAGGGAAAACACTTGAAACTATACTAAATGTTTTACGAAATGACTTGAATTATTTTGTTCCAGAACCACAAATAATTAATGCAAAAGAATTTGGGGTTCCTCAAAATAGAGAACGAATTTATATTGTTGGTTTCAGAAAAGATACTGGTATTACAGAATTTGAATATCCAAAGCCAATAAATAAAAAAGTTGCTTTTTCACAAGTGAAAGAGCAAAATGTACCACCAACTAAATATTATTTATCAACTCAATATGTTCAAACCCTAATTAATCACAAGGCTAGACACGAAAACAAAGGCAATGGGTTTGGTTATGAAATAATTCCAGATAATGATATTGCAAATGCAATAGTAGTTGGTGGAATGGGCAGAGAAAGAAATTTAGTTTATGACCATCGAATTACAGACTTTACCCCTACAACTCATATAAAAGGAACAGTAAACAGAGAAGGAATACGGAAAATGACACCAAGAGAATGGGCTAGATTGCAAGGGTTTCCTGATAATTATATAATTCCAGTTGCTGATGCATCTGCTTATAAACAATTTGGCAATTCTGTTGCCGTGCCTGCAATACAGGCAACTGCAAATGAAATTTTAAAACTAATTACAAAAATATAATGGGAAAATTAAACGAGTTAAGTATCACAATAGGAAAAGATAACAAAGCCGAATTAGTTTTTGATAGCTTATTTCCAAATTTTTTAGAAGTTGAGTACGAAAAACCAAGCGAATATATACAGAAATATTGGAACGCCTTTTTGTTGCATCCAGAGAGAAACAACAATTTAAACGGAAAAGTATTTGAATATATTTTAGCTACACTTTGTGTGAGAGAAGGAATTTTACCAATCTATATGAGTGCTAAAGTTGCTTTCGTACCAAACGTAATTTATGACATAATGTTCTACACATCAGAACGAGGTCCGATTTGTTGGAGCGTCAAAACAAGCTTGAGAGAACGTTACAAACAAGCTGACCTTGAAGCAATCGCCCTAAAATACGTTCATAGAAAAGCATTGAGTTATTTGATTACGCTTGAAGAAAATGAAGCAAGAAGTGTAAAAGCGAAAATCAAAAGTGGTGATGTTATTGGACTTGACAACGTTATTGTCGCAACTAACGACGAATTTAACGAACTTGTTGCAGAGCTTAAAGCATTTGAGTTTTCAGAGCCACCAACTGTAAAAGTAATTGAAAGTAATCAAATTATAACAGAAGAAAAAGTAAAAGCGTTGAAATAGAACGCCAGCCTGTAACACGCATTTGATGTCAGTTGTGGGTTTGTGGCTCGTTTGGCAAAAAAGCGGGTTCAGTTCTTAAATGAAGCTTTGTGCTTCGTATCAAGTTCAGTGCTAGCAGACAGTTTAGTACTTCGAAATCCGCTTCTTCGCCAAGCGCCAAAACGTTAGGTGTCATACCTTACGAAAACAGAAAGTTTATCAATATGAAAAAATTATTTATAATATCTTTATTTTCTTTATTTTTCAACAATTCGTTTGCAAGCGATACACTATATGTATTTTATAAAACAAATATTAAAAAATTTATAATAGTTAAATCTAATAAAGACACAACTAATCTTCTTCTAACTAGAAATAGTTCAAATAAAAAGAAACTACGTTTTGTAAATAATTTAACAATTCCTCAAATAACAATAGATAATTCACAATGTGGGACAACTTATCTTGAAGTTAAAGACAAAAATTGCAAAATATATAGAGGAATAGGAATTGAATTCAATAACGAAATTGAGAATAAATTAAAGAAATTCAAATTAGATAATTCACTTATTATTATAAACATCCCATATTGTATTCCTCAAAGACAACCATATCTTTATGATACAATATCTACAATGAGAAAATATAGTAATGAATTATATCTTCAAGCTATTGATAGCTTTATTTTTAAGGCAATCAAATACTATAAAAATGACAGTATAATTTTCATAAATGCAATGTTTAGCATTGACTCTTCTCATCGAAAACTATATGGTTATAAAATAATCAATTTATGGGAGAATAAACACAAAGAATGGTATACTATATATTCAAATAATTTAAAAGTACTTGACATTATTGATATGATAATATGCAAAAATGAATTAATTATATCAGGTGCAATTAGCAATTGGTACTATGATAGCAAAACTGATTTTGAATTTAAGCATGCTTATTATCATAGATATTATCTATTTTATAAATTCGACAAGAAAATTAATGAATTTAAAGCTGAAAAGCTTAGGGATAGTTTTGGAGTCGATTAATATGTAGGCCACCTAATCGAGCTGTCTACCCAGCCAGTATTCACTAGCTGATTAATCTCTTCACAAAACAAACCCTTATCACATGCTTCTTAAGCTAACGAAACAAAACTAGGTATAACAAAAAAGCCGCAAACATTCAATTTGCGGCTCTTCTTTTATATTTGTTATGCTTATGATTTAATTGTTTTGAATGGTATTTTCGAAACTTGCTTATACTGAGGGCTCGATGGTCCGTAGATGGATTTAATATATGATTTTACATCGCTAGCAACATCAACTAAACCTATTTTTGCTTTGTATAAAACATCGTTACGTGCTATTCTGGCATTGCTTAGAGGAGTTTCGGCGGCTATTACTGCTGAGTTTTTAGCTTTTAGGTCGGTGCAATATGCTGTAAGTGCTGCTAATTTCAAATCGGCTTCGTTTGGGATATAAAGAGCATTACTTGCTAATAGCTTTATAAGTTGATCTAAGTTTTCAGCTCTATTGTCGTAACTTGTGTGCGATGAAGAAATTTCTTTTACTATAACTCCTTTGGTTTTAAGAACTTCTTTCTGCTCATCGGTTTTTTTAGGAGTAATTCTTTTGCCCTGAATTTTACGAACCAACGATTTTACATTATCAATTACCTGAGGAGCAGTATCCGTTGCTTCAATTGCATATAATATTCTTGCAGCTAATTTATTAAGAGGATTAAATGCAACTTCGCGAGCAGCAACCGCATTGCTATACACTGGCATGGCAAGATTAATTGCAGCCATGCTATTTTTAGCACTCGCAGAAAGGGCTTGCAGAGCTGTTGCTTTGATGGAGGCTTTTGATGGATTATAGGTGGCACCATAACCCAATATTTTTGAAATTAAATTATCAAAGTTGGTCAAGTTTTTTGTATGACCAACTTCAGAAGTAGTCCTTTTAGGCTTACTAGCATTGCTTTCTATTTCAGTTTTTGTTTCCATAAAAAGATAATATTTGTGATTAATAATATTATTAAAACTATGCTTAAATGTAATTATTATGTGAATAATGTAATTTTAGAAAATTTAACATATAACTGTTTTCATAACAAATAATTTGGTGAAATGAAAAAGTGGGGTAAATTTGTGAATATTAATAATAAGAAAATGTCCTAAAATGAAAATTTTATTCTTAGTTATAATTTCATTTTTTTTGATTGCGTGCACTTCAAAAGAAAATAGCAAACACGAAAATGGAGCTAATTTAAGAAATGACAGTATTAAATATGCTGTTTCTTATAAAGACCAGTTAAAGGTAGTTGTAGATTTTTTATATTGGTATCGTGATTACGAGTCAAATTCGCACAAAATTAACATGGTAAATAATTGTACTAACAAATTCGATTCAACAAAATTTTACTCAGTAAATTTTAAGGGAACAGAGCAATATTTAAGTGACATGAAAAAGAGTGGATTTTTGTCGGAAAAATATATTGAACAATGGAGAACTTATTTTAAACAATGTGATTTAAGTTTCAAAAAGAATCCACAAAATGATGGACCACCTGAAGGCTTTGAATATGACTTTGTAATGTTTTCACAAGATTATGAAGATGATTTAGCTAAATTAAACAAAATTAATATTGGAAAATACAAAGGAGATTCAAATAAGTTTTATCTCACCATAATATTTCCTTCGACTCAAAGTTTAGAATTTTTCTTATCAATAAACGATGGTAAATGGTTGATTGATGACATAAATAATCCCTTGTAAATTTTATTTGCAAAACGCTCAATAAAATATTGCTTTTCATAGAAAATAATTTGGTAAAATGAAAAAGTGGGGTAAATTTGCGGGTATTAAATAGTTGGTATTATGAAGTTTTATTTCTCATTAATATTGTTTTTACTTTTGACATATTCTTATGGTCAAAACTCAAATTTCGTATTATTTTCTCCAACCGGTGATACAATTTTACGGAATTGCGGAGGAATTATGAATCAAAACAAATCCTGTGCTACTTATATTGTTATAGAAAAACACATTAATACAACAGATTCTATTATACTTATTAGCGCCTCAAATTATTATACTAGTGGATATTTCTTCCAAATTGACTCAATCCCCAAAGACACATTATTAAAATATAATTTATTTGTTTGCGGAGAAAGAGTTGATTTAAAAAATTACAATGATTTCAAATTTATTCTTATCGAAAATAAAACTTCAAAGGGCAAAAGATATTTCCATAATAATTTCGATAAAACTACTCTAATAAAACACACCTTTGTAGATGTTGAAATTTTATATAAAAATACTGCTGATGCGTTAAAATTTAAGTGTTAAATAAATCATATTGTTCTTTGA
>JBAXGW010000105.1:0-9672 GCA_037139195.1 Bacteroidota bacterium
GCAAGAAAACAGCTCTTTTGCAAACTTCGGTCGTGTGTCGGCTTGTGCGGTTTGCAAATGTGCTGTTTTGTGCGTTGGCTGTTCATTTTATCGTTTTTATTTTTCTGTCATTATGTAGCAAATTGTCCGCTGTGTCGTTTTTTTACACTTGCCCCTAACGGTTTCGGGCTAAGAGCTGGCGGGCATTTCGAAGCACAAAACTGTCAAACTGCAATGAATTTATTAGTTGCAATACCGCTCAAATTACCACTATCCGCCCGCTTGCTTTTAGCCCGTGTTACAAGCTTGCCGTTCTTGTCATTCGTTTGTATTTGTCCCATATTTGCTACATTTTCTGTCTACCGTGCGATGGCTTTGGTGGCTCTTTTGCGAAACTTGACTTGTGCGTTGACTTGTGCGGTTAAGCAAATGTGCCACCAAATACGTGGGTATTTCATCGGTTTTTCATTTCTACTCGGTTATTGATTGTTTCGGTCAATATAGAATACAACAGAGGAAGAGTGTCCGTCTTAAAGCCGAAAGATTTTAATATTTCTTCATCAAAAGCTATCCTGTCTTTTTGTTTATATTCAATTTCGTAATCCTGAATTTGTCGTTTGTTAAGTGTTTCAAATTTCTCGAGTATATTTTTCTTTTGTTTGTCAGTTAGCAAACTTGGGTCAAAAATTTTCATTTTTGTTTTGAAAAAGTCTGCATTTAAATCCAATGCTCCCAAATTCCTTGAAACTCCGTTTAGCTCCACAATCAAAAGTGAAACGATTGAGTTGAGCAAAGCAGAAACAATTTCAACATTTTTTTCCTTCACACGAATTGCAACTAATCTTTGATTGAGAGTTAAAGGCGATTTGCTAAATGCAAAAAATAACTTTTGGCTTGGGTTAATTGATATAAATACATTTGCTTTTTCTTCGGGTTTCAAAGAGTACCAATATGGCTTTCTAAAACTTAATGATTGAGGTAGAGGAATTCCTTTTTTATTGGTTTTACCTTCATATTTTTTAATAAGGGTATAAGCGTTAGGATACGTTTTCTTTAGCTCATCAACTGGCTTATTGCAAATGAATAAATAATGTTTTGGTTCGCCATTAAATAAGATTGTAGCATTAAACTCATCATTGTTTTTCAATGCAGGTACTAGAAATTCCTTCTCAATTTTTAATGTCTTTTGTTGCTCGTTTGAAATAATATGAAAATCGTCTTTCCAAGTTTTTGTGCCACGCCCAGAATCATAAATCTTTTCCTTATATGGATTTACTAATTTCCCTGCAAAAACGGCTAAAGGGTCTTGATTAACAAAATAGGTTGACCAATTTTCTTGTGAAGTAAGAGAATTTACCAAATGAGATTGCTCGACAATGCTAACTGTGATTGTGTTGTCTATCTTATGAGATACGTTTTTGAATTGGCTATCCTCTTTCCAATTTGTATTTTTCGGATTGGTGCAATTGTCAATTTCTGTATAGAAATCTTCAAAATTTTGTAACGATTTGTCTTTAAATAGAACTTCCAATTTTTCGTTTATCGTAATAAATTTCGTTGGTTCTTTGCTTGTTCCTTTTTCAAGTGTTATGAAAATTGTACTAACTTTTGAATCTTTAAACCAATGTTCTGCATTGCTTTTTACAACGTATTTGATATGGAAATTGTCCAACAAAAACTTTTTGAATTGTAAACCGTAATTTTTACCTAACCAAGCATTTGAAGTGATAGCAGACAAGACACCATTGTCTTTTAAAAACTTTAACGAATTGTAAAAACAATAAATGTAGTAATCGCTTTTTCCGTTTATGTCAAATTTGTTACCATTCAAAAATGCAGTTTGTGTTTTAGCAAATTCGCCATCAAATTGTTTGTTCAAAATCTCATTAGGAATATCCTCTTGTTGAATGAACGGAAAATTAGAGATGACAGCATCAAATTTCGGTATCGGAATTTGATTGATTTTATTGATGTCTTTGCTATCGGGAATTGCGATTGTCTGACTTGGATTTAATGTGAAAAAATCCTTGCGGATTATTCTCGGAAAATTTGCCGTATCATCTACTTTCTGTTTGTACAAGCTAATAACAGAAAGCGTTGCAGGAAAATGTGAAATATCGTTACCCCAAATTTGATTTAAAATTTGTTGGTGATTTTTATTGCCAAAAAATTGTAAAGTGTTATAAAAAGAATTTAAGAATGTTCCTGTACCTGATGTTGGGTCAATCACAACATCATTTCTACTTTTTATTGCAGAAAATGTAACAAGATTTGCCAAAGTTTCGGAAGTAAAGTATTGCCCGAATTTTTGTTTTTCTTCTTGCGGAACTAAGTTTTCCAATATGTAACCGATTACTTCTGTTGGTAAAACTTTAAAATCAAATTCGTTAAAAACTCCAATAAGTCTAAAGAGTAACTCATCTATTGTTTCATTGAATGGAATTTTGTCTGTAAAATCGCTTTCAAAAACAGCCTGATAATCTATTTTCTTTGCTTGATTGAAAAATTCATTTAGTTGTTTTTGAACTTGTTTGCTGTTTTTCAATTCTAGTTTAGAAACTTTGCCTGACAAGTTTTCGGAAAGTGTCAAATAAAACAAAACTTTACCAATCAATTTATAATAAGTAAACTTTGCTAAAACTTCTTCGGGTTCAACTTTTTCAACTCGTCTTGATGAAGTTGAAAGGATTTTAAGTGTAGCACTTTCAATTATTTTCCATTGATTGAATTCGGTTCTGAAGGCGTTATCATCTCCTTTAAGTTCGTTGATTTCATTTTTTAGTTGTGGAACAAAATGCAATGCAGTTTGTGTTACCGCTTCAACAATATTTGATGATATGTTTATCGCATTTTTAAGTTCTCCATTCTCGTACAACTGACCTAAATCGTGTAAAATTTCATTCAGCCTTTTTTGAAGTTTAGCTTCGTGTTTGTTATAGTTGTTTCTGTCGGCTAAATCAGTTCTTTTGATAATGTCTTTTTCTTTTGGATAAACTTTCAGTTTCTCCAAACCTGAAAGCGAATAATTATCGTCATTGATTTTCCATATAATTGCCTCTGTTCCGTTCCAAGTAACGAAAGAATTTGATTTTAAACGTTCTGCTTTTTCCAAGGCGTTTTCTAACATTTCAATATCATCTGCTGGTGTGTCAGGAAATTTTAATTCCCACCCATTAAAAACGATACCTGAAACTTTATCAGTAAATAAAAGAACATCAGGGAATTTGGTTCTCCCTGAGGCAACTTTTAAGCCTTCGTCGTTTGTCGCATCTTGAAATATTGTAGTACTATCATTGATGGATTGTTTTATCCAACTAATAATTTGACCTGCCCAAGCTCTTTCATTTAACTTCATAATTCAGTGTGTGATATTTTGCAATTGGTTCTTCGAAAAGTCTTAATGTTTTTTCTTCAACTTCTTTTCTTTTTAACGTTTCTTTAATTCTATCTGAACACACTTTTATGTAATCAGTAGGTTCTACTTTATGTAATAAAACATCTTCATTTTTTTCAATCCCTATAAATTTTCTGTTTTCTAAAATTGCAGAAAGCAAAAAACTACCACTACCACAAGCATTATCTAAAACAATGTCGTCTGGATTGGTAAATGTTTTTATTAAATAACGTCCTAATTCAATAGGTTTTTGTGTAGGATGATAAACAGTTCCTTCGGATTCTGCTGTTTTTATATAAACGAAATCATCTATGTTTTGCTCTTCGTAAAATACGATGTCATTTGGATAGCGTTCTCCATTGCTTTTTACGTGTTTTGGCTTAAAATCCCCATAACTTCCAGTATATTGGTCTTTACGAATCCCTTTGTCGTAGGCTTCGCCTTCCGACATCTGTGGATTGTATGTGGGCTGCTTTTTGTAAAAAATGCAAATATCCTCGTGTTTACGAAGCGGTTGTTTTTTAGCGTTTAGAAAGTTGGTTGATTTGGATTTTATCCAAGTGATTTTATACTTGAATAATTTTTCGTTACTTAAAATCAACTTTGCTGTGAAAATTCCTTGCGAAGTCAAGACAATTGCTCCATCATCTTTTATTATTCTTTCGTATTCTGACCAAAGTTTTTGCAGGTCTATTACCGAATCCCATTTGTTCTGCGTAGTGCCATATGGCAAATCACATAGAATCATATTTACTGATTTATCAGGAATTGATTGCATAACTTCCAAACAATCGCCTTGAACAACTTTGTTTAAGAAGTCGTCAATATTTCTTTTTTGTTTGTGCCCGTTTAGTGATAAAATATAATTAGCGGTATGTCCATTTCCGTTTGTACCGTATTTTATTTTCCCCTCTGCTACTTGCATTGCTTCTAAAGCGAAATCTTCGTCTTTTACTTCGTACACGAGTTTGTCGCTAAGCCATTGAACAATAATTTCGTTTTTTTCAGTCTTGTAATATTTACAAAGTTGGTTTACCTGTTCTCTTGTTGGCAGTCGTTTGCCATTTTCAATACGACTTAACACTGCTTTACTTATGCCTGTTTTTTTTGTTAAGTCTTCTAATAGAAGGTTGCGTTCTTCTCGTATATTTTTAAATGTTGTTCCGATTGTTTGCATAATAATTATGTTGCCAAATATTGGCAAATTTAATCATTTTGTTTCTAAAGCCAAAGTTTTAAATGAAAATTTTGTCCGGGTGGTGGGTGGGCTTTGGGAGCGGTGGCAAGAAACAGCTCTTTTGCAGACTTTGGACGTGTGGAGGCTTGTGCGGTTTGCAAATGTGCTGTTTTGTGTGTCGGCATTTTTCTTCTTTGTCTTTATGCAGCAAAAATTTCATTGTCATTGTGTTGGTGTCTTTTTTTTGGCTTGCTTGTAACTCGTCGCTTGCCGCAACTCATCTTCTATTTAATTATTTGTCAATCAATTACTATCCGACAACAACCATTTACAAACGCTTACAAATATTTATAATCGGATAATAATTAATACAAACCTAATAAATAATTATATCATTACCTAATTGATGGGTTCAAAAAATCTGGTGTTTTTCGATAGGGCTTGAACCGAACAAGCTAGCCTTTTAACCCAAAATCCGCAATAGATAAAAATTTCAACTTATTAAATATCGAAAACCTTTATTAGAAGGTTATGTTGAAGTTTGGCTGCGCTGTGTTGCCATTTCTTCGGGTTGTGAAAAAATATATAAGAACATCACCAAAAATAATTAAAACATTTTTGTAATTTTAGACCATTAATAATTGAATAATCAAATGAAATACACCATAGAAGGAAACATTTTCGATGCGCTTAATAGTCGTATTTATAAAGGAATAATTGAAATAGAAGATGGGTTTATTATATCTATTACTGAAAACGATCAAATAAATTCGAATAATTACATTTTACCCGGTTTTATTGATTCTCATGTGCATATAGAAAGTTCTATGCTTATTCCGTCAGAGTTTGCTCGCTTGGCTGTTGTTCATGGCACTGTTGCCACTGTTTCCGATCCACACGAAATTGCAAATGTACTTGGTATTGATGGCGTTCGCTTTATGATTGAAAACGGAAAACAAGTGCCTTTTAAATTCTATTTTGGCGCTCCATCGTGCGTTCCTGCAACTCCATTCGAAACATCGGGTGCAGTGCTTGGCTTTGAAGAAATTGAAGAACTCATGAAAATGGATGAAATTAAATATATGGGCGAAATGATGAATTTCCCTGGTGTTTTATTTCAAGATAAAGAAGTGATGGCGAAATTAGCCATTGCAAAAAAATATAATAAACCCATTGATGGTCATGCCCCTAATCTAAGCAATACTGATGCCGAGTTATATATAAATTCAGGGATTTCAACCGATCATGAATGTTTTACTATTGCAGAAGCCGAAGAGAAATTAAAGCTGGGCATGAAAGTATTGATTAGAGAAGGAAGTGCAGCCAAAAATTTTGATGAATTAATTTCATTAGTAGATTTATATCCAAATCAGATAATGCTTTGCTCAGACGATAAACATCCAGATGATTTAGTAAATGGGCATTTGAATTTATTGATAAAAAGAGCATTGGCAAAAGGCTGTTCGCTAATGAATGTGATTCGTTCCTTAACCGTTTTGCCAGTTAAACATTATAACTTACCTGTTGGCTTACTTCAAAAAGGCGATAGTGCCGATTTTGTAATAGTTGATAATTTGAAAGATTTTGCTATTCTAAAAACATATATTAATGGTAAACTGATTGCCGAAAATGGAAAAACGCTAGTTGAATCTGTAAAATCAATGCCAATTAATAAATTTGAAGCTACTACTATTAATATAAAAGATTTGTTTTGTGCCGATAATGGCAAAAAAATAAAAGTAATTGAGGCGTTAGAAGGTCAGCTAATTACAAACCAATTATTAGTACAAGCTAAAGCTGAAAATGAAAATATTATTAGCGATATTGAAAACGATGTACTGAAGCTAGTTGTAATTAATAGATATGAGAAATCGAAACCAGCAATAGGATTTATTAAGAATTTTGGATTTAAAAAAGGGGCAATAGCATCAACAGTAGCGCACGATAGTCATAATATTATTGCTGTAGGAACAAGTGATGAAGAATTATGTAAAGCAATTAATTTATTGATAGAATCAAAAGGTGGAATAATTGCTAGTGATGGAGCAAATAGTCAAATTTTACCATTGCCTTTTGCTGGTTTGATGTCGGGCGAAGATGGATATTTAGTTGCAACAAAGTATGAACAGATAGATGCAAAAGCAAAAGAATTGGGTTCAAAACTTCAATCTCCATTTATGACCTTATCATTTATGGCATTGCTTGTTATTCCACAGTTAAAATTAAGCGACAAAGGATTGTTCGATGGGAACAATTTTTCTTTTACAGATATTTACGAGTAATATTCCATTGTAAACAATTTTGACTCGCATAAAAAAAGCAGGTACGATAACCTGCTTACTATTGATTAGAAAATTCAAACCGAAGTTCGTTATGTTATAAAACTATAAAAACTATAAGTGTTGATACCATAACCAGATATATAATCCAGTAAAGGTTTTCTTTTAAAGTTAGTGCTTTCATGGCTATTAGTTTTAAGTTGTTATCTTTAATGGCTTTCTTTTAATTAAAGTTAGCAAAATTCAACAACTGTTTCAATGCCCAATAAGGCAAGTGCACTTTTGAAAAAGGTAACGGTATGTTTTATTAAGGTAAGTGTTTATATTGTTTAAAATTCAATAATTATTCCTAATGTTGGCAATATTGTTCCATTTACATTTGGTATTGTTTTTAGCAAATATCTATTGGGGTCATTAGGATCAATCATAGCTTGACCATTGGCATCAGTAGCACGAGTAATATAATCCGCATTTTTAACTTTGTAGTTATAAACGTTTTGAATATCAATATACATATTTAATGTCCATTTCGATAGATAATACACTTTATCTAATCTAATATCCATTTGATGAGCTGATTTTGTTCTAAACTTATTGAATTGCGAATAATCAAGATATGCAGCACCTTGAGCATCCCAAGCAGCAATAATACTCGATTTATTCAGGTCATAAGGAGTATAAGGTGAGCCACCTAAATAGCGCCACTTAACACCAAATTGCCAATTTTTCTTGAAAGTTTTAGACGCAGTTAGATTTATAATATTTCTATTATCCCAAGCCGAAGGAATATATTTAATAGAATTGTTTTGAAATAAGCTTCTTACATACGTATACGAAAGAATAAATTTCAATCCATTTTTCATTTGTGCTCTTGCCAATAGTTCAAGTCCATAAGCTTTACCTTTAGAGGTGGAAGTAACTTCCTCGTCGCCAAAAGAACCAAAATCGGTGCCTTTGCTTGCAATTGCAATTGAATCTTTAACAGAAAAAGGATAATTTGAATAATCTTTATAAAAACCTTCGATAGTAATTATTGAATAATCCATTGGTTTAAATTCAAGACCAGCAACATAATGTATTACCGAAATATATTTTAAATTATTTTGCTTATTTATTAATATTCCAGCATTGTCTTTATAACCAAGAGTTGTGTAAGGAGCAAGTTGCATGTATCTTCCAATACTTGCATTAGCAGATATTTTAGGGGCTAAATACATAGATGCAGAAAGACTGGGCGAAATTTGTTTTAGCATATTACTCATACTTGCAGAATAGTTGTTTGCATCTGAACGAATTCCAAATGAAAGGCTGTATTTATCATCAAAAAACGATCTTGAAATTTGTCCAAATCCATTCCATTTAAACAAGTTAAGAGATGTAGAATAATTGATAGTAAAAGGAGCATTGTTAACAAACGTTTTTCTAAAAGTAGTATTGGCGTATTCAGCATATTCAGCACCAGCACCTATAACAACATTAAATCCATTTTTAATTTTATGATTTTCAAATCGAAATTTATTTTCTATTTCATCCGATTTGTAATCAAAGGTTTTCAGTGTATCAATTTCTATATTTTGATAATATTTATACGACTTATTTCTGAGCATATTTCGGCTTAAAATCCAAACATCATAGCTGTTATCTCTAAAATGTTTATAGACAAAACCATTTGTATAATTCCATTGCTCATTTACAGGAATATAACTCAGTATGTATTTTTGTGCATCCGTAGAATCAGCCGTTAAATTTAATTTAAATTGGTCAATAGCACCTAATCCAATAAACGAAATTTCGTTTTTTGCATTAATTTTAGTTTTCGATTTAAATTGAAAATCATTGTAAGTAGGTAAAAAAGGCAATCCTAAAGCCGAAAAAAGAAATTGAAGATAGGAGCGGCGAGCCGAAAAAATAATGCTTGTTTTTTTTGAGACAGGTCCGTTTGCAGTAATAGCTAGGTCAGAAGCTCCTAAAGTGGCTTTGTATTGCATTTTTTCTTTGTTCCCATCAATTAACTTAATATCGAGAATTGAACTAAGGGAGTTGCCTTTATTTGCAGGGAATGATCCCGAATAAAAATCAACATCGCGAATAAAATCAGTATTTATAATTCCAACTGGACCACCAGATGACCCTTGAGTAGCAAAATGATTGATATTTGGAATTTCAACTTCATCTAAATAAAAACGATTTTCGAAAGAACCACCGCCTCTAACAATAATATCATTTCTATAAGAAACAGAAGAAGCAACACCAGGTAAAACTTGAATAACTTTAGAAATATCTCTATTTCCGCCAGGACTTTTCTCAATTTCAGAAATTTCTAACCTTCGCATAGAAACGGGACTTTCAATTTTTTTTTCAAAAGGGGTAGTTTTTATTAAAACCTCATTTAAGTGAATTTGATCCTCTCTTAGTATAATGTCAATATTAGTTATTTTAGCATTAGTAACTAAAAATGATTCAGTTATTTTTTTTTCGTATCCAATGGAAGAAGCCTCAAGTTTAATATAACCAGGATTTATTCCAGTGAAAGTAAAAAAACCATCAACGTCAGAGGTTGTTCCAATAGTTGTTCCGTAAATAATAATATTTGTAAAAGGTAAAGGCACATTGTTCTTTTCGTCAATTACCCGTCCTTTTATTATTCCTTTTTGCCCCAAAGAAAGCATTGGGAATAATAATAGAAGTATTGCAGTTATATATATAGGTTTCATATCTAATTTTCTTCTAAATATAATATTATTTAGAACGTTTTCAAATAGCATTGTAATATTTTTTTAAAAAAGGACAAAAAAAAACCTCGAACATAAGTTCGAGGTTAAAAAATTAGGCGACGACATACT
>JBAXGW010000106.1:0-9544 GCA_037139195.1 Bacteroidota bacterium
ATCCCCTAAAGATAGGCATTTTTTAAGATGAGCTAAGGGGATACCCAGTTAAATAAATTAAAATGTAATGTTTTTTCATATCAATATTTTTAAAGTTAACAATAATATTTAGGTTCTATTTTCCAAATTCATTTGATGCATTTGTAAAAACACCAGTTGTAATTTCAAGCGAATCATAAGGTGCTTGGGTTGCTAGTGCTTTGAAATGAAATGTACCTGTTGCTTTGCGCGTATTATCAGTTGTGGTGTATGAAGTTACAATTAATTCTCCGCTAGTTGAATTAAACTGTTTTCCTGCTGCATTTTTATAGTATGCATCTGAATAGGAGTCGAGCTGAAATGTTGCATTTGAGGTACCATCAAAATTAAATTCAATAATTGAACCGTCTGCGGCAGTTAACGTCATTGTATTACTCACATTTCCATTGCTTGTAAATATTCCAATATATGGTTTTGAATCGGAAAAGGAAGAACTCCCAATCTTCCAACTTGCACTTCGAACCGTAGTTTTATTGGCAGTGTCGTTGGTTGCAGAATCATCTTTTTTGCATGAAGCAGTTACTACTAAAATCGAACTAATGAACGTTAAAATAATAATTTTTGTTTTCATAGGTTTAATAATCAAATACTATTCTTATTTGTTGTTTGCAATCCATCTTGCTTTTTGGTCTTTTAAAATTTCTCTTAACTCTTGCATTGCTTTTTCTTCTTTTTTCGATGGGTTGAGTCCAATAATTTTTGTTAGTTGTGCATCTGCTTTTTCAAAATTATTAGTCCAAATATATGCTTCGGCTAAATTGAAGCGGGCTGCTCTTGCTACATCTTCGTCAACACGGATTTTTTTCTCAGCAGGATTAAATTCGGTTAGGGCTTTTTCCCATAATCCTATTGAAATATTTAATTTGTCGGTTCCGCTTTTCTGGTCGCTAGCTAATAAACCGTAACCAGCAACTGCATTTTCAAATGCTTCTTGAAAATCGTCGTAAGTGAATTTTTTTGGTTCAATTCGGTATATTATGCTATTTCTTTTAGCACTTTGGTACCCGTATTTCGAATTAATAAGTTCACTCACAATCTTCATATTTTGTTCTACTATGCTATTTTGAAGTTGAGCTAAAATGGCTTCTTTGTTTAATGAAGGCTGCGAACCTTTTGATACATTGGTTTTGTATTTTGAATATTGACTAAATTCTTGTGGCGTTTCATCCATTAGCACTTCGCCAGTTGGCAATTCTACTTTTATGCCAATAGGGTGTTTGTATTGAATCTGATACCAATAGTTTATGTATTTAACAGTAGATTTTGTTTGTGTATTGTATTCCGAACCTTCTTCTTGTTTTAATTCGGGTTCTAAGCTCTCGAATCCATAAAGTGTTGCAGTAATTTTAACTGCATTTTCGGTTGAGTTGTTAAAGCCATCTAGTTTTAAATAAGTAGTGCTAAGCATGTTTTTATCGAACACTTTTAGTGCTTGAATTTCCCGAAAATAGGGTTCCGAAGGTTTGTAATATTGAGGTTCAACAGGTTTGTTGTTTTCGTTTAATAGCTTTTTTTCTACTATTTTATCTCCAAACGATTTTTTATCCCATGCTTCTTTGTCGGTTTTGTATTTGTCCATTGCTTTTTTATACTCATTTTCGGCATCGGTAACTTTTTTAGGATATTCAGCTTTTGCTTTATCATACTCATCTTGATTTGCCTTCTTTTTAGCTATAATATCTGCCTCGTAAACCATTACTACATTGCTTGTGTAATTTTTTATGCCTTTATTAAATGGCTGGTTTGGTAATTTTGTGTAGTCGAAATTTAGGTCTTGTTTATCTAGTTTTTGAGCTAGAACAGAAAATGATAGACCTATTAAAATTAATAATGTAGTTAGTTTTTTCATCTTTATTGGTTTTGTAAATAATTAAACGGTTTTCTTTGTTGTTGCTTTTTTTGTTGGAGTTTCGTTCACTTCAAATCCCCATTCGCCCATAATTTTTGTGTTATCGCGGTAAACACCTAATAATATATCGCGGCTCGATTTTATTGACTCTGTAATTTCTGCCATTAATAAGTCGCGCTTTCTGTAGGTTTCTTCGGCTAGTCGTTTGTATTCTTCGGCTTGTTGGTGGGCTGATAATGCATTTGCAACTTGTGGTCCGTTTACTGCCCAAGTATGGTTTTGCATTGCGTTAAGTGGCGATGTATTAGCCATTAATTGGTGTTTTTTATAAATTTTAGCTGCTAAATCTAGCGCTTCTTCTGCATTGCGAGAAATTACTACTCGCGGTCTTGTTGCTGCCATAATAATTTGGTTTTAAAAGTTTATATGATAATTATTTGAGTTTAGAGAATATAGGTAAATATTGTCTCCGGAACAGTTAACATTGGCAATGTTAGCTGTTACAATACCGATGTAACTCTTAACGGAGGCAATGTTGACTGTTACATTGCTGATGTAACTATTAATGGAAGGGGTATAACTCTTGACGGAGGCAATGTTGATTGTTGCAATGCCAATGTAGCTATTAACATAGGCAATGTTAACTGTTACACATGGAATGTTGTGTGTTAAAGCTTTATATAGCCTGAAAAATCTCTCTCTCTCTCTCTCTCTCTCTCTCTCTCTCTCTCTCTCTCTCTCTCTCTCTCTCTCTCTCTCTCTCTCTCTCTCTACAAGCAAAGGGGTATGCATTAAATTAGGGTAGTTAGTTTCTGAAAATTGACGTATAAAGCTAGTTGGCATACAAGAAAAACTTTGAAAAATTACGTAAGAAACTTTCGATGCACAAAAGTATAAAAAATATGTTAAAAAATCATAAAAAATATCTAAATAAATTCAAACTAACTGATTTAGTTTTGCTGCTGATTGAATTGGTTGTTTTCTAAATTCGTTAATTAAATTTTTATTGCACCCAAATTCTATTTGTTTTATCTTTGTAAAATAAACTAAAAAAATGAAACAAGTTGTTTTAAATATACCCGATAATAAATTTAACTTCTTTATGGAGTTAATACGCAATATTAAGTTTGTTAAAATTGAAAAATCAAAAGAAAGCAATTTAGTAAAGGAGGATGATGTAGATTATTCGCCAAGCAAAGAAGAAACCATTGAAACTATTAAAAGAGGTTTTGAGGAAATGCAATTAATAAAACAAGGTAAGTTAAAAACTACTTCTTTAAAAGATTTTTTGAATGAGTTATAATATAGAACTTACCGAAACATTCAGAAAAGAAGCTAAAAAGCTGATTAAAAAATATGCTTCATTGCAATCTGAAATTGCTGAATTAGGAGCTGAACTTTCTGAAAATCCAACAAAAGGAACTGCTTTAGGAAACGATATTTATAAAATCAGATTAGCGATTTCATCCAAAAGGAAGGGCAAGTCTGGCGGAGCAAGAATAATAACATTTGTAAAAATAATAAACAAAACGGTATTCCTATTAACAATTTATAATAAAGGCGAAAGAAATAATATTTCAGACAAGGAAATTGAAGCACTTTTGAAAGGGTATTTGTAATAGGTATTTTTTAATTTGTATTACCTAATTTACAACGCTATTAATATATTCAATAATAGTTGCCTCCTCATCAGGATGAAACCATTTTATCTCTTTATCTCGGTTAAACCAAGTTAGTTGGCGCTTGGCATATCTTCTAGAATTGATTTTAATTTTTTCTATGGCAAAATCTAAACTGCAATTATTATCAAAAAAATCAAAAAGCTCTCGATAGCCAACCGTTTTTAGTGAGTTTAAATGTCTTTTTGGATAGAATTTTTTAGCTTCGTCAATTAATCCAGCCTCTATCATCAAATCAACGCGCAAGTTTATTCTATTGTATAATTCTTCTCGGTCTCTATTTAAACCTATTTTAATAGAGGTAAAGTTTCTTGTTTTTTTTTCGTGATTTCTGAATGATGAAAAGGGTTTTCCGGTAGTTATGCATACTTCCAATGCTCTAATCATTCTGTTGGGGTTGGCTAAATCAACTTCTTTGTAAAAATCGGGATCGAGCTTGTTTAGCATTAAGCGCAAAGCTTCTATTCCTTCGTTTTTATGAGTATTGAAGAGCTCTTCTCTAACTTCTGGGCTAGCATCGGGCAATTCGTCTAGTCCGTTCAATACCGCATCAATATATAGTCCCGAGCCACCAGTGAAAACAATAGGTTTATTCAAAAGAAACAATTCATTAAGAAGTTCAATGCATTGTTTTTCATAAGAATAAATATCCATTGTGTCTTCAATAGATAAATGACCTATAAAGTGATGTTTTACAATGTTTAATTGCTCGGGTGTTGGTGGCGCAGTTCCAATTTCAAGTTCTTTATAAAACTGACGCGAATCGGCTGAAACAATTTCGGTATTTAATTGTTTTGCAATGTTTATGCTTAAATCTGTTTTCCCAACAGCCGTAGGTCCAACTATAGAAACGAGAAAATTTGGTTTTTTATTTGGCATTAAAATTCTTTATCTTCAGAATCTTCTGAGCCAAATTCGCTTCCAAATTCGTCGCTTTCTTTTTCTTCTTCAGAATCGTCTTCATCGTCAAGTTCAGATTCTTCAATCAGTTCTTCTTCAAAAATAGATTCGGTAGAGCGAATAGCAATTTTGCCAGGTGCATTTTGTGTAGGCGATTCGCCAATTGCTTTGAAAACTCTAGGGTATTTTACGCCTTTTTCAGCATCAGGTATTATTTTAATCAACTCGGCGTAAAATGTCCACATATTTAGAAAGTCATAAGTGTAAATAAAACGCTGATGAGGATCGTCAATAAATTTAGCTAATAAAGCATCTTTCATTGTTGGAATTGTTCCATCTTCGGTCATATCAAGAAGTGTCAATTCGCTACCTTTTCGCCAAAAATCATCGCTTACATAAAATGATGCCATTTGATCGTTCGTGAATTTTACGGAATCTAAAATAGCATTGTGGAAATGTTCAAATGATTGATTTGATAAAATATCAATGTCACGGTAAAAGTCATCGTGGTCTTCTAATAGAACTCTAAAGCGATAAACGGCCATCTTGAAAATATTTTAATTATTAAAGGCATTATAATATGCTAAGATAAGAAAAATCTAAAAAAAAATAATATTTTGATTCGGATAGTTTATTAACAAAGTTCTAAACAGAAAAGCTGAATTATAATTGAAGACTCGATAATCAAAGATTTGAAAAATAAGTTTTTTATCTATTATTAAATTTGCTAAACCTCAATAATTTAACTAATTTTAACAACCTATTTAAACAATCAAAGCAATGAATCGCAAAATAATCCTTACCGACGATGGTTCGCATACCGTTCAGCTCGACGATAGTAAAGAGCATTATCATTCAACTTTTGGTGCTATTCAAGAATCTATGCATATATTTATTAATCATGGATTTAAACATTTATCTCCAGCAATCGATAATATTCAGATTTTCGAGGTAGGATTTGGTACGGGATTAAATGCTTTTATGACTTATTTGCAAACAATTGATAAAGATATATTTGTTAACTACACAGCAATTGAGGCTTTTCCATTGGATAAAGAGATATATTCTGAATTAAATTATCATAAACTTTTGAAATCGGGTGAAGGTGAACGAATGTTTGCACTTATGCACGATGCACCATGGAATCAATTGTTTTTTTTATCACCTAAATTTGCCTTAACAAAAGTGCAATCGAAAATTGAAGATTTCGATTTAAGTAACAAATATCATATAATTTATTTTGACGCATTCGACCCCGAGTATCAACCTGAACTTTGGACCGAAAGTATATTTAACAAAATGTATAAAATGCTCGAACCGGGTGGAATTATCATAACCTATTGCGCAAAAGGCAAAGTGAAAAGAGCCATGAAATCTGCTGGCTTTAAAATTGAAGAATTACCTGGTCCTCCTGGAAAGAGGGAGATTACTAGGGGGTATAAGCTTTAGTTTTTTTGTGGACAAGTAAACAAAAGGAGACATGAGATAATTTTTATAAATGGGGAACATTTGTATTAGTGAACTTGCTGTTTTAGTTTTTCTTATGTAAAAATAGTTTTTGAATTCCATAGCTAATTTGTAAATTTGATTTGTTTTTATGCGATCATTCTGTTTCCCGATATCAGTAGAAAGAACTTATTTCTTTTAATAATTATGAAAATCTTTAAATATTTATTATTCTTTTTAATCCTGATATTGGTATTGGAGGGGTTTGGGCAGGATTTTGAAAAACAACCTTCTTTTCCAGGTGGAGAAAAACAGCTTTATTGCTTTATAGACCAGAATTTGAATAAAGAAATTTTTAAATCAGTTGATACCACTGGAGTTATTTACATTTCATTTGTAATTGATACAGTTGGAAAGCCTACTGATTTCAATATTCGCAGGTCGCTACATCCAACACTAGATAATGAAGTGATGCGTGTGTTGAAAATGATGCCCAATTGGACGCCCGGAAAACAAAATAATAAACCCGTTCCAGTTTCGTTTAATTTTCCGTTGAGGATTCCTTATGTAAATAAATTTTGCAACTAATTTTTTTTTGATAAATACTCACTATTTTAAGACTACTAAACTTATGAAAAAACTATTTTTACTACTCTCAATTTACGGAATGTCCATATTGTCTTATGCTCAAGTAAGTGGAAATCAAGTTAATTCAGACGATAATGATTATTATTACCGAAATTCATTAAATCGAATGAACAATGCTTTGAATAAATTGTATATAAATGACAGCTCATTCATAATTGAAGCAAAAATTCTTAAAAATGTAAAAGCCGATTGTTATATTGCTGTTTTTAGTCTCAAACAAGAGGCTTCAAGCGTGAAGGAAAGTAATAACAAAATAAATTTACGATTAAAAAGTTTTATCAATAACATTAAAAAACTAGGCATTGAAGAATCTGAAATTTATACTGATATTATAACACAAACACGAGTGTTCGACGTAAAGAAATCAGAAATGACGAAGATTGATTTTACAGAATATTTAAAAGGGTTTGAGCTATCAAAAAACGTAATCATTAAATACAACAAGCCAGATCAAATTGAAGATTTAATAACATTTGCAGCTCAAGATAGCATTTTTGATTTAGCAAAAGTAGATTATTTAATTAACGATATATCAAAAATTTACGACGAACTATTTGTTGTTGCTAAAGAAGTAATTCAAAAGAAAAAGAAAATGTATATTGAGTTGACTGAAATGAAAGTTAAACCTAATGCTCAAATATATGCTGAAAGCTTTTCAAGTTATTATCCAAAAGATTTATATAGAGGTTACAAATCGGCAGAATTAAAATATTTTGAAGATTATCAAAGTGAACGTTCTGTAAAGAAATTGTCTAAATTCAAAACATTTTACTATGACAAAATTGATTATTCTTCTTTCGATAAGATTATTAATCCTGCCAATACTGAACCTTCAATAGAGGTTACATTAACAATTCAAGTAAAATACAATATTATTAAATAGCAAAAACAAAACACAATACTCTCCCAAATGCCTAGTTCTATTCATTGGCTTCTTATAGAAATTTTCAATAATAGATTTATTTCAAATGAAATATTCGGTAATAATAAATAATATGTAAAATAATTAGTTTTTAGTCATAAAGAATCAACTTATTTCATCAAAAAAAGTTAATCCTTTATTTTGAATTAATACCAAGAATTGGTGTTTTTGAAAATAAATTACAATGGCAAAGAATACATCAATATTACTTGGTGAATATTTCGAAAATTTTGTTAATGAGAAAATTTCTACTGGAAGGTTTTCGTCTGTTAGCGAAGTTATTAG
This sequence comes from Bacteroidota bacterium, assembly GCA_037139195.1. Classification (GTDB taxonomy): domain Bacteria; phylum Bacteroidota; class Bacteroidia; order Bacteroidales; family JAHJDW01; genus JBAXGW01. The sequence continues at coordinate 7,769 of JBAXGW010000106.1, forward strand.
AAGTGCACTTCGTCTTCTCGAAAATGAAGAAAATAAAAATAAGGCATTGAGAAAGGAGCTAGAAATTGGTGAAAAGAGCGGTTTAATAAAAGAGTTTGACCGTGAAAAAAATCTTAAAAATCTTCATGCAAAACACCTGAAGAAATGAGATATTTTATAAGCGAGAAAGCTAATCAAGATATAGAAAATATCTGGCTGTTCACTTTCGAAAAGTGGTCGCTTGAACAAGCTGATAGATATTATAATTTAATTTTAGACGAAATTGAATTTATTGCAGAGCACTTTGAAAGTGGAAATCTTTTTTACTATATCAAAAAAGGATACAGAGCTTCAATCGTTAAGTCGCATATTATTTTCTACAGAAAATCCAGAAATAATATTGTTGAAATAATATGAGTTTTAGACCAGAAAATGGATGTTAAAAATCTAATAGTTTAATAATGTGATGTTTAAAGACGCAGATTTTTGAGTTTTTCATGATTATTATTAATTTGTATTTTCTTTTCTTGATTGTTATATTTGTAAAAAAAATCTATATGCCAACATTGTCAATGTTTTTTGGAATAATAATAAGGATGTATTATGCTCCAAAAGAACATAATCCTCCACATATACATGTGTTATGTGTCATGTGATGCCGACAGTTAAACGCTTACCAATAATGACTAAAAATAATTGTTGTATAAAAACCTTTTTAAGGTTAAAACATTTATTGATATTTTCAATTGTAATTTTTGGATGTAAAGTTTCTATACCAATTTCAACGACAAATAAAAATTTGGCACTAATTTACACCGATGTTTATCCTTATACCAATTTTTCAAATCCTACTATAATTAAAATTCAAAAAATAAAAACAAGAACTACCGTTAATTATGACATACTTATACAAGATTCCACTTTAAAGCCATCTGTCACAACGAGAGAGTATTTTAATAAGAATGGAATTTTAATTCAAACACGTTATTATGAATATGATAGTTCCGTATATTATATAGAAAAGTATCATCATAACAAATCGGAACAGTTAGTGAAAACAACAAGAATATATATAGACAAACAAAATGTTGAGTCTGTAAAATATTCATATAACAAGTTCGGATTTTTATCTAAAAAGATTGAAGGTAATATTGTAAGCAAATACAAATATGATAAGAAAGGGAATTTAATAGAGGAGAAATTCTATTATAAAGCGAATGAGGAATCGAAAAAAAACACTCATACTTATGAATTTAATACGAATGGAAAAGAAATAAAATATTTTACCAATGGGCAGCTCGAAAACATTTTCCTCATTGACAGTTTAGGCAGGAAAGTTGAAACGTGCAACAGTTTTCATAATAAAGGAACAAAATCACAATACATCTACAATCATTTCGGATATATAGACGAAATAAAGATTTATGAAGCCGATGGCTCTTATGGCTTTTCTTGGATTTATGTGTATGACAAAAATGGAAACATTATTCAAACAAGCGCAATTAATAAAACGGGTAAAATTGATCGTTTAGAAAAGTATTTTTACTCCTACTTTTAGTATCGACTTGACAAAACAAACTGCAATGACACGGAAAACAAAATCACTGGGCATAAAATCACTTTGCTATTCAATTGGGACTTTAGTGGTGTTTGATAATTTTGTATGTATTAATTCATTTGTAACAGACTACAATGAGGTGATTTCTATCTGTTGTTATTTAAAATTGAACCTTTAAAATAAGTTTAACTGGGTATCCCCTTAGCTCATCTTAAAAAATGCCTATCTTTAGGGGATGG
>JBAXGW010000107.1:0-9430 GCA_037139195.1 Bacteroidota bacterium
ACACTTGGTATTTTCCGCTGAAAGTACCGCCCGAAAAGCAAGTGGCGGAGCGTTAGTGGCAATGCTAACAGACAACTCGTTCCAACATTGACTGACAACATTATGAAGCCAAATATAGCCAAGATAACTCATAATTAAAGTATCTTTGACGACAAATAATAAAATTATAAAACAACGCATCAACATAAATTAAAGAATGACTAAAACGGAAGCCGAAGAATTAAAAGATGGGTACATATTTGACTATATTTCTAATGAACAAGTCAAGGCGACACCAGAAGAAATAGAAGCAGTACAAGTATTTTGTAAACAACTTGTAGAAGATTATGGTTACTCAAAAGACCAAATTCAAACACGACCTCAATATCGTGTAAAAGCTAATCCTTCTGACACAACAAAATCATATCCTCTTGACATTATTGTTTTTTCTAACAACAAGAAAATTGACACTAACGAGTATATCATAATTGAGTGTAAAAAGAAAACTCGTAATGATGGCATTACACAACTACAAGACTATCTAAAATTTTCAAATGCTTATATCGGTGTTTGGTTCAATGGTAGTGAAAGAATATTTTTAAAGAAATATGAAACAAAAGGTAAAGTTCATTTTGAAGAAATTCCAAACATTCCTATTCAAGGACAACGCCTTGAAGACATTGGAAAGTTCAAAAGAAAAGACCTAAAACCAACTCATAACTTAAAAGTAATTTTTAATTCAATCCGAAACCATTTAGCAGGTAACGCAACAGGAACAGGAAGAGATGAAATAATTGCACAGCAATTAATCAATTTGATTTTTTGCAAAATCTATGATGAAAGATTTACTAAAAAAGATGATGATGTTTCATTTAGAGTAGGAATTGAAGAAGAAGGAAAAGTTGTTAAGAACCGCATTATTGAAATATTTGAAAAAGTTAAAACAAAATATAGTGAAGTAATTGAAGTTGCAGATGAGATTAAACTTGATGCTGACAGTATCAAATATGTAGTTGGTGAACTTCAAAATTTCTGTTTAATTGAAAGCGAAAGAGATATTATCGCTGACGCATTTGAAACATTTATTGGATATTCATTAAAAGGAGCACAAGGACAGTTTTTTACACCAAGAAATGTAATCAAATTAATGGTTGAAATAATCAACCCACAACCAAACGAGTTACTAATTGACCCAGCTTGTGGTACAGGCGGTTTTTTGGTTGAAAGTTTACGACATATTTGGAAAGTTCTTGATAAACAAGCATTAGATTATGGTTGGAGCGACCTTGCACTAAATGAAGAAAAATTATCTTCTGCAATTAAATGTATCAAAGGTTTAGAAAAAGATGATTTTTTGAGTAAGGTTGCCAAAGCATATATGGCAATTTTAGGTGATGGTAAAGGTGGTATCTTTTGTGAAGACAGTTTGAAACTACCAGCAGAATGGAAGCCAACAACAAGGCAACAAATAGACTTAGATAAATTTGATGTTCTATTAGCAAATCCACCATTCGGAAAAGATATTAAAGTAAAGGGAGAAGAAAAATTAAAGCAATTTGATTTAGCATACAATTGGAAAAAAGAAATAAATTCTTATTCCAAAACTAATAAAATCAAAAAAGAAGAAACGATACAAATATTATTTATAGAGCGTTCTTTAAAATTACTTAAAGATGGTGGCAGAATGGGGATAGTTTTACCAGAAACGTTTTTTCACGCCCCAAAATCAAGGTATGTTTTACATTATATGTTACGCAACAATAACGTAACTTGGATGTTAGACCTACCTCATAATACTTTCAGACCTCATAACAATGCAAAATGCGTTGTTATTGTGCTTGAAAAAAACAGACCTCAACAAGACGAAATAAATATGGCTGTTGCAGAAGAAATCGGACACGACCATCAAGGAAAAGAAATATTTCGTTGGGATTACATAAAAAAGGAAGCAAATAAAACTCAACTTTGGGACGATATTCCTTTGATAATTGAAGAATTGGAAAGCAATAAATTTACTAAATATTGCTTCAAAGTAAAAAGTAAATCAGCAATAACAAAAAACATTTTTGTGCCACGTTACTATTGGCAAAACAAACTAAAAGAAATTGAAAGTATTGCAAAAGCACAAAGTTTGGAACTTGTGCCAATCAAAGAACTAATGAGAAAAGGCATCATAACTTCATTTGATGGACACGGTTCGCCACCAGCAGAATATAAAGGAAAAGGAGAAGTCCCTTACGTAAGAGTTAAGGACAATGTAAATTGGGAAGTTTATAAAGACCCAACTGCAAAAATTACAACTGAAATTTATCTTGAAAAGAAAGGTAAAAATAAAAACCTTGAAGCAGGTGATGTAGTTTATGTAAGACGTGGAAGTTATAGAATTGGAAGTGTTGCAATGGTTTCACCATTTGACAAAGAAGCACTTTATACAAGAGAGATTTTAATTTTACGAGTAACAGAAGAAGAAAACGAATACGGACTAAATCCTTATTATTTACTCTACTTGTTATCACACAAGCTAACACACTTACAAGCGAAGAATAAAATACTAATTGAAACGACTTTGCCAAACATTGCTGAACGTTGGAAAGAATTAATGTTGCCAATTGACACAGACAAGAAACAAAGAGAATTTATTACAAACAAAATAAAGGAAGTAATAACAAGTAAGTGGGAAGCGATAGAGAAAATAGACAATTTAAAAAATGAATTAGGCGACTTAGTAACATAAAAGCACAGCCACTAACAGGGGTTTGGCAAAATGGGGGCATTAGTGCTAAATTGAGCATTTGTACTTCTATCAACATTAGTGCTAATTTGAACATTTGTACTTCTAATCCCCCACTTCGCCAAGCCCCAAAACGTTATGCCTCATCCTAAAAACGACCACAGCCGACATTAGATGAACATAAATTTGTTAATAGTTTTAATCCGACTTTTAAACTCAATTGAAAAAAAATAACGATATTGCAGACTAAATGAGCATGAAGTATTCAGACATAAAAAACAAACTCAGATTAGAGATTACCAAGACGGGAAACAACGACTTGGCTCATCTGACGCACTTTTTTCAAAACCACAAAAATGGCGTTTCTCAATATTACAAGCCAACTGCAACTGCATATTTGACAGACTTACATGATAAATTATGCATTATTGAAGAACCTGATTTTCAATATTATTTACCAATAAAATGGGATATTCCATTTCCACCACCAACAACACCAAAGTTTAAATTTATTGACTTATTCGCAGGAATTGGTGGGATAAGATTGGCATTTCAAAATCTTGGTGGTAAATGTGTGTTTACAAGTGAATGGGATACGTATTCAAAAAAAACTTATGATGCCAATTTTGGAGAAGTTCCATTTGGCGACATTACAAAAATTTCTGAAGCAGAAATTCCAGACCACGACATTTTATTAGGTGGCTTTCCTTGTCAACCTTTTTCTATTGCAGGAGTTTCTAAGAAAAACGCCATGGGCAGAGCTCACGGTTTTTTAGACGAAACTCAAGGAACATTGTTTTTTGACGTTGCAAGAATTATAAAACACAAAATGCCAAAGTCATTTATGTTGGAGAACGTAAAAAATCTTGTGTCTCACGACAAAGGAAAAACTTTCACAATCATAAAAGAAACCCTTAAAGAAATAGGTTATTCTATTCATTTCAAAGTTTTAGACGGACAACATTTTGTGCCGCAACATCGAGAACGAATTATAATCGTAGGCTTTAATAAAAATGTTTTTAATGGCGAAGAAACATTTCAATTTCCTAAAATTGAAAATACAAGATTTGCAGTCAGAGATATATTAGAAAATGAAGTTGACCCCAAATACACTTTGTCTAACAAACTTTGGAATTACCTACAAGAATACGCAAAAAAACATAAAGCAAAAGGCAACGGTTTTGGTTTTGGTTTGACTAATTTAGATGGTGTTTCAAGAACAATGAGTGCAAGATATTATAAAGACGGAGCGGAAATTTTAATACCACAAGATGGTTTAAATCCAAGACGTTTAACACCAAGAGAATGTGCAAGACTACAAGGTTTTCCTGATAGTTTTATAATTCCTGTTTCAGACAATCAAGCATATAAACAATTTGGCAATTCAGTAGTAACTCCTTTAATTCAAGCAGTTGGGAAGAATATTATAAATGAAATATTGAAAATCAATGAACCTACAAAATCTAAAGTCGCTGTTCATTGATAACGGCTGCACAAAAATCTATATCAAAAAACTTTCACCAAATGATAATTCAAAAAATCAAGTTTACTTCGGTGGTAGTTTTGAAATTCTAAATATTTTGCCAATTTCAGAAATCAAAAATGAAGAAGCTGGAGATTGGAATAAAGAACGCTTTAAAGCATCTATAAATTTCTCTTGGATTGCAGAAGATGGGAATTTATTTCCTGCACCAAACGCTCAACTTATCCTCTACCCTAAATATCCGGAAGTTAGATTTTCAGGATTTTTGGCAAAATGTCAAAATCCACCTTCAGCATTAATGACCCAAAGGCTTGCAGATAGGTTATTGTTCTTTTCCGTTGCTAAAAACGGAACGATTTTAGGTTATGTTGCTGACCCAAATTCTGAAATTGCAAGTGAATTTGAAAACCAACAAAATATAACTGACCACGGTGTTTTTAAAGTTATTGAATTGCCACAAGTGGCAAATAATAAAGCTGACTTAATTACAGAATTGCTTCGCATTCATGAATTGGGATGGATAAAATCAAAACGACTTGACAGACTTGGAAATCTTATGGCTTGTGAAGCTCCAAATTGTGGCGGTTACACCTTGGAAGCAGAATTAGGAATTACACCAAACGGCTATTCTGAACCCGACTTTTTAGGTTGGGAAGTAAAACAATTTGGTGTTGCTAATTTTGCAAGAGTAAATTCTGCAGTCATAACTTTAATGACACCCGAACCAACAGACGGAATTTATAAAACCGAAGGAGCAGAAACATTTTTAAGGCTATATGGTTATGCAGACAAAACAGGAAGAGAAGATCGAATAAATTTTGGAGGAGTTCACAAAACAGGCGCTAGACATTCGTTAACTAAATTAGAAATGCAGTTGATCGGCTTTGATGCTGAAAGTGGCAAAATTAGAAATACAAACGGACGAATTTCTTTGGTAGACATAAAAGGAAACGAAACGGCATCATGGAGTTTTGCATCTATGCTTTTACATTGGAACAGAAAACACAATCAGGCGTGTTATGTTCCGTCACTTTCTGAAACAAAAAACGAAAGACAATACAAATATGGGAACAATATAATTTTAGGGACAGGAACTGATTTTCAATTATTCCTTGGACAAATGGCAAGAGGAAATATATATTACGACCCAGGAATTAAAATGGAAAATGCTTCTACAAAACCAAAAATTAAAAAGCGAAGTCAATTTAGAATTAAATCGCAGAATTTGCCAAATTTGTATAAAGTAAACGAAGTTTTGGACATCACAAAATAGCGAATGAAGCTGCATAAAAAAAGGCGAAGGCATAACAGCCATTTGCTTTCAGGCGGTAAAGTATCGCTTCGACACTTGGTATTTTCCGCTGAAAGTACCGCCCGAAAAGCAAGTGGCAGGCGTTGGGCAAAATAGTAAGAGACCGCACGAAACTAGATAGAATATGGAAATAAAATACGACAATAAAATAATAGATACAGTTGATTTAAAAGCACTTTTGGTGAGCAGAGGAGTTAAAGTATCTAATCGGATTTACAAGAAGTTTAAAGGACAAGTTCGGTTATCACCTAATCCTTTAGAATGCAATACTATCATATTGCCAGATGATACTATTGTGCAGCTGACCGATTTAGCATTTCACATGGATTATATCAAATCAGCTATATCGTGGGATACATTGAAACAATTAAAATATTTTTCTCAGATAAAAACTGACTTTCGTTTAGACCTCGACGATTCTAATAATCCAGCAATTTTTCATAAAAAACAAAAATTAGTAAACGTAACCTTTCCCCAGTCGACAGATTTTTATAAACAAAAAACAAAGACAGGAATCCCATTCATTGGAAATTCTGTTTTACAAGGGACACAATGGCTTTCATTTCAACTTTTATGGAAATGTGATTACGCATGCGCAGGAGAACCATGTCAATACTGTTATTCAGGGGGTGAGCTTGACAGTTTAACAAAACGAAAAAGGAAATTGCCGATTTACCCAACCCCTGATGATGTTGCCGAGATTGTAGAATATGCAGTAATAAAGGAAAAATATGTTGACAGTATTCAAATTACTGGTGGTTCAACCTTTAATGTTCAAGCTGAATGCGATAAAATTAAAGCAATATTAGATGCAATAAACAAGCGAGTAGGACGAGAAAATATAAAGGGAGAGATTTTGATTTACACAACTCCACCCAAAAATCCAGAAATGGTTGACCAATTATTTGAAGCTGGCGCAGACAGGATTTCAATGAGTCTTGAAATTTGGGATGAAGAACTGGCCAAAAAGATAATGCCGGGAAAAATTAAGTTCACAGGAAGACAACGTCATTTAGATGCATTGGAATATGTTGCAAGAAAATACGGGAAAGGCAAAGCGTGTAGTAATTTTATTATCGGACTTGAACCTGCTGATAGTGTACTAGAAGGTGCTGATTATTTAGCTTCCAAGGGTATTGTTCCGATAGCTTCTGTTTGGATTCCTTTTGGTAGACCAGTTTTGGGTTCAATGAAAGCACCTGATTTAGAATATTATCAAAAAGTAAAAAATGGATTATCAGACATTTATTGCAAATATGGATTAGTTCCACCAGGAGCAAAAGGATTAAATGTTTGCATGTGTAGAGATATTTACATGCAGAAAATAAAAACTGATAAATTAAACATTGACAAGAACTACTTTGCCCAACATCGTGTATAAGTAATGGCGGGGCTTGTAGCGTATTTGAGCGTTCTACCTCGCATCAACTTCGGTGTATCTTGATAGGAAAGTGTTCCGAAGTCCGCCACTACTCATACACGCGAACCGTTAGCGGTTATTTTAATGATTACTCAACAAATTAGTTTAATAATATGGAGAATAGTTTTTCAGAAATAATGTCTAAGAATTCAGACAAGGAATTACTTGAGTTAATTGACAATAAAAATAAATATGAGGATGAAGCTTATGTTGCAGCAATTGAAGAATTAGAGAAAAGAAATCTAGCAACAGAAGAATTATTAAAAGTCAAAGAAGAATTAATTGAAAAACTAATTGAAAATCAAAAAGAAGCTAAAATAGAAAAGAGGCAAAAAAAAATAGAACGAAAAAAGGCTCTTAAGGAAGCTATTGAGTTACTTAAACCCACCAAGGACTATTTCTATACCCCGATTATTGTTTATTTGAATATCGTTATATTCCTTGTAATGGTATTATGTGGTGTTCATCCACTTGAACCTTCGGTAGAATCTTTAATACAATGGGGTGGCAATTTAAGAGCTATTACTCTAGATGGCCAATATTGGAGATTATTTACAAACGTGTTTCTACATGGAGGGTTAATCCATTTGCTCTTAAATATGTATGCTTTGCTCTATGTTGGTGGCTTATTAGAAAAGAAGTTTGGGAAAAACAGATTTTTATTAGTTTATATTGTTACAGGTGTCTTTGCGAGTATAGCTAGCATCTCGTACAATACCAATATAGTTTCAATAGGGGCATCAGGTGCAATATTCGGAATTTACGGATTATTCCTATCATTACTATTTTCTAAAAATTTCAGTATTCCTGAAGATTCAAGACAGAACCTTTTATCAAGCATCGTAATATTTATCATCTATAATTTATACTATGGATTAACTAAGGAAGGTATTGATAATGCTGCCCACATTGGAGGTCTCACAAGCGGTTTTATCATCGGACTTGCATATTACCCTGCAATACGTGAGCCGAAATACTCAAAGTTTATTTCTTATGGATTGGTTGCCTTTTTATTATTAGCCATTTTAATTGCCCCAAGAGTTATTCCTAATAAAGAAGGAGATTTTCAAAATGCAATGACGGAATTTGGTAAAAACGAAGAGAAGGCATTATGGATGTATCGTGAAAATTTATCTTATATTCCAAACGAAAAAGTACAACTATATTATGACCGATTTAGAAACGAAGGGATTGAGTTATGGAACGAAAATATAAAAATATTAACTTCATTAACTGATTTACCCCCATATTTAAAAGAGAGAGTTGATATTCTGACAGAATATTGTAATCTAAGAAAGGAATCGTGTGAGACTATGCAATCAATGCTTAAATACCATTTAGATTCAGATAAAAAGAAACTTGAAAGTATAAATCAATTGATTGAATCAAATTTAAATAAACTGAAGGAACTCAACAAATAAAAAACAACCGCTAACAGCGTATTTATTGTATTTGGGCTGATGACGCATTTGGAGTTCTTAACGCTTTTTGGTAGCTTTACTAACAGGGGATAAGAAAACGTTTCAAACTCCCAAACACAACAAATACGCAAAACGTTAGCAGCAATGGTAAAATAAATACAATATGACAAAACAGATTTTATTTTTTATTGGAATTACATTCTCAATAACTTTTTCTTCTTGCACTCAGACAACGCATGAAGATTATTTAAGGAGAGGTGACCTTCTATATAAACAAGAACTTTATGAGAAGGCAGTTGAACAATATGACTTAGCAATCAAGGAAAAAAATGATTTTGTTCCTGCATATATTAATAAAGGTCAGGCTCTCGAATTTCAAAGAAAGTTTCAGGAAGCACTCGACAACTATAACCAACTTCTGAAAGTTATTCCCAATCAGACAGAGGCTCTGACAAGAAGAGGAATAACTTATGTCAAAATTCAAAAATTTCAAGAATCAGTTACTGACCTTGAACAAGCAAATAAACAAAATCCAAATAATCCCCTTATACTATGTAATCTTGGACTTGCAAAGATTACATTAAAAGACACTTCTGGTATTAAAGATCTTGATAAATCAATTTCCATGGACTCAACAAATTCATCTGCATTTTATAATAGGGGTCTTGGAAAATTATTAATACAAGAAAGTGTGGCAGCTATTAAAGATTTTGAGTATGCTGTCAAATTGAAACCAGACTTTGGTGAAGCATATTTCAGTATTGGGCTTTGTAAATTTCAATTAGGTGATAAAGACAGTGCTTGTATGTATTGGAAATTGGCTGTGGAAAAAGGTTATAAGAATGAAAAAGCAAAAATAATTATTGAACAAAACTGTAATTAATATAGAAACCACAGCTGCTAACACGCATTTGCTGTCAGTGGCGGGTTTGTAGCATGTTGGACAGGAAAGCAGTAAGGCAAACTTAAGTGCTTTCTAGAAAATTTATCGGTTAAAATCGCCACCGAACAGCAAGTGCGAGAACGTTAGGGGCAAGTGTAAAAAAAAACGACACAGCGGACAATTTGCTACATAAAGACAGAA
>JBAXGW010000108.1:0-9340 GCA_037139195.1 Bacteroidota bacterium
ATCAAGCATATATTGTTTGATAAAATTGTTTTCGCATTTTAATCGGACAATAGTGTTTTTGTTAATATTTTTGCATATTATAGGACGTTCTGGAAAAGGTCAAGTACAATCGAGTTTAATGTCTCATCGAAGCTTAAAAAAAATGAAATTCCCTTATGCGAATTTTTTTTCGCTGGTGTTCAAAGGAAGAATATTTATAATTGGCTTAAATTCCAGTCTCAACTTTATCCACTTGTCGGGATATTTTTCTAATAAATAGATGAGTTTAGCTTTGTGTTTTTTTATTGAATCGGTAATGGCAGGAGCCGAGATAGGAGGTTTACATGCGTTCCCAACATTAAGACCAGTGATATTTTCGTTTCTTTCAACAACCTCTTTTAAGGCTTCGTTAAGTTTGTCGAGCAGCTGAATGCTTTTAAAATATTGGGGTGCTATAATAGTTTTAATTTCTGATTTTTTAGGTGAGCTTTTGTCAAAACGAAGATGAACTTCGTCTATTTCTATTTGATAGTTTTCGGTGTCTGAATATAAATTGTAAACGTAAAAAACAGCTTGCTCCATTATTTCTTTTAAGCGATTTATTTCGCCACTGTAAAACTTAATTAAGCGCAATGCTTGTTCTGTAAAGAAAATTTCGCCCAAATTATTTTTTTTACAAATTTCATCTAAATAATATTTTGCAAAATTAATTAAGCTTTCGCCATATTTTTCTTTTGTTTGTTCGTAATCTCTTTTTAAGATATTTTGCTTTTCAATAATATACCTTGTGTTGTCGCTGATAGATTGATACGCTGATTTGTCATTTTCAATCGTTTCTAGCGTCTTTAAAATCCAATTCCGGGTAATTGTGCCAATAATTGATTTGTGTTCGGTACTTAATTGCAAATTATCTTTCATTATTCCCAATGAACTTAACTGAGGTTTCATAAAAAGGATTATTAAATCGTTTTTATGATCGTATTTATTTGGGATATAAATAGTTAAAACACTGGCTTCAAGTTCGTCGAAAACATCTAATTGATTGTTTTGAGGTTTCTTTTGTTCAAAGGGTATCTCATCGGGTTTTTGCCACGAAAAGGTTAGTCTTTTTTTTCTAAAATGTTCGATAGTGCCAGCAAAATCAGCGGTGTTCATCTCGTCAAATTCTTGATTATTGATAAGAGAAAATGATTTAATGGAGCTTTCAGAAGGAGCAAAGTATATGGTTAAAGCCTTGTAAATACCAGGAAGTATCGCAAAAGAGTTTTGCAATATTTGTTTCATTGAATCTTCCTGAAAAGAGAATTTAAGCATATAGTCATCGGAAATTAAGACTGTAAATATAAAACAATTAAGTTAATTAAGCAATATGTTAAGTGTATTAAGTTTGTGATTAAACTTAAAATTAAGTTGATTTAGTTTTTGTTTAATAAATATATTTAAGCTTAAATTATTGCTTAATAATTTATAATACAATAGTTTAGTGATGTATTTTTGTTCAATGTAAATGAAGTATTTCAAATAAATATTTTAAATTATTTAATTCATAAAACTTAAATTTTATTATATGGAAATTTATTCTTCAGCCAAAAGAAGGCAAAAAGTTACATTGAAAAACTGTTATAAAAGTTTTGAAAACGAAGTTGAAATAACCAACGAGGAGCAAAAAGAAAGCTTTGAGATGGTGGAATTGATGAAAGAAAGGGTAAAAGGGCGTTTTTATAATTTGATGCAATATTTTTTTGATATTGAAGAGGTTAAATAAATAGAGACTGTCTTAAAGCTTAAACTTCATGATAATTATGAAATTATAATTTTATGACAGTCTCTAGATTATAAAGGTTTTTAAAGCCTTTCTTTGGATTCTGATTTTAGCAATTTATTATTCAGGTAATCTAACATGCAAAATGTATCCAGTGCTATGGATGTTTTCTATATGAACCAGTGGTTCGTCGCTTAAATATTTTCTGAGTTTTGTAATGTAAACGTCCATGCTTCTGGCAGTGAAGTAATTATCGTTACCCCAAATTTCTTTTAGTGTTGTTTCTCTGGGTAAAACTCTGTTCTGATGAATGCAAAGCATTTTAAGTAAATCAGATTCTTTTGGCGAAAGCTTTTGCTCTATTTTGCCATCGGTAATTAACCTAGATTTTGGAAAGAATTCATATTTTCCTAGTTTGTATTCGCTGATATCGTGAAGTAGGTTGGAAGAATTTGTGCTTCTTTTTAGTATTACCCTAATTTTCATCAGTAATACTTCCGAATCAAAAGGCTTAGTTATATAGTCGTCAGCGCCAATTTTAAAGCCTTCAAGAATATCGGTTTTTAATGTTTTAGAAGTTAAAAAAACAATTGGTGTTTCTGATGTCATTTTTATGGCTCTAGCTATTTCAAAACCATCAATATTCGGAAGCATAACATCGAGTAGGCAAATGTCGAAATTCCCTTTCTTAAATTCGCTTATTGCGCTTCCTCCATCGTCAATCCATGTAACATCAAAATCGTTAATTTCTAGATACGATTTTAAGACATTTCCGAAGTTCAGGTCGTCTTCTACCATGAAAATTTTAAACTTTCTATCCATATTATTTTATTTTAGATAATGGAAATTCGAGTGTAAATATACAGCCTTTTCCTATTTCGCTTTTAACTTCAATTTTTCCGCCAAATAACTCTGTCATTTTTTTTACATAGCTTAACCCTAGTCCAAAACCTTTGACATTGTGGATATTGCCTGTATGAACACGATAGAATTTTTCAAAAATATATTTCAAATCTCCGCTGTTTATTCCAATTCCATTGTCGATAACGTCAATATATAATTTGTTGTTTGAATTATATGTGTTTATCTTTATTTGGGGGTTTTGCGGGCTGTATTTGTTTGCATTGTCAAGTAAATTGTGAATTATATTCGAAAAATGGGTTTCGTCTACGTTAATTACATGTGATTGAGCATTTAAGGCGAGTTTGATTTCGCCTTCTTTTTGTTTTATCTGAATACTGATGTTATGAACTGCGTTTTCGATAAGAGTCAATACATCAATAAGTTCTGCTTCTGTTTCAAATTCTCCTTTGTCAATCATTGCCATTTGAAGTACTTTTTCAACATGGCTATTCATTCGGTTGTTTTCGTCTTTAATTATTTTAAGAAAGTTTAATATGTTTTCTTTGTTTTCGATTATTTTCGGGTTTTTGATTGAGTCAGCTGCAAGGGAAATAGTGGCTAAGGGTGTTTTAAATTCGTGTGTCATATTGTTTATGAAATCTGTTTTCATATCCGATATTTTCTTTTGCCTTACAATTACGAAAAGGGTGATTATGAAAACGGCCAAAATGACTAATGTGAAAAGGATTGATCCAATGAGAAGGTTTTTAACCGCATGATAAATTAATCCGCTTAAGCCTTCAACCTGAATGAATATGTAATTGTTTTTGTTTATGATGTCGTTTGGAAAGAGTTTTGCAAAAACAGCAGTTTCAATTTTGTTAGTGTCGAATCCAATGCTAGAGAATAATATTTTATTTTTTTTTGTTTTTTCGGTAATGATAAAATTGAAGTTTTTATTGATTCCAACATTTGCAAGTTCGCTTTTTATCAGAGTTTTAAGTTCTTTTATATTAACTCTTTCTTCAATTGAATAATTTCGATGTTCAAATTCGTAAAACAATTGGTTTACTGTTTCGTTGATTTTGTTCATTTTATTTATGTAAGAACGGTTGTAATCGGTTTCAAAGTCTTTATCGTTTCCGTAAATAGGAGTTTCTTGTTCGCTTATGGTTTGAACTTTTCCATCTTTTAAAATAGTTGTTTTTCTGTAAGAGCGACCAATTAAATTCTTTTTTATTATGTCGTTTTCTGGCTTTGTTACGCTGTGTCTTGTTTTGTTTTCGGGATTGAAATGCGATTGGTTGGGTTTTTCGTCGTAAAACCAATTTAAAAAAGAGGAGTCAACTCGTTGTAGTCCTGAAATAATTTGGTTGTTCTTTGATAGGTAATTGACTGATTCTTTAGTTTCTATCTTTTTAACAACGCTGTTTAATGCTCTTGATATGGAATTGTTGTATTGTTCTTGGCGTAATTTAATAGCGTTGTTAATCCAAAGTGCTTGAATGACAATAATGCCAAAAAGAGCAAATGTCATAAGGATTATTAAACCTGTTAAAATTCGTTTATTCATAGCTCAAATTTAGTGTTTTTAATTAGCTTTCAAAACTTAATTAACGTTTTGTTAACTCTATTTAACTGGTTTTTAACTGATGCTGAGGTAAAAATCAGTAATTTTAATGTTTAATAATGTTTGTAGTGGTGTTATAAATATTTTATTTTTTTATAAATTTGTTGAAAATCAATTAGTCATGCTGAAAAAAATATTGTTTTTTGTTTGTTTGTTTGCTATTGTTGATGTGTATTCTCAAACAACTATTAATGGAACTCTTTTAAATACAGGAGTTTTAGCCTTGGATAATATAAAATTGTATTCCTATTCTGGAGGAGATATTAAGCTGGTAGATTCGGCGAAAGTGATAAATAATAAGTTTACAATAAAAAGAAAAGAGTTTTTTTCAAATGGTGCTTATAAGTTGACAATTAGTGGTTTTCAGTATGTTGATTATATCTTTACTTCAAAAGAATCGAGTGTTGATATCGTGATAGACATTAAAAATTTAAAAGATTCTACAAATCTTTGTTTTAATGATGAAAATGCTGCTTTTTACAAATTTCAATCTGTATTTAATTCACAGAAAGTCAATTTAATGTTTGTAAGTAAAACTCGGTCGAACCTAATGAAATTACAAACTTTTCAAGAAGCTGATTTGATGAATTTGAAAAATTCGGTATCCCAATTAAATGGGTTTGTGAAAAATGAAATAGATAAAATTAAATCAAAATATCCCAATACATATACTTCAAAAGTATTGATTAACATGCTTTTAGAACCTGATATTTCAAATATTACTTTAGATAAAAATTACTTAACAAAAGAACACGAATTGCAAATTAATAATTTCTTTAATTCGTGGGATTTAAAAAATCCTGAGGTTTTCAATAATCCGTATGTTTTTGAAAGGTTGCAAACTTTCTTTTCTAAAGTTTGTTATCAGACAGAAAAAGGGTACAAAGCAGGAATAGATGCTTTAATGATGAAGGTTAATACGGCTAATAATGAAATTGTTAGAGATAATGTTATAATATATTTGATTAGAAATTTTAATAGATTTGGACCAATTGAAGTTGTTTTATATATTATGGATAACCATCTTGAAGGATGTTCTACTTTGCCTGTTGTTCAAGAGAATAAAGAACGAATTGAAAAAATGAGAAACATGGCAATGGGACAAAAATATACAGATGTTTTAGGTTCTGATATTTCGGGAAAAGAAGTTAAACTGTCTGATTATGTGGGTAAAAAAAATG
Source organism: Bacteroidota bacterium (assembly GCA_037139195.1). Taxonomy (GTDB): domain Bacteria; phylum Bacteroidota; class Bacteroidia; order Bacteroidales; family JAHJDW01; genus JBAXGW01. Next base: position 5,396 of record JBAXGW010000108.1, read on the forward strand.
TTTTATTATTGTTTTGGTCATCGGGTTGCCCGCATTGCATGCAGGAAATTCCCAAAATTAAATCGGTATATGAGCAATTTAAAGATAAGAATTTAGAGGTTTTTTCTTTTTCTTTAGATACTGATAAAAACAAATGGCAAAAAGCATTGAATCAATTAAATACAGGATGGATAAATGTTTGTGATTTTAAAGGATTTGCATCGGTTAATGTGAGCAATTATTTTGTTTATCAGACACCAGTTGGTGTTTTAATAAATAAAGATGGAATTATGATAGCAAAAAATAAATGGGGCGATGATTTAATTAAAGTACTAAACGAAAATGTTAAATAAATGAATCCTTTATCGCTGATCGATAAGTATTTTAGCTCTTCACTTGAGGCAAAAAAATATTTGCTGATTCATTCATATAAAGTTGCCGAAAAAGCGTTAGAAATAGCCTTAAATTGCAATTTTATTAAAATTGACAAAGAATTCCTTGCTGAATCAGCTTTGCTTCATGATATAGGTATAATAGGCGTTAATGCGCCGAGTATTGGCTGTAATGGTTCTGAACCTTATATTAAACATGGAATGATTGGGTTTGAAATATTATTAGCGGAAGGATTTCCTATGCATGCTAGAGTTTGCAAAACACATATTGGAGTTGGATTAAGCGAAGCCGAAATTATTTCAAAAAATTTGCCAATTCCACACGAAAATATGTTGCCCGAAAGCATTGAAGAAAAAATAGTTTGTTTCGCCGATAAATTCTATTCAAAATCCGAAAAGTATTTGTTAAATCCAAAGCCGATTGAGCTAATTTGCGATGAAATGAAAAAGTATGGAGAGGCAAATTATACTCGCTTCGAGGAATTAAGAAGTTTATTTAATATATAGCGGTTTAATCTGAAATAGAGCAACCAGTTATTTTAACCAATTGTTTTTCAGTTCATTGAAATTGTTTATTTTGCCTATATAATGTTCTTTTACGATAGATCCATTATAGACGTTTTTGAAAAACTGAGGGTTTATTACTTTACGTTTTTTTCTGAGAGAAGAAATGGATTTTATAAATGAAAAATAGGCTTTAAAAACCGCCAATCCGTCCTTTATGTCGCCATCAATAAAAAATTTAATTGCAGCAATTTTATCTAATACTAAACGACTGAAAAACACACTATAAAATCGATTGTTTGGAATATTTTTATACAACAAGAAAAGATTGTTTCTAAAATTTAAATATGTTTTTCTTGAATTGCTTTTTGGCAATGTTCCACCGCCTACGTGATATATTTTTGATTCGGGTATGCAATAAATTTTATGTCCTTTATTTGCCAAGCGCCAGCAAAAATCTATTTCTTCCATGTGGGCAAAGAAATCAGCATCAAGTCCTCCCAGCTTTTTGTAAAGCTCTGCCCTTACAAACAAGCAAGCTCCGGTTGCCCAAAAAATTTCAATAGGTTCGTTATATTGGTTATTGTCGGTTTCTAGCGATTGAAAAATGCGACCTCTACAAAATGGATAGCCTAATTTGTCGATGTAACCACCCGATGCTCCAGCATATTCAAATTTATCTTTTTCAAAATAACTCAATATTTTAGGCTGACAAGCTCCAACATTTGGATTAGAATCCATGAAGTTTATTATTGGCTCAATCCAATTATTTGCAACTTCAATATCCGAATTAAGCAGCACAAAATACTCTGCTTCAATTTGATTAAGAGCAACATTATATCCACCTGCAAAACCGTAGTTGTCATCATTTATAATAATATTAATAGAAGGAAAAGTTGATTTTACGTAATCAACAGAGTTGTCGCTAGATTTGTTATCGGCAACATAAATGCAAGAATAGCTAGGAATAGAATTAATTAGAGAAGGAAGGAAATCTGCTAAAAATTTCTTTCCATTCCAATTTAATATAACTACAGCTACTTTGCTCTTCATTTAATAAGAATTATATTGCAAAGAAAAGAAAAAAATATAATATGCAAATGATTTATTTTGTGTTTTGTTTAATCCACTTATTGGAAGCATTCGATGTGATAAATATTTTTTACTTTGTATTTTCTCATATATTATTCCTTATTATAAACTTAACGACATTAACTATCTAGCAAAGCGTAAACTTCAATTATCTTAACAAAAATATACTTGTGCTGAAGTAAGATCAACTTCAAATGGTTTTCTACTCTAGAACTATACAGATGCAAAGGTTCTCAATAACGGGAGTTAATTAACTTAGCGAAGCGACTCACGCGATGCACTGAGCGGCAGTCGAAGTGAGCTCCTTTAAAAGCATTATAATGAGGTGAGTAACTAAGCGAAGCGACTCACGAGCACCTTTAAAAGCAATATAATGAGGCGAGTAACTTAGCGAAGCGACTCACGAATATCTAAGAAAAGTTATATAATTGCATGAGTAATAAGTTTTATCTTATGTAACTTATATTTTCCGAAAAAGCAGCGAGTTAAATGAAAAAATATTATTTTTGAAAAGTAATAACTGGATGTTGCAAATTGCGTCCTCCAACCATAAAGAAAAAAAAGATGGCTGAAAATACTTCACAAATAATGCTTCCAGAAGAAGCTATAGTGAGTAAAATATATATAATTAGAGGCAAAAAATAATGCTTGATAGAGATTTGGCTGAACTTTATGGAGTAGAAACAAAAGTATTGAAACAAGCAGTTCGAAGAAACCTAAAACGATTTCCGTCTGATTTTATGTTTGAATTGAACGATGAAGAATTTCAAAATTTGAGGTCACAGATTGTGACCTCAAGTTGGGGAGGTGTTAGATATAATCCAATGGTATTTACTTAGCAAGGTGTTACTATGTTGTCATGCATTTTAAATAGCGACAGAGCAATAGAAGTTAATATTCTTGTTATCAGAGTGTTTTCAAAAATGAGAGAGATGTTGTTAACTCATAAAGAAATACTTTTGAAATTGGAACAACTAGAGAAAAAAATTATTAGGCATGATGATGATATTGAAATGGTATTTAACACGTTGAAAGAATTAATACGACCTCCTGTTAAAGAATGGAAGAAAGTTGGATATAAAATTCCAGAAAAATAAAATATGAATTTATAGGATAGTGTCGAAAAAATTATTTCATGAATAAAATATTTGGTCAATGATAAATATTGGTAAATTTTTAATTTATATTTCAATTATTTCAACTGTAAAACTCACAGTAGGTCAGAATATTGAACCTAGATTTATACAATCAATTGTGAATTTAGAGAAAATAAACAAGACAGACACTTTATTTTTTTATAAAAATAAAATAGAAATAAATTCTAATAAATTTGATATTATTAGAGATGAATTTAATAATTGTAAAATTGGAATAGATTCTTCTTTCTTTCCATTTAACAATTTTAATAAAATTGTTAAATGGAAAGAATATTTGTTTTTTTCAGGCAATGAAAAGTTATTTATAATAAACCCATTACAGCATGGCATTAGTGTTTATAATATTAATTTGGGCTATGAAATAGCTGGAAAAACCAAAGAAGGTGTTTGGATTTCTTCAAGTGTAGCAATGGCATATGATTCGCTTAATGGACAAAAAAAATATCCCTGTTCAATATTGCTTTTTGATGGAGTAAAATTAAACTTAAAAGAGACTAGAATGCAAGGGAAACTTGTACATGTTAAAAACTTTAAGACCTGTATATATAAGAAAAGATGCATTTTTGTATCAGATAATTTTCAAATTTATCAAAAAATATCGATGGAGAATGGAGAGGACGATTCAATAATGTTTGTATATAATGGGAGGAAGAAAGTTGATTTAGTATTTAATGGATTATATTCAAATGAATTTAATGAATTTAATAAGAATCTATATTGCTTTAATAAAGAGGTAAATACACTCTTTAAATTTGAAGATTTAAAATCATTGTTGTCCGGTTAAAAAAATTAGGAAGGAGGATATAAATCTTCCTTCCTTT
>JBAXGW010000109.1:0-9195 GCA_037139195.1 Bacteroidota bacterium
TTTTTCTCCTCAACTTATTGTCATTCCGACCGCAGGGAGGAATCTTATATTATTTCCCCGGACATCAATGATTCTAAATAAAATTAAATGCAAAATATATAGTTAATAATAAGACAGCCCAAAATGCTAGAATGATGGGTTAATCCTACTGCGAAGGTGCCCTCTGCGTTTATGGTGCAGTAATTTCCAAAGCCTGCTTTTTGGTGGATTTAAGAAAGTATATACTTTTATTTCGGGAATTATTGCTTTTACTTTTCCATTCTTTTTATAGCTTATCCAATCGCCTGAGTATTGATCGTTTAGGTAGTTTCCTTCTGCTTTTAGATAGCCTTTTTTATAATCGTAGAATTTCCATTTGCCAAAACGTATTTCTTGATTTAAAATTGAGCCTTCTTGGTATAAGGTTTTTGTAAGCGGACTGTATTTTTGAAAATAGGCAACGGCAGTATCTTTCCAAAAGTATTGCTCTTTTAAATTGTTCGCCTTATCGTATTCTGCCCAAGTGCCCGTGGGTTTATCGTTATTAAAATATTGTATGCTATTGGGCATATCGTTGCAGCCTAAATCGCTTTTGCCTGCTAAGCCAATCCATTTTCCTTGGCGCAAATAATTTGTAATTCTATTAATGGTATCGCCATTAAAAATGCTAAACTCATTGCTATCGTTTGCTATGTGGTATTCTCTTTTTAAAACGCCCAACTCATCGTAGTATTTAGAAATACCCGCTAATTTGCCTTTGTTGTATTGTTCTGTTGCTTTTACAGTGCCTGTTTCGTAATAGGATGTCCAAGTGGAATCTTTTTCAATTTGAGTTCGGAAAAAACGCTCAACCACCACATATTTACCTGCTTTTTCTAACTGACCATTATTATAAAAAGTTTTTGAGAGCTTGTCTCTTTTTTTGTTCAAGTACAAATTGCTCTCAACCAAAGCTCCCACTGCATTATAATAATTATCTTGTTTTAAAAATGCAGAATCATAAATTTCTTCGATGCTGGTATAGTATTTATCATTTGAGGTTCTCTCTGCACTTTCCTTATTAAAGGATTTTGTAATACCATAAGGAAATTTAGCCCTAATATTAGTGAAAATTAAATCATTATAATCACTAAAATATCGTTTTTTGCTGGTATTGCTTGTTTCAATATCAAAAACTTCGCCTTCAATTCCTGCACTTGCATCTCTTCTTATACCAAAAAACTTCCCTTTGCATTTGCCATCAACAAACATAAAGCTATATTTTAATTTGCCATCGGAATAGTAGCGATTAAAAGTTCCGTTTCCATCTTTAAGCGTGCCGGCATCTAGCTTTTTGCCTTTTGCAGAATAAGCCGCAACAGAGGTAAAGGGCAAATTATTCTTAAAAATTATTTCATATTCTATTTTGTTATTATCATAAAAAGATTTGCAAGTTCCTTCTAATTGACCGTTTTTATAATTTTCAATTTCAGAAATATATCTTTTTTCTTTTGATAAAAACTTCTTTTTAGTATTATAACTTATTGATTCTCCTTCTTGAAGATCATTTTTATAATTATTAATATATTCAATGCGTTTTTTTTCATCGTAGGAAACAAATCTACCATCTCGTTTTCCATTAATAAAATTTCTTATAATCGAGGTGTCGCCATTTTCATAAAACTCTATATCTATGCCGTCTTTCTCTCCTTCTTTATAAAAGGTTTTGCGAAGGGTGTCTTTGTGTTCATTTATTTCATATTCGGTTCCGTTTAGTTTGCCATTATTATAATTTGAATAAATATAATTTCCATCACTTTCTATCTGCCTACCGGATAAAAGGCTGTCAACTCTGTTTGTCAATTCAATAGTATCGCCTTTATAGTTAAATTCAATTAGAGTTTCGGTTCCTGTTTGGTTATAGTAAATATTTTTGTATATTAAATATATTGAGTCGGTTTTGTATTTTTTATCGTACGATAACCATTCTCCATAGCGATTTCCTTCTTTATAATTTGAAATTGATCTGATTTTCCCATCTCGAAAATAGCTTATGAATTTCCCATCTAAAAACCCATTTTTATAATTGCTTTCATCTGTTATATTTCTATAGTATACTGATGTGAATTTTCCACTTCGTTTATCGTTGGCATATAGTCCAGAAAAAATATTAGAAGTGTCTTTTCCATTAATTGTTAGGGACTTAAAACTTCCATTTTTAATATTGTTTTGGTAAGAAACAAGATAAATGCTAATACAACTTCTCTCCCAATAAAATCCTCTCTTTTGAAATTTCCATTCGCCTTCGCGCTTGCCATTTATAATATTGCCTTCCATTTTAAGCAACAGCGAGTCCCACTTTTCGGTATAATAGCCATCTTTAGGGTTATTTATTTTATAAATATCCCAGAAAATGCTGTCTTTTATTGGGTCGTAAGATGAACATAAATTATTATATTTATCTTCGTACGAATAGTCTTTTGCATTTAAATTAAAGCATGCTTCTTGAGCGTTTGCTAGGTAGCTATAAAAAGCCAAAATAGAAATAATGCTGTATTTTAGAAAGGTATTCATGGTTTAGCATATAAGTTTTGGTTCAGTTCAAAAAGTTGCCTAGGCAACTTGCTTTTATTTCACAGTGTTACACTGCTTTTTTCTGTGTTACACTGTGTACAAACTCTGTGGAACACTGTGCCGCTTTTTTTTGCTTGTTAAGCAAGCTCTTTTTTAATAGGTATTAATTTGTCAATATTTCAACTACGCTACCATTGATAAATTTTGTTAAATATTTAATCATATATACCTTTATTTATTCTTTCTCCTTGATGAGAAAGAACCAAAGAATACTTCGACTCTCGCTCAGCAACCATCAAGAAAAATGTAAAGCACTGCTATAGTCTTCTGTCGCACAGGCATCGCTCCCATGCCAGACTATAACAGCCTCTTCACACATCGCCTTGACATTTTTCATGCCCGCCCACGCTACGCAGTATTTTAAGAGCGCTGAAGACTGATAGATTTTCATGTTATTAAATATTGCTTTATTTTAAATTATTCCCCAAAATGACAAATTTATTGCTTGTCACTCTGAGCGTAGTCGAAGAGCTTTAATTTTAATTAAAATATGCTTGCGTATTAATTCTTAACAGGAATATTTTTCAAAACATCTAATAAGAATTTCCAAAAAAGAGGAATACTTGCTATTTCCATCATTTCGTCAGGTGAATGCGGATTTTTAATGGTTGGTCCAAAAGAAATCATATCCATGCCTACATATTTTTCGCCAATAATTCCGCATTCTAAACCTGCATGAATTGCTAATACGTGTGGTTCTTTATTAAACATTTTTTTGTAACGCTCAACCATCAGGTTTTTAATATCCGATTTTGAATTTGGTTTCCAGCCAGGATAACCGTCGGAATGCTCTACATCAGCACCCGCTAAATAAAATACCGATGCAACGGTGCTGCAAACGTCTTCTTTGGCGGTTTCTACCGAACTGCGTTGGCTTGTTCCAACAATAATATGGTTGTCTTTTACTTTAACAGTTGCTAAATTGGTAGAAGTTTCAACCAAACCAGGAATTTCCATACTCATAGCAAATACGCCGTGAGGACATGCATATAATGCACTAAGTAATTCAGATTGTGTTAATTCATCTATTAAATAAGATGGTGTTGCAATATCTTTCAACGAAACGATTAGATTAGGTTCAGTTACCGAGCATTCTGCTTGCAAATCTTTTTCAAACGCTAATACAAACTTTTTAAATTCAGCAACAAACGCATCTGGAACTAACACTTTAGCAAAAGCTTCGCGTGGAATAGCATTGCGAAGGTTTCCACCTTTAATATCGGCTAAACGCAAGCCAAATTCCTGTGAAGCAAACCAAAGAATACGGTTAATCATTTTAATAGAATTTCCCAATCCTTTATCAATTTGGTCGCCCGAATGACCGCCATTTAAACCCGTTACACTTAATTCGAAAGATTTGTGGGCAGCAGGGATTTCTTCTTTTTCAAAAGTAAAAGTTGATGTAGTGTCTTTTCCACCAGCACATCCTATACAAAACTGACCTTCATCTTCATTATCCATGTTAAGCAAAATTTTGCCTTTTACAAAACCTTCTTCCAAAGCAAAAGCACCCGTTAAGCCGCTTTCTTCATCAACAGTAATAAGGCATTCGAGTGGTCCGTGCTCAATTGTATTATCAGTAAGAATTGCCATCATGGCAGCTACTGCAATTCCGTTATCGGCTCCAAGCGTTGTACCAGTAGCTTTTACCCAACCATCAACAATGCGAGGAATAATTGCATCTTTTTCGAAATCGAATACTACATCGCTATTTTTTTCGCATACCATATCCATGTGCCCTTGCAAAACCACACCTTGACGGTTTTCGTAGCCAGGAGTTGCTGGTTTTGTGAAAACGATATTTCCTATCTCGTCTCTTTTAGTATCTATATTATTTTTTTTGCCGAAATCTAAAAGATAGGCAATTATTTTTTCTTCTTGTTTTGAAGGGTTTGGTACTTTAAGTATTTCGTTGAAATAATTCCAAACGCTTGCTGGTTCTAATCCTTTAAAAATGTTTTCCATTATATTTTTTTGTTTTAAATTTTTAAATTTCAAGAACTCAAATCTAATAAATAAGATTAAGATTACAAATTTAATTTGAGGAATAAATAATTTAATTATTATTTAAGTTTATTGAATTGTGCAAATGTAATAATTTCAAAAAGCATCGTTCTGTGAACTTTAAGAGTTCAAAACAAAGAAGGACATAAATTAAAAACTCCGATAAGCTTTATGTTTATCGGAGTTTTTTGTTGCCAGAATGTCTATTCACCATTCACTATTCACAAATCACTATTCACTATTTAATTCCCAATTTTTCTTTTAAATCTTTTGGCAAAGCGTCTTTATGAATCATAAACGACATTGTTTTATATTTCATATATGTTTCAGAAATATAAGCTATGCCTTGGTAGCTGTTATAGTCGGTGCCCCAAGAGTTTTTAATCATATAATATTTAGTGCCATTTTGGTCTTTAGCAATACCAAATATCTGCATACCGTGGTCGTCTCCAGTTTCATAATTGTCGAAACCTTGTTGACGAATTTCTTGTGTAATTACTTTTTCTTTGCATGGTTTGTCGAACTTATATAATTCAGCTTCTTTTTCTTTGTCCGAAAGTTTTTCCCATCTTTCGCGTTCAGAGCCTTTCATCGAAGCTAAATCTGCTTCAGGAACAACTGCAACACCGTTTTTAAACGAAACACCTTTTTCGCTTACATCGCTAGCCCAAGCAATAGTATAGCCATTGTTAATTGCATTGTCCATTATTTTGGTCATATCATCAATAGTAACGTTATATGCATTATCAAAAGCCCAATTATCAGGAACTTCAAGAATAAATTTGCCATAGAAAGGATGGTGAGTATACGAAGTTAAAGTAATATAATCATCAGGATTTATTCCAGTTTCCTTAGCAAACGATATTGGTGTGTACTTTTTGCCTTTGTAATCAAATTCCTTAGGAATTTCGCCCAAATATGCATTTAAAATTCCATTAAATCCATTATGCCAAGCAGTTGTAAGCGTTTTGTTCTCAATTAGTGCTACTAAATATGCTTTTAGCACAGCATCCATCTCAGCATGCACGTGTTTGTCGGTTCCGTAGTTTAATCCTTTGTAAACTTCTTCTGGAACTATTCCGTGTTTTTTGATACAGTTTAAAACATCCATGTTTGAACCGCCACCGCCAAAATTAAGGCTGCCATGATAACGAACGTATTTTTCGGCTTTGTCGGAATAGCAATGCCATACAACAAACATTTCTGATAAATCCATTTCAGGTTTGCCCATTCTAATCATTTCCGATTCCAAAAAACCGTGAGATGAAAAGCTCCAGCAAGTTCCAGACTTAAATTGATTTTTTGTTGGGGTAATCTTAACTTCTTTAACAGTTGTGAATTCATACCCTTTTTTTTCTTCTTTAACTTCTTGTGAGAAGATTGGCATGGCTGCAAAAATCATTGCAGAACCAACAAGAATTGACTTTAATAATGTTTTTTTCATTCTAAATTAATTTTAATGTTTTTTGAATCTATTAAGTTGTTCGGCAATAACTTTAATTCTAGCTTCAGCGTCAGCCTTCTTCTTCTGTTCAATGGCTAATACTTGTTCGGGCGCGTTATTCACAAATTTCTCGTTGCTTAATTTGCCCATTACTGATTTTAAGAAACCTTCAGTGTATTTAAGTTCTTCACTTAATTTCTGAATTTCAGCTTCTACATCTAGTGTTCCTTCTTCCATTGGAATGAAGAATTCGGTGTTTCTAACTCTAAACGAAATTGACTCATCTATTTTGTTAGCTGTATAGCCTATTTCGCTCAAGTTACACAGTTTTACTACTACATTGTCGAATGTATATTGAGGAGCTTCGTTATTATTCTTTTTCACCGATAGGAAAAGCTCTTCTTTCATCGGAATATTCTTTTCTTTACGAATATTTCTAATTGAATTGATTACTTCTGTAGCATATTCAAATTTTGAAATTATATCTTTATTAATTTCATTAGCTTTTGGATAAGCTGTAGTCATAATACTTTCCCCTGCCATTCTTTCACCAAGGTGATGCCATAATTCTTCAGTGATAAACGGCATAAATGGATGAGCAATTTGAAGAATTTTTTCTAAGAAAGCAATTGTAGCTTTCAAAGTAGCTTCATCTATTGGTTGTTGATATGCAGGTTTTATCATTTCCAAATACCAAGAACAGAAATCGTCCCAAATTAGGCGATACATTGCCAAAAGTGCATCAGAAATTCTGAATTTTTCGAATAAATCTTCAATTTCAGCAATCGATTGATTAAGTTTAGCATCGAACCATTGAATAGAAACTTTTGCATAATCAGGTTGGTCGATATGTTTAGTTTCCCAACTTGTAATCAAACGGAAGGCATTCCAAAGTTTGTTACAGAAATTACGCCCTTGTTCGCACATTGATTCGTCGAAAGGCAAGTCGTTTCCAGCAGGAGAAGAGAAAAGCATTCCCATTCTAACGCCATCTGCTCCAAATTTATCCATTAATAAAATCGGATCAGGTGAATTGCCTAGTGATTTCGACATCTTTCGACCTTGTTTATCACGAACAATACCTGTTAGATAAACATTTTTGAAAGGTAAATCTCCTTTGTATTCATATCCAGCCATAATCATACGAGCTACCCAGAAGAATAGAATTTCAGGAGCTGTAACCAAATCGTTGGTAGGATAGTAGTAATTAATATCTGCATTATTAGGGTTGCGGATTCCATCGAAAACCGAAATTGGCCAAAGCCAAGAAGAGAACCATGTATCAAGAACGTCTTCATCTTGTTTTAGGTCAGCTGCAGTATAGTTTGTTCCAAATTTTGTGTTAGCCAATTTTACAGCCTCTTCAATAGATTTGGCAACAACTATTTCTCTGTTAGGAAGATAGAATGCAGGAATTTGTTGTCCCCACCACAGTTGGCGTGAAATACACCAATCACGAACGTTTTCCATCCAATGGTTGTAAAGGTTTTTGAATTTAGGAGGATGGAACTTGATATTGTCGTTCATTACGTTTTCTAAAGCAGGCTTAGCAAGCTTTTGCATATCGCAGAACCATTGCATAGAAAGTTTGGGTTCGATAACTTCATCCGTTCTTTCAGAATAGCCAACATTATTAGTCAATTGCTCAATTTTTACAATATGACCTTTTTCGTCAAGTTCTTTCGAAATCTTATTTCTGACAACAAATCTATCTTCATTTACATATAGAATAGCATTTTCATTAAGAGTGCCATTTGGATTAAAAATGTCAATTGTATCAAGTTTATGTTTGTTTCCTAAGTTGTAGTCATTAATATCATGAGCAGGTGTAACTTTTAAAGCTCCAGTACCAAATTCCATTTCAACATATTCGTCGTATATAATTGGAATAGCACGATTAATAAGAGGAACAAGTGCTTTTTTGCCTTTGAAATAAGCATAACGAGGGTCGTTTGGATGAACACAAATTGCAGTATCACCTAAAATCGTCTCTGGACGAGTAGTAGCAATTGTTATCCATTCGTCTGATGTCCCTTCAATTTGATATTTGATATACCAAAGTTTTGACTGAACTTCTTTGTGTATAACCTCTTCGTCAGAAAGTGCTGTTAGGGCTTTAGGATCCCAATTAACCATTCTCACACCTCGATAAATAAAGCCTTTATTGTATAAGTCGATGAAAACATCAATAACAGATTCCGATAAATCATCATCCATTGTAAACTTTGTTCTGTCCCAGTCGCATGATGCACCGAGCTTTTTCAGCTGGTCAAGAATAATACCACCATGTTTATCTTTCCATTCCCAAGCATGTTTCAAAAAATCTGCTCTAGAAAGATTTTTCTTATCAATACCGTCTGCTTTAAGTTTTGCTACAACTTTCGCTTCAGTAGCAATTGAGGCGTGGTCGGTGCCAGGAACCCAGCAAGCATTTTTGCCAAGCATACGAGCACGACGAACTAAGATGTCTTGAATTGTATTATTTAACATGTGTCCCATGTGTAGAACGCCTGTTACATTTGGTGGAGGAATTACCACAGTATAAGCTTCTCTATCATCAGGCATTGATTTAAAAAGTTTATTTTCAAGCCAATACATGTACCATTTGCTCTCAATCTCAAGTGGATTATACTTAGTTGGGATATTTTCAATCATATTATTTTTGTTTTCAAATTTTGATAAGCAACAAAAATACGAATAATCTTAATAATTTATATATAAATAAAGGATAGAATTTACGTTTATATGATTTTCTTCAAATAAAAGTAACTTGATTATTTTGGGTTTCATAAAAATTTTTAAACTTTTCGAAAATTTTTTAAATGCATTTTATACATTATTATATATAGTGTTAAATTTTTTAAATGCTAATTTTTTGCTTATTGTATTTTTTTAATTTTTGTTGAGCTGTAAGAATAAGAATAAAAGGAGCTTACATTAATTAATAGAAAAAAAACGAAAAAAATATTAAAATAAATTTGGAGGATTAAAAAATGGTAGTACCTTTGCACTCCCAATAACGAAAAAGGGTTCTTTGCAGAGGGTTAGAAAAAAAATAATAAATTATTTTAAAAATAGTTGTTTATTTAAAAAATATAATTACCTTTGCACTCCCGATTGAGAAAAAGGGGAAAGTTGATTGAAAGGGAAAAAAA
>JBAXGW010000110.1:0-9138 GCA_037139195.1 Bacteroidota bacterium
CCTAAAGATAGGCATTTTTTAAGATGAGCTAAGGGGATACCCAGTTAAATTAATTGTAAAATTGTTAATATACCTGAATTTTAAAAAACACAAATCGGCGAAAAGCTATTTCATCCAATCTTCATTTCTAAAGTTTTCCATTATCGCAGCATTGAAATTATCGATATTGTTGGCTTTCTTTACTCTTTTAAAAACTTTTTTAGAATTTGAAAAAGAATCGGCGAAATACTCCCAAAAGAAGAGCATTTTATTTTGCAAATGGGTTGAACCCGAAAGGGTAGAAGCGTATTTTTCATAAAGTTCGTTGTGAAAAGCTTCAAATACTTTTATTTTTTTTTCATTGTGTTCAATACCTTTTATTTGTTCTGCAAGAAATGGATTTGAAATCAAGGCTCTTCCTATCATAAAGTGATTTACATTAGGGAATCTGCTAGAAATTTCATTGAAAGTTTCAATAGTATCAATATCTCCGTTGTATGCAATTTTGTGTTTTGATTGGCTGATGCAGTTTTCAAAAGCATTTAAATTAACTGTGCCTTTATACATCTGCTTACCAATGCGAGGATGAATTATAATTTCTTTAATTGGGAATTTATTTAAAACCTCAAGTACTTCATCTATTTCATCTGAGTTTTCGTAACCAAGCCTCATTTTTATTGATATTTCGACTTTTATTTTTGGCAAAACCTCTGATAGTATTTGATTTATCAATTCAGGATAGGGTAAAAGTCCAGAGCCTAATTGGTGTTTAGCAACCATTGGGTAGGGGCAGCCCAGATTCCAATTTATTTCTTTATAGCCAAAGTTTTCAAAAATACTGCTGATTTGAATAAAATCTGAAGCACTATTTACTAAAAGCTGAGGTATTACAGGTAAGTTTGAATTATTTTCTGGTAAAACATCTTTCAACTTTGCATTTTTGATGCTTTTGTCATTCTCTGTTCTTATAAATGGCGTATAATATGCATCAATGCCACCAAAATACTTGTGAAAAGCTTGTCGGAAAATATGGTCGGTAAAGCCTTGTAGTGGGGCCAACGAAATATTTGTCATAAAATCAAAAGTCCGTTTTTTCTTAACTGTTTCCAATGTCTTGTAGATACAAGGTTTTTGATATTGTTGCCCGATGCTTTAGTGTAACTGACTTCAATTTCGTTAAATAATACTTTTTTATTGCTGGTTAAACTAGCATTTTTCAAAAGTACCTCTAGCCATTTTGCTTCTGCTTTATTTAATTCAATTTCGAAATGTTCTTTTTTTGAATCGAAAATTAAATTCATTTTGCCCTTTTCTCCATTTGCAAGTAATGGATTTGATCCTATCCAAATAATTTGGCTATTTGGATTTGGTTTCTCTTTCGATTTTTCAAAAAGATAATCGGAAATTAATGTAGGCAAAACTTTTGTTTTCGGAATATCGATGTCAAACCATTCGTTTAATTTATAATCTAAACATTGATTATGCATGTAGTTATACAAGGCTTTTTTTAGTCCAAAGCTGTATTGGTCGTGGTTGCATGGCGTATTGTCTTGAAAATACTGCTCGTTTTTCGCAAAACAATTTTTAGGTAAAGGAATTGCTTTAATTCCATACTCTTCAGGGTTTTTTCCTATTGGACTATGAATTGTCATTGCAAATCGGTGCCAATAAGCGCTATGAATTAAGCCATTTAAAAAGAATTGACGAACTACTTCAAGTGCATCTATTGTCTCTTGTACTGTTTGTGTGGGGAACCCATAAATCAAATAGGCATGAATCATGATTCCCGCCTTTTCGAAATTGCTTGTTACTTTTGCCACTTGCTCAATGCTAACTCCTTTTTGCATTAATTCTAGCAGACGGTCGGAAGCAACTTCTAGACCTCCAGAAACAGCAATACAACCCGATTCTGCCAAAAGCAGACACAAATCAGAACTAAAGGCGTTTTCAAATCTTATGTTTGTCCACCAAGTAATTTGAAGTTTTCTTTTTAATATTTCAATTGCTAATTCCTTTAAAACTGCTGGCGGTGCTGCTTCGTCAACAAAATGAAATCCACTTTGCCCTGTTTGTTTAATAATAGCTTCAATTCTGTTACATAATACATTAGCACTCGTCTTACTGAATCTACTAATATAATCCAAAGAAACATCGCAAAACGAGCATTTGTGCCAATAGCAGCCATGTGCAATTTGTAGTTTATTCCATCTGCCGTCGTTCCATAAGCGATGCATTGGGTTTGCCATTTCTAACGATGATATGTATTTATCTAGTGGTAGGTCGGAATAATCAGGAGTTCCAATTTCTGAATGTTCGAAATCTGGAAATGCTTTGTTGTCTATGTATTTTATAATTTTATTTTCTATGAAATAGGTTCTTACCAAATTATCGGCAGATTCTCTATTTTTAAAATGATTTAACAATTGTATTAGCGGACGTTCGCCATCGTCTATGCAAACAAAATCAACATAATTGAAAAGTTTTATTTCAGAAATCTCTCTCAATTCAGTATTAACAAATCCTCCACCAATAATAATTTTTATTTTGGGATGCTTCTGTTTTATATAATTTGCAATCTTAAGTCCCGAAACAAAATTACCAGGAAAAGGAATCGATATACCAATAGTTAAAGGATTATATTCTACAATTTTATTTTCTAATATTGGTAACATCGCCTCAGTAATTAAACTAGGGGATTCTACCGCTTCAATAATATCTTCAAAGCTTGCTGCATTAGAACTGATTTTTTCGGCATATCTACTAAATCCAAAATTTGGATCGATGCATTCGTTAATGAAGTCGCTAATATCTTCGAGAAATAGAGTACAAAGAAATTTTGCTCTATCAATAATGCCAAGTTTTCCAAAGCTAGATTCTAAATCGGGAATATCATCAAAACGTTTGCCTTTGGGAAGCATTCCTTTACATATATTATAAGCAATTGATTGGTCTTTTCCTTGTAAAAAGCTAATTACAGGCTCAATGCAGGAAATATATTGGTTTTTTAATTGAATAAATCGGGTGGAATCACTAGATAATTTTGTGTTTTTCTTTTTTGCAAAATCAATTAGTTTTGATAATTCTTGCTTTGTCAGGAGATGTAATAATGTTTCAATTCCTAAATCAAGCTGACGAGCCTCAAATCCATGTTCTGTTAAAAACCCTTTAAGGAAAACACTAGCAGGATAAGGTGTATTAAGTTGTGTAAATGGAGGAGTTATTAGAAGAATATCAGTTGTTGCCACTTTTTTTTGTAAAGATAAAAATATTTATCGAATCCTTGATTTTGAAAATTGGATTTTTGCAGTTGCAATAATAAAAGAGGATTGCTTCTAGTTTTCTTAATATATTATTGTCTGCTGAAAATATTTAAACATTTTGATTTAGTATTTTACGACCAAAATATATAACAAAACACATGATTATTATATTATTTAAATAAAAAAATAGCCTGAGCTTTTAATTTTAGAAACCTTCTTTTTAGCAAGCTATGTTTGGTGTCAGTGTGAAAATGCAAATTGTTTCAGTGGCTTATAAGAAAATGTTATGTTTCGACTTCGCTCTGCACATCGGATGTTAGGCATTTTTGAGCATTGAAAACCAAGGAGTTTACAGAAGTAAATGACTAAAAATAAAAGCTAGAGTAACGACGAGTATGGACTTTATAGGCAGACGCTATTTATCGTTTCATTCCATTTGGGAAGTAGTAGTTTATTTTCACTGTTGGTTCTTCATTTTCGGGATTTTCTAATTTCCAATATTCGTCGTCATTATCATCATCTTCTTCGTTTTCAAAAGCTGGTTTTTCAGGAACACCTGTTTTTCTATAAAAATAGGCTAAAATAAACCCTGTAATCATTCCCCAAAGGTGAGATTCCCATGAAATATTTTTTTCTTGCAAAAAACTTGGAAATACCCCCCACACCAAACTTCCGTAAAGAAATATAACTAAAAATGCGATTGCCATTGATTTTATATCTCTTCTCAAGAGTCCAATTAAAGCAAGAAAGGAGCTAAGCCCATAAATTATCCCGCTTGCACCTATGTGATTGCCTTCGCGAGCCGAAATCCATGCTAAAATCCCTGTCCATAAATAGATTTGAATAAAAACAGGAAATGCTATTTTCCGATATGAATAAATGAGTAATGAAAATAAAAAGAAAAATGGAAATATATTTGAAAATAGGTGTGCATAACTAGCATGAAGAAAGGGCGATGTGATTATTCCAATTAAGCCAAATTCCGTTCTAGGTATAAGTCCATACTTATTAAAAGAAGCATGGAATTCATTTTCGAAAACTTGTAATACAAACATGATAAACGCAAAAATAAAGGGCAATATCATTGCATTTTTAATTGATTTTAATTCTGATTTTTTTGTCGTATCTTGATAATTTTCCACTTATATAATTTTTTGCTTGACAACTCGAAAAAAAAGATGTACTTTTAAACTCACAACCAAATTTACCTCCAAATACCTGCCAAAATTTTAGTTTTCAAATTATTTATTTTAACAATCAGATTGTTAGTGTTATAGATTTGAAAAATTTTGTTTTGTCTTTTTTGACAAAATGACAGTGTTATATTTATGTTAAAAACGTAATTTATTAAATAGGTATAGTTATTTTTGCAATCTAAAATTTTTAAAAAATGAAAAAAATAGGATTATTATTTGTGGCGATTATTTGCTTTTGCAACAATAGTAGTGTTTTTGCACAAGACAATGATAATATGTTTCAAGCAACTAAATTTAAAAATGCTTTAGACGTTATAAAAGCTAATTATGTTGATACAATAAATACCGAAAAGTTAGTTGAAGATGCCATTGTTGGAGCCTTGAAAGAGCTTGATCCTCATTCGGTTTATATGTCGAAGGAAGAAATTCGTAAAGCAAACGAGCCTTTAGAAGGTAGTTTTGATGGAATTGGCGTACAGTTCAATATTTTAGATGACACAATTATTGTGGTTTCTCCAATTACAGGTGGTCCTTCAGAAAAATTAGGCGTACAAGCGGGTGATAAAATTGTGAAAGTTAATGGCGAAGAAGCAACTGGCTCTAAAATAACAAATAGCTGGGTAACAGAAAAGCTTAAAGGCAAAAAAGGCACCAAAGTTACTATTACAATAGCTCGATGGGGTTCAAAAGATTTGATTGATTTTGAAATTACTCGCGATAAAATTCCAATTTATAGTGTTGATGCATCTTATATGCTTGATGACAAAACAGGTTGCATAAAAGTTAATCGTTTCTCTGCAACTACAATGGATGAGTTTAGAACTGGATTAAAAAAGCTAAACTCTGAAGGAATGCAAAATTTAATTTTAGACCTTAGAGGAAACGGAGGAGGATATCTCAATACTGCTAACGACTTGGCAGATGAATTCTTAAATGCAGGAAAAACAATAGTATATACTGAAGGTACTTTTAGTAAAAAAATTGTTTACACATCAACTTCTAAGGGTACTTGGGAAGAAGGTAAATTAATTGTTTTAATCGATGAAGGTTCAGCATCAGCTAGCGAAATTGTATCGGGTGCTATTCAAGATTGGGATAGAGGTTTGATTATTGGTCGTCGTTCATTTGGAAAAGGATTGGTTCAAAAACCATTTTATTTAACCGATGGTTCGGCAATTCGCTTAACAACCGCTCGCTATCATACGCCAACAGGAAGATGTATTCAAAAAACGTATAAAGGAGGGGTTGATCAATATCAAAAAGATTTAGAGAAGAGATTAGAGCATGGTGAGTTTTATCATCAGGATAGTATTAAATTTCCAGATTCATTAAAATATTTTACTCCAAATAATCGCGTTGTTTATGGCGGAGGCGGAATTATGCCCGATATATTTATTCCCCTAGATACAACTTATAGCTCAAAGTTTTATGGCGATTTGCAAAGAAAAGGTGTTTTTAATCAATTTTCGTTGAGTTATATTGACGACAGCAGAAAAAAACTTTTAGCAAAATATCCAAACATAAAAGAGTTTAAGAAAAACTTTGTTGTTGATGACGAACTACTTGATAAATTCTTCTTAGCGGCTGAAAAGAAAGGCATTGCCAAAGTGGAGAAAGATATAATCACATCAAAAGAATTAATTAAGGTTCAATTGAAATCCTTAATAGCTAGAAATTTATTCGACACAGGTGCATATTTCGAATGTATTATCGATATGGATACTACAATGAAAAAAGCATTGGGAATAATAAATGATAAAAATAAATATCAAGAATTATTGACACCTGCAAAAAAATAAAAATATCAGTCTATCTTCATTAATCTATAATTAATTTAGTATACTTTGTTCAAGTGTGCTGCTTATCAATTGTGTCTTATTTTAGAAGGTATATTTGCGATTAATAATTTTTTTTTTAATAAAGTAATTGCTTGTCAATATTGGTATTATACTAATTGGATATTCAATATTGTTTAATCTCTCAACCCTTCGACTACGCTCAGAGAGACTAATATTAGTCATCTTGATCCCTTCGTCTGGCTCAGGATAAACTAAAGACGAAAGATAATTATTGGACTTTTTTAATACGTGTTTTGGTATAACTATTTTGATAATTTGATAATTGTTTGTACCTTTGTAGAGGTTCAAAATGATGCAATTATGTAATTGTATAGAGATGCAAAATCTATGAAAAGTTTGTTTAAAAATATAATAAAAGATTTTATCGATAAGGATTTATCTTTTGTGAAAAATAGGGATTATGAAATCCCCATTAATATTTCTAAAATTGTTTCTATTATTGGGGCTAGAAGAACAGGCAAAACATTTATATTATTCTCGATAATTAAAAAGCTAAGAGAATCTGTAAGCAAAGAAAATCTAATATATTTGAATTTTGAAGACGACAGATTGTTCCCTTTAAAAATTGGAGATTTAAATTTAATAATTGAAGCTTATTTTGAACTATTCCCAGCAAAAAAAAGTGAGACTGTGTATTTTTTCTTTGATGAGGTTCAAAATGTTTTAAATTGGGAGCTTTTTATAAGGCGTGTATATGACACAGAAAATTGTCGAATTTATATCACTGGGTCTTCTTCTAAGTTGCTAAGCAAAGAAATTGCAACTTCATTGAGAGGCAGAGCACTTTCGTATACTATTTTTCCATATAGTTTTAAAGAGTACTTGAATTTTAATAATATTAGTTTCGACGTAAATATTGATATGTATTCTTCAGCAAAAAAAGCTAAAATTATTAATCTTTTTAATAGTTATTCTAAATGCACATCTTTCCCAGAGTTAATAGACTTTGATGCTTCAACACAGAACAAAGCGTTGCATGATTATTTTGATTTGATTATTTATAAAGATTTGGTTGAGCGATTTAATATTTCAAATCATTTTCTAGTTAAATATTTTGTTAAATTTTTACTTGTTAATATTAGCAACCCCGTGAGTATAAACAAGTGTTTTAATGATTTTAAATCTCAGGGAGTACCTGTCTCAAAAAGCAGTTTGTTTCAATATTTAGATCATATTTCAGATGCTTTTGTTGTGTATCCAGTTCAATTATATTCTGATAATTTAAGAGAAAAACAGAGAAATCCAATAAAAATATATTCAATAGATATTGGGTTAAATCAAATATTTACAAATAATATTAATATTGGAAGAATTTTAGAAAATCTAGTTTTCCTTGAATTAAAGCGAAGGTATGATGTAGTTTTTTACTATAAAAAGAAACAGGAAGTAGATTTTTTGGTAGAATTTAATCATGCTATAAAAATATTTAATGTTTCTTATGATTTGTCTGACAGAAATACGCTTCAAAGAGAAGTTTCTGGCTTGCTGGAAGCTATGAGTTCACTTGGTATTAACAAGGCAATTCTATTAACTAGTGAAAGAGATGAAATCATTCAATTAGAGGATAAATACATTCATATAATTCCTTTTTGGAAATGGTTTTTATTAATTGACAGTTTGTAAAATACATATTAACGTGTGTGTTGAATATTATTGATTTTAAAAATAATAGAGCAGTTAAAATATTTGTTAGCATATTGAATGGAAGTCGTTATGAAAATTAAAATAGATAAAATAGCAGGATTATTATTTGTTAGTATAACTTTTTGTTTGATATTCACCCTATTTTCGATGAATAAAGCAGATGAAATTTTATGGACTAGAATTGATAATGGCTTGCATTATGCTCAGCCGGATGCACCTATTGCAAGTGAACTAGGCGACTCTAAAATTCATATTCTTAAAATTGATCCAAGTTTTTACAAATTTGAATTAGCAATGGCTTCAGCAAAACATACAATTGCAAAGCCGATTGATCAATGGTGCAAACAACAAAAATTTATTGCAGGAATAAATGCTGGAATGTATTCGTTACGAAACTTCAAGACGGCTACTGGTTATATGAGACATTATAAGCATGTTAATAATAAAAATTATAAAGATGGATTTTCGGCATTAGCTGCATTTAACTCAAATGATAAAAAGTTACCCGACTTTTCAATTATTGATATGCAAGATAGCACTTGGCAACAAAAAAAAGTAAATTACAACTCATTATTTCAATCCATTAGAATGATTGATGCTCAGGGGAAGCAAATTTTTTGGCAGAAAAACCCCGAATTGAGAAGTAGCATTGCTTGTTTAGCATTAGATTCTTTAAATAATGTATTGTTTGTTTTTAGTCGCTCACCCTATTCAGCAAATGAGTTGTCGGCAATGCTTTTAAAATTGCCATTGCACATTAGAACCGCAATGTATTTAGAAGGCGGACCCGAAGCAAGTTTGTATGTTAATACCCCCACATTTCAACTCGATAAAAAAGGGAGTTGGGTATCAAAAACTTATGAAACAGATACTAATTCTAGGTTTTGGGCTTTGCCAAATGTATTGGGTGTTAGGAAAAGATAATTTAAGTGCCTAAAGTATTTAGAGTTTATAAAGTTGAAAGTATTTAAAGTTCATAAAGTATTTAGAGTGTCTAAAGTACTTAGAGTTTATAAATTACTTAACGGTGGCTGAGCGGCGGTCACTGAGCGGAGTCGAAGTGAGTCGAAGCCAAAGTTTATAAAGTGCCATACGGATGACCTAACGGCGGCTGGTATTTTCGCTTGCTATAGCAAGCACTTTATTTAACGTGAGTTCGGGGTATATTTGATTGATATTAAATATGATATGTTGATAATT
>JBAXGW010000111.1:0-8845 GCA_037139195.1 Bacteroidota bacterium
AATGATAGTAAAATCGAAATAATATTAGATGAGTAAAGGGGATACCCAGTTAAATCTATTTCAAAAACTTACAATTTACTTTTATTTTTTTGAAAAATATGACTAATTATGTTTGTAAAACAATTCAAGTTATTGATTCTATTATACCAATGGCAAATCAACAATCATATTCAATGTCGTTTAGCTAAGCCACCACGGTTGATAAATTAGAAAATATTAATTACATTTGTATCTGTTGGACAGTGAGGTGGTTTTTGAAACCCGTTCGAAAAGCACACTACTGCAGTAGTGTGGCCATAAAAAAAACGATATCGACTAACATGAGAAAATTATTCATACTGATTTCGGTATTTATTATTCCGTTGATTGCAATTAGTCAAACTACTGATTCAACAAAATTTTCATTTAGAGAATTTAAAGTTACTCCAAGAGTCGGAATTTCATATCAAAAGAATTTATTCACAGAATTTGGAATTTCATTTAATGAATATAGCGTAGGGTTTTGCAAAACTGGTAAATACTCAAATTATAGAATGGGATTATTTGGAGCTTATTTATCTTCTGAAATTCTAATACAGACTGAAAAAACAATAATTGGACCCAAGATAGGATTTGAATTTGCTGGTATAGGAGCAACTGCAGGTGGAGCCTATGGTGTTGAATTTACTTATTACTCTGATTTTGATAAAAGCTCTTTTGCTTTAACTCCTAAAGCTGGAATTCCACTGGGAATATTTGAAATTTATTATGGATATAGTTTTTTTTCAAACAAAGATTTAAAGCATTATATTGGGAATCATAGATTTGGTATTTCAATGAATATAAATAGATTATACTGGAAGAAACGAAAAGAAATGATGAAAGAATATCGTGATTACATGGAGTCACAAAAATAAACGCCACACAACATAGTAGACAGCTCAATTAGTAAACACTAGCTAGGCAAAAAGCAAGCAGTGGTGTTTAATAAACAACAAGTCAAATGTAACTACAGCCCTATTCATCATATTAATCTATTGTATCCAATTTATTTAATAACTCATCAATTTAAAATCAGCCAATACAATTGCTAAAGAAGCTTCGAGCACCACTGGAATTCTTAATGCAATACAAGTATCATGCCGGCCCTGAACTGCTAGCTGTGTTAATTCGCCATTAGTTAAATTTATTGTTTGTTGCGTTTTCGAAATACTAGAAGTAGGCTTTACTACAACTCTAAACACAATATCATTTCCGTTAGTAATTCCACCATTTATTCCACCCGAATGATTGGTCAATGTTTTTCCCGAATTATCCATAAAAACATCATTATGCTCTGCTCCTTTCATTTTTGCAGCTTCAAAGCCACTCCCAAATTCAATTCCTTTTATTGCTGGTATCGAAAATACCAAATGACTGAGAACGGATTCAAAACTATCAAAAAAGGGTTCGCCCAACCCTATTGGAACATCTTTCGCACTGCATTCAACAATTCCGCCAATCGAATCACCATTTGAAACAGCTTCTTCAATTGCTTTTACAATATTTTTTTTACCACCAGCTTCCATTAATGCTGAGCTAATTTCTATTGGCGAAATAATTTTCTTAGCAACAACACCGGCTGCAACCAGAGCCAATGTCATTCGTCCCGAAAAATGTCCTCCTCCTCTTGGGTCATTAAACCCTTCAAACTTTTTATATCCAACAAAATCGGCATGTCCAGGGCGAGGCTTTTGAGCTATTTCTTCATAATCAAGCGACGAAATATTTTTATTCCGAAACAAAATAGTTATTGGTGCTCCAGTTGAAAAGCCTTTATATATTCCACTAACTATTTCGGGCAAATCATCTTCCTTTCTGGGTGTTGAACCGTTCATAGCAGGTTTACGCCTATTTAAGTCGTGTTCAAAGTCTTGTTCATTAATTGAAATACCAGAAGGGCATCCATCAATAGTAACTCCTATAAGTTCTCCATGCGATTCTCCGAAAATTGAAATAGAAAAAATACGTCCAAATTTATTCATATCAAAAAAGGTTTTAGCAAAATTAAACTAAATTTTTATATGTCTAATCTTTCAATTAATTTTACTTTTTAAAATCAAAGAATAATGAGCAGAAAAAATAAAAATAACACTTCAAATATCAAACAAGAAGTAAAACCAAAATCAGTAAAACAAAACAATAAAAATAATATCAAGCCCGAAAACTCGAAATTTTTCTGGATTTTATTGTTTATTCCCATTATAATTACATGGATTACCTATTTTGGAGCCCTAAAAAATGGGTTTGTAAGCTGGGATGATGAAGGTTATATTCACGAAAATTTAAAAGTTATTGGAAATTTTTCTACTGAAGGTTGGTCGTATATATTTAGCAATAATGTTATGGCTAATTACCATCCAATTACTATTATGGTTTATAATTTTATTTATCATTTTTTCAAACTAAACCCTTATCCTTATCATTTTTTCAATGTTCTTTTTCACTTAATTAATACTGGCTTGGTTTTCTATTTTATTTATAAACTGAGCAATAAAAAATTATTAGTTGGCTTTATAACGGCATTATTATTTGGAATACATCCACTTCACGTTGAATCTGTTGCTTGGATTGCAGAAACAAAAGATGTTCTTTATACTTTTTTCTTTCTACTTTCACTTATTGCCTACCACAAATACGACAATCAAAAAGCGAATATAAAATACTACTTATTTGCCCTTGTTCTTTTTGTTTTATCGTGTATGTCGAAAGGGATGGCAGTAAGTTTGTCGGTAGTATTAGTTTTAATTGATTATTTAAAAAACAAAAAGTTCACAAAAGAAATTATCATCGAAAAAATTCCATTCTTTTTTATATCAATTATTTTTGGGATAATAGCTATTAAAGCTCAGCAGGCTGCCGATGGGTTTTATAATTTATCCAATTATACTATTTTTCAAAAAATACTTTTCCCTTTCTATGCAGTAATATTTTATATTTACAAAATGGTAATGCCAGTGAATTTGGCTATAATTTACCCTTATCCTTTTATACTTACATTCGAATATTTTTTAGCCCCAATTTTATTAATTGCTCTTGTTTTTGTAGCTTATTTCACAAGAAAATTTACAAATAAAATCATATTTGGATTATTATTTTTCGGAGCTTGCATTGCCCCAATTATTCAAATATTACCTGTTGGACAAGCAATTGCATCCGACAGATATTTCTATGTTTCATCAATAGGATTATTTTTTTTAGTTGCAGAAGGTTTTTACTATTTGTATAACGAAAAATTCAGTAATTCATTTGCAAACAGATCAATTATGATGGTTTTAGGAGTAGCTATTTGTGTTGTTTTTATTTCAAACACAAATAATAGAATTAAAACTTGGAATAATACACTAACTCTTTGGACTGAACTTGGCAAAACAAATCCATTTATAGATAAAGCATGGTATGGCGCCGGATTATTTTTACAAAGACAAAACGACCTTGAAAAAGCCAAATATTATTATAACAAAGCGTTGGAAGTTAATCCAAACAATATAAAAGCTTTAAATAATTTGGGGAATTGCCTTTATAATACGAATAAAATCGACTCAGCTTATACTTATTACCAAAGGTTATTAGCACTTGACACGAATTTTATTCAAGTATATCATAATGTAGGAAATATTTACGTACAAAAGAACCAATTAGATAAGGCCGAAAAATCTTATTTAAAAGCTATTTCATTAGACAAAAACTTTGCTATTTCATATTATGGACTTGCCATTATTTACATGATTAGAAAAGACCAGAAAAAATCTAACGAATATTTTATTAAATCTGCTCAATTGGGTTATGGCGACGCGAAAAAGGCATTAACTCAACAAGGAATAAAGTTTTAGAACTTATAATCAATACCAACATTTAATCCTGAAGAATAAAAATAACCTTTAATTGGGGTATTTGTTGCTGATGTAATAAATCGTTTGTAGCTTGGCTCAAATTTGCAAGTAAATTTATCAGAAATATCATAAGACAATCCTAATCCGGCAATAAAACTAAGAGCAAGCCTATTATACTCGTTATTATAATTATTAGAAAAACTTTTGGTACTTCCATCAGTGTATTCAACATAAGAAATATTTTTATTGGACATGAAAATATTTGCAACAAGTCCAGCGCTAATGTACACCTTTAATTTACTAGTGAGCAGATTAATATTTACCTTTAAAGGTATATCAAGATAAGAATAATGGTATATTAATTTTAATTTTGCAAATCCCTCGTCAATATCTGATTTCAGAGCAATACTTTTCGTTTTCTCTCCCTTTTCAGAATAAAAAACGCCAGATTCCAATGAGATTGTTTTATTTAGCCTATACTTCAATGAAATTCCAGATGTGAATCCATATTTAGGAATTTCTATTGAATCCCTATTTTTGCAAATAATATCATTAACAGAGGATTTATCTGAAATAATACTTCTATAACAATAATCGGGCGAAAATGATAATCCCACAGAAAACTTGCGTTCTGAATCATCAGCACTTTGACAATATCCCAATAATGGAAACGATATGAGCATAAAAAAAAGGAGTTTCATACATTTAATTTTAACGTTTATATTTACTTAGACTCCTGTTTTTATAAAAAGGTTGCGTTAAAAGAAATTATTCTTCCATTCTACTGGCCTTCAATGTGTTTTGCAATAATGAAACTATAGTCATAGGTCCAACTCCACCAGGTACTGGTGTAATGAACGAAGTTTTTGGAGCTACTTCTTTATAATTCACATCGCCTACTAATCTGTATCCCGATTCTTTTTTAGCATCTTCTATGCGGTGAACTCCTACGTCAATTACAACTGCACCATCTTTAACCATGTCGGCCGTTACAAATTCAGGTTTACCAATAGCTACAATTAATATATCAGCTTGCTTAGTAATCTCTTTCATATTTTGAGTTTTGCTATGGCATATTGTAACAGTACAATTAGCTGTTTTAACATTTCTCGACATCATAATGCTTATTGGAGTACCAACAATATTACTTCTGCCAATAACAACACAATGTTTTCCTTCAGTTTCAATTTTCGAACGAGTTAATAACTCAACAATACCAAAAGGAGTTGCAGGCAAAAATGTATCCCAACCAACAACCATTTTACCAACATTTTCAGGGTGAAAACCATCTACATCCTTTGAAGGCTTGATGGTTTTTAAAACTTTATCTGCATCAATATGTTTAGGCAAAGGCAATTGAACTATTAGTCCGTCAATTTCTTCGTCATTATTGATAAACTCTATTGTTTGCATCAATTCATCTTCTGTAATTCTTTCAGGGAAACGATAAACTGAAGAATCGAAGCCAACTTCCTTACACGACTTTTCTTTACTAGACACATAAGTTTGCGAAGCGCCGTCCTCTCCTACTATAATTGCAGCTAAATGAGGAATTTTTCCACCATTTTTTTGAATTTTCAAAACCTCTTGAACGATTTCTGCTTTTATATCGTTAGCTATTTTTTTTCCGTCAATAATATTCATGTATTTTCTGATTAGTAAGTGGTTAATCGTGAGTAGTGAGCGTGAATGATGATTAGTGAGTGGATAAAAAAACTGCACAATTATTATTTGCCGTTAGGTTATATTCACTACTAACTATTCACAAACTTATTGTTTTGGTGCGTTTCTCATCATTTTCATCATATTGCTTGGGTTCGACATGATTTTCATCATTTTTCGAGTATCCTCAAACT
Source organism: Bacteroidota bacterium (assembly GCA_037139195.1). Lineage (GTDB taxonomy): Bacteria > Bacteroidota > Bacteroidia > Bacteroidales > JAHJDW01 > JBAXGW01. The sequence goes on from JBAXGW010000111.1 coordinate 5,708, forward strand.
GCTTGATTAGACGATTAACTTCTTGTATGTTTGTGCCACTACCATTTGCAATTCTTTTACGGCGGCTACCATTTAAAATAACCGGATTTTGTCTTTCCTCAACAGTCATTGAATAGATAATAGCTTCAATACCTTTAAAAGCATCGTCTTCAATCTCAACATCTTTCAATGCCTTTCCCATACCAGGAATCATTCCTGCAAGCTCTTTGATATTACCCATTTTCTTAATTTGTTGAAGTTGACCAAGGAAATCTTCGAAATTGAATTGATTTTTAGCAATTTTCTTTTGAAGTTTGCGAGCTTCTTCTGCATCAAATTGGTCTTGTGCACGTTCAACAAGCGAAACGATATCACCCATACCTAAAATACGGTCGGCCATACGTTGAGGATAGAAAACATCCAATGCTTCCATTTTCTCGCCAGTACCAACAAATTTAATAGGTTTATTAACTACCGAACGAATCGTAAGAGCGGCACCACCGCGAGTATCACCATCTAATTTGGTAAGAATAACACCATCGAAATTTAACTTGTCATTAAATGCTTTGGCAGTGTTTACAGCATCTTGACCAGTCATAGCATCAACAACAAACAGTGTTTCTTGAGGATTAACTGCGGCTTTAATAGCTGCAATCTCATTCATCATCATTTCGTCAATTGCTAATCGACCTGCTGTATCTATAATTACTATTGAGTTACCCATGTTTTTAGCATGAATAACAGCTTTTTTGGCTATATCAACAGGATTTGTATTGTTTTCTTCGGTATATACAGGAATTCCAATTTGAGCACCTAACACTTTTAATTGTTCTATTGCTGCAGGTCTATACACATCGCAAGCAACAAGTAGAGGGTTTTTACCTTTTTTATTTTTTAAATAATTAGCTAGTTTACCCGAAAATGTAGTTTTACCAGAACCTTGCAAACCCGACATTAAAATAATAGCAGGGCTTCCCTTGGTATTTATTTCAACGTGGTCGCCACCCATCAATTCAGCCAATTCATCGTGAACAATTTTAATCATTAATTGTCCGGGTGAAATTGATGTAAGAACATTTTGCCCTATTGCTTTTTCTTTAATTTGGTCGGTAACTTGCTTTGCAATTTTGTAGTTAACATCGGCATCTAACAATGCTTTACGCACTTCTTTTAATGTTTCGGCAACATTAATATCACTAATTTTTCCGTGACCTTTCAGAACTTTAAACGCGCGGTCGAGCTTATCACTTAAACTTTCAAACATTCTTTGTAAATTTTAATATTTTGCAAAAATAAGAAAGTAAATCAATAAATTGAAATACTTTAGAGTGTTTTTATTAGCAAAATCTATTTATTATTTAATTTTAGAAATATTTTATCATTCTCGGTTTTAAATATTTTGTAATGTTGTCAAATATTCAAAACGTTTGATATTTTGCATGAAACAGAAATAACTTTCGACCTTAAAATTGTTTTTTTAAATCATTTTTCAACCCTTTTTTAATAATTTTTGTCGCTTATTTTGCAGAATGGATAAAATAAACTATTTTTGATACTATCAAATGATACTATCAATGCACATAAAAGATGAAACCTCCATATAATATTACAAACAAAATGCTTAATTTAATTTCCTCAATATCAGAAAAGATTGGTGAAATTAAATCGGCAAAACTTGTTAAAACGCCAACCGAACTCCGCAAGAGAAATAGAATAAAAACTATTCAATCATCACTTGAAATTGAGGGTAATACACTAACAGTTGAACAAATTACTGATTTAATTAACAATAAAAGAATATTAGCTCCTCAAAAAGATATTACAGAAGTAAAGAATGCAATTGAAGTTTATTCAAATCTAGAAAAACTTAATCCGTATAGCTTAGATTCATTATGCTATGCACATAATATTTTAATGAATGGACTTATTGAAAAAGCAGGACAACTAAGACAAACGGCAGTAGGCATTATTAAGGGGAATAAAATTGCTCACATTGCTCCACCAGGAAATTTAGTTCAGCCATTAATGATAAATTTATTTAGTTACTTAAAAAACGATGAAGATTTATTACTAATAAAAAGTTGTGTATTTCACTACGAATTTGAGTTTATTCATCCTTTTATTGATGGCAATGGAAGAATGGGCAGACTTTGGCAGACGCTGATTTTAAAAGATTATTCGCCCGTTTTTGAATATTTGCCTATAGAAACTTTGATTAAAGAACGCCAGCAAGATTACTATAATATTCTTGCAAAATCTGACAATTTAGGAAACTCAACAGATTTTATTGAATTTATGCTTGAAATTATTGATCTTTCTCTTGAAGATTTATTGAAAACACAAAACCTTACAATTACCAATATTGATAGAATCAAAATATTTAAAGACATTATTGGTTCAAATACATTTACCAGACAAAATTATTTAAGACATAACAAAGAAATATCAATTGCTACAGCTAGTAGAGACTTAAAAGAAGCCGTTAACCGAGATATTCTTAAAAAAACTGGAGACAAACGCTTAACCACATACAAATACAAATAATCAATGTTATACGAATTTGTATTATTAATCAATCAAATATTTGAAAACACTTAACTGTCAAGCAATCTACAAATTATTTACCATGAAATTTAAACAAAAAATAATTTCATATATAATTTTCATTTTATTATTAATTTCATTTTCAGAATGTATTAATCATTCAATTGTCAATCAAGAAAAAAAATCTTTAAAATTAACAAAAGACAATCTAATAGATTCATTAGAAAAATATTCCACACTAAATGAAGCACTTAAAATAGATGACAGTTCAAACTATGTATTTTGTATTAATGAAATTAATAATAGAAAAATCGCAATTATCACTTTTACTGATTCTGTGTTTTTTCTTTTCCAGAAAAATAGCAAAAATAATTGGACTCAAATAGACAGTGGTTTATTTGAAACCTATGCACATCGATTTGAAGAAACTAATTTAAATGATGATGGCAATACTGATTTAATTATGTATGGTTTTCCTGACGTTCACGGGGAAAGCGAACCTTTTGTTTTTATTAGCAACGATTATGGCGAATTGCACTATAGAAGTGATATCAAATTATATAAACTGGGTATCCCCTTTACTCATCTAATATTATTTCGATTTTACTATCATTA
>JBAXGW010000112.1:0-8779 GCA_037139195.1 Bacteroidota bacterium
TTTTTTACTGTGCAACACTGTGTCTACTCTGTGTGACTCTGTGCAACTTTTTTTTGTTGCCTAAGGCAACTTAATCTTGTTTTCAATTAATCTGTTATTGTATTGTTGCACGAAAGCTTTTACTATGCGTGAGAGCTTTTCTGCTTTTTCTTTTTCAGTAATTTTCAAATCATTTTTTTGCAAAGAATCATTTTTTGTATTGTATAAAGAAACAGTTTCTGAACCATTAAAAGTCAAGCTATAATTATCCATGATAAGTTGATAATTACCGTCGGAGTAGTTTATTGCAAAATGCAATTCCTTTTCAGAAAACACATTTCTTCCAAAAGAAAATAAGGTTTTATCATATCCCAAATATCCTAATATTGAAGGCATAATATCAATTTGTTCAATAATAGTGTTATTCTCGCTATTAATTGTATCAAGAGGTGAATAAAAAACAATTGGAATTGAATACATTCCAGTTTTTGTTTTAAAATAATCATCCATAGCCTGTGCAGAGTGGTCGGCAGTAATGACAAACAATGTGTTTTTAAACCACGCTTGGTTTTTAATTGAATTGAAATATTGTTTCAATGCAAAATCGGTATAAGCAATGCTTTCTAAAATGGGCAATTCTCCTTTCGGAAATTTATTTTTATATTGTTCGGGAATGGTGTATGGATGATGCGATGACAAAGTGAACAAAACATTAAAGAAAGGTTGTTTCATTGTATTTTGTTTTTTTGCAAAAAATTGCAGAAAAGGCTCATCAAAAATACCCCATTTACTATCAAAATCATTGTTATTATATTCTGTTTTGCCATAATAATTATCAAATCCCGACATCTTCGCAAAGGCATCTAAGCCCAATGAACCATTATTTGCACCATGAAAAAATGAGGAATTATAGGCGTTTTCTTTTAAAATTGAAGCCAATGTTTTGTATTGGTTTGATGAGTACATTGATAAAATAAAGGGAGAATCCATCAGTGATGGAATGCCAGCAACAATAGAAGGAATGCCCTCGATTGATTTTTTGCCATTAGAATAAGCTTGGTTGAAAACCAAACTATGGTTCATCAGCGAATCAAGAAATGGAGTGTATTTGCGTCTAACTTTTGGGTTGTAATAGCCAATGTATTCTTTCCCAAAGCTTTCGAGAATAAGAATTACCACATTTTTTTTCTGAAAACTCTTGGATGACGTATTTTGTTGAAAAGGCGAATAAATTCTATTACATTCTTCATTCGAAAAATAGTTTTTCTTTTGTAGCGATTGTTTGCCTGCTGTTTTTATAATACAAAATGGCGTGTTTAAAACAATTGAAACATACCTCGAATCGGTGTATTTTGCTGTATTAATAATATTTATTGGACGCAAACCCCAGCCACCTCGGACGCAAGTAATACTTATGAAAATAAACAGTATAAAAACAATAATTTGAGAAACTAAGTTTGTGTGTGTTCTTTGATAATTAGTAAAAAGCTTTTTACACAATAAATATAATATTCCTATAAACAAAGCAGTTAGAACAGGCACAAACCAAAAATCGATTATAAATTGAGGCAATAAACTTAAAACTTCGTTTCCCTTCGAAATAAACGCAAATACATCGTAGGTGGTGCGTTTGAATGTATATGGGAAATAAGCTACATCGCACAAATTAGCAAGAAAGCCAATTCCGTTGATGATGAAAAACAAAACTGTATTTACTTTTGTGAGAAATGCATTTTTATTTATATATGGAAAGAAAAATATCGTTATAAAAAGAAAATTTAGGCTAAAAATAGCTGACAAATCAAAAACTAAGCCGCCTAAAAAACAGATTATTATTTCGCTAGAACTAATATCTGGGAAATAGCTGATATTATACCAGAAGAAAATCAGCCTTTGCATGGAATAAATTAAAAGCAAAGCAGCAATAAGTAGCAAAACTTTTTTTATATCCTTAAAAAACACTGATTTAATAAAATTCATATTGTTGTCTTGTTAAACGAGAAACAAAAGTATGAAAATATTTTGTGAATTTTTTTAAATGTGCAGTATGCTAGCATAAAAAAGGAAGCGATTGCATTCCTTGTGTTTTATTATTACTGCTTTACAAGTGTAGCACTGCCAGTTCCGCTTGTGCCATTGGTAGTTTCTGTATATGTGTAATTGATTGTTGTGCCAGAAACAGTGCCTTGACCAACAAATGTGCGAGTTGGCGCTGGATTTGTTCCACAAACAACATTTTGCTGAGGTATTGTTAATGTTGTTCCTGAGATTGTGGCATATACAACACCATTCATATAATTGCCAAAATTGCTAAAAATAATTTTGTTATTTTCTGTGGTTGATGTTGTAATAGTTTGCATATAAGTGAAATTATCAGGTGTGCCAGTTGCATTGAATGTTTCATTTACAGAATAAATTCCAGCTATGTTAGCCGCAGAGTTAACAACATGTACAGTAACAGTTTTTGTGTCAGAATTACCAACAGCATCAGAAACTGAATATGTTAATGTATAGTCACCAACCAAATCTTTATTAACTGTGCCACTCATAATAATACGCGAAGTTATATCGCCATCTACATTATCAGTTGCAGTTACTGTGGGAGGAACGGATGCTGCGTTTAATGTATGTTGAATTGGCAAGTTTCCTACAACTGCTAATACTGGTGGTGTTAAATCTGTTGTGGAAGCAATTGGGGTTGTAGTTTCTTTTTCATCTTTCTTGCACGATGCAAACAAAAAACCAAGAATAACAATAATAGCCGAAATATTAATGATATTTTTTTTCATAATACATTTGAGTTAATTTTAATGCAAATATAACCAAAGTAAAATAATTATAACAAAAAAAAGGAAGCAAAAGCTTCCCTTTTTTGTTAATTATACAATTATTGTTTTATATATACTGATTTGCAAATAGTTGTTGTGCCACTAACTGTTTCATTATAATTAATAGTAATTGAAGTACCATTAATTGTGTTTGTACCTATAGAAATGAAATTAGTTGGAGCAGCTGGACTTCCCACTGTGAAAGTTTGTGAAGCAACTGAAATAGTAGTTCCAGTCACTGTTGCAATAACAGGACAAGTTGAGTAAGATCCAAATTCTTGAAAAACAATAGCATTATTAATTGTGCTTGATGGGGCAATAACATCAGTTTTAAACACCGTATCATTTACAGTACCAACTCCCCAAATATTAATATAAGAATAATTTCCAGCTAAATTAGCAGCAGAGTTAACTACATGAACTGTAACCGTTTTTTCGTCAGTATTACCAGCTGCATCAGCAACGGAATATGTTAATACATAATCACCCGTTAAATCTTTGTTAACTGTGCCTGTCATTTTTACTGATGATGTTAAATCTCCATCAGTATCATCTGTTGCAGTTACCACAGGAGGAACAAATGTAGCATTTAAAACAGTAGTCATTGTAGTCCCACCAGTAACAGTAATTACAGGTTTTGTTGTATCTTCATCTTTTGCACATGATGTAAAAATCAAAGCACAAGCAATCATCATTGCCGATAATTTTAAAAAATTCTTTTTCATAGTTTTGTTATTAAGTTTATTAATTATATGAGTACAAAAATAATTAAAAAAACAATAAAAAAAACATGTATTATATTTTTATTGATTAAAAAAAATAATATAACTTTGCTGCTGTAAAAATTAATTTTTAAAACAATCAAAATAAAAACATGAAAAAATTATTCTCATTATTAGTAGTTGCTGGTGCATTAACATTTGTATCATGCGGACCAAGTGCAGAAGAAAAAGCTGCAGCTGAAAAAGCAAAACAAGATTCTATAACTGCTGTTGAAACTGCAAAAGCAGATTCTATTGCTAACATTGAAAAAGCAAAAGCTGATTCAATTGCTAACGTTGAAAAAGCAAAAGCTGATTCAATAGCTGCTAAAGCTACTGCTGATTCATTAGCTGCTGCATCAAAACCAGCTAAAAAAACAGCTCCTAAAAAAACAGCTCCAAAAGAAGTTAAAGCTTCTGCAAGCAGAAGAAATGCTTAAATCGAAAATTTAGAAATCAATCTAAATAAAGGCTAAAAATGATTGTTAATATTTAACAATCATTTTTTTTTATTTTTTTTTTCAAAAAGTATTTTTTGAATTAAAAAAATACATACATTTGCAGTGCAATTTATTACAATTTAAAACTAACAAAGAATTATGAAAAAATTATTCGCATTATTATTTGTAGCAGCTACATTAGTTGCTTGTGGACCAAGCGCAGAAGAAAAAGCAAAAGAAGCAGCTAGATTAGATTCTTTAAGAAACGACTCTATCGCTAAAGTTGAATTAGCAAAAGCTGACTCATTAGCAGCAGCAAGTGCTGATACTACAGCTACTGATTCTACAGCTACAGCTACTAAATAGTAATTAAAAGACTATTGAAAAAAAGAGAAGCAAGTGCTTCTCTTTTTTTTGCTTGTTATTTTCTTATTCCTTAACAATTAGTTCTCGATAATCTATTTCTTCATTAAATATTTTTATCAAATAAGTTCCTTTAGGGATGTTTTCCCCAATTTTAAAAGTATTATTTGTTATTTGTCCTGAAATTATTAATTCCCCACTCAAATTATATAAACATATATTTGTTGAATTTTTACTTAGTTCAGTCTCAATCTTTATTTGGTCAATAAACGGATTTGGATAAACATTAATCCTTTTATCTGCATTATTTTTTTCAATATTAATTGTTATATCGGGCTCAACTCCAAACAAAGATATTTGTGAACTGGTAAAATCATATTGTCCAGGTGTTAGGTCGTTTAAATAAAAGTAGCCATTATACAAACCTTGCCAGCCCCAATTTATATGATAATAATTATTGTTTTGAACGCCATCAATATTAAAAGTATGCCCATATCCCATATAATAAAGTGGTCTGTTATTCTGTAAATCGTTTTGTATTTTCAAATCCCATTCGCTGTCGGTGTATGATGATTTGCTTTTATATTCGGTATATTTATAGTTAAAATAATCTAAAGCTGTTTTAGAATTAAGAGCCATTGTCATGGAATTTTGTGGTCCAAAGCTCGTGTTTAATGCAGCAGCAGCGTGGTACATTAATAATGCTACATCAGCATTGTAAGTCGATAGCTGAGTTGGCATATTACTCCAATTATAAGTAGCTTGCGAAAAATTTACTGTTATATCTCCATATTTTGTTGTGTTATAATTTTTTGTTCCAACTCCATGCAAAGGATAATTCCAGTATTTTAATAGTTGAGCAAATGCCACTCCACCACAACCAACTAAAGCATGACCATCATAAGTGCTGCTTGCATCAACAGGGCATTGTTCGTTGTAATATTTAACTTGATTCCAGTTTACAGTAATTAGAGGCGAAACATCATTTGCTGCCTTCTCAAAATAAATGTTTTTATAGTTTTCCCAATCCTGCATTTTTTCGTTTTGGCAAATTAAATTTTCGTTTATAGCTTTTTCTATCTGTTTTTTATACAAATCTATCAAATCAGATATTGGGGTTATAATTTTTTTTAGGTCAAAACTTTGTTCAATTGAAAGTGCTAAAACAGGCTGAGTATTGCTTGTAGCTGAAATTATTATAAAGCCATTCAGATTTTGAAAATTAAAAATATACATGTAGTTTTGATTGTTTTCTTGTATTACGTCCGCCAGTAATGGCATTACTGCTTCATAACTTATTTTTTTTTCTTTAGTGATGCATGAATAAAAATAATTTTTAGCAATTATTTCTGCTTGCATTTTATTTATGTTTTCTGCTTTTAATGCAAATGACAATATCAGATATGATACTAAAATGATAATTTTTTTCATAATTATTTTAATTTAATAGATTTATGTATAAGTAGACCGAAATAGTCGATAAATAGTTGCTTTTTAATTTAAAAAATATGTTAAAGACTGTATCTTTGTGCTAAATTGAAAAATTAAACACAAAGAAATGTATCTCTGGAATCACAACAGAAGGTTTAATGATTATTCATCGTATTTGTCGAGTATTTTTGGTGGTAGAATACAAAAACTTACGATTGACGCTGGTTTTTCTTGTCCAAACAGAGATGGATCAATTTCTGTAGGTGGTTGCACTTTTTGTGTTAATGATGCCTTTAATCCATCGTATTGTGCATCATCAAAGTCGATTACTCAACAATTAATTGAAGGTATAGAATTTCATAACAGGCGCTATCGAAGAGCAGTTGGATATTTGGCTTATTTTCAAGCATTTTCTAATACATATTCAAATGTTGATGATCTTAGAGCTAAATATTATGAAGCACTAAGCATTGATGGAGTAAAAGGCTTAATAATAGGAACTCGGCCGGATTGTATTTCTACAGAAATTCTAGATTTGATTGAGGAAATAAATCAAAAATACTATGTTGTTGTTGAATTTGGTATAGAGTCGTGTTTCGACGATACACTCGAAAAAATTAATAGAGGTCATTCATTTCAGACTGCTGAAAATACATTAAAAGAATTAGAAAAAAGAAATATTAAAACTGGAGCTCATTTTATTTTTGGATTACCCGACGAAAGTATTTCAAAAATGATGAGTTATGCTCCAATTATTTCTGAGCTACCAATTAAAACGGTTAAATTTCACCAGCTTCAAATATTTAAAAACACAATAATAGCCGAGCAATATAAAGAAAATCCTAGTCGTTTTAAAATGTTTGAGCTTGACGAATATATTGCTTTTATTATTAATTTTATTGAACAACTAAATCCAAATATTGTAATAGAACGTTTTGCAGGTGAAGCGCCGCCTCGTTTTCTTGATGTTTCTACGTGGGGTTTAATGCGCTACGATAAAGTGTTAAGTTTGATTGAAAAAAAGATGGAAGAACGTAATACATGGCAAGGAAAATTATGCCAAAACACCCATTAAAATAGTCTAATAATTATCTTTCGACTTTAGTTTATCCTGAGCCAGACGAAGGGCTCAAGATGACTTATATTAGTCGCCCTGAGCATAATCTAAGGGCTTATAGATTAGATTTTATTGAATATTCAATTGGTATTATATTAAGGTAATATAAAAAAAAAAAGGTATACGATTTTAAATCGTTTACCTTTTTTATAGATTATTATTTTGTTTGTGTTTATTTTGCTTTTAAGTAGATGCATGGAATAAGCACCTCTTCAATTGATAAACCTCCGTGTTGAAATGTGTTTTTATAGTAATTAACATAGTGATTATAATTATTTGGATAAGCGAAATAGCTATTTTTTCTAGCGAATATGTATGCTGATGTAACATTTTGTTTAGGCAAATAGTAATCAGACGGGTTTCTCATCTCAAAAACTTCTTTTGGATTGTAGTTTAAGTTTTTCCCCTGTTTGTATCGTAGGTTGGTATTGGTATTTTTATCACCAATTACTTTTATAGGGTCGTCAACATTAACTGTTCCATGGTCGGTTGTAATAATAACGGGTATTTTATGACTAGCCAATTGTTTTATTAAATCAAAAAGTGGAGAATGAACAAACCATGATTCTGTTAGCGAGCGGTATGCCGACTCATCGTTAGCAAGCTCTCTAATAACCTCCATTTCTGTTCGGGCATGGCTTAGCATGTCGACAAAATTATAAACTAAAATATTTATTTTGTTGTTTAACAGATTATTGATGTTTTCTACATATTTTTTACCTGCACTTAAAGAAAGAATTTTTGTATAGCTGAACTTTATATTTTTATTTAGTCGTTTAAGCAATTCGCCAAACAATTGTTCTTCATAAAGATTTTTCAATCCTTCATCTTCATCATTCATCCAGTATTGAGGATATTTTTTTTGAATTTCAGAAGGCATTAACCCAGAGAATAAAGCATTTCTGGCGTATTGAGTTGCTGTAGGAAGAATACTATATAATATTTGGTCTTCAGCTATTTTATAATATTGTTCAATAAGTGGTTGTAGAACTTTCCATTGATCATATCTAAAATTATCAATTACAATTACAAAAGCTGATTTTTCTTGTTCAACAAGAGGTAGAATTGTTTTTTGAAAAAGAGTGTGAGATAAAACAGGACTGTTATCGTCTTTAGAATCGAGCCAGCCTTTGTAATTTCTTTCATAAAATTTCGAAAACATATTATTAGCTTCCGATTTCTGCATTTGCAAAATTTCTTTCATGCCAGAGTCTTGAGATTTCTCTAGCTCCAGCTCCCAGTAGATAAGTTTTTTATATAAATCGGTCCATTCCTTATGATCTAAACGGTCGGAAAGCTGCATGCCAATATTTCTGAATTCTTGTTGATATGACGATGTGGTTTTTTCGCTTATTAAGCGTTTATTTTCTAGATTTTTCTTTATTGTTAGTAGAATTTGCTTAGGATTAACGGGTTTTATAAGGTAATCAGATATTTTTGAGCCTATAGCATCTTCCATTATTGTTTCTTCTTCACTTTTGGTTATCATAACCACAGGTATGCTAGGTTTTATGTTTTTTATTTTTACTAATGTTTCTAGCCCGCTTAATCCAGGCATATTTTCATCTAAAAAAACAATATCATAGTCGTTTTCAGTAACTAAATCAATGGCATCAGCTCCATTGTTTGCTGTGTCTACCTGATAGCCTTTGTCTTTTAAAAATAATATATGAGGTTTTAAAAGTTCAATTTCATCATCGGCCCATAGAATTATTGCATTGTCCATATTTTTATTGTTAAAAAGTAAGATGTCGATTTAATTGAGATTATTAACGTGCAAAACTAAAAAAAAGTATTTCCAAATATACAATACTTCGTTAAAAATTAATATAAATTACTGAAAATCAACAAAATAAGCAG
>JBAXGW010000113.1:0-8714 GCA_037139195.1 Bacteroidota bacterium
ACATCTTCATTTTAATTTAGCACAATTCCATTTTAATTTATAACAATCTCATTATCTTCCAAATTTTACCCACAATCAACAATAATAACTTAAAATTGCACCAAACTAAACCGAATTATCTGTATTTTAATTATAATTCAAATTGTTTTTTTTTTATTGAAATATATTTTTTTTACTTTAGCGTATTCTTATTAAAATAAAAAATTTAAATATATAATTATGATAAACGAAAAAATGATTAGCCCAAAGAGCATTGTAGTAATTGGTGCATCTAACGAAGTGGTTAAACCTGGCGGTAAAGTTCTTAAAAACCTTAAAGATGGTAATTTTAAAGGCGAATTATATGTTGTAAATCCTAAAGAAACAGAAGTGCAAGGCGTTAGAAGTTTTGCTTCTGTTAATGATTTACCACAAACAGACTTAGCAATTATTGCTATTGCAGCTAAATATTGTCCCGAAACAGTTAAAGTGCTTGCCGAACAAAAAAATACTCGTGCTTTTATTATTCTAAGCGCAGGTTTTAGCGAAGAAAACGAAGAAGGTGCTAAATTAGAAAGAGAAATTGTTGAAACCATCAATAAAGTGGGCGGTTCTCTTATTGGACCAAACTGCGTAGGTGTTCTTAATACCAATTATAATGGTATTTTCACAACTCCAATACCAAAACTAGAGGAGCAAGGTGTTGATTTTATTTCAGGTTCTGGTGCAACTGCCGTATTTATTATGGAAGCTGGTATTCCTAAAGGATTAACATTTGCAAGTGTTTATTCTGTTGGAAATAGTGCTCAAATGGGTGTTGAAGAAATTCTTAAACACATGGATGAAACTTTCGATCCAAAAACTAGTTCGAAGGTTAAATTGCTTTACATGGAAAATATTAAGAAGCCACAAATGTTATTGAAACATGCTTCTTCATTAATCCGCAAAGGATGTAAAATAGCTGCTATAAAATCAGGTTCTTCAGAAGCTGGAAGCAGAGCGGCTTCTTCTCATACAGGCGCATTGGCTAGTCCTGATGTAGCAGTTGATGCATTGTTCAAAAAAGCAGGTATTGTTCGTTGTGGTGGTCGTGAAGAATTAGCAACTGTTGCTTCTATATTTATGCACAAAGAATTAAAAGGAAAAAGAATTGCAATCATCACTCATGCTGGTGGTCCTGCTGTTATGTTAACAGATTCTCTTTCTAATGGCGGAATGGAAATTCCTCATATCGAAGGTCCAAAAGCTACCGAATTGTTAACTAAATTATATGCGGGTTCATCTGTTGCTAATCCAATCGACTTTTTGGCTACTGGTTCCGCTGAACAATTAGGTCATATTATTGATGCTTGCGAAAACGATTTCGATGAAATCGACGGAATGGCGGTTATTTTCGGAAGTCCTGGTTTGTTTCCAGTATATGATGTGTATGATTTGTTGGATGAGAAAATGAAAACTTGTAAAAAACCAATTTTCCCAATTCTTCCTTCGGTTATCAATGTGAAAAATGAAATTGATGCTTTTATTGCTAAAGGTCGAATCAATTTCCCTGATGAAGTAGTTTTTGGAAATGCACTTTCAAAAATATATCATACAAACAAACCAGTTCCTGAAAACATAGAAATGCCTAATATTGATAAGGTTAAGATTCGTTCTATTATTGATGGTGCTGAAAATGGTTATATCAAGCCATCTGAAATTCAAGGTTTATTAGATGCAGCTGGCATTCCAAGAGCAGGTGAAGCTGTTGTTGCAAACAAAGCAGATGCCGTTCGTGATGCCGAAAAATTAGGGTTTCCATTGGTTATGAAAGTGGTTGGACCAGTTCATAAATCGGATGTTGGTGGTGTTGTTCTTAATGTGAAAGATATTGCTACTGTTGAACGTGAGTTTGAGCGCATGATTCAAATAAAAGATACTACCGCTATTTTAATGCAACCAATGCTTTCTGGTATTGAATTATTTGTAGGAGCAAAACGCGAAGATTTATTTGGTCACATGGTATTATGCGGTTTAGGTGGTATTTTCATCGAAGTGCTTAAAGATGTAAATGCAGGACTAGCTCCAATTAGTAAAAACGAAGCAATGACCATGATTAAGACATTGAAAAGCTATAAAATTATAGAAGGTGTTCGCGGTCAAGAAGGTGTTAATCAAGAGATTTTTGCTGATATTGTAGTTCGACTTTCTGCTCTGTTAATGGCTGCACCCGAAATTATTGAGTTAGACTTAAATCCATGTTTAGGAAAAGCAGATAAAGTAGTGGCTGTTGATGCTAGAATTTGTTTAGAGAAATAATGTCAATAAAAACCTCGTAGGTTTAAAATATAAAGGTCGGAGAGTAGTCTTCGACCTTTTTTTGTACTTTTGTATATACAAAAAGGAGATAAAGATGTACTATATTGATTCAAATTCTACCGATCCATTCTTTAATATTGCAATGGAAGAGTATTTAATAAAACAAAAAACAGAAGAATTTATATATTCATATATCAATCAGCCTTCTGTGTTTGTTGGAAAACATCAAAACGCTTATGCTGAAGTAAATATGCGGTTTTTAATGGGCTTGAAAATTCCAGTGATAAGAAGAATTTCAGGCGGTGGTACTGTTTATCATGATAAAGGAAATTTGAATTTTGGTATAATCAAGGATAATGATGCCAATCAAAAAGTAGATTTTGCTAAGCAAAGTGAACCAATAATTGCTTTCTTGAAAACACTGGGTTTAAATGCAATAATGGGCGATAAGAATGAATTGAGGATTGAGGGTGCTAAAATTTCAGGAACAGCCGAACATATTTATAAAAACAGAATGTTGCATCATGGAACACTATTATTTAATTCCAATATCGCAATTCTTGAGAAAGCATTAATTTCATCAAGAGAAAACTATACAGACAAATCAATTCCATCAAACAAAACAAACGTTATCTCTATTTCGGAGTTACTTGATGATTCAATGACAATGGATGAATTCAAGCTGAAATATAAGCAGTATGTTATCGATTATTATAATGCAACTGCATATAAATTAAGCGAAGATGATGTTTTTGCAATTGAGCAATTGGCACTTGAAAAATATAGCACTTGGGAATGGAATTATGGATATTCGCCAAACTATATTTTAGAAAAAGTTGTTGAAACTATTTTAGGAGATAGAAAAATCAAATTAGAAGTAGAAAAAGGGATTATTGTTTCAGTTAAGTGCGAAAATGACATTCAACTTGGAAATGATTTGTGCGATTATTTTAAAGGCAAACAACATCGTTTTGATTTATTTTATAGTACAATTTGGGATGAAAACTTGCTTAGTATTTATTATCAGTTATTTTAAAAAATGTTTTATGCAAATATTGTTTTAGTATAATTATAGATATATAGCATTTGTAACCAGCAACCAGCTATCCGCTGCTGAAGTATGGCGATTATACAGTGGAAGAGGCGATGTAGAGAATAGAATTAAAGAATTTAAATTCGATATTGGATTTGATAGTTTCAATCTTAAAGGTTTCTTTGCTACAGAAGCCACTCTCACATTCGCGAAGATAGTTTATAATCTAATTTCAATTTATAGAATTTTGTGCTTCAAGAAAAAAACGCAGAAAACATTATCAACATTAAGATATTGAACCTTTGCTATTGGAGTATTCTTTGAAAAATATAACGATAAATTAGTATTAAAAATTGCACTAAAAATATGAAGAGAATGGTTCTTAGGCTTGTAGAACAATTCTTAGGTTTTCAATTTCCCTTTTTAATTTTCTATTGCGTAATCTAGGTGAAAATTGATTTTTTCCATTGTCATAGTCTGCTAAATGTTAAAAAAAGTTATAATTTTTTTGTTTAGTTATTTATATTCATTTAAAATAATTGGAGTAAAAATGAATAGAATTAAGGAAAAAGATAATCTTCGTTAAAGAAGTTTATCGTAATAAACAAACGTTTGATTTTAATTGTTTTTAATTGCATATTCATTTTTGTTAAATTTGTTTTTAGTCCTTCTTTTAAATAGTTGATTTTGTGTTAATATAAAAAGTAAGTGAAAAATTTAGTAATTAAATAATTATTATCAAAAATTAAAAAGATGAAGAATAAATCCATAGTTACATTAATATTTATTATGATTCTCTTTAAATTTTCTTATACGCAACCTGTTAGTATACAAATTGATGCAGCACAAGGTCGAAAAGCAATTTCACCATATATTTATGGAAAAAATAATAATATATCTGATAATCCCGCAGATCCAACAATTCAGACAGAATGGAAGTTAATGCGCGAAGCAGGGTTAAGGTTTACTCGTGAGAATGGCGGTAACAATGCTACTAAATACAATTGGCGATTGAAAATATCATCGCATCCTGATTGGTATAACAACATTTACAATCATAATTGGGATTATGCAGCAAGAAAATTATTAGATAGTTTACCTGGAGCACAGGGAATGTGGGCTTTTCAATTAATTGGAAAAGCTGCTTCAAGTACTTCGCATAATTTCGATGACTGGAATTATAATAATTCAGCTTGGTGGAGTGGTGTTTGCCAGAATCTTGCTGGTGGAGGAGTACCCAATGCTAACGGAGATTGTACGGCAACAACTAGCGGCAATACAAATCTTTATTTAGAAAATTGGACAGCCGATTCAACCGTGGCAATACTTGATCACTGGTTTGGCATAGGCGGATTGGGTTATAATAAAAATTTTATTAAGTATTGGAGCATGGATAATGAGCCTGAGATATGGAATAGCACACATGATGATGTTATGCCTACTCAGCCTACAGCAGAAGAATTTATGCAATTGTATTTTACTGTTGCAAAAAAAGCTCGAGCAAAATTTCCAAATATTAAACTAACAGGCCCTGTTCCTGCATCCGAATGGCTTTGGTACACATGGAATAATACTAAAATTTCGTCTGGCGGACAAGATTACGTTTGGCTTGAATATTTTATTAAACGTTGTGCCGAAGAACAAACTGCAAGCGGAATAAGATTGCTTGATGTAGTGGATATTCACAGTTATCCTGGAGAAAACAATAATGCTGATATTGTTCAAGGACATCGCATTTATTTTGATTCAACCTATAACTATCCTGGTGCAAATGGAGTAAAGACGATCAGTGCTTCGGGTTGGGATGATAATATTACTCAAGAATATATTTTTGGAAGAGTAAATAATTGGCTAAATAAATACATGGGATCTAATCATGGAGTTACTTGTGCAATTTCAGAATTTGGATTAACTAATAATAACGCCAATATTACAGCCAATAGCTATGCATCAATATTGGGTACTTTTGCTGATAATAATGTAGAGTTTTTCACTCCTTGGTATTGGTATCCTGGTATGTGGGAAACTCTTCATTTGTTTAGTCGCTATGGTAAAACTACACGTGTGCAATCTGTTTCAAGCAACGAGCAAGATGTTTCTGCTTATTCTTCTATTAATACAATTGGCGATTCTATAACAGTTATTCTTGTAAATAGAGGGCTTACTGCAACTCATAATACAACAGTAAATATTAGTAATTTTATTTTAAGCAATGGTTCATATCCAAGCAAGCGGATTAGCTCACTTCCATCAACCGAAACTTTTATATCGCATACAAATAATGCATTACAGTCTGGAATAATAACCTCTAATGCAAACTCATTTACGGTTTCTCTTCCGCCACTATCAACCACGGCAGTGATATTAAAAGGTTCTTATATTACAGGAATTAATGAAATTTCATCAAACAACTTAATTGTTTCGCTATATCCAAACCCAGCTATAGATAATGTTACAATAGATGCTTTACAAAAATCAATCTTAGATATTTTAAATATTCAAGGTCAGATAATTCTACAGCAAACTCTACCACAGGGTAAATCAATCATTGATATAAGTGGTTTTTCAAAAGGAATTTATATATTTAGGCTAAAATGTAATGATAAAACGAATGTATCAAGAATTGTTAAGTATTGATACATTCAATAAAACTAGAATAAATTTATCATTTGTGTTTAGAATAAAAGCTGATATTATATATAACAAAATTGATATTGTAAAAGCCCTCTTTTTATTTGGATTTTCAACTATTTTATTTACTTTTGGTGCGTTAGCTGGACAGCCTAAAACAGAAATGTTAACCTTGCTCAGTATAACAACTTGTTTTTTGCAATAACGCATAATGAAGTTTAAATTTTAAAGAGAAATTAATATGAGAAAATTATTCAAAACACTAGCAATCTTTCTATTCACTATTCACTGCTCACTAATCACAGTTCAGGCGCAGGTGCCACAAAAAATGAGCTATCAGGCAGTAATTCGTGATGCAAATAATTTGCTTATAGCAAGCCATTTAGTATCAATGCGTGTTACAATATTACAAGGAGTAACCCCCGTATTTGTTGAAACTCACACTGCAAATACAAATGCAAACGGTTTAGTTTCTATTGAAATTGGTGGTGGAACTTTTGTTTCGGGAACTGTATTTTCGGCAATTAATTGGTCTTTAGGAATGTATTCAATTAAAACTGAAACTGATCCAGCTGGCGGAATAAATTACACTGCTATTGTGAGCGAAAGCCAATTGTTAAGTGTTCCTTATGCATTATATTCAGCAAATGGAGTGCAAGGAGCAACTGGACAGCAAGGGATTCAAGGTATTCAAGGTGCTACAGGTGTAACTGGAGCTACCGGATTACAAGGTGAAATTGGAGTAACGGGTCCAACTGGAAGTACTGGTTTGCAAGGAGAAATTGGTGCTACTGGAGCAACTGGCAATACTGGTTTACAAGGTATGGTTGGTGTAACTGGTCCAATAGGTCCGACTGGAGCCACAGGAAATAATGGAGCCGATGGTTTAACAACTTCTGTAAATGGAGTAACACAAGTTTCGGGTGCAATAACATTAACGACTGCAAATATTCCTGCTTCTACAAATAAAAATTATTTTACAGATGTAGAACAAACAAAACTTGCTGGAATTGCTGCAGGAGCAGAAGTAAACGTAAATGCCGATTGGAATGCTGTAACGGGCGATGCGCAAATTTTAAACAAGCCAACTATACCATCAGCTGCAGATGGTTCAGAAACTAAAGTTTCAGCAGGAAATAATGTAAGCGTTTCGGGTTCTGGAACCACTGGAAGTCCTTATGTGATTGGTGTAACAGCTCATTATATTGGTGAAAGCTATGGCGGAGGAAAAGTTATTTATGTGTCTGATAATGGACAACATGGTTTGATAGGAGCTTTAGTAGATCAGGGTAGGGTAGCATGGAATAATGGTTCAAATACAACCACAAATGCTGTGAGAGACGGTGTTGGTGCAGGGATATATAATACCGAACGAATTATTGTTAGCCAAGGTGTTGGAAATTATGCTGCTCAGTTGTGTGCAAACTATCAGGGAGGAAACTTTGGCGATTGGTATCTACCTTCAAAATACGAATTGAATTTGTTATATGCTCAAAGAGCTATTTTTAATAATTTTGCGGGTAACTATTATTGGAGTTCGACAGAGGGTGATATCACAGGTGCCTGGAGTCAGTTCTTTGATAATGATGGCAGTCCACTTAGTGTTAGTAAAGGCAATTCATTCTATGTACGTGCGATTAGGGCTTTTTAAGAGTTGAGTTGTAAAAAAAAATAATATTTGTTTTGATTTTTTTTTTAATAAAATACCAATTTCAAAATATGATACAAAGATAATATTTTAACATAATTATAAAAGTATAAACATCTGAAAAACAATAGTTACATATTGTATTTTGGATTTTATGATTTAGAAAAACAATTTATATATTTGATGAATAATAAAAATCACCTATTATCGCTCTAATTTTCTTTTTTGTAAATTATAGGTTTTAATTTGGGTGATAATTCAATTTGTAATTCTTTAACTTTCTTTTTAGCATCAAAAATAAATGTTAACTGCCATCCACCATGTTCAATAGGATGATAGAGTTCAAATATATCTTTATTGTATCTACGAATAGGGCAAGTAACCCCTAGCATACTAGTCATTAAGCTATCTCCTTCTAATTTAATATTAAGCGATTCATAACCATTGCTTACATATTTTCCTTGATATTCATTCAATGGTAATGTGCTTTTTATTTCTGGTCTATAAGAAGTGTCTTTTTGATTTTCGAGTGATTTATAATATTGAATTGTTTGCTTCTCAATATCTTTATTTCTTTGATTCCAGTCGATAGGCGTGAGACCAAGAATATGGTCATAAACATAAGCTTCTATAATTTCGGTTAATGGCGTACCATTTATATTGGCAAGAATTACAATTCCTGTGTTTTCTGTTGGCAACATAGAAACTAAAGAAGTAAAACCATATAATACGCCACCATGATGAGATCGTCTAAAGCCTCTGTAAGCATCGCTAAACCAACCCATGCCATAACATTGATTGATTATTTCTTTGTTTTTTGAAGACCCTGCAACATAGATTACAGGAGCTTGAATTTGCATTAATGTTCTTGGATTGACTAATTGTTTGTCGTTTAATTTCCCTTTGTTTAAATTGAATAGTAACCACTTAGATAAATCTTCTACATTAGAAATAATACAACCTGCACCACCTAGCATATCAGCGTTGTGGTATTCCATTTCTTCAGGATCTTCAGTCCAGATAATATAAGGCGAGGCATAATTTTTATTTGTTAGATTTTGATAAGAAGTGGCTAAATCTTTTTTTGAGGTGCCACGTATAAAGAAGCAAAACTTTATCTATGGA
>JBAXGW010000114.1:0-8654 GCA_037139195.1 Bacteroidota bacterium
GATAGTAAAATCGAAATAATATTAGATGAGTAAAGGGGATACCCAGTTTATTTAATACTGATTTTTTCATTTTCATTTCTTTATATAAATATACAATAATTTAAGGGAGCGTCGGCAAAAAAAACAGCTCTTTTGTAAACTTTGGTTGTGTGTCGGCTTGTGTGGTTTGCAAATGTGCTGTTTTGTGCGTTGGCATTTTTCATTTTTCTTCTTTGTCTTTATGCAGCAAAAATTCCTTTATCATTCTGCCTCTGTGTCGTTTTTTACAATGAACGCTAACTCGTTGCTTGCTGCAACTCGTCACATAATTTATTGGTTATCATTAATTTACTAGCCGACAAAAATACTTACAAGCGTTTATAATCGGCTACTTATTTCCACAAACCTAATTAATAATTTCTATATTACCTAAAGAATTATAGTTAAATTATCAATTGATAATGGACAGGTGAATTAAGCTGGCTATATTTCTGTGCTACTTAATTACCTTATATAAACCCCAATTCTTAAAACTGGTTTTACTGTTTTTCCGTTTTCGTAAGTTGCTGCTACATCTATGCGGAAAACTTTGGCTATATTTCCTAATCCTGCATATACTTCCGAATACGATTTATTTCCAGTATAGAGCGTGTTAAATCCTACAATTTCGTGTAATTTCAATGTGCGTACTAATGGGAATTTACCCAGTAACCATCCTTTGAAATTATGCATTGCATGAAGCTGCATGAAATTTTTATTTGTGCTAAACTTGTAATAATCTAATGTTTCAAATTGCAAATTTCTGCTTCTTGCACTATTAAAGTTAAATCCACTTTCGCCTCCTCGTAAAAACAATATACCATTGCCTTCGAAATGGTAATACTCTGGAAATGGCAATTTGCTCTGATACATGAAAAAGCCACAGTTAAAATCAATTTTAAAATCGCCAAATAGTTTCAAATCAAAATCTTTTCCGGTTCCCAACTCTAGTAAATCCGAACTAAAACTTCTATTCAATCCTATTATTTTCTGATACGAAAGATAAATGGGCGGATAGGGCGAAGCATGAATAATCTTCATATTAGGCAAATTCTCGTATTGCTGTTTATGCTGATACATAAAGCCTATCTTGGTTCTTATTCTTTGGTATTGTGCAAATCCTGTATTTGAAATAAAATCATTTAATGGCAATTGCTCAGCATAAAGCTTGTTTTTATTTAAAAAACTAAATTGGGTATTATTTTCAGCCATTTTTTTCTGAGCCCACGTCATATCTACCGTGCCATATAAACCATTTATTAATTCTTTGGAATAAGATCCACCAACAGATTCCTGCCTTAATAGTCGGGCATAATTTATTTTTGTAAATGGCGATAGGTAAGTTTCGAAAATACTAGGTACCGGATTGCTTTCATTATATTGTGATACCGATTTTTGAATTCTAAAACTATAATTCGCCGAATTTTTTCGGTTCGAAAAATTATAAAACGATAATCCTCCATTCCACACTTTATCCGAAATTCCATAGTTTATGTTGCCCGAAAATGATTTACCTGTCCAGTCTGTTCGGTCATAATCGAAATAACTAAACCTTAAATTGGGGTTTAAACCCTGAACAGGATTAAACTGCATCATTCCTAAAACCGAATTTAATGAATAAGATTTGTTTTGCGTACCGCGCCTTTTAGAATAGCTAAATCCCGATAAAAGTATTTTTGAAATCGAGGTTTTATTATATTTTCGCATCACAGAATCGATATATGCAGGCGATTCATGCACTTTTCTTATGCTATCGGCTTTGTAATAGTATTTGCTCTCTTCGTCGGTAAGCAAAGCGCCTCTGTTTTCTGTCCAATAAATTGAATCTTTTTTATTTGCATTATCTTGAATTTTGAAAAGTTCGTTTGTAAAAAATTTCTTCGGATACTTTTCATTTATCTTGTACGATGAAAAACTTCCTACCGACAAATCGGTAGCCGAAAAGCCAAATATTTGAATATAACTTTTTAAAACCACCTTCAAAGGCATTCTTATGGTATTGTCAACCATCACATACTCTTGCGACATCCATAAAGTATCTACAAATTCTATTTGTGCATCTTGAGTTAAAAATAATTCTACACTATGAATGTCCCAAGTGCTATCCACAATATTTACATATCCTTGAAAAAGCGGATCGCCTTTGCGTTTGGGCATTACCTTAATTTTATTTACCGTTCTGTTGTTTTCTTTAAAAGTCCCAACTTTTTTATAATCGTAGCTTAACAATGCAGTGGAAGCAATTGGCGATAAAAATGGTCGTGCCGAATAATAGGTTAATTCTATATAGTTATCATAAAAATCAAACATTACATCAGAGGCTCTATTCCAGCTAAATCCGTTTTGAGTCCCAGATTGCTTAGAGGCCAGCATTTCTTCTTTGCATTTATCGGGTTTTTTGAAATAAAATTTTGCTACTGATTCGGAAAGCGACATAAGTCCAATATCATTAGAATCGGGCAATTCGGCTTTACTTAAAAATTTAGGTAGCTTTTTTGGTATTTTATTAAGGCGTGTTGTGTTTTTAATATAAATTTCATTTTGGTATGATTCCAGTAATTTTTCACGACCTTTTTTTGCTTTTATAGCACTCTTTATTATAGCATAAGCAGGGTCTTTGGCTTTTGATGAAATTACTACTTCATTAAGCAATAAGTTACTCGATTTCATTTTAACTTCAATCAAACCCGAAAATTTATCGGGGTCAATGGAAATAGTTTTCTTTTCAAATCCCATTGAGCTAAATTCTAGCTTCAAAGCTTGTCCGGTTTTAATATCTAACGAAAATGTTCCTTCGTCGTTAGTAACAGTTCCATTAGTGGTTCCAACTACCATAACATTGCAAAACATGAATGGCGAACCGTTTTCATCATACACTCTTCCATTTACCCTTGCATAGTCTTCTTTTATATTTAACGATTTAAGTATAAATGCCATGCCGTAGGCTGCATCTTTTAAAATTTCGTATCTGCCCGATGCACCGCCATGTCCAGACTTCATATTTGTTTTAAAAATAATTTTATTGGTATCGGTTTTTGTTTCTCTTAAGCGTGCAACCCACTTTGCAGGTTCCCAATATGCCACCTGACTGTCGTTAAAGCCCGAAGTAACCAACATTGGAGGATAATTTTGAGCTTTCACATTGTCGTAAGGCGAATAGGTTCGCATATATTCAAATTGTTCTTTTATATTTGGATTTCCCCATTCGTGATATTCAAAAGTTGTAAGTGGAATTTTTTCATCCAACATGGTATTCATAACATCAACAAAAGGCACATCTGCTACTACACAACCAAATATATCAGGACGGTCGTTGATAACCGCACCCATAAGCAAACCGCCTGCGCTTCCGCCCTGAATGGCAGTAAGTGCGGGTGTTGTCCATTTTATTTCTTGAAAATACAAAGCCACATCAATAAAATCGTTGAATGTATTTTTCTTTTTAAACATTTTTCCGTCATCATACCAGCGCCTACCCTTTGCCGAACTGCCTCTAATTTGTGCATCAACATAAATAAAGTCGCGATTTAGATAAGGCAGTCTTGCTTTCGAAAAATAAGGAGTTCCAGTACTTCCATAAGAGCCATAAGCCGTTAAATACATCGGATGTGGAATTGTGAGGTCTAATCCTTTTTTATACATTACTGAAACAGGGATTGATTCTCCGTCGCGTGCTTTTACATAAATACGCTCAACAACATAATCGGCAGGGTTGTATTTAAATCTTAAGGTGTCCATATCAATTTTCACAAAACGGTTGCTATCTATCCAGTAATCGTAAGTTACCGAAGGACGCAAAAAAGTGCTATGGTAAAACCGAACTCTATTTTCTTCACTTTTATATGGATTTGCTACGCCATCGGATTTTAACTCATTATCAATTTTTATGGTTTTAATAAATCTTCCGTCTTTATAATAAAGCTGAACAAAATTCTGAGCATCGGCAAGAAAGGTAACTAATAAATATTTTTGTGTAACAGTAATTCCTTGAATCATTGTGTCGACTTTGGGTGCTATAAGCATTTTCCATTTGTCCGAACTCGAAATCTCATTCATTGTATATACCGCCAAATTATTGTTATCTTTATTAGACAATATAAAATATTCGCCAGAAACTAAATTATAAATGCTTGCGGTATTTCCTTCTTTACGGTCGATAATTTTCTTCAAATCAACAGTTGGTATTTTTGCATCTAATACATACACTTCAGAAGTGTCGGCTTTGCTGCTAGTAATAAAAATATTATCGCCCGATTTTGCTCTGCCAATTTCAATTTGGTATTCTTTAGCGTCTTCCTGAAAAACAAGCTTTTTTGTATTCAACGGTTCGCCTACTTTATAAAGAAATATTTGATTTACACGTTTAGTTAATGAATCGGAGATGGAATAATAAATATGCTCATTATCCGAGCACCAGACCATTGACGTTGCTCTTGGAATATAAATTGAAAGCGTAGAATCGGGGCCTATTTTTTTAAAGAAAAGCATGTTGTCACGATTTCCGGTATTGTCTACACCGTAGCAAAGCCAATTGTGGTTTGGCGAAACAGAAACTAGCGTTGGAATGAAAAACATAAAATCTTTTACCAACGAATTAAAATCGAAAACTAATTCTTCTTTAGCCGATAAACTATCTTTTTTTCTTAAATATTTGGGGAAATTATCGCCTTTATCATAGCGAGTATAATAGAAATATTGGTCTAAAGGAGTAGGCAAATCGGTTTCCACCATATTCATTCTCGACTTCATTTCTTCGTATAGCATTAATCGGAGCAATTTGCTGCTTTCCATAATATTGTCGGCATACGCATTTTCGTTGTATAAATGATTTATAACCGCGTTGCTATCTTTTTTTCGCATCCAAGAATAGGGATCGGGCAAATCTTGACCAAATTTTGTGTTTACCTTGTTTGTTTTAGTGGGTATAGGATAATCAACCTCTGATTGTGCAACTGTAATAAGCGAAAGCATCATTCCTAGAAATACTATCAACAACTTTTTCATTAGTAATCGAATTTATTAATACTATGTATTAACGTGAAAAATTCAATTTGTTACATGCTAATATTAAAATATATTTTAACAAGTATTAAAAAAATTCATTTTTCAGTGTTGGATTTCGCTTTAGCACACTGAATAAATAACGGAGCTTATATTAGCTTTTTCTAAAGGTTTTCCACATTAAAATATGAATAAGTAAAATGCTTTTTAGTTGCAGCTATTATTTTAGGCATTATTTTTGTCTCATAAAAGGCAAAATCCCATTCGCTATGAAAACTAAAATAATAGTACTCGCAATTTTAATCTTGCCTTTAATGGTTAAAGCTCAAAAAAATTCATCAGAAATTATTAAAAATGATGCAACGCTAAGTCTCATAAATTCTGCGCTTCCCAAAGCTTGGGTTATGAGCATTGAAAATAATATTATGATAGTTGAGCGCCTAGATTCAGTAAAAATAGTAATGGGCAATAGATTTGATTCTCCATTATCAAAAATGCCTAAACCCGAGCGAGAAGGCTTAATTAAAAGTCAAGGTTATTCTGCAAAAAGCAGAATTATTTATCGTATTGATTCCTTATGGGATATTAATAAAATTATTGAGGCGAAAAGCAATAATGATGCAATATATGCAAAGTATAGAGAATTGCCCGAAAAGCATAAAATTGCCGATCTTAAAAAAATGGGGGGAAGAAATTCAAAAGCAGTTTACCAGCCACGTAATGAGGCTGATATAAAAAACATTAAAGCGTATGAAGAAGAGAAAACTGCGCTTGAAAATAAACTAATAAAGCTTCCTAATTTTTCAACTAAAAATTATAGTGTTTTTTTTATATCACACGAAGGCTTTGACGATGACAATCACTTTGTTTTCCCAGAGCAGGCTTCAATTGATTTATTCTCAATAGAAAATCTGTTCAGAGAACTATGTGGCAAATAATGATATAATAATGAGGAAACCGTTTATATTTTTAACCATTATCTGTGTTTTATACTCTTGTATAACATCTAATAATTCTGCTAAAGTAATAAAACCAGCTTCAAACAATAATTTTATTGCAAGCTATTCGGCAAAACTAGGAATTCAATTAAATGGAAGCGAAAACAAATTACTAATAACAACCATTGCCGATTGGATGGGAACTCCTTACTTGTTTGGAGGCTGCACAAAAGAAGGAACCGATTGCTCTTGCTTAGTAAAAACAATTTATAGCATTGTTTACAATAAAAACCTAGCACGCTCTGCCAACGACATGTTTTTAAACGATATCAATATTATTAAAAAAGAACAAATTCGTGAGGGTGATTTAGTATTCTTTAAAATCGACTCTTCAAAGCCTAGTCATGTTGGAATTTATATAAAAAATAATAAATTTGTGCATGCAACAACTTCAAAAGGGGTAATTATAAATAGTTTAGACGAAGCATATTATACAAAATGCTTTATTGATGCAGGACGGGTGAAATAAATATGACACAAAATGCAAAAGCACATATTGCAAATGGAGTATCTACATTATTATTTGGCTTAAACTACTGGATAGCTAAAGGCTTGATGCCCGACTATTTTTCTCCAATGCAAATTATATTTTTCAGAACTGCTGGGGCAACGCTGTTTTTCTTTGTTATATCTATGTTTTTTAAAAACGCTAAAATTGAAAGCAATGACCACTTGAAAATTGCTATCGCAGCTTTATTTGGCATATCTATAAACCAAGCAATGTTTTTTGTTGGATTAAATCTTTCTACACCTATTGAAACTTCAATTATACATGCATCGAGTCCTATTTTAGTTGTTGTTTTTGCTACCTACCTGCTTAAAGAATCTTTTAGTATTCGGAAAATTATTGGATTAATGCTTGGAGCAATTGGTGCGTTTATCCTTATTTTGTGGGGAAAAGATTTTTCGTTAGGGTCGAAAGGATTATTAGGCAATATTTTTATACTTACAAATATTTCTGCTTATGCATTATATCTAGTTTTGATAAAACCACTAATGCAAAAATATAAGCCAATCAATGTTATTCGCTGGACTTTTTTTTACGGATTCATCTTTGTAATACCTTTTATTGCTTATCCTACTACACAAATTAGTTTTAGCAATATACCATTTGATAAAATATTATCGCTTGTTTATGTGGTTATAGCAACAACAATAATTACCTATTTGCTCACAATGTACTCGCTAACAAAGCTAAGTGCAAGTGTTGTGGGCTACTACATTTATATGCAACCCCTTATCGTTGCTATTATTGGCTTATGGCTAAGTGCCGAACAAATAACTGCTTATAAAGTAGTAGCAGCAATTTTAATATTTTTTGGAGTATATTTAGTAAGTAAAAAAAGTAATAACCAGTAAATTTCATCTTTTTTATTTACATATAGGTTAGTTTTCAATATATTTGCTTTACGAGACATTAATAATTCCCATTTGGAACAAAAACTTGTTTAATTTTTTATTTCAGGGTCAAATTAATGTTTTCAATAATTTACTAATACCATGATTTATATTACACGAAGAGAACACTTTAACGCAGCGCATCGATTATTTAAGAAAGAATGGACCGATGAAAAAAATTTAGAGGTTTTTGGCAAATGTTCAAACCCCAATTGGCATGGTCATAACTACGAGCTATTTGTTACTGTTAAGGGAAACCCAAATTCTGAAACAGGATTTGTTATGAATTTGAAAATGCTAAGTTCAATAATCAAAGAAAAAGTGCTTGATTTAATTGATCATAAAAATTTCAATCTAGAAGTTGAGTTTCTTAAAAATATACAGCCAACAACCGAAAACGTAGCTATAGCAATATGGAATCAAATTGCCACCGATATTATTAAAGCAGGAGCTCAACTTCACTGTGTGAAATTAGTTGAAACAGAAAATAATTATGTAGAATATTTTGGATAAAAAATTAATTACAATGGACGGATACGAAAAAATAGATAAATATAACCTAGAAAAAGTAGAACTTATTTCTAGTAGATACAAAGAAATAATAGAAACAATGGGCGAAGACCCAAATAGAGAAGGACTGCTAAAAACACCCGAACGTGTGGCAAAATCGCTTTTATTCCTTACACAAGGATACGATTTAAATCCCGAAGAAATTATGAAATCGGCTATGTTTAAAGAAGATTACCGACAAATGGTATTGGTTAAAGACATAGAAATATACTCGATGTGCGAACATCACATGCTACCTTTTTTTGGAAAAGCCCATGTTGCCTATATACCTAATGGTTATATAGTTGGACTTAGTAAAATAGCAAGAGTTGTAGATGCATTTGCTCGTAGATTGCAAGTACAAGAGCGCCTAACAACCGAAATAAAAGATTGCATTCAAAATACATTAAACCCATTGGGTGTTGCAGTAGTTATTGAAGCCCAACACATGTGTATGCAAATGCGTGGCATTCAAAAACAAAATTCGGTTACCACAACTTCCGATTTTACAGGTGCTTTTATGAAACAAGAAAAAACCAGAGAAGAGTTTATTCATTTAATTGGAGCTAAGCTTCATTAACCGATATTTTGTAATTTTTCATATTCTTTATTGAAACAAAGAAACTCGAAAAAAATTTAACCCAACTTGCAACCCTTATCCGGTAATTTTCTGAGAATCTGGAGGGTTGA
>JBAXGW010000115.1:0-8483 GCA_037139195.1 Bacteroidota bacterium
GTTAATGATAGTAAAATCGAAATAATATTAGATGAGTAAAGGGGATACCCAGTTAGATTTAATCTTATTCCATTGTATTTATGATGATTGCTAAATCCAAGTCCCCAATTCCTTCCTCCTAATGATAAATAATGTTGTCCATTAACTATTTTTATAAAAAAAACAATTAGAAAGATAAAAAGAAACTTAATTACTATGATTTGCTTAATTTTCTTCACAAAAAATTAATTAGATAGATTCAATATTGTATTTAAATAAATGTATTTTTATTTTTGATGACATTATAATTCTATGCTTTATATATTTGTTAATATCGACTTCAAATATAATTAATATTTATGTCAAATTTATATTTTTACGCAACTCAATCGTTTATTCCTTATTTTTGCATTTATGAATATTAAAGAAATAGCAAAAAATATTTTATTCGATACCTATAAGGCATCTACGGCTTTATTCAAAATAATGATTCCGGTTTCTATTGTGGTGCGTATTTTACAAGAAACGGGCTTGATTCATAATGTTGGCGATGCTCTTAATCCGCTCATGAAGTTGGTTGGCTTACCTGGCGAAATGGGGCTTGTTTGGGCTACTACAATGATTACCAACTTGTATGGGGGAATTCTGGCTCTTGTTGCTATACAAGGTTCTGTTTCGCTCACTGTTGCTCAGGTTACAGTATTAACCACTATGATGCTTGTAGCTCATACATTCCCAATTGAACTTCAAGTTGCACGCAAGGCAGGTGTAAAACTGAGAGCAATGTTTATTTTGCGTTTTAGCTTTGCTTTAGTTTTAGGAATACTGCTTAATTGGTTTTATAAAAGTTTCGATATGTTGCAGCAACATGCAGTAATAACATTTAAAACGAATAAGGTACTAAATCCATCGTGGCTCGAATGGGGCATTTCGGAAATAAAAAACTATGGAATAATACTGTTGGTCATATTTTCGCTTATTCTTATGATGAAAATATTAAATTTAACAGGTGTAATTAAACTTATTACCAAACTTTTTAAGCCAATATTAGGTGTTATGGGCATAGGCTCAGAAGTAATTACAATAACAATTATTGGTCTAACTCTTGGAATTGCTTATGGTGGAGCGCTTATAATAAAAGAAACCGAACAAAAGAAAGTCAAAGTACGTGATGTTTTTTATGCTCTTACCTTAATGGGCCTATGCCACAGTATGATTGAAGATACATTATTGATGATAGCACTTGGTGGCGATATCAGCGGTGTTTTATTTGCTCGAATAATTTTTGCGTTTATTGTTACTTACCTAATTGTTCGCTTTACAAAGAATTTAAGTAACGAGTTTTTTAAAAAGTATTTGGTTAGAGAATAACTATTCTGTCTTATAATGGATCAACATTAAAACTAATGCTTACTTGCTTGAAATCCTTTTGTAGTTTCACATTATCGCTATGAGCTAAAATTTCCTTTTTTAATTCGGCTAAATTTTTTGCATGAACTTCTTTCACCATTATTTCTTTTACAAAAAGATTTTTAATTCTCGAAACCACCGGATATTCAGGTCCAAGAATATATCCGCTATGCTTCTGCCTTAAAAGCCTAGCTAATTCATTTGAAGCTTTGTCAAGGATATGTTCTTCCTTGTGGCGTAAAGAAATTTTAATTAAACGAGTAAAAGGTGGATAGCTGAATTTTTGTCGCTCTACAATTTCATTTTCAAAAAGTTGCGAATAACTTGAATCAATAATATGTTGAATTATTGGATGATTTGGAGTAAATGTTTGAATAATAACATTTCCTTGTTTCCCTTTTCTGCCAGCCCTTCCACTAACCTGAGTCATCATTTGATAACTTCTTTCATGTGCCCTGAAATCAGGAAACAGCAGCATATTGTCGGCATTTAAAACACCTACCAAACTCACATTGTCAAAATCAAGTCCTTTGGTAATCATTTGCGTTCCTACTAAAATATCAACTTTTCTTTGCTCAAAATCGCTGATAATTCTATCGTATGCATTTCTTTTTCGTGTTGTATCGTGATCCATTCTCGATATTTTTGCATCAGGAAAGAAAATCGCAATTTCTTCTTCAATTTTTTCGGTCCCAAATCCTGAGAAACGAATATCGGTGCTATTACAAGCAGGACAAATTACAGGAACTGGCGTAGCATAACCGCAATAATGACATTTTAAGGCATTTGCTTTTTTATGGTAAGTAAGAGTTACATTGCAATACTTACACATCGGAATCCAACCACATGTATTACATTCTAAATGTGGCGAAAAACCCCGTCTGTTCTGAAAAAGAATAACTTGTTCTTTTTTATCGAGTGCTCTTCCAATGGCATCAACCAAAACTGGACTAAAATGGGATTTCATTTTCTTGCTTTGGTAGGCATCTTTTAGGTCGGCAATATTTATTTTTGGTAATTCTACATCACCAAAGCGTTTATTTAATTCAACTAAAGCAAATTTGCCATATTTCGCATTATAATATGTTTCTATTGATGGTGTTGCACTGCCTAAAAGTATTTTAGTATTATGAAGTTTAGCTAAAACAATAGCAGCATCTCTTGCATGGTATCTAGGCGATGGGTCGAATTGTTTAAATGAGGTTTCGTGTTCTTCGTCAACAATGATAATCCCTAAATTATCAAAAGGCATAAATATAGAAGAGCGAGCACCAAGAATAACAGATGGTTTGGCTATAGTTTGATTAGGATTTATAAGAGAATCGTAAATTTCTATTCGCTCATTGTCGCTAAATTTGCTATGATATACACCCACGTTTCTGCCAAAAACTTTTCGTAGTCGATTAATAATTTGCGAAGTTAAAGCAATTTCGGGCAAAAGATAAAGTGCCTGTTTGCCATCAGAAATAGCTTCTTCAATCAGTTTTATATAAATTTCTGTTTTCCCACTCGAAGTAATACCATGTAGCAAAACCACATCATTATCTTCGAATTTAGCTTTTATTTCTGCAATAGCAGTTTGCTGATGTTCATTTAGTGTTTTATTTGCAGGTGTTTCAGTGTGAAAATCTTTAATACGACTTTGTCGAAACTCTTGTTGTATAAAAATATTTTTTTCTATTAATGAATTCAAAGCAGCAGAAGACGATTCAACCATTGAACTCAGCAATGGGCGGTCGACATAGCCATAAAAATTATTTTCTTTTTTATTTAATTGAAAATAAGCCAACAATATTTCTATTTGTTTGGGTGCACGCTTTAGCCTTTCGAAAAGAGCTTCAATAGCAAAATCGTTATGAAAATCAGGAGACAAACTAACCTGATTAATTATTTTTGGTTTGTAGCTATTAATAATTTCTTCTTCTAAAAGAGCAATTTCTTTTTTCAAAAGCCCTTGTATTGAAGGAAGTACACTTTTGTTTTCGAGAATATCAGCAGCTTCTTTGTAGGTAAGCTTTGTTTTGTGTTCTAAAACCTGTACAAGTAAGAATTCATTATTTGATAAATTGGCGTAATCAATTTCAATATCTGGATTAAGTACAATATTGGTTTCGCTACTAAGTTTCATGCCCGATGGTAGAGCCGCATTCATAACTTCGCCAATTGAGCACATATAATAATTAGCAATCCATTCCCAAAATTTTAGTTGTTTCGCATTTACGCAAGGAAAATCGTCAATTACCGAAAGTATATATTTAGCTTCGTATTTAGTAGGTGGATTTTCGTGAATAGAATGAATTAAGCCTGTGATAACTTTTTTGGGTCCAAATTGCACCAATACTCTTTTTCCAGCAGCAACTTCTTCATTTAAAGCAACTGGAACTCGATATGTATAAAGAGCATTAAGAGGTAAAGGAACAACAATATCAACAAAAAAAGTTTGCATTTTAGTAGTTTAAATTGACAACATTTCAGCTAAACGCAATAAATTATAGTTAATATCTAAATGATGCTTAGTAGCTTTTTCAAATGGGACATAAACTACTTCTTTGTTTAAAACACCGGTCATAACCGATTTTTCGCCTTTTAGTAATCCTTCAACACATCCTGCGCCCATTGTGCTTGCTAAAACACGGTCGAAACAAGTTGGGGAACCACCACGCTGAATATGACCAAGAACGGCAACTCTTGTATCGTAATGATCAAATTTTTCTTTTACCTTTCTAGCTACCTCATAAGCTCCGCCTTCTTTCTCGCCCTCAGCAACTATAACGATGCCACTCGATTTATTTTTTCTTCTACCTTTTTCAAGTTTTTCAATTAATTGTTCAATATACATTTTTGATTCCGGAATAAGTACTGCCTCGGCACCACATGCAATTCCGCTTCTGAGAGCAATAAAACCTGCATCACGACCCATTACTTCTACAAAAAACAATCGACTATGAGAACTAGCAGTATCTCTAATTTTATCAACAGCCTCAACTACAGTATTTAGAGCAGTATCATAACCAATGGTATTATCGGTTCCAAATAAATCGTTGTCGATAGTACCTGGAGCTCCAATTACTGGGATATTATAACGTTTGCTTAGCTCAGCAGCGCCTCTGAAAGATCCATCGCCGCCAATTACAACCAAAGCATCAATTTCGTGTTTCTTAATATTCTCAAAGGCTTTACTCATTCCTTCTTCAGTTTTAAACTCTTCGCTTCTAGCCGATTTTAAGATGGTTCCGCCACGTTGAATAATATTAGCAACCGAATGAGAACAAAGTTCTTCAATTTCATCGTTAATTAAGCCAGTATATCCATGATAAATACCTTCAACTTTTAGATTGTGAAAAACTGCACAACGCACAACAGCACGAATGCAAGCGTTCATTCCAGGAGCATCGCCGCCTGAAGTTAAAACACCAATTTTTTTTATTCCGAAAATATTCTTCATTTCTTTACATTTTTTATTCATAAAATTATCAGTCAACTAAAATAGTTTTCTGAAAATAATTTTTACAAATATACATAA
The DNA here is from genome assembly GCA_037139195.1 of Bacteroidota bacterium. Taxonomy (GTDB): domain Bacteria; phylum Bacteroidota; class Bacteroidia; order Bacteroidales; family JAHJDW01; genus JBAXGW01. The sequence continues at coordinate 4,913 of JBAXGW010000115.1, forward strand.
TAAGTATCTTAAATTAAAGCAGCATGAACCTCTATTTTTAATTGGTTTATATCAATTAATTAGTTTTCAAAAATGTTTTCAAATTAAATAGAGGTATCTTTACAATACAAATAAAGATTAATCAATACAAAAAATTATGTATCAAATTTGATTATATGAAAATTTATTTCTACATTTGCAGCCCTTAAAAGGAAAAATTAATTTAAACTATTATAACATGTACGCTATTGTTGACATCCAAGGCCAACAGTTTAAAGTGGAAAAAGACAGAAGCATTTTTGTTCATCGTCTAGAAGCTGAAGAAGGCGCTAAAGTAGAATTTAGCAAAGTTCTTTTAGTTGATAACAATGGAACTGTTTCTATCGGAACTCCCACTGTTGAAGGAGCTAAAGTTCAAGCAACTGTGCTCAGTCACTGCAAAGGTGATAAGGTAATCGTATTCAAAAAGAAAAGAAGAAAAGGCTATCAAAAAGCCAACGGTCACCGTCAATATTTATCAAAAATTCAAATTGAAGCAATTTCATTAAAGTAATTATTAACCGGAAAAATTAAATCTATATGGCACATAAGAAAGGCGTCGGTAGTTCGAATAACGGTAGAGAATCGCACTCAAAACGATTAGGTATCAAAATATTCGGCGGTCAAGTGATCAAAGCCGGCAATATCATCGTTCGTCAAAGAGGAACAAAACACAATCCGGGAGATAATGTAGGTATTGGAAAAGACCATACTTTATTTGCTTTAACTGATGGTGTTGTAGTTTTCAAACGCACAAGAGACGATAAATCCGTTGTAACTGTTGCTCAAAACGCATAGTTAGAACTGTTTATTTAAAATATATTAAAAACTCCTGGTTCTAAATCAGGAGTTTTTTTTAATTTTGATTTTGTCTCGCATCTCAAATATGATATATAAAATGAAAATACTTATTTTATTTTGCCTATCCATTCTATTCTTAGATATTTATCCCCAAAGTTTTGAAATAAAAATTATCAATTCCGATACTTTTAAAGTTTTGCCTAATAATCTTCAATATTCCTTTTACGAAAGAAATTATCCGAAAAGCATTTCACTTCCAGATGGAAAGTGGTTGCAGATCGAAAATAATTTAAAGAAATATGAATTCTCTTTAGAAAACAACCTTCTTAATGGAGAGTGGAAAGAGTATAATTCAAAATCACTAATTAAGCAAAAAGGTTTCTTTTTTAATGGAGAAAAAACTGGGCCATTCTTCACATACAGAGATTCTGGTGAAATCTTTTCAATATATTATTTCTATCAATCGTCAACTTCTGAGGTTTGCTTTTTCTATAATAATGGAAATATTGAGAGTCGAGCTATTGGTATTTCAGACAGTATTACGTTGCAAACTTTTTTTTATGAAAATGGAATGAAAGAATATGAAGGCTGTATCAAAAAGGGCAAAATATTAGAAAATGGATTAATTGAACAGTTTAATATTGATGAATGGAAATATTGGTATGAAAACGGAGTTCTTAAATTAAAAGGTTGTTTTATTCACGGGAAAAGGAATTCTGTCTGGAATAATTATAATGATAAAGACGAATTTATCAAATCGGAATATTATATTGATGGAGTTTTAGTGAAAGAATCTAAAACAAATGAATTCGATATAGATGGTTCAATTAAAGGGATTATCAACAATTAGAATGAAGTATAAATTAATTTCACTATATAATTCAAACTACAAAATCAAAATTTGTATTTTTGCATTACTTAAAATGAAAATAAAAAACTAAAATATATGTTACAAGTACCTTATATCCGCGAAAATAAGCAAGAGGTTATTGACCGACTAGCAATTAAAAATTTCAAAGCAATTGAAGTTATTGATAATGTATTAGCTCTTGACGATAAACGCAAAAGTGCTAAAAAAGAGTTAGATGATAATCTTACTGAAGCAAATCAACTGGCTAAACAAATTGGTGATATGTTTAAAAGCGGACAAGCTGCTCAGGCTAATGAATTGAAAGAAAAAACGAAAGTTTTAAAAGGAGCTGAAAAAGAATTAACGGCAAAACACGCTGTTATTGAAGAAGAGCTCTTAAACTTATTAGTTACAATTCCAAACCTTCCTCATTCTTCTGTTCCAAAAGGGAAATCAGCTGAAGACAATGAAATAGTTGCTTCTCATGGCGAAATACCACAATTAGTAAACGCTGTTCCTCATTGGGAGTTAACATCAAAATACGATATTATTGATTTTGAATTAGGAAATAAAATTACAGGTGCTGGATTTCCAGTATATAAAGGCAAAGGCGCAAAATTACAACGTGCATTAATAGCTTTCTTCTTAGATAATGCTGGTGCTGCTGGTTATACAGAAATTCAACCTCCATTGATGGTTAACGAAGCATCGGGTTTTGGAACGGGTCAGTTGCCCGATAAAGAAGGGCAAATGTATCATGCAACCATTGATAATCTTTATTTAATTCCAACTGCCGAGGTTCCTGTAACAAATATTTACCGAGATGTGATTGTTAAAGAATCTGAATTTCCAATTAAGAATACGGCATATTCTGCTTGTTTCAGGAGAGAAGCTGGTTCTTATGGTAAAGATGTTCGTGGATTAAACAGACTACATCAATTTGATAAAGTTGAAATCGTTCAAATTCAACATCCTGAAAAGTCGTATCAAACTCTTGAGGAAATGGCTTTATACGTTCGTTCCTTATTAGAAAAATTAGAACTGCCTTATCGTGTATTAAGATTATGCGGAGGCGATATGAGTTTTACATCAGCTCTAACTTATGATATGGAAGTATATTCAGCAGCCCAACAACGCTGGTTAGAAGTTAGTTCTGTTTCTAACTTTGAGTCGTATCAAGCAAATAGATTGAAATTAAGATATAAAGACAGCGAGGGGAAAACTAAATTAGCACATACATTAAATGGAAGTGCATTAGCATTGCCAAGAATTGTGGCTGCATTATTAGAAAACAACCAAACGCCCGAAGGCGTGAGAATACCAAAAGCTTTAGTACCTTATACAGGCTTTGAAATGATAGATTAACTTCTAATAAATCAATAAATTACCCCTGATTAGTTTTATACTTTTCAGGGTTTTTTATTTGGCTTTGGATAAGTTGCTGATTTTGAAAACATTGAAAATTGTTTCTAAACTTAGGCAACGTTTTACATTTTTTTGGCGTCTACTATGAAATAAACCCTAAAAATAGTTCCAATGAAAAAATTATCCATATCAATTATTTTGGCTTTAGTAAGTCTAAATATATTTTCTCAAACTCTAAGCGTAGACTTGGGCTCAATTCCTGCAACAGCAGTAAGTCAATGCACGGGAAAAGCGTGGGTGCAGGTAACAGGCGGCACTGCCCCATATACATTTCAATGGAATACTGGAGATTCTTCTACCTATCTAGAAAATCTTTGTTTAGGCACTTATTCAGTTACAGTTACTGATGCAACAAATGCAACTGCTGTTGATACGGTAGTTTTTAGTACTTCGTCTCAAATCATTTCTCCACTTGAGGTTTATATTAAACTGGGTATCCCCTTAGCTCATCTTAAAAAATGCCTATCTTTAGGGGAT
>JBAXGW010000116.1:0-8291 GCA_037139195.1 Bacteroidota bacterium
CATCCCCTAAAGATAGGCATTTTTTAAGATGAGCTAAGGGGATACCCAGTTAATACAATTAATAAATATAATTTCTTCATTTTATTAAATTTAATCTATTGCCCCATCACTATGGGCTTTGGGAATACGCTCAATTCAGAGCAACTTAATGTTCAACTATATTTTAATTATATTATTTAGGCTTCCTTTTCTGTTCAATAATATCTTGACGAATTTCACAATAAATCTACAACTACAATTAATCCTTAAATAATTGATTTATTTTTTCAACTCTACTTTTAGCAGCTCGGAAGTTATTGGCGCAAAATGCAAATTAATTTCATCGCCCTCTTTTGCACAATCAAAAATTTCTTTTTCAACCCTAAGCTCTTCTCCCGAAAAATCAAATATGTATTTATCAAAAGGTTTCATATCAATACCAACATGTCCAACTTTGCCACTGCCTGCCTCATAATCAACTTCTTTCTTTTTATGTGTAATTACTTTAGTAATTATCACCTTTTCTCCATTTCTCAAATCTAATAATACCTTTCTAATTATTAAGTAGAAAATCAGAAAACATATAAGGAATAATAAAATAAACGACTCAATTAAAAATTTAACAAAAAACACTTCGCCAATATAGTAATAGTTAACCATCAACACGGATGAAACTAATACCAATAGCATAGAAGGCAATAATATTGCAGGTCGAAAATTATAATTCAACTCTTTTCTATCTTCTTTTGTTAAATCAACTCTTATCATAATAAGGTAATATATAAAAAAAGGAGTTTTACTATTCTGAATATCAAAAAAATAAAACTCCTTTCCTTAATCAAATATTTAACAAGTGTCTGTCTATAAACACCGTGTCTTGTTTATAAAGTTCGAGAACGCACTTCGACTGTCGCTCAGCGACCAGAAGGAAGTATTGAAAACCAAGGAGTTTACATGAGTAAATGACTGTTTTCAATGCGACGACAACGAAGTTATCGGACTTTATAGACAAACACTAATTATATCTTAGCTAATGCTTGTTCCAAATCATCTATTATATCATTAACATCTTCAATTCCCACAGAGAAGCGAACCAAACCTGGTGTAATACCAGCTTTTGCACGACTTTCTTCTGTCATTTTTGAATGCGTCATAGATGCTGGGTGTTGAATTAATGTTTCTACTCCACCTAATGAAACAGCTAAAATACATAAATGAACATTGTTCATCAATATTTTTCCTGCTTCAATTCCGCCTTTAACTTCGAAACTAATCATTGTTCCAGATCCGTCCATTTGCTCTCTAGCTAAACGATATTGTGGATGAGATTCTAATCCGGGGTATTTTGCCCAAGCTACTTTTGGATGATTTTCTAAGAAACGTGCAACTTTCAAAGCATTTTCCTGAGCTCTTTCAATTCTGATTCCTAGCGTTTTCATCCCTCTAATTACCAAGTATGCTTGATGTGGATCCATATTGCAACCCATAGTAACCATCATTGCACGTACTTTATTATAAAGCGCTTGCTCTTTAACAACAATCATTCCGGCAACAACATCTGCATGTCCATTAAGGAATTTAGTCATTGAATGAAATACGATATCAACTCCTAAATCTAAAGGACGTTGTAAATATGGACTACAAAATGTATTATCAACAACGGTGATTAAATTATGTTTTTTTGCAATTGCAACACATGCTTTGATATCGCATATATCCATTGTAGGGTTTGTAGGCGACTCAAGATAAAGAACTTTTGTATTTGGCTTAATTGATTTTTCTAATTCGTCAAGATTTGTAGTATCAATAAATGAAGATTGAACACCAAATCTTGAGAAATGATTTTCCAACACAACTCTTGATGGTCCATAAACAGCAGCAGTGCTAACAATATGATCACCCGCATTTAAAAGCGCCATATAAATAGTAGTAACAGCACCCATTCCAGAAGCACAACCAACACCTCTGTAGCCATTTTCTAGCTCAGCAACCATGTTTTCTAACGCATTGATTGTTGGATTGTTGATACGAGTATAAATATAACCATCGCTTTCGCCAGCAAAACAAGCTGCACCATGATCTACATTTTCAAAAGAAAAAGTAGAAGTTTGATAAATTGGAACAGTAGCACTTCCGTATTGATCTTTATGTCCACCACCGTGGATTAATTTTGAATTGAAACCTAAATTTTTTGTATCCATTTTCTCTCTGTTTTACGGGATTTCTTAAAATCATTTATTTTGTTGTTGGATTTCAATTTTAAAATCCTCACATACTAAGGTATGCTGCGGTTTTAAAACCTTATCCGCCTAAAAATAAATGATTTTCAGAAACCCTTATTATTATAATAAATTATTTCCGCATGTTATTTGTTTATTCTCTTAATAGACTTCGACTCCGCTCAGTCTGCGGTAAATCTGAGTATAATCGAAGGGTATTTATTATTACTTTATAAAATCCCTAAGGATTTAAAGCAATAACTATTTAACTGATAACACTTCTACTTCAAAGAACAAATCTTCGCCAGCTAAAGGATGATTTCCATCTAAAACATAAACATCATCTTTAACTTCCTGAACCACGAAATCGTACTCTTCGCCATCTTCGCCTTCAAGGAAAATTACAACACCTGGTTTAATTTCTTCGCCTTCAGGAATTTCTTCTTTTGGAACTTCAATAACTAATTCATCATCAAATAAGCCATAGCCATCTTCACAAGAAACTGGGAACGATTTTTTTTCGCCAGCTTTCATACCCATAATTCCATCTTCAAAACCTTTAACAATATCACCTGTTCCTACTTCAAAATCCAATGGTTCTGTATCATAGCTAGAATCGAATATTTCGCCATCTTCAAATTTACCAATAAAATGTACCGACACTTTACTGCCTTTTTTAATTTCTTTTCCCATAATATTTATTGTTCGTTTGTATAATAAAGTTTGTAAAAATTCATTTCTCTTTCTTGATCGTAACCCTTTTCTATCATCTGCTTGTCGCCATGAATATAAACATGAAAGTTTTTATCAAGCTTCAATGTGCTTTTAAAAGCCCCTTTTGCATTTTTGTATGCATAGGGATTAATTTCAAAAGCCTCGTCGGGCAAACTTGCTTTTGTTTCTTGAACATAATTTGTTTTATAATCCTTGAAAGCTTCAATTACTTCGGGCTCCTGAATTACATTAACCATAAAATCGTCTTCTACAAAAGTATCGTTCTTTTTAAAATAATTGAGCGATTTATTTAGCATATTTATTTGATCGGGCTTATTAACGCTATGTTCTTGGTTATAAACCTCCTTGACAAATCCGCGACACAAATCCATATAATTTTTTGTGAATAAAAACTCGTCCTCAACCGGTTTCACTTTCAAAAAATAATCGCGCCAGTATTGAGCATCATCAGTTTTATTAATATTATCTATCATATAAACTCGATAACCCTTATCTTCGCTAACATTAGCAATCAAGCAACCTTTATCTAGTTTTTTAATATTGATACCTTCTTCGGTAGTTAAGCCGAACGTTGATTTATTTCTCAATACCTTTAAATAGGTTTCTTTATTTTCCGATTTAAAAACACCAATTGCCTCAGTTTCTTCGCCTTCATAGTAGCAATTGCTTAATAAAACAACATAAACCTCTCCAGATTTAATTTTTGGATGAGAAGAAGTATCGTATAAATGATTACAAATATTAACCGATTGAGTTCTTAATGAAGATTTATCAGTAAAAATATGCTTAGCATAGGTGTAAATTGCATTTAAATCGAGCGATGCATCGTGAGTAAATTCAAATTGGGCAGTACCCTGAAAAGGAGACAAAAAATATTTTCCTAGCAATTCGCCAATAGGATTTTCATATAAATCTATCTGATTATCAGAAAGAACCAAACCCTCCTCTTCGTTCTTGTTACCAACCCAATGTATGATTATTGACTCAACTTTTGCTTCCGAAATATCTATCATTTTACGTTATTTTTCAACTAACAAACGTAGTGGATTTTTCGTTAATTGCCAAATAAATACTTGATAATTATCTAAACAAAGGAATAACCCCTAAACCCGCAAGCTAATTGTTAATTCTCTTGATAGACTTCGACTCCGCTCAGTCTGCGGTCACTCTGAGCGAAGTCGAAGAGTATTTACTATTAATGTGTTATAAATTCCTTGCGGATTTTAGGAATAACATTGATTAACACTTAAAATATGAAATGTCTAAAAAGCAAGTACATCAACTTCTAATTGACGGAAAAACAATTTTATTTATCTATTTAAATCACTACCATAAAAAATTAATTATGTTTTCACAAATAAATTGTTTTTTATCTATATTTGTAAATATTATAATTTCATCCCTCATGAAAATCACATTGTGTTTACTTGTTTTTCTTTTTATTTCCATTTCTAATTCAAACTCTCAATCTATAGAAATAAATAGCTTAGCAAACCGAAATAGATTCTATTGCCTATCTTCTTCAACAGACAATGATTACAGTTCAAAATACAATTATGCAGTAGGCTTATGCTTCAATGATATTAAAATATTTTCACAAACATTCAAATTCACATTAAAGTATGATTATTATCGAGGAACTATAAATGTGTACGATGGTATGATGGGAGGTGGTGATGGAGTATATTTAGATCTTAAAAAAAACACTTTAAGTCTAGGTATCTATCCTTTTAATTACAAATTCAACAATCTCAATTTAAACTTTGGCGGAGACTTCAATTATTCCTTTCATGAAAATATTACAGGAGAAGCTACTTCTTTTCATGGATTAAACTCTAAATCCTATCCTATTAATAATAGATATACAAAACTAAACTTTGGTTTAGCAGGAAATTTAAGTTATTCAATTCTTTTAAAAAACAATTTGTATTTAAATCCTCAATTTAGTGCTTTTATTGGCTTAACGAATGAATTTAAAAATATACCTAATCACACAAAATCATTTAGACAATATTTGGGTATTGGATTAATTAAAAAACTAGAACAAAAATTGAACTAATATTTTTTCATCAAAATAACAGTCATTTTATTTCTATTCTATAGTTTAACGCAAATTACTCAATAATTTCAGCCTCACTTAAATCGAGTAACTAAAAAAGCTTAAAATACTTCCAATATCATTGGTTTTTCATGCTCATGATAAAAGTCAAATAGAGTTTAATTATAGAGGCTACTTGGATATTTAGCATGCCGGAATGCTCGAAGCCTAATCTTTTACACACCTAACAGAAAAACCAGCCTTCTTATCGTCGTAGCCTCTGCTGATGCCTGTGCTATTGGTGCTAAGAGTGCAACACCACGCGTTTGTTGTATCGTACTCGGTAGTCGACCACCAGCCGCCGTAGTCCCCAACGTAGTAGAATGGTCCAAAGTAGTTACGGCCACCACCCGGAAGAGCTGTAAAACCGGTTTCGTTGGTGGCACCTATATTTGGGGATAACCAATGCGCTGTTCCTACTTCCTTCAATTTACCCCCAGCAATGCTATCTCCTCCTAAAAAATACTCTAGCATAGTCCATTCAGCATCCGTTGGAACATGCCAACCAGCGGGGCAAACATTCCTGCTATCGGTTATTGTATACCAGGTGTACAACCTACCATAAGTGGCCGCATTGTTATCAACACCATTGTACGCCCATTGGAATTTTGGAGAAGTTTCGCTATGTGTATTTTTTGTAGCAGGATAGGTAGTTCCTATTGAATCACCATTGCGGTATTTAGTTACTTTAAGGTTTTCTGCCATCCAGGTTTGAGTGCCTATTACTACGGTTTTGTATGTATTGCCTTCTCCATCTGTGATGGTTGCATCTGGAGGTGCAATTACATTTGGATTATTGGTATTGGTATTATTCTTTGAGTCCTCTTTTTTGCAACTTATTGAAAGAGCAAATACTAATGCTATTGCGATGAATGAAAAATGCCATTTATTGTTTTTTAGTTTCATAATATATGTAATATTATATTTAAACATCTTATTTATTAACGTTTATCTATTTCGTTGGCAAGGTTTTAATTTTACCATCAATTTATTGCTATTAAGTTTCACAAATTTAGCAAAATAAACTTCACTGCAAAACTAATTTAACGGTCATTGTAAAATAAAGGTATATATATACTATAATTCGAATACCTTTTAAGACTTTTTAACAATTGATTTTCACATATTTTCACACTATTTACTTTGTAAGCAATGCTACATTTCGTAATATTGAACACTATTAGTCGAATAGTCATTAATTTTCCACCACCATGAAAAAAACACTATTAATTATTTTCGTTTTTATTCAATATTTCTCTTATTCTCAAACATTTACAAGCAGCAATGTTGTCAATATCGTAGATGCAGGAGGAGCTGCCGTTGTAAATATTGGAGTTAATGGAGTTACTCCCACTGTTATTGATGGAAACTTTGGATTAGAGAAAGTTTGTATAAATATTACTCATCCAGATGCTGGCGATATGAGAGTTATATTGATAAGTCCGAGTGGAAAACAAATATCACTTTTCAACTTTTCACAAACACCAGAAAATTATTACCCCTTGCCTTTTGGAGCAAACTATGTAAACACCTGCTTTGATGGTGAATCAATGAATTCTGTAACAAATTTAAATGCCTCTGGAGCACCTTATACAGGAAATTATAGACCAATGGAGTCTTTAGGACACATGAACGATGGACAAAACCCAAATGGTGTATGGCAACTTAAAGTTTGGGATAACAAACCCTATACTGCTGGCGGAGCACCTCCTACACAAAAAGTAAATAGTTGGAGCATTACATTTAGCTCTAATCCTGTACCTCCGGTTGTTTGTAATTCAAACAACCCTGTCCCCAATGATTTATGCACTCAAGCAACTTTAATAAACAATATGGAAGGCTATTGCGGAACAACAAGCAATAGTTATCACTCTGACCCAGGAAATCAACCTGGAGAATTAGACGACAACCAATTTTGTGGTACAATAGAGAATAATTCTTGGATTAAATTTGTTGCTAGCAACGACACTGCAATATTAGATGTAAGAACTTATAATTGTACAAAAGGAACTTCTAGCAGAGGTATTCAAATGAGAATTTTTGAAACAACTAATTGCGTTAACTTTACACCAGTATCGAACTGCACAAGCGTTGGAAGGTATTCGGATTTCATAATAACAGCAACAAGTTTAACTCCTGGCGAAACATACTATATTATGATTGATGGCTGGCAAGGTGATGTTTGCGACTATATTATTGGAGCGTTATTTGGAGTAGATGTTAGTGCAATTAATGCTACCCTAAAGCCCGACAAATCTATTTGCGCAGGCGAATGCACTGATATTACTGAAGATGTTACGGGTGGTTATGCAAAATACAAAATAGAATGGTTTGAGAACAACAACCCTGCTCCCTTTGCTATTGACACAACAACTTCTGCAACACCTGTTATAAAAAATGTATGCCCTACAACTACTACAAATTATAAAATAATTGCAAGTACAATTGACACTACATTTGTAAGCGATACCGCCAATATAACAATTACCGTAAACCTAAATCCAATTGTGCTTTTAAACGACACAACTAATATTTGCGAAGGCTCCACTACAACATTGACATCAAATATTACTGGTGATACTTATGCTTGGTACTGGAACAGCAGTCTTTTTGGAGTTACCCAAAGCGTTACTGCTACAAACGAAGGAAATTATGTATTAGAATTAACTAGCAACAATTGCAGTGGTAAAGATTCCACTTACTTGAAATTCATAAATTCAATTTGGTTTAATATTGGAAGCGACACCGCTCTTTGCTTTAATAGTCCTTATGTTTTAAATGCCAATTATACAGGAAGCAACTTGTCGTATAACTGGTATTTGAACGATGGATTAATAGCAACAAATACTGAAACAATAGATGTTACTAATGAAGGAAGCTACGCTCTAATTATTATTGATAACGGAGGCTGTCAGTTCGCCGATACTGTTAATATTGGATCTATTGACTGTGAAATAACAATTCCTAATGTAATAACTCCTAATACTGACGGAACTAATGACTATTTTGAAATAACAAACCTAGACAAATACCCAAGTTCTCCATTATTAATTTATAACCGTTGGGGCAAAAAAATATACGAAAGCAGCGATTATAAAAATGATTGGAACGGTGATGGATGTTCTGAAGGAACCTATTATTATATTTTCACATTAAGCAATACTACAAAATACACAGGCACTGTTACTGTTTTATACTAGAAATTATTGTTGTCCGGTTAAAAAAATTAGGAAGGAGGATATAAATCTTCCTTCCTTTTT
>JBAXGW010000117.1:0-8182 GCA_037139195.1 Bacteroidota bacterium
CATTTTTTTACATTTTATTAAAACTATGGATTTTCAATCCATAGTGGTTTATTTGTTTAATTAACTATATAAAGACACTTATTACGTCTGTAGTAAAAACTTAATCCTCAGTGTCATTATATTCACATTCCAATTTCCATTTATCCACCTCTAATATTTTCTCCTCTTCACAATCAAATTGATAAACTTTATAAATAGTTAATTTATCATATGAAATTACATTAGTAACAATTGGAAAATAATCTCCATTTGTACAGTATGATCTAGTTGATTGAAGAAACTGTTTGTAATTAATCCCTCTAATTCTAAGAGCATCAACTATTTTACTTTTGTTCTTATTTCTTGCAAAATCTAACTCAGTTTCTTTATCTAATGTCACATAAAATGAACTATCAATTTTATTCACTAAAAACGAATAACTATATACAAATGCTGTATCTCTACAAACAATGTTCGAATAATAAAAAGAAATATTATTTATTGAATCAACGTATTTTCCAATTAATCGTTCATCTCTTTTAACCGTAATAAACGGCTGAACTTTTCTTCTTATTAAGGTTTGTGTATCTACAGTTACATTGAGGCTATTTGAGCCTAAAACACTTGAATCACTTAAAATTGTCAATGTGTCGCTATCTTTTTTATCAGATTTAGGCAAATCAACACAACTTGAAAAAATAAAGACGCTAAATATTAATAAAATTATAGTTTTCATAACTATTTACTTCTTAAACTTGGTCTTTACATTTTTAGTCTTGACAAGATTTTTGAATTCGTCTAAATTATTGCCAAAATTTTCAATTAGTATCGGTGAATAAGAATATTTTCCAGTATATATCAGTATCCATTTCTTGTATTCAATTACTTTATATATATTTATCCATTCTGTATCACTAGAAAATGTTTCTCCTTTTACTTTTATATTTTCTGCAGAAAAAACATAAACTATTTTTTCATGCAAAGCATTCTTTGATTTATATGCTTTTGTCAATATAAACCATAAACTTACAGGCATAAAAAAAATCATCAATAATCCAATGAAGAAAATATCATACGGGAATTCAGTATAACCATTATACTTTCCAAAGTAAAACAATACTGGTCTTAAAATTAACATACAACCTATCCAAAACAAAACAAACATATTAAATCTTGCTGTAGAGTAGTTTAGCTTTAAATAATCCTTTAACTCCAATTTGAATTCTACGATCATAATTCTTTAAATTAAAATAAAACTTTTTTCATATAGTTTTCTTCCTTTATAAGAAAGCACAAACGTCCACTTGCCTTTTACTAACTCATTGTCAGTTTCTAATGTGTAATTAGAATAAGAATATTCATTTGTCAACTTAACTGTATCATACGTTATTTTTTTTAATGGCTTACCATTAATATCACACATCCCCTTTGGAAATATCCAAGTAATTTGAAACATGTCTGAAAAATTTTCATCATTAATGATTTTATATTCAACACCAAACTGATTTCCAATTTTTGCTGCAATAGTATCAGTTCTCTTGATAATATTTAACTTAAAATCTGTTGTATTATGATTGTTTGATGGACTATTGGGCAATTTTTCCTTATATAAGATTGCTGCATTAGATTGTCCGTAATTTAACTCTTTGATATTCATTATCTTACATCCAGTGAGCGCAGGCAAAATAATTAGCAATAAAAACAATTTTTTCATTATCAAAATAAAATTTTATGGTTCAAATATACCCCACTATCTTAATATCTACAAATTTTCTAAATTATTTCATTAAATATTATTTCGATAATAATATTTATTTGACTTTGAAGTAAACCATAGTTAGCTTTTATATGTCGAGTCTGATTTTTGTTGATATCAAAGTTTCACCTTTTGTATATTATTTCTTTATTAAAAAAAGCAATACAAATATCATCCGCTTAAAGGATAGTAGCAACCTTTGGAAGATAATTTGCCCTAAACATGCGATATTACATTTATGCAAAAGGCTCGATAAATCGAGCCTTTGTAGCGAGATCGAGAATTGAACTCGGGTCCGCCAGCTGGCGGATATTAATCCGACGCTCTAACCAACAGAGTTACTTGTGTTCTAAAATAGTATTTCTAATAAACTCTCTGCCCTTGAAACTTTTCAGTTCCTTTTCTCTTTTCATAGCAGCTTGTTTTGTGTCGAATTCTTCGGTGTATACTACTTTCCAAGGTTGATAACGCTTAGTATATCCAGTATTTTTTTCTGAATTATGCGATTGCAAACGAGAAGGTAGGTGTTTTGTAAAGCCAATGTAGATTTTATTGTATTTTTCAGAATAGAGAGCGTAGACTGTATACATACGATATTATATTTATGCAAAAGGCTCGATAAATCGAGCCTTTGTAGCGAGATCGAGAATTGAACTCGGGTCCGCCAGCTGGCGGATATTAATCCGACGCTCTAACCAACAGAGTTACTTGTGTTCTAAAATAGTATTTCTAATAAACTCTCTGCCCTTGAAACTTTTCAGTTCCTTTTCTCTTTTCATAGCAGCTTGTTTTGTGTCGAATTCTTCGGTGTATACTACTTTCCAAGGTTGATAACGCTTAGTATATCCAGTATTTTTTTCTGAATTATGCGATTGCAAACGAGAAGGTAGGTGTTTTGTAAAGCCAATGTAGATTTTATTGTATTTTTCAGAATAGAGAGCGTAGACTGTATACATACGATATTACATTTATGCAAAAGGCTCGATAAATCGAGCCTTTTTTGTAGCGAGAACCCTCCCAATATCTAACCATTTTATTAATGATTTCGTTGCTATTGTGGACTTTTCTAAATTTCTCAAAGAGAAATTAATCCTTGATGCAATACATGAACCTACAAGAACAAACTAAATATTTTATTATTAATAAAGAGGAATACTCTAACTGAAATAATTTTATAAAAAAACTAAATAAATATTTTTTTATCTATTTATGATAAACTAATAACTAAAACTATAAAATTATGGCAAAACAAGTAGGACACATCAAGTACAATGGAACATTGGGAGATGTAAGACATTTTAAAATTAAAGGTCTGGAAGGTGACTTTGCAGGACTTAAAGGAGGACCAAGTGGTGAACAAATTAAAAATGCACCTGAGTTTCAAAGAACCAGAGAGAACAATTCAGAGTTTGGAGGAAGTGCAATTGCTGGAAAATCTGTTCGTGTAGGATTATCATCATTGCTCACAACAATGTCGGATTCAAGATTAACATCAAGGTTAACCAGTATCTTTAAACAAATAAACATTAAAGCAACATCAGGGATAAGAGGTCAAAGACCTATTACGTTGAGCACAAATAAAAATTTACTAAATGGTTTAGAATTCAATAATAATACTGCATTTGCAGGGATTTGTAATGTGCCTTTTTCGATGACAAATGTTGCTTCAAGAACAGGTGCAACTATAAGTATTTCAGGATTTACTCCTGTCACAAATATTAATGCTCCTATTGGTGCAACTCATTTTCGATTAATTGGTGCAATAAGTGTTGTTAGCGATTATATCTATGATTCAGCAACTAAGAAATATTTACCTACATCACCTGCATTAAATGGATTAAATAATGTAAGTTATTCAAGTTATTTTGATTTAAACCAAGCGATTACAGGAACAACTACAATTACAACTGCATTGCCAGGTTCTCCGACTATGACAACTGACACAAGCGTGCTTTCATGCATTGGGATTGAATTTTACCAAAAGGTAGGTTTAAACTACTATACATTTTCGGCAAACAATGCATTAAAAATTGGTTCTATATTCTAATTTGTAATTCTTAATTTTTTTCAGAAAAACATAGTTCATTTTTGGACTATGTTTTTTTTATGCATATTCATCAACAAACGTAAATCATATATGATTTATGTTTGGAATATGTACGATTTTTGAATGACAAAGGGGGCATTTTTGCCCCTTTGCTATTTTAAAACAAATGTTTCATTTTTGTTTTCTATCTTTTCAGTGCCATATTTTTTCCTTATCTCATCTATGCTCTTTGGTTTCATGTTTGAACTTTTATAATCTGCTGGTCGATAATACCACATAACTTTTTTTGATGCAAAGTAAAAACCTATTTCCTTTAATTTGACTCTGTGAAAATATGTGTTCCCCGATAACCAAATCCAGTTTCCAATTAGTTCAATAGTGATACCATGCAAATTGATTAACTGGTTAATGATTTCGGGATATTTCAAAAATTCGGCTTGGTCTTCTTCTGATTGTTCGGAAAAAGAAAAGAAAGGATTTTTTAAAATACTTTCGTATTCTGCGTTTATTTCTTGCATTCTTTCAGTGCTTCCTCCTTTGTCGGGATGATTTATAAAAGCTAAATTTTTAAAGTGTTTTTTCACTTCTTCAAGTGTTCTACATGCTGAAAAATAATGTGTTGCCATAAGATTAAGTTTAAGGTTTAATAATCGCTTTGCTTCATAAAAAAATTAATTCATTAACAAAAGCTTATGCAACAAAAAAGCGGTGCGGTGGCTGAATTGCAAGGATTTTTCTAAAAATACTACCTGACCAAAGGAAGGTGGAGATTTTTAGAAAAACTTTGTATATCCTTGCAAAAGCGTTGGAGGCTTAACTTTGCATTTAGGTTTTTATTAATGATATACCAAAAAACTTTTTCTTTTCTTTTCTTTTGAAGGAATGTGGAAATGATTGTCAACTGCGGGAAGGAAAAAAGACAGAGCAGGTAAAACAGCCCTGAGCTGTGTTGGGAAAATGGATGCAAAAAGTGAAGTGCAACGTAACGATTTGCGGACATTGTGCTGCGAGCCGCCAGCGAGAGGAGCAAGGGTGGAAGCAATAAAAGCACGGAATGAAACGTAGTGGAATGAGTGTGATTGCGACCTATGTTGTAAACACAAGGGGCTGGCAAAGTTTTTGTTTTGAGCGTTGGAATAATTGCATAAGCGATTGCCTATGTAGGTGGATGCAATTGGTGGATACAAAAACTATGACAGCCACGCAGCCCGAAGCGACCCGCAGGCGAGCCATACAATAAGCAGCGACTGGACTGCAAGTGGTGTGCAATAAAATGGAACACTACTTGCAGAACAGAAATAGCTACGAGTGAGGAAGAAGGAGGAACTGCAAAAAACATGACAGCCTTGCCGATAGGCAACCTTTGGCGTGAATGCTCTTGTTTTTTACCTTTGAAACATACAATATAAAAACAAGTGCATGAACGGGCTGGCGTGATTTTTTGCTGACGACTGATGACGAACACCGATTTACCTGCTTTGGCTTTGAGCGGTGGGTGAATTAAATTACAGATGTCGAAATAATAATCCAATTATTATCTTTATATTGAAAATCCATTTTTAAAAATGCTTTTTTGTCTGATGTGGACTTTCTGATAAATACATCTAATTTTGAACCCCAACTGCATGGAGGTATTGAATATAAATGATTTGTTTTTTCTTTTTTTGCCATTTCTTTATTTATCAAATCTACGATTTGATTTTTCAAAGCTTTGCGAAGTGCAGAATAATTAATATCGGTACTTGAAAAAGAATGTTTAAATTCACCAAAAAAATGACAATTAACTTGTCCGATATTTTTATTATTGATAAGTATTGAAACAATCCCATCATGCGTTTTACCTTTCGACTTAATGAAAACAATATCGTTGACGGGAATTTTATATTCAGCAACTATTGCGAGTAGTAATTTCTGTTTAACTGTATCAGAAAATTTTTCTGACATATTAAATTTATTTATCATAAGTAATCATTTTGAAGTATTTGTAAATGTTTCCAATATCTTATTTTATTATTTGTGTTAAAAATTACTTCTATTTTAGTTCTTAAAATCTGATTTTTCTGTTTTGATATCCTGAAACAATTAAGTTTCTCTATAAAAGTAATTTTATATTCACCAGTTTCAATTTTTTCTTCTGAATATCCATTTTCTTCAATAATATAGCTTGGATTTTGAAACTCCTTGTAAAAACTATTGTTTATATATGTATTAATTTTAGCAGGAGAAGTGTTTTTCATAGAAATGAATCTATCAATATTGTCAACAAAATATTGGTTTGCATCAAATGTGCTATTTTGCATTGAAGAATAAACTTGTTCAATAATAGATTTTAAATTGGGTTTAGTTTCTTCTTTTGTAATTTCTTTATTCGATTGATTTGATACTGGTTGATTTTGTGATGTTTGTTTGATTTGTTGTTGATTTAAAAATGTTTTGTCAAACTTTGGTATATCATCAGATTTTCTATCTTCCAATTTTTCACCAGGACAATATTTTTCACCACCATATTTACGATTTCCATTTTCGTCAATCATTAATGAACCTTTTTCTCTTTCATAATTATTGTTTTCAAAAAATATTTTCCATCCGTCAGATTCACTATGTATTAAATATCCACTCCAATTTCTTCCATTGCAGACAACATTGTTGTTACCATTATTATAATCATCGGTAACCCATCCTCCATTTAAAAAAATTAATGTAATATTACGATATGCGTTTGAACTTTTACCATCTTCACAAGAATTACACTTACCAAGTGAATAGGTGCCATAATAAATCTGTGTTGGGTCTTTAGGCATTCTGGATTTACCAACAAAAGTTCCGTCTTCATTAAAATAAATTTCACAATCACTAATAATACATTTTTTTGATAAAAATTTCTTAACTGCTTCGTCTTTGTTTAAATCAACAGAAGAGCAGGATGAGAAAAACAATACGCCAACTAAACAATAAAATAAATTTTTCATAATTTTTAACATTTTAACTGTGCTATTTTTAATATTTCTTTCCATCATTTCAAACGTAATCTCGTCTTTGAACTTTTGCATATTTGAATGTCAATGCAGCTTGAGTTTAAAATAATCAATTATAGCCATGTTGGAAATACGGGGATGAAAAGTGTACTCATTATTTAAATTATTTTGCATGCTTCCACTTTTCAGGTTGTGATTCATATGCACATGATTTTGAGCAATAACTGCCATACCTGTCTTGATATTGTTCACCATTAATTGTAGCCCATGGTGTTCCCGTAAAACTTTTTCCACAGTGTGAACAAGTTTGTATTTTATTTCCATTAGCATCAAAGTTTTCGCTTGACGAGGACGACCCAGATGAGGATGAGTGTGACCCTGAACTACATCTATTACATGATTTGCCTAAAATAAGAATAAAAAGAAATGCAATTATTACCCAAAAACTGATACGTGCCCATTTATTTATTTTTAGGAAATCTTTAAAATTTTCAAAGACGTTTTTTATTGAAAATGAGCTTGATGCTTTCAATTGGCTTTCTGATAGTGGTATTACACCCGCTTTATTTAGCAATTGAATAATGTCTGTTAATTTTCGTTGATATGCTAAAAATAAAGGCGTTCTCCCATCTTTTCTTGGCTTGTTGATATCTGCACCTTTCTGAATTAGTATATTAATAGCCTCAGTATTTTTAACCCTAATAGCACATATCAAAGGCGTTTCTTCAGCATTGTTCACAGCTAAATTTAAATCTGCACCAGCATCAACAAGTATTTTAAAACTTTTAATATCTTTCTTGTTAAGGGAATAGGTCAAAGGAGTTACACTGCCCCAGATTGAACCTTTTATGTTTAAATTAGCTTTATTTTCAATAAGTATTTGTAGCAACTCATAATTTTTACTTTTAATCGTCTGATAAATTGGTATAAGTTCATTATCTGTTTTGCCATTGAAATTTACATCAGCACCATTTTTTATAAAGAAGCGCAACAAATCAGGATTATTTTTTTCGATTGCATAATTTATCGGAGTAGGAATAATATTATTGGAATCGTTAAAGTTCACATTTGCTCCGTTTTTTATTAAAAGTTCTGCAACATCAAGATGATTATTTGTGTAAGCCGAATACAAAGGAGAATAATAATATTTTTTCTTTTCCTTCTCAATATAATAAAAGGCATTTGCAGATACACCTGCCTCAATTAATAGCCGAACATTGTCTAAGTTACCTTGCTGAGAATAATAAACTATGTTTCTTTCGCTAATTGCTATATCCATTTTATTTAGAAGCTCAATAGCATCATGTTTTGATTTTGATATTAATTCCATTTAACTTGCTTTTTAATGTTATTAATTTATTTATGATTATTTACTATGGTCAAACGAATTGTGCGTTGGTTTGACATCTTCACATTTGCATTTTT
>JBAXGW010000118.1:0-8038 GCA_037139195.1 Bacteroidota bacterium
TAACCATAATATATTGATAGTCATTTCGAACGAAGTGAGAAATCTTTGAAGATTTGGTTTCTTATGTTTTAATCGGACAATATTGATAATTAATAAATTACAGCATGTTTTTTTCTATTGCGTAGCGTTAGAAAAAAATAATAAAAATTTCTAATGATGATTTTGAGATAAATACAGCAACAGCCTTTAATATAAAGAAATTCCTTAATCGAGTTAAGTCTCGATTAACCCAAATCGTTTGAATTATTATTCCTTTCTTTTGCTTGACCAACGGCAAAGCCCTCATGAGCACCGCTTAAACTATTAATATGCGAATAAAAGAAACAAAAGTCAAGACGAAACGAATTACCACCCGCACTGTCTGTTTGTTAGATTTTCGGCAAAGTCATTGCTGCGCAACTTTGCTCGAAAAGCTAAACAATCATCCATTCTCGTCTTCGCCAGCCTGCCCGTTTCGTCTAGCCAACGCTCGCTACGCAATATTTAGTTCTCTGCAGGTTTTTGAAAGAAAACTCAAGGCTAAATCTCCTAATTTACAAACATTTTCAAATGCGTAGTGTTAGAAAAGCATCAAGAATATTCTTGCTGAAATATCATAATATCAACAATTTTATTGCATTTGTCATCTTCAAGTTTTGTCCTAATGCGGATTATGGGATTAAGGAGCCTAATAGAATTTTATATCTTCTCTACAATTAGATATTTGATTTTTATTATAAATCCATCGTGAAAAACTGCTGAATATTGATGTTGAAAAAAGTGGCTTTTTCAAGGTCGACTAACTAAACTATAAAAAACCGTTGAGATGTTTAGTTATCAACGGTTTTTTATTAATGCTACAAGAATAATTGACGTAATTTCAACGCTATAAAACAAACAAAGAAATAGGCTTGCACCATTCCCTTTGACCCTCTTTGATAACAAATGCCACGCGAAACCAATATTTTGTTTCGGGTTTTAAATTTTTTATACTGGTATAAGCTTGCAGTGTTCCACCTGCCATTATCCATTTGTCCTCACTTAGTTGCGAATCCTCGCAATATTGCCAAACACAGGCAAATCTTTCTCTTATTGCAGCATGTTTCAGAACAGCCTCGCCACTTAATGCACCGCATTTGGCGGTAAAATCGGCAGCTTTAACATGAGAAGCTTGCTTAGTGGGGTTAAAGCCAGCACTCAATATTATATTTATATTCCCTTTTGCAATTCGGGCAACGTATTCGGCTTGTTGGCGCAATAAGTCGTCCAATATTTTTTCGGCTTCGTGAAGTGCTGCTGTTTTTTGTTTACCACCGCCTTGTGCAGCGTTATAGGCGGTTTCGAGCGTTAAACATGCCGATATTATTATTGCATAAGTAATATCAGGGCTTGTAAAAAAGCCCGAAGCAGGCATTCTGCTTGCTGTGATTCGTCCAAACTCAACTTTTGCTGGTACGGACAGTTTGATAAAATCAAACTTTACTTTAGTTCTAAACATAATAATAATTAATTTAACAAAAGGATCAAGCATCTCTTACATGGCATTTATGCTCTGTCCTTTTTATTTATAATTAATTGAATGTAAGAGGGTAAGTGATATTATCCATACATATTATGTTAGTTATTGGTTTTCATTATACGATAATGCAACAGATGATTGCATGCATGCGTTGCATTACAGGTAGAATTTGTCGCAAATCTATCGACATGCGACACATTCCTATAGTTTTGTGTTACATTACTATAAGAATGCGACAGATGCTTATTGTAATTGGGTGCATTATTATAAGCATGCGACAAATGATTGCATGAATGCAACAAATAATTGCCCGAATCAGTTGCAAGTCTATCTTCATGCGACGCACTTCTATGTTTTTGCGTTGCATTCTTATTAGCATCCGACGCATTACAATCGTTTTGTAACAAATCATTATTGTTTTGCGATGCATTACATAAATCAGCAGCATGCAAATAATTAGCGGTAATGCAATAATTAGCATTGTACATTAACTTCATATTATTGTTTGCAGCTATCATTTCGCAAGTGCTATTGTAATAATAATAACTTTAATTATTACTAAATATTGCACAATTTAAAAATATAATAAATAAGATATAAAAACAAAGATACGGAACAAAATTTAAACCCTGTTTAAGCGTTAGATTTGATTTTACTTTCTTTTGCTTGAACAAAAGAATCAAAATTCAAGAAAAATGTAAAGCCCTGCTATAGTCGTTTGTCGCACAATCATCGCTTCCATGCCCGACTATATCAGCCCCGTCACACATCGCCATGACATTTACTCACATATTTGATTTGTTAATATTGTGTTCGTGAGTGCTTCGCAGTTTTCAGCCAGCCCGCGCTACGCAGTATTCAGCTTTCTGCTTGTTTTTGATTTTCAATAATTAATGCGTAGCGTTAGAAAATTAATTGCATAAAATCTTCTTTAAATTACTAAAATCAGGTGTTTTTAGTTGTTGAAAATTTGCATTCTTTCAATAAAAAACAGCTAATGCGGATTCTGGGATAAGTGAACAAGTATTGCTTAATATATTTTTTTAAAAATAATTTATTATTTCTCTTGTTTTGTAAAATAATTTCTATATTTGCATGCTCCCTGATAACAAAATTAGTTCTTTATCTGTCTGATTATCATTTTACAAGACTAAGAAAGACAACAAATAAGCGTTTGGCTTAATTTCGAGTATAGAAAGCACCACATTTTCTAATATACAGAAATTAATAAGCATTAATTCTCGCATGTAATGCGGATTTTGCTTGTTGAAATTTGTAAAAATAAAATTCTAAAAAGAATTAGCCAATAGTTCCACGCTTAATTTTCTTAACTCTGCAATAGGAACTTTGCAGAATAACTTTTAACAAACAAAATAAAACTACCGCCAATGAAAAAACAAATTAGAACAATGAAAAGGGAATATCCCTTGCCACAAAAATGGCTAAAAAAAGCATTATTTATTGTGTTATTATTTTCGTGTAAATTAATTTTTGCTCAAGTACAACCTGAGCATAAAGTTCAAGTATCTCCAAATGGAGTAATGGATGATATGTATGATTTGTATGGGAACAAATACACGCTGAAGGATTTAATTATTGAAAATGCAAATGTTAAATCATTTGTAACATCTATTAATTGTGGTTGTTTTACTGCTTACTTTGAAGCTGGTTGTGGTATGGGAGAAACCAATCTAATAGAAACACCCAGAAGAGACGTTTTATGTAAATTATTAACTGACCTATCGGATTTCATTACACCAACGAATCCTGCTAAAAGAGTTAATATATGGGTAAGAAATATTGCATCAGCACCAAATATTGGTAACCCTGCTACAAGCAATGTACTTGGAATGGCTACATCATTTTTTAATTTGCCTTCTGGAACTAACACAATTACAGGAGGAATAATTGATAATACCGCATGGGGAACTATTATTTCTGGTACCGACTCATATACTAATATTGCCGGCCCAATTATGCCAACTTCTGGTGGAGTTGGCTTTTATCATGCTATGATGGCATTTAATTTTTCAAATCCGGCAAATATTGATTGGAATACTAATTTAGGTACTACTAATATGCCTGGGCAATATGATTTGTATACTGTGATGCTTCATGAAATGGTACATGCATTAGGATTTGCATCATTAATTGATCTTGGCGGTAATTCTGTATTTGGATTTAGCAAAAATTATAAAAGTCGTTACGATTTGCTTTTAAAATCGTCAAACAATCTTAATATACTTTCAACTCCATCAGTTGCATCGCCAATGTACAACTATTTGGTTAATTCTTCTCTCAATTCATCTATTTTTGGAACAAATGTTAACAACGGAGGCTGTATTTCAGATGTTACTAGTTGTAATAATGCTATTAAATATGTTGGGAGTACAACTCAAAAAATATACAATCCAAATTGTTATGAAAAAGGGAGCAGTTTAAGTCATTTTGAAGATCAGTGTTTGATTCCTGATCAAAACAATCAATATTTTGTGATGTCTAATCAAATGGGTAAAAATGTAGTAAAAAGATTTTTGAAACCAGAGGAAAGGCAGGTGCTTTGCGATCTTGGGTACAAAGTGCAATCAATATATGGCTCAGGAACGACCCTGCACAACTATAATACTTCAATGTGCAATAGCGGAATGGTGGTAGGAATTAATGATGGTTTGAATGGGTCAAATTACACCTATATGTATGATGGTACTAATTCATTAAATATTTTACCATTAGCGAATGATTACAGCCAAAATGCAAATAACCTTAGAATTGAGGGCGTTCAACAAATTATAGGCACGTACGATATATTAAGTAATACAGTAAATAGTATAACATTTAAGCCATCTTCACCTGGGCTAAGTGTATTGCGTTATGTACCCTACGATTATAATACAGGAATCAGAGGCAATATTACCTATATTTATGTTTTTAATCCACATGCTGGATGCGAGCCTAATACATGCTTTATGGTAAATAATGGGAACTTTGAATCAAGTGAAAGTATTGATTGTTACATGGGAATAGGTAATTATTTAGTAACATTGGATTGTTGGTATTCATATGTGTCTGATCCCGATTTATTTAGTCGGAATACATTTGAACATTGTTCTTATTCCATTCCAACAAATTTTAGTATTCCATTAGGGGAAACATACGATAATGAACCTTCTTTTACAAGTACAAATAATAAACATTTTATTGGATTGGTAGGTCAAACTACTGGTGAAAAAATTCAGGAAGGAATTCAAACTCAATTATCTTCCCCCTTTACTGATGGAAATAAATACAAAATTAGTTTTTGGGCAAAAGTCGCAAATGATTCTTACTTTGCAAACTCAAATGGGAATATTGATATTTGTGGATTGCAGGGGATACTCTCTCCTGCTTTATCTTACGATCCAACAAATCCCAATATTGAAATATTTGGAAATGTGCAGGTTCCAGCAAATGGTAATTGGACCTATTGCGAATTAACATATACGCATTATGGCAGCCCATTAAATGCATTGCTTTTGGCTTTTGCTGCATACCGGCAACCAACAAATATTACAAGATATATTTATATAGATGATGTAAAGGTCAGCCTTGCAGATTTGTCGGTTACATTTAATCCGCCTTCAAGTATTTGTCAAAATAGTCAGCCTTTAAATTTAACATCTTATGTTCAGCCTCCTGGTGGTAGTTTTTCGGGATTGGGGGTAACAGGAAATCTGTTTAATCCTAATACATCTGGCATAGGAAGCAGTTCAACAATATTATATACCTATACAAACCCGACATCAGGTTGCCCAGTAACTGTTCCGGCAACAATATCCGTAAATCCGGCTCCAATAGCTAGTATCAATGGTGCTGCAACATCATGCGATGGAAGTTTAAATTATAACATTACACAAGCTCCATCAACTACTTACACTTGGAGTGCTAACAATGGCGCTATAATGAGCCCCGCAACCGGACCCAGCTCAACGCTTAGTAATATAACCAATAACACAACTATTACTTTGGTAGCAACTAATCAATATGGCTGTTCATCCAGTTCAACTAAAGATGTTGCTTATTGCTGCCCTGCTCCTATTGGTGTGCAAATGTTTACAAATCCAAATACGACTATAATTAGTAATTATTTGCAAACATTAGGTAATAATACCGTATGTATATCTGGAACTTGGACTGTTAATGCAAGTGCCACTTATTCAAACAAAACATTTTTAATGGAGCCTAATGCAAAGATTATTATTAATGATGGACAAACACTTACACTTACAGAAAGATGCCTTGTAAAATCTAACTGTAATTATATGTGGGATGGTATATATGTAACCAATAGCACTCAGCGGGTGGTAATTAATAATTCTACTGTTAATGATGCGATAGCGGCTGTAAATTCTACTAATAAAGGGTATTACGATATAAAAGGCTCGTATTTTTATGATAATTATATTAGTATTTCAGTTAAAAATTCGGGCTACACCATCAATCAACCTTTATATACAGGAAGTGTATATGGTACAGCCTTTGCTTCGCAAAGAACTACTGGTTTACTACCTCCAAAAGCTGGGCAGCTTGCATATATAGGCATAGATGCAATGGATATGTATGGGTTAACTATTGGTGACGAAGCACAAGGTGTAAATATTTTTAACAACCTATTTTGTGGAATTAGAGGAACCGACGCATGGATAAACGTTGCTAATAGTAATTTTAACAATATGATTACTTCTGGAGCAGGAAATCCAATTACATACGGCGACTACAATACTTTATTTAATAAAACAGCGATACATGTTACTAAAACCAAAAATGGATTAACGATTGTTCCAACTGGCTTAAAAATGATTAGTATAAATACACCTTGTACTTTTACTAATTGCTCGAAATCTATTTATACCTATAAATCAGCTATTAACATAGAAAACAATAGCTTTTCGCTCTCTTCTGCTCCAATAAATATT
This sequence comes from Bacteroidota bacterium, assembly GCA_037139195.1. Taxonomy (GTDB): domain Bacteria; phylum Bacteroidota; class Bacteroidia; order Bacteroidales; family JAHJDW01; genus JBAXGW01. The sequence continues at coordinate 6,451 of JBAXGW010000118.1, forward strand.
ATTGATCCAAGTTCGGGAGGAACTATTTCGCGAAACACTATTTTAAGTGGTTCGGCAATTGCTATTTCGGTGAAAAAAATTGACCCATCGGGGGTATTAAAATTCACTATTGCAAGTAATAACATTACAAATCCTACTAGCAAAGGTGTTTTTGTTCAAAATTGTTATTCGTATAACGCAAGCATAAAGGTTGGGGTAGTTGACAATAATGTAACATTTTCATCGGCATCTAGTATAAACAGGTATGGTGTTCAAGTTCAAAACTGTAATAATATTGATGTGAAATGCAATGAAGTTTCTAATACGGTTAATTTGCCTAGCACTACCGACCGGAAATTAGTGGGTTTGAGTATTGAAAGTTGCCAAGGAGCAGGTGTATATAACAATGATAACCTACGCAAGCTTGGTGCTGCAATTAGAGGCGTGGGTATACTCACTGCCACTGGTTTTACATGCAACAAAATGTTTGATAGTAATTATGGTATTTATTTTGAACCTAATAGCGGAAATACTGCAACAAACATTTCATCGCAAGGCTCAGAGTTTATAGCTACCGACAACCAATGGTCGGCAAATATGGCTGCTGATAGAAGAATAAATGGGGGTTTAAATAACTCAGGCAATAATTGGTATACCCGCCCAGGTATTGCTGCCACATCTAATACTTATTGGACGGGAATCAATGCTTATCATCCATTGGTTACTAAAATTAATCCTGTATATTGTTCCTCTGGCTTTGCTTCTAACTGTATGACATGCACTACTGGAACAGGCGGTGGAGGTGCTGGAACTTTACTTGCAAAACAACAGCAATTAGAGCCTATAGTGAGCGACCAAATTAGCTATACTACTTTAGAACCCGAGTTTAAAGAATACGAAAAATCGTATGCTTACACCGAAATTACTCGTAATCCGCAACTTACTAAAACAGGTAGTGCCGACGATGCTCTTTTGAAAAACTTTGCCGATTATATTAAAAATACTAATATAGGCACTTTCGAAAGCATTAATCAGTTGATTGAAAACTCGGATATTGAAACAGCAATACTTAAAAATGCCAACGTTATTGCACAGCAATTAACCGAAACCAATAAAAAGTATGTGAACGATGTATATTTAAATAAAATATGCAAAAATACGATGCTAAGCGAGGTAGAAAAAGCGGCACTAACAGATATTGCATTGCTTACCCCTTATATTGGCGGAAGTGCAGTATATACTGCTCGTGCAATAATGGGTATAGATCCCGATGCCAATAGTTTAACTTTTGGTTCTATTGGACAGATTTCTCAAATAGCAAGCGACAGTTCGCTTACATGCAAAATATATCCAAATCCTGCTTCAAGCGAAGTAAGCATAGAGATAACGCATAGCGAAAAGCCAGTGCTTGTTCGTATAGTGAATACGCTAGGAGTAGAAGTGATAAAAAGAAACATTACACTGAGTAATGGTGTTGCAAAATTAGATGTATCTGTGTTATCAAATGGTATGTATTACTGCATAGTTTATGTAAACAATGAACGCATAGAGCAGCAACGTTTGGTAATATCAAAATAAAATATGCTAAAACGAATAGTTTACATATTAC
>JBAXGW010000119.1:0-7669 GCA_037139195.1 Bacteroidota bacterium
CCATCCCCTAAAGATAGGCATTTTTTAAGATGAGCTAAGGGGATACCCAGTTAATGGAAATATTAATAAGTATATCGAATATTCTAAGTTATATGATGCAGCAAAAGACAGTTTGTCTTCAATTAATTTTAGAAAAAGCATTTCCGAAATGCAATTAGTTTTTGATATAGAAAAAATGGAGCAAACGAACAAGGCTCTGGCTGATAAAGTGCAAACTGATAATAAATTACAGTTTTACTTTCTATATTTAATAGTTAGCATTTTACTTTTGCTGCTAGGTTTGTTTTCGGTTTTATATTACAAACAAAAAATTAAAAAGAAAGAGATTGAAGTTAATCTGTATAAAACTAAATTTGAACAAAAACAACTTGAAAAAATTATAGAATTTAAGAAAAAGGAACTTGAAGATTTATTCTTTTATATAATGCATAAAAATGAACTTTTAGAACAAATAAAGTTGGATGTGAAGGGACTAAATAAAAATTCAGGAGAAGAACAACCTCAAAAAATTAAGCAAATTGAATATAAAATAAAACAATCTGTTAGGAAAGACAAGGACTTAGAGAAATTAAGTAATAATATTGATAAAGTTCATTCAGAATTTATTGATAGTTTGACCGCGAAATTTCCTGATTTAACTGAAAAAGAAAAGAGATTATGTGTTTTATTGAAGCTAAATTTCAGTTCGAAGGAAATTGCTAGTTTAAATAATATTTCGGAAAATGCTATAATTAAAGCTCGACACAGAATGAGGCGAAAGATGGGTTTGTTTACTGACGAAAACCTATCTGAAATTATTCAAGCTATATAAAAAAAGGTTGCCACACTGACAACCTTTTTTTATAATTAGTTTTTAAGCTTATGCATCGATATTAGCGTATTTAGCATTTCTTTCGATAAACTCTCTGCGTGGAGGAACTTCGTCGCCCATAAGCATTGAAAAGATTCTATCAGCCTCAGTTCCATTATCGATGGTAACTTTTCGTAATGTGCGGAATTCTGGGTTCATTGTTGTAGACCACAATTGCTCAGCGTTCATTTCTCCAAGACCTTTGTATCGTTGAATACCAACACCTGATTCGTTTCCACCTTTTGCAAGTTTCTGAACAGCTTCTTGTTGTTGTTCTTCAGTCCAGCAATATACCTCTTCTTTGCCTTTTTTAACAAGATATAAAGGAGGTGTTGCAATATAAACATAACCAAGTTCAACAAGTTCTTTCATGTATCTGAAGAAGAAAGTAAGAATCAAAGTAGCAATATGGCTTCCATCAATATCAGCATCGGTCATAATTACTATTTTATGGTATCTCAATTTTTCCATATTCAATGCCTTAGAATCCTCATCTGTTCCAATTGAAACACCTAGTGCAGTATAAATATTCTTTATTTCTTCATTTTCAAGAATCTTATGTTGCATTGCTTTTTCAACGTTCAATATTTTACCACGTAAAGGCAATATTGCTTGAAATCTGCGGTCTCTGCCCTGTTTAGCAGTTCCACCCGCCGAATCCCCTTCGACTAAGTATAATTCGCATTTAGCTGCATCTTTTTCTGAGCAATCGGCTAATTTGCCAGGCAAACCAGTAGAAGAAAGTACGCCTTTTCTTTGAACCAACTCTCTGGCTTTGCGCGCAGCATGACGTGCTGTAGCAGCAAGTATCACCTTTTGAACGATAACTTTAGCTGCCTTAGGATTTTCTTCAAGGTAGCTTTCTAAAATAGTGTTCACAGCTTTGTCAACAGCGCCCATTACTTCATTGTTTCCTAATTTTGTTTTAGTTTGGCCTTCGAATTGAGGCTCTGCAACTTTGACAGAAATAATTGCAGTTAAACCTTCTCTGAAATCGTCGCCACTAATTTCAAATTTTATTTTTTCAAGCATTCCCGATTTATCGGCATACGCTTTTAACGTTCTAGTTACTGCTCTTCTAAAACCAGCAAGATGTGTTCCGCCTTCATGTGTGTTAATATTATTCACGTAAGTATGGACATTCTCAGTAAAGGAAGAATTGTATTGCATTGCTACTTCAACAGGATATTCACCAGTTAGTTCTTCAAGGTAAATTGGTTCTTCAATTAAAACTTCTCTATTAGCATCTAGATATTGAACAAACTCTTTAAGTCCTGTTTCAGAATGGAAGTTATTTGAAACAAAATTTCCTGCCTCGTCTTTTTCTCTTTTGTCGGTAATACTTAATTTTATTCCTTTGTTAAGATAAGCTAATTCTCTTAATCTGCTTGAAAGCACTTCGTAACTATAAACAGTAGTAGTAAAAATTGAAGCATCAGGTTTAAAAGAAATAGTTGTCCCATTTCTAGAACTATCGCCAATTACTTCAACAGAAGACAATGGAACGCCGCATGAGTAAGATTGTTGGAACACTTTGCCTTCGCGATGAATAGTAGCAGTAAGCAAAGTAGAGAGAGCATTTACACAAGATACGCCAACGCCATGCAAACCACCTGAAACTTTATACGAATCTTTGTTGAATTTTCCTCCAGCATGTAAAACCGTCATAACAACTTCAAGCGCTGATTTTTGTTCTTTTTCATGTAAATCGGTTGGAATACCACGACCATCATCAACAACAGTTATAGAATTATCTTCTTCTATAAATACATCAATATTTTTACAATGTCCAGCTAAAGCTTCATCAATAGAGTTATCAACTACTTCATATACTAAATGATGTAAACCCCTGGTACCAGTGTCTCCAATATACATTGAAGGACGCATTCTTACGGCTTCAAGCCCTTCTAATACTTGAATGTTGTCTGCTGAGTATTCAGCAGCTTTTTTCAATAATTCTTCAGTCATTATTTTATGAATATTTTTATGAGTAACAAAGATAACAATATTTGCTATAATGCCATAAATATTGACTGTTATAAGCCGCTGAGTTATCAACATATTATAAAAAGGAGAAGACGTCTAAATAGTTGAAACTTCAATGATTTGTTTTTACATAGTTTTTTTGCAATTACCTATATGTTAAAAACTCCACTGTTTTGAACTTTCATCTTTTTAGATGTCTTCTGATAAGCTTTCTTTAAATGTCTTATTAATAAAGAAAAATATTATTTTTATTTTATTAATGTAACATGCCCAACATATTTATGAGTAACACCATCAGTTTCTTTTGAAAGAATTATATAGCTATAAACTCCTTGTTGACATATTTTTCCGGTGCTATCTCTTCCATCCCAGAATTTTGTCAGATCACTCGATTCAAAGATTAGTTCGCCCCATCTACTAAAAACGTACATTGTATATTTTTCTGGATCAACTCCAACTCCTTCAGGTCCCCAAGTTTCATTTTTCCCATCATTATTAGGAGTGAAGGCATTAGGTATATAGAAAGTATAATCTTCTCTTAAAAAGATTTCTTTGCAAATTGAATCTTTACAGCCATATTCTGTAGAAACAATTAGACAAACATTATAATAACCAATTTCCTCGTATTTGTGTTCTGGTTTTTCTTCGAATGAAGTATTTTCACCTGGAGCTGCATTTGGGTCGTTAAAATCCCACTCCCATGCAGCAACATTTTGTGAAGATCCAGATGGGAAAAATGAAATTGTACTATTTTCAAAAGATCCAACCTCAGGAAGTTGATAGAAATCTGCAACAGGATTTTTATGAACAGTAATCATATCTTGAAACAATATTGAATTTGAACAACCTAAATCGGAAACTGCAGTTAAACGGACATCATATTGACCAGGTTTTTCATAATTATGTGTTGGATTTTGTAAGGATGATGTATTATCTGGTGAATTAACATCTCCGAAATTCCAAGACCAAGAAGTAGGAACTGGTGCTGAATTATCAATAAATTGTACTTCCATAGGCTCGCATCCTTCAATTTTGTCAGAAGAAAATGATATTGCGGGCAGAGGATTAACAACAATATCATGACATGTCTGTTGTGACACACAAGTGTTTTGAGTTGTAGTTAAACAAACGCTGTAAGTTCCTTCGGTATTCCAGGTTAAATTATAAGGGCCTGAGCCAGCACCTGTTGCTATATCTGCTCCTCCAAATGTTCCCCATGCAAAAGTTGCTCCAGAAGTTGCTGTTCCTGTGTACATTATTTGCGAAGCGCTACGAGCACAAACAGGCGACTCGAAACTGAAATCTGAAGTTGGTATTGGATAAACTGTTACAACAACATTATCAGATGCAGTACATCCATTTACATCTGTTCCAACAACACTGTATGTTGTAGTACTAGTTGGACTTACTGTAATTGTTGTTCCTACTTGTCCAGCCCAATCATAAGTACTAGCACCACTTGCAGTTAAGTCTTTTTGCTCTCCAATACAAATTTGAACAGGCGAGCCTGCTTCTACAATTGGCAATGGATTTACTGTTACTGAAACCTGATCTGTTGCAGTACAATTGTTTGCATCTGTAACTGTTGTAGTATAGGTAGTTGAATTGATTGGACTTACATTTATTATTTGTGTTGTAGCTCCACCCGGACTCCATTTATAGGATATGCCTCCATTTCCTGTTAAGTTTACATTGGTTCCAAAACACATAATTTGAGGACTGCCTGCATCAGCAATTGGCAATTGATTAACGGTAATCAATACATCATCTTGTGCAGTGCAGTTTTGAGCATTAGTAACAGTAACAGTATATGTTGTAGAAATAGTTGGATTAACAGAAGGATTTGAAGTTGAATTACTAAAGCCAGAAGGATTTGAAACCCACGAATATTGAGTTCCACCCGAAGCAGATAAATTTGTAGATGTATTTAAGCAGATTGATTTGTCCGTTCCTGCATTTGCTACTGGAACGGTTTTTATAAACACTACCACCTGATCGCTATTTGAACAGCCATTGACGTCTGTTCCTACTACAGAATATGTTGATTGTGTTGTTGGCTGAACAGAAATAATCGTTGTTTGTTCACCATTTGGACTCCAAATATATGTTAAAGCTCCACTTGCCGATAATGTTGCTGTTTCATAAGGACAAATTGATTGGTCTGCTCCTGCACTCACACCTGGTAGAGGATTTACTGTTGCAATTACAAAGTCAACTCCTGTGCAACCTAAAGCATCCGTTCCTGTTGTAGTATATGTAGTAGTAATGCTCGGTGTAACTGTAGGAGACGCTTGATTTGATGTAAAAGTTCCAGGGCTAGAGCTCCAATTGTAAGAAGAGCCACCAGTTGGATTTAATGTAGCAGAAACACCTTTGCATATAGGAGCAACTGTGCCTGCCTCTATAGTTGGAAGCTGATTAATTGTAACTGTAATAGAATCTTTGCTAGAGCATCCAAATTGGTCTGTTCCTGTTACAAAATATTTTGTTGTATTTGCTGGTGATGCTATAGGATTGCTGATATTTGGATTTGTCAAGCCAGATGTAGGACTCCAAATATAGTTTTGAGCTCCTATAGCGGTTAATTGTTTTGTAGCATTTAAGCAGATTGCAACATCGGTGCCAGCATCTACTTGAGGGGCATTTTTAACAACAACAGGAAGCGATGCTGAGCACTGACCTCCAATGCCATCAGATATTGTAACTGTATATGTTGTAGAAGCAGTCGGAATAGTAGATACATTTGCTCCAGTTGTATTTAATCCCGAAGGATTTGAACTCCATGTAAAAGTAGGGGTTGTACAATTTGTTATACTTCCATTTGCTGTAAGATTTATAGTTGTTCCAACACATACCTGAGCATTATCAACCTGAACATGAATTGAACAACTAGTATTACATGCAGCAGGCGCTGTATAATTAAATGTTTTTTCACAAATGGTATCTGAAAAGGTTGCTGTAATGGTATGCTGTACTCCATCAGCTGTTATTCCATTTAGTGTGTATGCAACTGGAGTAGTAAAAGGTGCACTAATAGTTGTTTGTGTTGTCCCATCAGAAACGATAAGAGTTCCAGTTGTTGGTTCATTTGCAAATGCCACTTCTCCAGAAACGCTATAAGTGTTATTTGAACTGTTACAAGTAGAAGGATTTGCAGTAATATCACTTATTACGCATGCAAGAGGGTTCATAATTGCACAGTCAGTTGTTCCAAAATCAACGCCAGGTGTACCATTAGGGTCAAAATTTGATTGTGAGAATGTAATATTATGCTGAGCATTAGAATAGTTTGCTATACATATCATATAGTATTGTCCAGGTTGAGCATTTATTATGTGTAAATACTCAAATGCACGAGCATCATAGCTGCAATCTACAACATTTCCATTAGGGTACGATGGATGAGGGTTTGGATCTGTAGTTCCATTTGTATTATTCGGGTATGGGCCACCATTTCCAGTAAGTTGCGAACAAACTCCTGTAAGAGATTGAAAAGGGCCCCATGCAACAAAATCTACATCCTTTCCAGCATCACTACTCATATATAAAGTAATGTTTCCAGCATCTTTTATTTTCATATAATACCAAGCAGGATTAGGAATAGTTTGTAGACATGCGTATTCAGGCCCAGCAACTGCTGTTGTCCCTGTTGCAGCAGGGAAAAAATAGGTTTCACCAGTACAGAATGGCATTGCATTTTCGCAATTTCCATCAGGAGATGGCGGCATGTCTACATTTGTAGCAGATATACAGAAATCTCCATTTGGTGAAGATCCACCAATTCCTAAAAACCCACTTCCTGAACCATCAACTCTAACATAGTAAGTAGTACCTGCTGTAGTTGGAACTAGTAAAGCTTCATCTCCTTGATCTCCATTTGTGTTGATGCATTTAATAGCCGATCCTGTACAATTTGGGAAAACAGCAATTATCAAATTTAAATCACCACTAATATATTTCCCTTCAATTGAAGTCCAAGGTCCAGTAGCTGTGAATTTATACCAAACTGTTTTATTAGCATAACTCGTTCCTGAAGAACAATTTGGAGTTGGTCCATCAGCTGAGCTACTCATATTTGTTCCATTAATACATGGAGCATCAATTACTAAATTAATAGCATTTGTACAAGCGTCATTTGCTGGCGGGTTGAACTCATTGACCGAAATGCAAAAATTGCCAGTTGGGCCTCCTAATGCAGCGGCTGTGGTGCCATCAACTCTAATGTAATAAGTTGTTCCAGCAGTTGTAGAAAAAATTAAATCTTCATTTCCTCCATTTCCATTTGCATTGACACAAGCTATCGAAGAGCCGCTACAGCTTGTGTATGCAGAAACAACAACATTGAAGTTGGTTAGTGGATTTGTATTGCCATTATTTTGAACACTAACGATACTCTGTGAAGATGTGGCAGTGAATGAATACCAAACATCTTTGTTTGCTAATGAAGAGCCAAAACCCATAGCGCATCCAGTAGGAGAAGTCCCATTTAGCGTTGCATTAATATTTGTGCCACTCGTGCATGCTCCTCCAATCGTTAAATTAATTGCATTTGAACAATTATCATTTCCTGGTTGGGCATAAACAAATACATTTATCAATAGAAGTGAACTTAATAAAAGTCTTCTAAATCCTTTGATAATTAAGGATATCTGTGTTTTCGGTGAGAATCGCATGGCGGTGTTATTTTAGGTTTAACTTCCTTTTGTAAATATAGACGAAAATAGTCGATAAGAGTTGCGTCTTCACTATCTTTTTTATGTGAAAAAATGTTAAATTCAAAATCCCACTACCAAACCAAAAAAAAGAGGATTTCTCCTCTTTTCATAATCCAAA
>JBAXGW010000120.1:0-7434 GCA_037139195.1 Bacteroidota bacterium
TTTTTTTTCTTATACTTCGTCACGCAGAGCGTAGTCGAAGCGCTATTGTTTTTTTTCTTTTTATAATTTCCCTTCGACTTCGCTCAGGGTGACATGTTGTTGTTGTTGTTGTTGTTGTTCTGTCTCGCTGAGCGTAGTCGAAGCGCCTTTTATATATAATAAACTTGAACTTTCATTTTTACATTTTGATAAATCAGTTAATTTTTCAAATTCACTACTAATTAATGCTTCTTTTTTCGCTCTACTCCATCCCTTAATTTTCTTTTCCCACAATATTGCCTGTGTTGGGTTTTGGAAAATTTCATAAAATACTAAATTTAAAGGACGACGAGTATAAGTGTAACAGTCTTTATTAATTCCATAATTGTGTTCAACAATACGTTTGTCTAAATCATTGGTAACTCCCGTGTAATAAGAGTTGTCCGAACATTTTAGAATGTAAACGTACATTGTTTTCATCGTTTTTTTTTTTTTTTTTAATGCCCTTCGACTTTAGTTTATCCAGAGCCTGACGAAGGGCTCAGGGTGACTATTTGTTTATATTTTTTTTCTTATACTCTGTCACACTGAGCGTAGTCGAAGTGTCTTATTAATAGTTTATTCATTAGCAACTAGTAATCCCGTACTTTCCAATATATTAGTCAAATCATCATTTAAACTCCAGTTTATAGCAAATTTTTTGTTTTCACTTATAGCTTTAGTTTTAAATGCAATTAAAAGCTGAATAAATGTTATGTCAAGTGCTTGTATATTGGAAATTGCAAACAAATATCCAGATTCAGCTTTTGATAAACTTAAAAAATCATTTTTCAAACCTTCAGCATTTTTAAGAGACAATTCTCCTTCCAAAGCAATTTCGCTAATGCCGTTCCCTGTTTGATTTATATTTATAGTATAGCTCATTTTTCGTTATTATTTTGTTGCCCTTCGACTTTAGTTTATCCAGAGCCTGACGAAGGGCTCAGGGTGACTATTTGTTTTTTTTAGTACTTCGTCACGCAGAGCGTAGTCGATGCGTTGTGTTTTTAAAACAATTCAATTGAATCCGATTCTACTTGCCCACATGGAACACATTGTTCGGTTTTGCCTTTATGGTCAATTACTCTATTATGAATAGTTCGTTCACTTTGCATAGTATAGCTAAGTTCTATTTCTTCAAGACCAATGTTTCTATCAAAATCTTGTTTTGGCAGTTTGATTTTTTGATCATCTTCTATTATTCTTTTAGAATTATCAACCAACGAAGCAATAATATTTTCGAAATATTCGGAATGATTAATATGATTTATTGATTGGCTTATTGTTTCTGCATTCATCGCAATTAAATCGTTGTTTTTTGATAGAATATTAAAAATTCTATTTTTTTCATTTAACGGAAGAATTGCCGATTTCACTTTTTCAATAATCATTGCTTCTATAGAGTCCTCAGTATTGTTAGTCTCTAATTCAGTAGCAATTAAAATGTCAAGTTTTTTAGCCCATTCAATTAAAAGAAGGGTTAATTCGTGAACTTTAGAAGAAATTTCGGTAAATCGCTGATTTAAAGAAATAAACTTTGCAGTGAACTCTTTAACGAAAATAGGAGTTATTGAGAATTTGTTTTCATTATAGAATTTATTAATTTCTATAGCTTCATTGGCAATGGTGCTAAATTCTTCAACATACCATTCAATATCTTTTAAAAGATCAGATGTTGAATGTATATTTTCATTTAATAAATCGTCGAATTTAACTTTATTGAATAGGAGAGTGGCTGTTTGAGCCAATTTGTTTTTTATGTCAAGTATTTCAGCATATTCATAAAAATGAATGTGATTTATAAAGTCTTTGCTGCTTTCGTCGATATAATGGTTGTTATTTTCTATGATAGAAAGGTTGCTGCTAATATCGGAAAATGCACACTGACAATAGTTGTTCGCATCATACAATAAAGCATGGTGAAGTTCCATTATATCATAAAAAGAACCTAGGTATTTGAAGTTTTTAGAATCACTAGATTCTGCATATACTTCAAATTCTTCAACTAGCTTTTTGTTGATTTGTTGAATATGCTCAAGCTTTTGGCGGATAATATCATGATATTGAATATCAGTAATTATTTTATCAATACTCATTGCACAAGATGATGATTTTTCAACTATCAATGGTAAGCGAACAACAGCAAGTTTATGGTTTTTTGCAAAAAGCCCCAAAATTTTTGATGTTTTCTGAATGGTGCTTTCTGAGGTTTCAATCTTTGTTTTTTTAAGTTTAGTAAAAACCTTTAAGCTGTCGGTAAGCGAGCTGCGAATTTGAGCAAAATTGCAAACAACAAACGAATTTACAAAATTCATTGTTGCTTTAAATTCGTCAATGTTTTTTATTATTTCTTGCTTTTCTTCAGGGTTTTTAATGTCTTCAAAAAGCTTATAAACATCTTCTCTAAACAAAGGAATAGAGTTGGTAGAGTTGGTAAAGTTATTGAAGGAAATATTAATAAGCGTGAAGTTTGTTTGCAAACGTTCGAATAAATCTCCAAAAAGCGATACTTGTCTTTGAAAATCAATAAGCTTAATTTTCATTTCTTCGTATTCCCCATCCAGCACTCTGAAAAAATCTTTGCTTTCGCGACAATTTAGTAGCCTAGAAATTTCGATAGCATTCTCAGTGATTTTTGTCGATTGAGAATAGTAGTTTCTGAGATGTTTACTAATACTAACAAAATCAGTTGACGAGTAGATAATTAATTCATCTATCTGATCGTTAAAACGCTTTAATAACTCAATGGTACTTTTTATATCCATCTTTAGTTTTTATTAGTGAATAGTGATTAGTGAATAGTGATTAGACGATTCAAAAAATTGAGGCCTTTTCTTAATTCAATATTTCAACTAAATGTATATTTATAATAATAATTTGTTTTTTTATTCTTTTTATTACTTCGACTCACTTCGACTCCGCTCAGTGACCACCGCTCAGTCACCGTCTGTTCTTCTTTCTTCTTTCTTCTTAATTCTTGCTTCTAATATCATCTAATATTGTTTTTACATTTTCTGAAGTAAATGGTTTGTATAATATATAATCAAAACCCACTTCTTTCATTTTTTCTGCAATTTCTTCAGTAAAGTGTGCCGTAAAAGAAACAACAGGAATTGTAAGCTTTAAATCGTTTTTTATGGCTGTTGCTGTTTCTAATCCATTCATTACTGGCATTTCAATATCAAGAAATACTACATCAGCAGGATGGATCGATAAATAATCAAAAACTTTCTTTCCATCATCAAAACCAACAAAATCAACCTCTAGTTTTTTAAATATTTCTATTAGTAGAATTCTGTTGTAAATCATGTCGTCTGCAAATACTATTTTCATATAGTGATTAGTGATTGGTGATTGGTGAATGGTGATTAGTGATTAGTGATGTCTGCCGTTAGGCTCTATTCACTGCTCACTATTCACGAATTGTTGTTTTGTTTTTCAAATATCTAATAAACCCCATAATTAACTTGCCCGTTATTTCTATTTTCTCATCTAAATGTATTTTATTTAAATTGCTTATCAATTCAATTCTTTCAGCAATGATGATTTGTGTTTCTAATTCAGCTAAAGAGCCCATTGAAATATGAAGGAAATTAATAAGTTCTTTATCTGATTTTCTTCCACACCCTTCTGCAATATTCGAAGCTATTGATATAGCACTTCTTTTTATCTGAGATGATAATCCATACTTCTCATCGTTTGGGAATGTTGAAATAATCTTGTAAATATCAACAGATAAGTCAACTGCGTTTTTCCATACATCTAATTCTTTATGATTCATATGTTCTTGATTCGTGACTAGTGAATAGTGATTGGTGAATAGTGATGTCTGCCGTTAGGCTCGATTCACAATTCACTGCTCACAATTCACTAAAATAACTCTACTTCAATATTCTGTAAAAATGCGGTAAACGTTGTTTCATTTGCTCCTTCAATTCTTGTTAATGTTAATAAAACAGGAACTTCTGAGCCAGAAATATGTTTAGCCATAATTTCCGTTTTTACATCAATTTGTATCTCTCTGTTTTCTCCATTGCCTTTATATGTAATATCTTTCCCTTTAATTTCAAAAGCCAATACAGCGTCTATCTTAGTTCCTATAGCAATATTTTTATCAAAGCCAGTAATATCGCTAGCTGTTTTATTAAACATTTCGATTATGCCATCTTTATTGAAAGTAACAATTCCTTCAATACAACCTTCGAGAATAGAGAATGTTTTTGTTTTTTCATTTTCTATCTGCAAGTTCTTTTTGTTCATTTCAATTTGAACTTGTTCAAGCTCTTCTAAGTGTTTGCGTAGTTCAGTTTCTTGAAGTTTAAGAGCTTCTGCCTGTTTAATGGTTTCTTGCTCCATGCGTTTTTGTTCTGTGATGTCGTGTCCAATTAATATAATTTTCACAACTTCGTCGTACAGGTCTTTAACTGGTGATAAAGAGCATTGCAACCATCGTTCAACTCCTAATTTTGTGTTAAATTGAACCTCTCCTTTAAAGAATTGTTTGTCAAGTAATTTCTCCCAATAGTTTTTTATTGTAGTACCGTGGTTTCCACTTATGAAAGAATATAAACTATTTCCAGATGTATCCTCTTTAGTGTATCCAAACATTTCAATAAATAATGAATTTGTAGAAATGATATTTGCCTCTGTATCAATTTCTATTTTTACGCTACCATGATTAAGCGCATTTATCTGACCTTCAAAATCTAATCCTTGTTTCTTTTGTTCGGTATTGTCAATTGCTAAAAACAATATTTTTTCAACACCGCCATTATGAGTTCTCACACAAACATAAGTTGCCATGGTCCAAAGGTCTTTACCGTCTTTGGTTATATGCTTCATATATCCCTCAAAATGTTTACCACCAGCAGCTAAGGTTTCCCATATTTTCAAGAACCATTCTTTGTCTTTTTTGTCAATAAACATTGTAATATGCTGATTGTCTACTTCTCTTGTAGAAGAATAGCCTAGTTTGTCTAGAAACTTGGTGTTTGCATAAAGTAATTTGCCACTAGTATCATACTCAGCGCGTATAAGTGTATGATTAACAGAATTTGTAAAACTAGCTAATTGTTCGCTTTGTCGAGCTGCTTCTTCCTGCGTAGCTTTAAGCTCTTCCATGTTTTGACGCATGGCTTCTTCTTGTTCACGCATGGCATCAGCTTGCTTTTGCGATTGTTCAAGAAGAATAGAAGTTTTAATATTTACTTTTACCCCCGAAATGGTAGAGGCTATATTTTCCGAAAGTTTTTCAACAAACTCTATTTCAAATTGTTCGAGTACTTTAAAAGAAGCTATTTCAATTACACCAAATACCTCATCATTAACTTTTATGGGTGTAATTAATACACAATTGGGCGTTGCTTCGCCAATTCCAGACGTTATATAAGTGTATTTGTCAGGCACATCGGTTAAGAAAATAGATTCTTTTTCAATCCAACAAGTTCCTGCCAAACCTTCTCCTGGTTTGATTGTTTTTTCTTCAAATTTACGACGGTCGTAAGCGTACATTGCCTTTAATTCTAAGAATTCATCTCTTGAATCATTGTCGTTAATGATGAAAAAGCCTCCTTGGTTAGCTTCTAGGTATTTTATTAAGTTGCTAAGTATATTATAACTTAATTTGTCAATATCATCGTTGTCTTTTCTAAGGATATCAGCAAAACGAGCAAGTCCCTGATTGGTCCAATTTCTTTGTTCGTTTTGTTGTTTGAATATTTTTTCGTCTTCAATTTTCTTTAAAAGGCTATCACGTAAATCCAATAGGCTTTTGCCCATTTCGTCTTGCTGATCGGTTATTTCGTAAGAATATTCAGTGTTTCCTTTGCTTAATTCTTCTGTGAATTTTACTATTTTAGCAGCTCTTTCGTGTTCAGATACAGTTAGTTGTTCGAAGTTATTATTTAAAATGTTAATTTTATTTTGAAATATATAAACCAAAGGAATTACTGCGATTGGCAATAAATCAAATAAATATAATAAACTTGTGTTTTTATGTAAATTAGCAAGTGTTTTTAATGTAAAACCAAGTCCACTTAATTGGCAATAGAAAAAATACATACCAAAAAGTAAAACAATAGCATAAAGAAAATATTTAAGCGATAATTTTAATGACATAAGTATTTGATATTTAGTTTTTAATGATTGAGCGGTGGTTTGGTTAAGTAATAGTACTAATGTTATTGAAAGCAAATGTATGATATTAAAATTAATTTTCCAAACTCAATTACTTGTTTTTGATTATTTATATGATAAAAATTGGTTTTTATCAATAAAAAATATTTATTCGTATTTAATGCGAATTTTGTACGTAATTATATAGCTTTTGTTTCGTTTTTACAAAATTAATCTTCGAAATTATATTTGCCATTAAAACATTTTTGAAAACTTGCTATCCAAAATTGTTTAGTGTCTTCTGTATAGCTTAAATTTGAAATAGGTTCGCCAATTTGTATTTTTTTTTCCGAACTAATTTCTATAATTTCAATGAAGGATTTATTTGCTAAAAGTAATATGTAGTTAGAGTCAATAGCCCAGATTAGCTCTTTGGTATTATCCATTATAAGCTGATTTAAATCAAGCTGACTGACATTGTTCAATAAAGAATTAGGCATTTGCTTATAATATTAGTTCAAAGAATAAATGTACAACAAAAAAATATAAGTATTTTGTAGGACAAACACTGATTTTTTTGAAAAATATAAGGCTTTTTGTTTTGTCCTGATGATTAAAACTTTTCAATGATTTTGTTTATTAATAATCACTATTGTCCGATTAAAACGAAAGAAACAAAACCTAGAAAGATTTCTCACTTCGTTCGAAATGACCATCTCTCTTCTCTTTCTCCTCAATTTATTGTCATTCCGACCGCAGGGAGGAATCTTATATAATTTTTCCGGACAACAAAGATTAATAATTTATAAAATGCAATATTTTGCCGATAAAATTATTTGCTTTCTGGTGTTGAAGCGATGGGTTCAACTTTTTTTATTAAAAAATCACAAACATTGGTGATGTTTACTGGCTTAGCTAATATATAGTCAAAACCTGCATTTTTCATTTTTGTATCATATTCATCGGAATTGTGAGACGAAATAGCGGCTATAGGAGTTTTTAGTTTAAGCACTTGTTTTATATGAGTTGCTGTTTCTAATCCGTTCATCACTGGCATTTCAATATCCAAAATTATGGCATCAGCAGTATTGGTTTCAAGATAATCAATTACTTCTTGTCCATTGTTTTTCAAGATGCTTGTATGACCAAGTGTTTCAATGATATTAGAAATAAAAATTCGATTGAAAAGCATGTCGTCGGCTACTAATATGGTCATTGTTTTATATTTATGTAGTTTTTAATTATGTCTTTAGGTGGGTTCTAAAAATTCATTTTTTCTATAATTTCATCAAAAACGCCAAG
>JBAXGW010000121.1:0-7267 GCA_037139195.1 Bacteroidota bacterium
TTTTTTGGTCGTTTTTTAGTCAATTTTGACGATTTTGGCTGCAAGTTGGGTTAAATTGAAATATATAATTTGAAATATTTTATTTTTTTTCAGTCATTATGAGTGTTTTAAATGATAAAAATTTAATTTAGTTATTTTTGTTTTAACCTTTTTTTTGTATGTTTGTTAAAATGATATTTTTATGATAATTAATAATCAAGATACTATATGTGCTATTTCTTCGCCTAGTGGTGTTGGAGCTATAGCAATAATACGCATAAGTGGCTCAAATGCATTTAAAATTGCGAAATCAATTTCATCAATAAAAGATTTGTTATTTGCAGATAATAAATTGGTGAAATTTGCAAAAATTTATGATGCTACTGAAATAATTGATGAGGTTATTATTATATTTTTTAAATCACCTAATTCATACACCGGTGATGATTTAGTTGAGATATCTTGTCATGGCTCCAGCTATATTCAAGAAAGAATCGTTCAACTTATTTTAAGAGAAGATGCTCGGTATGCTGAGCCTGGCGAGTTTACATTACGTGCATTTATTAATGGGAAGATGGATTTAACTCAAGCTGAAGCTGTTGCCGATTTAATTTCATCTAACTCTGCTAGTTCGCATAAACTTGCTATTAATCAAATGCGAGGAGGTTTTTCTAATGAAATAGCTATGCTAAGAGAAGAACTGTTGAATTTTTCTTCATTAATGGAGTTAGAACTTGATTTTGGAGAGGAAGATGTTGAATTTGCTGACCGCGACAAATTTAATAAGCTGATAGAAAAAATCAAAATTAGAATAACAGAGCTTATAAAATCTTTTGAATTAGGAAATGTTATTAAAAAGGGAATACCTGTTGCTATTGTTGGGAAACCTAATGTAGGGAAATCTACTCTGTTAAACGCTATTCTTAATGAAGAAAGAGCCATAGTTTCTGATATACCAGGAACAACAAGAGACACAATAGAAGATGTGCTTATTATTGATGGCGTTTCATATCGCTTTATTGATACTGCAGGTTTAAGAGATTCGAGCGATGAAATTGAAACAAAAGGAATTGAACGTACTTATGATTGTATTAATTCGGCTTCAATTATTCTGTATGTTGTTGATATCAGCGTTAGTAAATGGGAGGAAATTGAGGCAACTATTAGTGATTTTAAAAAGCATATAATTAACAATCAAAAGATTGTGCTTATTGCAAATAAAACAGATATGCTAGTTGAAGCACCAAAAAAAATAAAAAACTTTTTGGATATAGAAACTATATTTATCTCAGCAAAAAGAAAAGAGAATATCTCTTTAATAAAAGATGTTTTACTCTCGGCAATTAGTGTTTCAAATGTCAACGACATCTCAATTGTTACAAACATCAGACATCTAGATTCTTTGAAAAATACATTAGATTCAATTGATAATATTGAAAAAGGAATAAGCCAACAAATACCAACCGACTTACTAGCTATTGATATTAGAAAAGCACTTCATCATTTAGCCGAGATTACAGGCGCTGTTACAACTGATGAAATACTTAGCACTATTTTTGGCAAATTTTGTATTGGTAAATAATAATATAATTGTAAATATGATAAACATACAACAAAAAAACAATCCACTTCATGGTATTACATTGCAATTAATATTAGACCAATTGGTTATGTATTATGGCTGGGAAGAGCTTGGTTTAAGAATAAATATACGGTGTTTTAACGACAAGCCAAGCATGAAGTCGAGTTTGAATTTTCTGCGTAAAACACCATGGGCCAGAGAAAAAGTAGAGTGTTTGTATTTATATATGATGGAAAATAGAACGATTTCAGATTTAGTCAAAAAAACTGATTCGGAGAGTGATGCTAAGCCCATTAATCAAACAAAAACGGACTCAGCATTCAATACAAAGTATTTGTCTAATGATTGATAATCATCAATGTCGCCCCAACTGCTCCGCGTGTTGTATAGCACCGTCAATTTCATCTAAAATACCTGGAATGCCCGGTGGGAAACCTGCTTTTGTAAAATGCATTCAACTTGCAGATGATAATCTGTGTAAGATATTCGATAGTCCTGAGCGTCCGCAAGTATGTTGGAATTTTAAGTTTGATTCGATTATTTGTGGCAATAACAAAGATGAGGCAATGAAAATTATGGAAGAGCTTGAAAAATAGATTAAAAACAAACTTACAACCTAAAAAGAATGGAACCTGCCGATCAAGAATTAAATAATAATATACTGGTTGAAATTGCAAATAATAAAATGCCTTTCGGCAAATATAAAGGCTATACATTGTGCGATTTACCCGAATACTATATTGTATGGTTTAAGCAACAAGGTTTTCCGCCAGGAAAATTAGGAATGCAACTAGAAACACTTTATGAAATTAAGCTAAATGGTTTAGAATACTTGTTAAAGCCACTTAGAAAATAAATAATTTTATAGCATCATTTGTCTTTTCGTTAAAGTTAAAGATGATTTAACTATTTTTGCAATCAATACGTGTTGAATCGTAGTAGTTTTAATAAATAAGAAAATTTGGGCTTAAAATTCATTAGAAATACAATACTTTTTTTTATTCTCTTTTGCTTTCTTAAAGGAAAAGCTCAAGATAGCGAACAATTTGATTTTTTTTCTCACACTTTAAAGTTTAGTGAAAATTATTCTTCATTTTATAATGATATTTTTTCTCAGTTAGCTCAGAGTGCATCGAAAAACAAATTTTCTCCCTATTTTCAATATAATTTGTCGTTAAAATATCAGCTACAGTTAAAAGAAAAAAACAAATACCGGCTAACAGTAAACCTTGAAAGTATTAATGTTATTGGTGACACAAAAATAAATCGCTTTGATTTAAGCAAATATATTATGCCTCAAAAAATTGAAAGTATTTTATATATTTTAGGCGATAATAGTCAAATTTACAATAAAATACCATTAAAGATTGATGTTTCTCAAGACAATTCTAAGTTTATACTTGACACCATTATTCAATTAAAAAAAACACCATCAAACTATAAGATTAAATTTGATAATTTTAAGTATTACATTTATTCAGATGGTTATCAACGCTTTAATGGCTTTTTTAAAATTATTGATGAATATAATAAAAGCAAGGCAAAAATTGAGCGAGCAAACAAAATAATTAAAGATATTGATTTGAAAGACATTGATATGATTCAGGTTTATGATATAAAATTGGATGAAATCGAGACCTATTTTAATTCTTTAGAACAATTAAATATTCCAGATAAGCTTAAATTAAATGTTTCTGATCCAGAAGACTTTATCAATAACACACAGCAACTTCGTATTAAAATTGCATTTTTCAGAAAAAATATAAACGAGCTTTTAGCCAATTTAGATAAATATTATTGTGAAGATGCAATGGCGTTTTCGAGACTAAATGATTTTGAGAAAGCTATTGAATACTACAACAAGGCAATATCGCTGAATATATTAAATGTAAAATCTCAGATAGAATTAACCTACATCGAAATCAAATTAGGGAAGACTGAATTATCGGCTAAAAGGTTAATTGATTTTTTTAATATATATAAACCAAAAGGCTTTGAGGGACAAAAGACGATGCAGGCACTTTATCAACTTCATGATTTGTACTTAAACAAAGGAGTTGATTTTACCAAACAAAAAATGTATAATGAGGCTATTAGCGAGTTAGAGAAATGTTATCAATTATGTAATAATATTTCGGTTTTACCATGCAGCGAAGCCTTGTTTGGAGCTATGCAATCTGCAAAAATGGGTTTATACAACTCTTATATTTCTGTAATTGAAAAAGCTTCTCAGCAAAAGCTTTGGAATATGGCTGAAACTTATATACAACAAGCAAGAAAGTATCAGGAAAGCAATATTAAATATATCAACAACCATAGCAAAACAGATGAATTATTGGCAAAAGTATACAGTCGATATATAATTTCAGCCGAAAACAATTGTAAATCTGGTTTTTACGAAACAGCGCTCGATTATTATTCAAAAGCACTTTCTATATGTCAAAAGCATGAAACCGAATGTAATGACAATGTTTTTAAGGGTATTAAAAAGTGCAAATTGGGGATTTATAATCAATTTATTCAAACTGCAATGACTGCATTGAATGATAGTTTGATTAGTAAAGCAGAGGATTGCATTAGTAAAGCCAAAGTTTATCAAACACAAAACGCAGAAATTGCTTCATATAGAACAGCAGATAGTTTACTTGGAAAATTAAAAGATGTATTTTATCAACAGTATATTGCTTTTGGCAAGAAGAAACTTTCGGAAAATAAGCTACCCGAAGCTTTTTTCTCATTTGTTAAAGCTAAAGATATTGAAGATAATTATTTGGTAGCATCTTCTCAAGAATTGCCAGCTTTGTTGCAGAATACCACAAAACAATTTATCTTCAGTAAAAAAAGTGATTTAGAATTTTTAATTTGGGCAAATAAATTTGACTCAGCATATAAAATTATTGATGATTATAACTATTATATTTCTAAATCAAATTTATTAAATGACACATTGTTAAATAGCTATGTTTCTACAACCAAAGAAAAAATTGCAAATAGATATTGTTTTAATTTGTCATCAGAGTTTGATAGATGTGTGAGTCTTGCAAAAACTAATGTTTCAGCGCTCAATTTTGCTACAGCAGTAGATTATTATAAAAAGGCTACATCAACAGCAAAACTAACAAAAAACTGTAAAATTGATACTTTGTCAGTTTACAACAAACTGATTGAAATTGAACCAGCTGCCAAATATCAATCATTGATATCTGATTCGAAGTTTGCGTGCGAACAAAGTAAGTTTAATTATTCCGTGATAAAATATCAAGAAGCGGAGGTTGTTTATAAAAATAAAGATTTGAGTAGATTAGGGGTTGTTCATAAGCCAATTGCTGAATATTTAGCGATGAGCAAAAATATTGTGTTAATTGATAGCGCCTTACAATTGTTTGCTGATAGAAAAGAATTTGAGGGTTCGCTACAGTTGTTAAATAGCTTGAAAGGAAATAATATTTCAAACAGGTGGATTAAATCAAAAGAAAGAGAATGCGGAAAGATGTTAGCAATAATTGATTACAAATCTAATCCTAGAGTTAACTCAAAAGATTTCACAAAACAGTATGCTAGTTATAATGATTTAATTCGATTTAAACTCTTTTATAAATATAATCTCTTGAAATTGCAACTTGGCATCGCTCGATTGTAAAATGTCTTCGTGTTAATAATTGTTAAAAACGGCGAATATCTAGCATTTTTGTCGATGATAAATTGATAATTCCCCTATTTATTTATATTATTGTAAAAAACTTATCTACACTAATATGAAAAAAATATTTACACTACTATTAAGTATTTTGTTTGTCTCACAGCTAAATGCACAAACAATTTCTGAAAATGCACTGGACGGAGTCCTTTATATTAAAGTGAAAATTAATACTACAGTTGTAATTCCTTATTTTGAAAAGGGAATGGATAAAAACATTTTAAGTCGTTTTCCAATATTGCAAAATTCAGTTGATAAATATGAGGTTACCAAAATTTACAAGCCTTTTAAAACAAAAGAAATAAATCTTCAAAATATTTATAGAATTCATTTTAATAAAATTCAGGATATCAACCAGTTTAAAAAGGACTTAGGTCAAATGGATGAATTGACTTATATTGAAGTTGCTCCAATATACAAGTTGTCGGCTGTGCCAAATGATGTTCATGCTAATCAATGGTATTTTAATTTAATTAAAGCACCAGAAGCATTTGATATTACTACTGGTAAGGCAAATATTATTGTTGCAGTAGTTGATGATGCCTGTAAAATATCACATCCCGATTTAAACCCTTCAATATATACTGATCCATTAGAAATTGCTGGCGATAATATTGATAATGATGGCAATGGCTTTATTGATGATGTTCACGGATATGATGTTGCCGATTCTGATAATGATCCTGAACCACCTGCAAGTCATTGGATGTATAATATTACACAAGATGTTTTTACTCATGGTACGCATTGCTCTGGAATTATGGGTGCAGCAACAAATAATTCGGTTGGTATCGCTTCTATTGGTAATGGCATTAAAGTGCTACCTGTTAAATGTACTGCAAACAGCTCAATTATGCCTACCTCAATTGGCGAAGCTCCTTTAGGCGTTGATTATGCAGTTGCTTCAGGTGCAGATGTTATCAGTATGTCATGGGGTGGCGCATTTAATCAAGTTGTTGCTGATGCTGTAAATGCAGCACATTCAGCCGGTATTGTTTTGGTTGCGGCGGCTGGTAATGATGGCGATACCACAACTACTTATCCATCTGCACTGCCAGGCGTGATAAGTGTAGGTGCAATAACAAAAAATGATGTTATAGCTAGTTTCTCGCAAAGAAATCCAACAATTGATGTTATGGCACCTGGCGATTCTATTTGGAGTACATTGCGACCAAACAATGGTTATGGATATATGAGTGGCACATCAATGGCTTGCCCTATGGTTGCAGGATTATGCGGACTCTTACTTTCTTATGATTCCACATATACACCAGACATGATAGAGGCTTGTTTAAAATCGGGTTGTGATAATATTGATGCTATAAATCCAACAACTGTTGGGCAAATGGGAGCAGGTAGAGTAAATGCATATAACTCATTAATGTGTATGACTACAGGTGTAAACGCTGAATTTTCAAATAGTAATCAACTTAAGCTTTACCCAAATCCTGCTAATGATTTTATAAATATTGAATTGTCTAATTTTAAAGCTAATCGCATAGAAATATACAATAATATGGGACAAATGCTTGTAAACAAATCAGTTGATGCTAATAGTTCTAGCTATATTCAAATTAATACAGCAGATTTAAAGTCGGGATTGTATATTTTGAAAGTATCGAGCACAACCAGCACAATAAGCAACCGATTTATTATAAAATAAAGGTTGTTTTAATGGAAAGAACAAAAAGTTGGCAGATATGTCAACTTTTTTTTGCTTATTAGGTGTTGAAATATAGTAGATTAGTAAATAGTTTCAAATTATTTGCTAAAAAAGTTTGGAAGTATAATAATTATTGTTACTTTTGCAATCCGATTTTGGAAGGAAAGATGGGTGAGTGGCTGAAACCACCAGTTTGCTAAACTGACGTACGGGAAACTGTACCGGGGGTTCGAATCCCCCTCTTTCCGCCGGTTCTTTAAACAATGAAAACGGGGTGTAGCGTAGTCCGGTCATCGCGCCTGCTTTGGGAGCAGGAGGTCGCAGGTTCGAATCCTGCCACCCCGAC
>JBAXGW010000122.1:0-7031 GCA_037139195.1 Bacteroidota bacterium
GAGAAATCTTTGAAGATTTTGTTTCTTAAGTTTTAATCGGACAATATTGATTTGAAATTTTAATTGCATTTTTCTAATGCGGATTTAGGGTTAAATCTGGCTTATGCCAGTGTTAAAAACAAAATAGACTGTGATGGCTTTAGCCAAGTCAGGAGCCAATTATATATCAATTTATTAGCTAGATGATATTGTTTAGAATTTTTAAAAAAAACTAGAATTAATAGGACAATAATGTTAAAAAACCTTGAAGATTTAAAACATCCCTTAAAATCGGTCTAATCCGCAATATCCGTGTTCTAAACTACTAGTAAACCATTAACAATAAGCTTCGTGTTTGTCCTACAAACTTTTATTTTTTTATTATATTTTTTTTTCTTTAATTTATATTTTAAAAACGACTAAATATATTTACTTATAATAATTTGCAATTCAATTATATACAATTTACTTGTATCGATATTTTTTTGCTCTTTACATAAAACAATGGTCAATTTATGATTAATAATAAAACAAATACCGAGTTAGACTCAAAAAGCATAAGAAATAAAATGATTTTATATCTGCTGCTTCTCATTATCACAGGTGCTGGTTTTACTTGGGTTGCTGCATATAATACTAAAAGAGACTTAAAAAACGATATAAAACTTGCAGCAAAAGTTATTTCGGCAATGCTAAATCAAAACCGAATTAAAAATTTAACTGGTACCATAGCCGACACTGCCAATCCCGATTATAAAAGGCTTAAAGAAGCGCTTGCTGCAGGATTAAAAACGATAGACAAATCGCGCTTTGTTTATTTAATGGGAATAAAATCAAATAAAGTATTTTTTTATGTAGATTCGGAACCCGCAGGTTCGAAAGACGAATCACTGCCGGGCGATATTTACACCGATGCTGCTGAATCATTAATTAATGTTTTTAGCACAAAAGAAGAAGCGGTTGAAGAATCATTAGTTGACCAGTGGGGAACTTGGAGTTCGGCATTTGTACCTATTAAAGACATCAAAACTGGCAAACTAATTGCAGTTTTGGGGTTGGATATTTCTAGTATGAACTGGAATCTACTTATAGCTGAGCAATGTGCCCTTCCGGTGGGTTTAATGCTAATGACCTTAATTTTTGTTTTTCTTTCATTTGTGTTAGGACAAAAAGCGAAACTTAGCAGAAAACAAACAGATACCATACGCGAACAAGAAGAAAAGTTTCGCGAAATGTTTATGAGCCATAATGCAATTATGCTTTTGGTTGAACCCCAATCGGGTTTAATCGTTGACGCAAACACTGCTGCAGTGGATTTTTATGGATATTCAAAAGCGACACTGTGTGCTATGAATATAAATGAAATAAATGGTCTAGATAAGGACAAAGTGTCAGAAATGCGATTGAAAGCATTAAATAACATACAAAACAATTTTATTTTTAAACATAAAACAGCAAGTAGTGAAATAAAAACGGTAGAAGTACATTCATCTTCTATAGTAAACAACAATCAAACGCTACTTTTTTCTATTATTATTGATATTACCGAAAAAATAAAAACCGACCTTGAACTTAAACAAAAGGATGAATTCTATAAAAATTTAACCAACAAGGTACCAGGCGTTATATATCAATTTATTTTCGATGCAAATGGAAACCACAAATTTCCTTTTTTAAGCGATAATACCGAACTAATATATGGCATATCGTCCGAAGCAATTAAAAACGATGTAAATGTTTTTTTTAGCATGATTCACCCTGAGGACATGCCTCGTTTTATCGAATCGAACATTATAGCTAATCAAGAATTTACTGATTGGTCGTGCGAGTTCAGATTAAACTTACCAAGCATTGGCATACGTTGGATGCATGGTTTCTCATCGCCACAGCGACAAGACGATGGCTCAATATTATGGAGCGGTTTCATTAATGATATTAATGAACAAAAAGAAATTGACAAACAAATTGTCGATAGCAAAGAACGTTTTAGAGAGTTAGCCGAAAATGTAGATCAAGTATTTGTATTACGTACCAAAGAAAAAGTATTATATGTAAGCCCTAAGTTTGAAGAAATATTAAAAATACCAATCCAAGTAATACTAGACAACCCTAATGGATTTACAGATTACATTCATCCTGAAGACAGAGAACGAATATTTTCAAATATTGAACGTAAAGATTTCACCCCCGAAGGATTTACCAATGAAGAATATAGAATGTTAAATCCCAATGGGGAATTACAATGGATTTCATCAAAAACATATCCTATCGTTGAAAACGACGGAACGGTCAATAAAATAGCAGTTATAGTATCGGATATTACCGAAAAGAAAATATTAGAAAACGAAAACAAAATAGCAAGCGAAAATTTTGCTTCCATTTTTAGAACCAGCCCCGACCCTATTATCATAATGCGTGCAGCCGATGGAATTATTACCGATGCTAACGAGCAATTTATCAATACTTCGGGCTATTCTTTAGACGAATTAATTGGCAGAACCAGTTCCGAATTAACTGCTTACGAGAACCCTAGCGACCGCGACGAAGCTATTCATGATTTAAAGACAAAAGGCTTCTTCCAAAATAAAGAAGTGAAATTCAACACCAAACAAGGCGAACAACTTGATTGTATTCTTTCTTCTCGAATAATAAAACTTTCAGGCATACCTCATTTCATTACCACTCTGAGAGATGTAAGTAAAATAAAAGCTATTGAAAATCAAGTAAAAATAAACGAAACCAATTTTCGCACCTTCTTCAATTCTATTCAAGATTTTTTGTTTGTGCTTGATGAACAAGGAAATATAATTAACGTAAACGATACTGTTTCCAATAGATTAAAATATACTAATGAAGAATTA
The DNA here is from genome assembly GCA_037139195.1 of Bacteroidota bacterium. Classification (GTDB taxonomy): domain Bacteria; phylum Bacteroidota; class Bacteroidia; order Bacteroidales; family JAHJDW01; genus JBAXGW01. The sequence continues at coordinate 2,841 of JBAXGW010000122.1, forward strand.
GTAGGCCAATCAGTATTAATTGTTCATCCCGAAGAACGTCGCGAAGAAGCAGGACGAATTGTTGGCGAAATGCTATCTGGCAAAGCCGACTTCTGCCCTGTTCCACTGAAAACAAAATCAGGTGAATTAATTCAAGTAGAAACTAGGGTATATCCAGGATTATGGAACGGCGCACCTGCTTTATTTGGAGTTACAAAAGATATTACTAAAATAAAACAAACCGAAGAACGCTTTGCTAAAGCGTTTAATGCTGGTTCGAGCATATTGGCTATTACCGAATTCGATTCAGGAAAAATTGTTGATGTAAATGAAGCTTTTGTTCATTTCTTTGGATACTCAAAACAAGAAGTATTAGGTAAAACCACCAGCGAAATGGGTTTCTATTATAACATTGATGATAGAACTAAAATAATGGCAAAAGTAACTGAAAATGGAGCCGTACGTGACTTGGAAATACGATTTACAGATCATTCGAAACAAGTTAAAACTGTTTTATTTACTATGTCAAAAGTTAATATTGGCGAAGGACTGTTTTGGTTGACCAGTATGACCGACATTTCTGACCGCAAAGAAATTGAAAACAAACTAAAAATAAACGAAGAAAATTTCCGCACCTTCTTTAATTCAATCGACGATTTCTTATTTGTACTGGATGAGCAAGGAAATATGATTAATGTAAATGAAACAGTAATTAGAAGACTTGAATATAGCGAACAAGAATTACTAGGTAAATCGGTATTAATAACCCATCCCGAAGAACGAAGAGATGAAGCAGGACGAATTGTAGGTGATATGCTTGCTGGCACTGCCGATTTCTGCCCAGTGCCTTTGATTACAAAATCGGGTAAATACATACCAGTTGAAACCAGAATTTACGCTGGTTCTTGGAATGGTATTCCTGCCCTATTTGGCGTTACTAAGGATGTTACAAAAATACAACAGTCGGAAGAAAGATTTGCCAAAGCATTCCAGTCGGGAGCAAGTTTAATGGCTATTTCGGAAATAGAAACTGGAAAATTTATAGATGCTAACGACGCATTTTATAAAACTACAGGATATAACAAAGACGAAGTAATAGGAAAATCGTCAACAGAACTAAGCTTATTCGACAATACAGAAGACCGTGATAAAGTTAGAGCAATAGTTAAAGAAACTGGATTTGCTAAAGACGTTGAAATAAAAGTAAAAATAAAACATGGAGCTCCTCGCATTGGTTTATTCTCGGCAAGTATTATGAATATTGGCGACAAGCCTTGCATGCTAACTACCATGACAGATATAACAGAACGCAAGTATGCAGAAGAAGAATTAAGCTGGAACGAATCTTTCTTACGAATGATGAGTAACACCTCGCCTCTTGCCTATTTTGTGGTGGATAATAGAAATGATGAAATTCTTTATTTCAATCATCGTTTTTGCGAAATATGGGACATACAGCATTTAGAAGAACGCATGGGAAAAGGCGAACTTAAAAACAATGATATTATACCATACTGTTTACCTGTGCTAGCCAATGTTCCTGCTTTTGCCGAATCATGCAAACCGCTTCAGACAGAAGAAAATCGTGTTACAGTTGAAGATTACATCTCGTTTAACGATGGCAGAACAATTAGAAGATACACCACACAAATGCGTGGTGCTGATGATGAATACTTTGGTAGATTCTATATTTTTGAAGATGTAACCATTCAAAAAATGACAGAAAAAGCCATATTAGATAGCGAAGCTCAATTGCAAAACATATTAAACGTAGAAGATGTTGGCGTTATCATCATTGATGAAAAAACGCACGAAATAGAATTTGCAAATAAAAAAGCTGTTAATCTTTTTGGTGCACCCAAAGAAGAAATAGAAGGGCATGTTTGCCACAAATATATTTGCACAAAAGAATGTGGCAATTGCCCTATTACTGATTTAGGAGAGACAATAGATTCGTCGGAACGTGTAATACTAAATTTAAAAGGTGAAGAAATGCCAATTATAAAATCGGTGGTTCGAGAAATGTTCAATGGTAAGCCTTGCCTTATTGAAACATTTGTAGACATTAGCGAGCGCAAAAAAATGGAAACCGAGCTATTAAATGCAAAAAATACAGCCGAAATAGCAAGTAAAGCCAAATCCGAGTTTTTAGCAAATATGAGCCACGAAATACGTACACCGCTTAATGGCGTTATTGGATTCTCTGATTTATTGCTAAAAACAAAACTTACCGATGTGCAGCAAAATTACATGCAATCGGTTAACACTTCAGCTACATCTCTTTTAGATTTAATTAATGATGTATTAGACTTTTCTAAAATTGAAGCCGGCAAGCTAGAATTAAATCCTGAAAAAATTGACATCTACGAGTTGATAGAAAACTTAGCCGATGTAGTAAAATATAAAATACAAGAAAAAGGCATCGAGTTACTTATAGATATTTGCCCAACAATTCCTCGCTTTATTACTGCCGACCCAATACGTTTACGACAGGTAATACTCAACTTACTTGGCAATGCGGTAAAATTCACCGAAGAAGGCGAAATTGAAATAAAAGTAGAAATGACCGAAATTGAAGGCGACGATAATGAATTTACATTCTCGCTGATCGACACTGGAATTGGTATTCCAAAGAATAAACAAAAACAAATATTCGAATCGTTTTCACAAGCCGACAATTCCACCACACGCCAATATGGCGGCACAGGCTTAGGACTTTCAATTTCGGGAAGCCTTGTTGCTAAAATGGGTTCGCATATTCAACTCGAAAGCGAAGAAGGCAAAGGAAGTCGCTTCTTCTTCACCATTAAGCTACCTTCGGAACATGGCGAAATTGTTGAATACCAAGATTTAAGTCAAATAAAACATGCTTTGGTCATAGACGACAATGCCAACAATAGAAATATTGTAGAAGTAATGCTAAAAACCAAACAAATTGAAACCGAACAAGCAGCTGACGGCATAACTGCACTGCGTATGATTAGCAATAAAATGTATAACGTAATTATCGTTGATTATCACATGCCATTTATGGACGGATTAGATGTAATACGCAAGATTAGAGAAGATATAAAAGGTAAAAATGCAAAACAACCAATTATTTTTCTTCATAGCTCATCCGACGATGAATTTGTAATGAACGAATGCAAACGTCTCAATGTTAATGTTCACATGGTAAAACCAGTGAAAATGAGACAGCTTTTTGGAGCATTATCGCGAATAAACATAAAAGAAGAATATATTGAACCTGAATTTATTAAAAATACAGAATCTGTTATAACTACAAGTTCAGAAAATTACAAAGTTCTCCTTGTTGATGATTTCTCAACCAATATGATGTTAGCCTCTGCTTATGTATTCAATATTTTACCAAATGCCGAAATTATTACGGCAAAAGACGGGAAAGCCGCGGTAGAACAATATACTAAACACCAGCCCAATATTATTCTTATGGACATTCAAATGCCAATAATGAATGGATATGAAGCAACGCGTGAAATTAGAAGTATTGAAAGCAAAAATGGAATGCACACCCCAATTATAGCACTAACAGCTGGCACTGTTTTGGGCGAAAAAGAAAGATGTTTTGAAGCAGGAATGGACGATTTTATGTCGAAACCTGTTGTTTTAGATACAGTTAAAGATATATTATTAAAACACCTTAAATTACAAATAGACGAGCTTGCTACTACTGAAAAAGCGTTAAATAATGAAGCTGCTTTAAACGATAAAAACAAACATTTTAATAAAGCAGAAATGCTGAAACGCACACTGGGAAATATTGATTTTTACAATCAGATGCTTGATTTGGGTCTAGTTACACTTCCCGAAAACATTTTAGCTATTAGCGAAGCTTTTAATTTAAAAGATTTTGAAAAAGTACGTTTTAATGCACATGCTCTTAAAGGAGCAGCACTAAGTGCTAGCTTTAATTTGCTTTCAGAATATGCTTCTAAATTAGAACATGTAAATGAAAATACCGAAGATGAAAACCTGAAATTAATAAAATTAATTGAGGATGAATTTGAGTTGGCAAAAAAAATAGCAAACAGCGATAGGTAAAAACTGCTTTCAGAAAACCTGACTCTTTTTTTTAATCTTACTAAAAACAATTTTAAAGAATAGCATTTATTAATCTTTTATTATAAAAAATATTATAAAGGGGAGTTCTAAAATTTAACACTTTGTCATTCAAATAATTATCACTATATT
>JBAXGW010000123.1:0-6934 GCA_037139195.1 Bacteroidota bacterium
TACGTGCCTGTCACGCACGGGGTCGCGGGTTCGAGTCCCGTCCGGACCGCAAAAGGCTTAAAACATATTGTTTTAAGCCTTTTTTTTGTGCCTGAAACTGCCTGCATTTCTCTCGGTTGTACATTTTTTCAATAAAACAAATCCTTGCAAACTTTTAGTATTGCAAGGATTTGTTTTATGAATTTACCAATTTTAAGGCAAATTTATTATGTTATCTTTTAAGATTATAAACCATTAATGATTGACCACGTCTAACATAAAACAATCCATTTTTGATGACGGGATGCGAAAAATGTTCTTTTGTGCCTTTGTCGATCTTAAAAGTGCTTATTAATTCCATTTTATTGGCATAAGGATTTACTAGAGCAACCTGACCTTTTTCGTTATATAAATACAACATGCTATCAGCATAAATAGTAATCCCTTTTTTGAAATCTAATGAATCAATTGGTTTGCCTGAATTTGCATCAATAGAAATCCATTTATTTCTTTCTTCACATGCTCCATATATTTTATCATTTATTTTAATAATACCACTGATATAATTAACTAGACTTTTGCTTTTCCAAACTTCTTTTACTTTGCTTCCGTCTTCAGTAATTGAAAGTTTTACTGTCCCATTTCCACAACCTGCTGCATAGTAGATTGAGCCGTTCTCAAAAGTAGCTGTATTTGCATGTATTATGCAGAAAGTATCTTGTTTGTGTTGCCATAAAATATTTCCGTCTTTTGCATCAATTCCAAGAAGTTCATTTGCTGTAAAAGTAACAATCACTTTGCGAGAAGCAAATTTGATAAGTAAAGGCGAACAATATGCACTAACTTTACCTTCTCCTTTGCAAATCCATTTCAAATCACCACTAAAGCGGTTTAATGCAACTATATTGGTGTCTTTTCCGCCAGGTGAAGCAAAGACGGTGCTGTCGTCAACTAAAAGAGATTCTGAAAATCCAAAATGAATATTTTTTCCATGAAAATCGCTAATCATATTTTTCGACCATTTTTTTGAGCCTTTTTCTTTTTCAAAACAAGTAATTTCGCCCATACCAGAGCATACATAAATCAAATCGCCTATTACAGTTGGCGTGGAACGAGAACCAATATAATTTTCCATCCATTCTTTTCCATAGTTTGATTTCCATAGCAATTTGCCTTTTAAATCAAAGGCAAACAAATATCCTATGCTATCAATTTCTCCTTGAACATAAATAGCTTCAGAAGTAATTGCTGGCGAACCATAGCCATTTCCAATGCTGTCATTAAACCAAAGCAAAGTTGGTCCATTTGCTGGCCATGATTTGAGTAGACCTGTTTCATTGTATTTGCCATCACGGTTGTCGCCTCTCCATTGAGCAATTTCCAAATTATTTGTTTTGTTTTTTGAGCAAGAGTACAATATAACAACTAAGATTAAAAAATATAAGTTTTTCATAATTCCAAGTATTTGTTTGTTTAAAGAGGGTTTGTAAAAATCTATTTTTTCAAAAGTTCAGTAAATTTATTCGCTTCGTAAAGAGCTAATTATATTATTTTTTAATGTTTTTATTATAGGCAAATATATCCAAAATAATGTATTAACAAAAATTATTAACACTAATAATAAAATAAAATTTGAGTTATACATTTGAAAACTTTTTGAAATTACCGTTGGAAGAATCCCAATCAAAGAAGATACTAAACCTATAGAAATTCCTATAAAAACTAAAAACAAGTTTTCTAAAAAAATAAGTTTAAATATTTTTTGTTTTGAAAATCCAAGAGCCTTTAGCATTGCAATTTCTTGTTTCCTATCAATCATATTTCGGTAAAGAATAATTCCAATGCCAATTGTTCCAATTATCAATCCTAAGCCACCCAAAATCATGAAAACAGACAGATAGGTATTCGTTATTGAATTAAATTGACTTAGTCGTTCACTAGTATTGCTAATTTCAATTCCATAATCTTTCAAACTAGTGTTAAATTGCTCTGAAAAATATTTTTGATTTTCAGTTGGAATATCTATTAACATTAACTTAGAGCCATTGTTTGAAGGAAAGTTTTTTGAAAAATTATTGTCGGAAATAAGAATATTTCCTTGGAAAATGGAGGCATCTAGTCCGCCAGCTAAAACTAAATATATTTTCTTTCCATTTTCATTTAGGTAGGCGAGTGTATCACCAACTTTTTTCATAATTCCCCATGTAATAACTGTTTGGTCTGCATAAGCAGGAATTATGTTTTCTCCATATATTTTGTTGAGCTCAAGCCACGGATTTAACTTGTCAACGCCATTTTTTAAAGTTTCAAAAGAAAATGATTTTCGATTGTTGAAAATATTCGGATTTACTCCAATAATACTCGGTTTTTTAACTTGGTTCAGGTTAAGACAGCTTGCGTCATCGCCTTTTAAAGTTAAGAACTGAATAAAATCGGCATTTGCCATCAAAGAATCGTTTGAAATGCCTAGTTTTTCTTTGCCCAAAGCTGAATTTAAATCGGAAGTTATCGGAATACTGGTCTCTGCCCAAAAAGAATATCCTCCAGTTCCAGATGAATTGTCGTTTTCTAAACCGTAAAATGTTTTTCTGTTAGCACCCGTTATAATAACAACAAAGACTCCTAAAGCTAGTAAGATTATGATAGTTAAGCTTCTATTTTTGTTTCTTGAAGTGTTCTTAAATGCTAACTTTGCTAAACTATAATAATTCGGATTTGCTTTGTATAGGCTGCCAATAAACCTGTTTGACATTATTAAACAAGCAATCATAAAAATACCGCCAGAGAATAAAAATAAACTAGCATTAGTTTCTAATGATTTAAAAAATAAAAATGCAACTAACCCTAATGAAGCTGAAAAGCATAGAAGAATTAATATTATTGAAGCTCTGTTGCTTTTGCTCTTTTTATTTTGAATTGCTTGTTTTGAGTCGTTAATCAATCCAATTGCTGTGTTTTTTAAATTTCGAATGGATACGATATAAATTGAAATCAATGAAATAATAAAACCACTAATAAAACCAATTAGCAATGTAATTGGCTTAATTGAGATATGCATCATTGGTGTTCTTACAATATCATTCCATACCGAATTTATAGCTGCTAATAATAGGTAATTGTAAATAATTCCGGCTAATACACCAAAAATGCAGCCAGATAAAATGATAATGACACTTTCTGAAATTTTTAGTTTGATAATATTTTTTCTTGAAAAACCCATACTTATTAGCGTGCCAACTTCCGATTTCCTTGATTCGAGGCTTAATACATGGAGCATTACGGTTAAAATAATGCCAGCAAGAATTACAAAAAAACTGAGACTTAAAAACAGCTCGCCAAAATCAACTCCACTTTTAGCTGCATTTTTGCCTGAAGCTTTTACATCGACGAAAGAAAAATTCAACTCATTTGGTTTGATATTTTTTAGAATTTCGTTTTCTAAATTATTTTTGTTACTCCTCGAATCAAAAGCAGAACCGTTGAAACGAATTGAAGTAAAGTCTCCAAAATTATTCTGCCATAGCTTTTTTCCCGCAGCTATGGAAATAACAGCTTTTGGTGTTCCTCGAAAATTGTTCCAGTACTTTTCGTCTTTTTCACGAATGTTTTTTAGGTTTATAGGAAGATTGGTGTTCCATTCTACACAACTAATTGCGCTGGCAAATCCTGGAAACTTTGGCATCAATGTGCGGTTTATAAGACTGTCCTTTGTTGGCATCACGCTTTTAACAATAAAGCGGCTACTATCTTTTTTGAGTTTTCGCAATGAATCGATTACAAAATAAGACAATGATAATGTGTCGCCAGCTCTTGCGTTTAAATCTTCCGAAAGCCAATCGTTTATTATAATCTCATTTTCTTTGATTTGTTTTCCAATGTAATTATCTGAAACAGCTGTAACAAAGGAGTAGGGTGTTGTTTTTTCGTTTAAGCGAATAGAATTAACTAAATAGGAAAGAATTGTTTTGGCAGTTTTTTTATTTTCAATAATTGAAGTGGAAATTTGTTTGTCGAAAAATATTCGATCGGAGCTTAATTCATAGTTGCCTTTATTGTCAAGTTTGTTAAGTTCAATCCCTGCATCCTTAAGTTGCCATGTTTTAGGCAATATGCTATCAAGAATTTTATTGTTAATTTTAGTATTTTCATCGGATGCAAAGAGTAAAGCGTTTGTCATTCCAGTAATATCCAATTTTGAACTTAATAACTCCCTTGAAACAAAAATATTAAAAGGTGCTATTTGATTGCTTTTCAGGCTAAACCGGCCAAGTTTATTATCGTCGGCTATAGCTTTTATTTTCAATCTAAAAGAAATAGAAGGAACTTCTTCGGTGCTGAAAGGCGAGTTTAATGGTATAACACTAAGTTTTTCAATTCGAAGAACTATTTCGTCATTAATTTTAAGACTGAGCTTTTCTGCAATATTTGAACTGACAATAGCTTCTTCATTGCTTAGTTCAGGCATTTTAATATCAGAAATCTGCCAGAAATCGGAATCAATTCCAATTACTTGTGTTTTATTTATTCTCTTTTCATTTTCAGGATTTGAGGAAGTGCCTTCTAGCAATAATGCTGCTGCTGAATTAATTTCAAGTTTTTCTGAAATTTCCTTAGCAAGCTTTGCTCTTACAAAACGGTCGTTAGTCAACAAGGCAAATTGTATTTTACCCAAGCGAGATTCAACAATTTGGCTTAAACTATATCGAACGGAATCTCCAATAATTAAAGCTCCTGTAAGCACGGCAGTGGTGATGATTACACCAAAAAGCACTGCAAGATGTTGCTTTTTATAGTAAAAAATACTTTTTAATATGTAGATAAGTCTTGACATGTTTTTATTTTATCAGAATTCCTTTGTTCAACTTTAAAATAGTATCCATTTTTGAGGCGAGTTCTAAAGAGTGTGTTACAACTACGAGAGCAACATTCTGTTCTTTATTAATTTTTGATAATAGCAGACCAATTTGTTCTGCCGATTCCTGATCTAAAGAACCAGTGGGCTCGTCGGCTAGAATTATTTCAGGCGTATTTATCAATGCTCTTACAACAGCAGTTCGCTGGCATTCGCCACCCGAAAGTTGCCCAGGGAACTGTTTAGCTTTATCTTCCAAACCAACAATTTCAAGCAATTCCATGGCTCTTTGGTAGTTTGCGTTAACTAATTTTTTATCTTGAAAAGCTAATGTTGGAAGCAAAACATTTTCAATTAGATTTAATTGTGGAAAAAGATGATGCATTTGAAACACAAATCCTATTTTTTTATTTCTAATTTCAGAAAGTTGTTTGTCATTGAGTTTCGATATATCGATTTGATCAATTTTAATAATTCCAGAACTTGGTTTGTCCAGTGTGCCAATAATATTTAACAGTGTACTTTTGCCACAACCCGACGGTCCAATAATAGCAATAGAATCGCTTGATTTTATTAGCAGTGATAAGCCTTCAATAACAGTTCTTTGTGGAGAATCTGCATTGTTTTTGTAGCTTTTAAAGATGTTTTCTAGTTCTATTGTCATTTTTTTATGTTGTTATGCAATTTTTACGAATCTGTTGTTTAGCTTGATTTAATGTTAATTTTTGTTTTTATGCAAGCCCTACAGGCTTGAACTAACTTGCTGTTTTAGTTTATAATAATGCAAGCTCTACGAGCTTGTAGGATAATTAGAAAATCACTATTAATCTGTTTTTGTAGTCATTGTGTTTTTTTTGTTTTTATGCAAGCCCTACAGGCTTGAAATTGATACTCGATTTTAGTTTTACAATAATGTAAGCTCTACGAGCTTGTTATTTATTAAAGCATTGAGATGTCCGTAGGACATCCATTATAGTAAAAAATATAAAAACATCTATAATGCCTGTAGGGCATTCATAAATATAAATTAATCCCTTTCAAAAAACTCAAACAAAAACCTATCGTCATATTCCACTTCAAATTTATTCAATAAATCAAGATATTCTTCTTTAAACGGTCTTTTTTGATGATGCTCTTTTTGATTTAGAATGTAATTATATACATTTTCTACATGCGATTTGCTGTATGAAAATGCACCATATCCCTCTTGCCATTGGAACTTGCCTTTTACTAATTTTTTTTTTATTAATAAATAACGAACTGCTTCTTTTTAAATCGGCAACTATATCGGAAACAGAAACAGTTGGATTTATACCTACAAACACATGTACATGATCTGTATATCCATTGATAATAAGAGATTTGTGTTTCTTGTTTGTTAACAATCCACTCATATATGAGAACACTTCATTTCTAATTGATTCGTTTAATAGACACTCTCGATGTTTAACTGCAAAAACAAGTTGTGTGTATAATTGCGTGTAGACTCCTGGTTTCATAATTAAATTTTTGTTGTTGTTATGCAAGCCCTACAGGCTTGAACTAATTTGTTGCTTTTGTTTTATTATAATTCAAGCTCTACTAGCTTGTAACTAATTTTGCAAATTACTTTTAAACTGTTTTTGTAGTCATAGTGTATTTTTTTGATGTTGTTATGTAAGCTCTACGAGCTTGTAACTTATTTTGCAAATTACTTTAAACTGTTTTTGTAATCATAGTCTGTGTTTTATATTATTATGCAAGTCTTGCAGACTTGAAGTTTAATATATTTTTTCAGTTTTATTATAATGGGTACTATATGAGCTTGTACGTTAATTTATTTTTTTTTTGTTCTGTTTTTATTTTTTGTTTTTTATGCAAACCCTACAGGTTTGAAATTCATACTTTTTTTAGTTATTATAATGTAAGCTCTACGAGCTTGTTGCTTTCAAGAGTTATAGTGATGTCCGTAGGACATCCATTATAATAATTAAAAAGCCAAAATACCTATAATGCCTGTAGGGCATTCATATATCCATATAAAAGTATCAATTAATTCTTTTCAAATGAATAATATTAACTGGGTATCCCCTTTACTCATCTAATATTATTTCGATTTTACTA
>JBAXGW010000124.1:0-6837 GCA_037139195.1 Bacteroidota bacterium
GTGGAACTATTGATGGTACTTATGATTTGAAATTATACTTTAATGGAGCTTTTGCCGATTTAGAAGATTACAAATTCAATATACTTAGCAGAACAACTGGTTCAAGCAGTGGAGCAGACTGGACGCTAACAGGCACAGCATCCCAATCTACTGCAGCAACAGGCTACGCTTACAGAAAAGGCATGAGCACTTTTTCAGAAAAAGCAATTGGAGAAACTGGCATAGCTCTTCCAGTAGAATTATTATCATTTAGAGCAACTTGCCTTGGCGATTATGTAAACACATCATGGGCTACCGCATCAGAATTGAATTCCGACTACTTTACTGTTGAAAGAAGTTACGATTTATCAAACTGGGAAACTGTTGGAACTAAACAATCGGCTGGCAATTCAAATTCCGAAAAATTATATGATTTATCAGATTACAGTGTTAACATGAATAGCACAAACATTTACTATCGATTAAAACAAACTGACTATAATGGCAATTTTGAGTATTTCGATCCAGTAACTATTAATTGCTCCGATGAGCTTACTTTTGAAGTTATCTCAGTAGCAAAAGATGGTAATGATTTAAACTTTGATTATATTGGCGTTTTAGATGAGAATATTAAGATTGCTCTGTATAACTCAGCAGGGCAATTAGTTTACAATCAAAATATTATTTCTAAACAAGGATTAAATAAATGCAAAATTCAAGGAGTTGACTTGAAATCAGGCTTATATTTTTTATCACTAGAAACAATTAAAAATTATACTTCAAAAAAAATAATATTACCATAAAATTATTTTTTTTAATCACAAAAAATTCATATTAATTGTCAAAATTAATAGATTAGTTGAATTTTTATAGCATTTACTTATTTTTTAAACATATAAGTATATAAATTTATTTATACATTTGAATAACTGAAACTTACAATTAAAAATGCAAAATAATAATTCTTATAAAATATAAAATAAACCGCTTATTATCGAACTTTTAAAGCATTTAGTAGAAAAATTCCCCTAACAAAAAAAATACGCTCAATTACGTATTGTTTTACTTGTTTTAGATTGTATCTTTATACATTGATAACACATCATTTAGCTACAGCCACCTAGCCCAATAAAGTATGAAGATATTTTACTGTTATATTGCCAATTTTATTGTTTTGGCTTTTAAGCCTTTAGCAATTTTTAATAATAACAAATTTATTTTTATTGTTTCAACTTTGCTATTTTTATCAGTATTTAATAATTTTAGTTTTGCACAAACCACACTATTAGACCCAACAGTTGCTGGAGGCTTTGAAAATGCCACAAGCACTTTTGCCGCAAATGGATGGACACAAGTTGGAACAGTAGCTCCAACATGGTATATTGGCACTGCTGGTGGAGCAAAAGCTGGAACCAAGGCTGCGTTTATTGGAACAGATGCAAGTACTTTTGGCAGTTCAGCAACTTCTGGAGCGAAACATTTTTACAGAGATATTGCTATACCTGCTGGCGCTACTAACGTTTCTTTAACATATTGGCTTAAATTCCCTCTTACTGATAACGGGTATGATTATTTAAATATTTACACTACTACTACTGCAAATACTCCTGTTAACGGCACAACACCTAGCACTGGTTATACAGAAAAGGCTTCACATACAGCCACAACACTTGCAAGTTTTACTCAACAATCCGCAATTGATTTAACTTCTTTAGCGGGAACAACTGTTCGTTTAGTGTTTACGTGGATAAACGATGGAATTGTTTCCAATGCATATTGTGCAATTGATAATATTTCTATAACCTATACCGCAGTTAAAGCTGAGCCTACAAACCAGCCTACACTTTTTGCATGTGGAACTCCTACGTCTTCAACTATTCCTTTAACTTGGACTGATGCGGCAAGTACGGTTCCTCCAGATGGTTATTTGATAAAATGGAGCACAATTGGGTACGGTTCAATATCTGCACCTTCTGATGGCACAGCACAAGCAGATGGCGCAAGCAGAAAAAATATAGCACAGGGCGTTGGCTCATATACACCTACTGGGTTATCAGCTAGCACAACCTACTATTTTCAAATATGGTCTTATACAAATAGTGGAACATCTATAGACTATAAGCTTACTAGTGTTCCGCAGGCATCAGCAACAACTGCGGCAATTACCGAACCAACCACTACATGGACTGGCTCATCAGGCACATCATGGTCCAATGCTGGCAATTGGGATAATGGCGTACCTACTAGTACCGTTCATGCAATAATTCCTGATGTTACAAACGACCCAATTATATCAACATCAACAAGTGCAACTTGTAAAGACTTGACAATTAATTCAGGTGGATTTTTGACAGATAATTCCACTATTGCGGGTGGAGGGTCATTGAAAATTTATGGAAACTGGACTAACAACGGATACTTTGACCAATCAGGCAATGTCATTATTCAACTTAAAGGATCAGGAAAAACATTTGGAGGGACAGGAAACTTTAATTATGTAAATGACAATGAACCGCCTTCTATTGAAATTGCATCAGGGTCGAGTTATACTCTTTCCTCTGATGTTACTATTATGATGGAACTGTTTTTACAAAGTGCTACATCAACTTTCAGTTTATCATCATTCACTTTCTCTGTACTTCAATTTCACTTTGATGATGGGGTAATTAATTTAAATACTGGAACATTAGAAATTGGAAGTTATATTCAATATACAGGTGGCACAATAAATTACAATACAGGAACTGTTTATTTTAATAGCGGGGACACAAAATGGACCAATTCTAGTATTGCAGCAGGAAATCAAACTATTAATTCATTTACTTACTATAACTTAAAAGTAAGATCCAACAATGGTTATACTGCAACTTTAGGAGATGGAACCACAATAACAATTAACAATGATTTAACCTTACAAAATCCTTCCACTTCGGGCGGAATTATAACAACAGCAAATACAATTACATTAAATGGAAATTTAACTCTTGGCAATGGGGGAAATGGATTTACATTTAACATTGGGCATAGAATTGCTAGAACTACAGCTTCAGGATCAGGAACATTTACTATGCAAAACAATGATAATATAGCCATAAATGTAACTTATGCAGATGCAACAAACTCTGCAATTGCACTTGGTTCATCTAGTACAAATACCAGCATGATATTCTATGGCACTGTAACATACAACAGTGCAAGTGCACAAAAATTAATGAGCAATGAATATAAAAATTTAACTTTATCAGCAGGAACAGGAATAAAATCCCTAACAGCAAGTACTACAGTAAATGGCAATCTAACATTAAATGCAGATGAACTCGCATTGTCTACTTATACATTAACAGTTACTGGCACATCAGACATTAATAAAAAAATATCAATAAGCACTGGTATTTATGATGCCAATGGCGCATTTGATGCAACTGGAGGAACGATAGACTTTACTGATGTTGGTTATTTAAAACTTGGATCTATAGTTGCAAGTTTAGGAACTTTAGACGAGCTTACTGGTACTGTATCTTATGATTTAGATGGTTCTCAAAGTGTTTTAGCTGATAATTATTATAATTTAACAATTGATGGAGGAAGTTCAAGTACTAAAACGGCTCTTGGAAACGTAAATGTAGCTGGCACTTGTATTGTACAAGCAAGCACAAATTATGCATTGGCAGCCACAACAACTGCTGTTACAGGAACTAGCGACATCAATGGAACGCTTACAATTAGCACAGGGACTTTTGATGCTAATGGGACTTTTGATGCCACTGGAGGAACAATAGATTTTTCAGATGCCGGCTTTTTAAATTTAGGGGGTGCAACAGTAACAAGTTTAGGAACACTTGATAATGCTGCTGGCACGGTTGTTTATGATTATGCAGGTGGGCAAACGATACTACTTGATAATTATTTTGGATTAAAAGTTGACGGTTCTGGAACAAAAACACTAGGTGGTGCAATTGATGTGGATGGAAATTTAACATTAGCGGCTGGAACTATGGCAGTATCTGGCTCAAACTACGGGATAAGTTTAGCTGGCGACTGGGTAAATGCCGGAGGAGCTTTTACTTGTGGCACAGGAACTGTAACACTCGATGGAGGTTCTACTCAACGGATTAATGTTACTACAGCTGGAGGTACAACTCCACTTAATGCCGATTTTACTTTTTACAATGTTGTTATAAGCGGATCTGATGCAAAGTTTTATTACAATCAAACTAATGACAGAAAAATAAATTCAAACAACATTCAAATAAATAGCTCTAAATCATTATCTGTAATTAGTAATTAATACACTAAAAATAATTGTTATGAAAAATAAAATCTACATATTATTTATTCTACTTTTATTATTTAGTAAAGGTACTGTATATGCTACGGATTTAACCATTGGAACTGGAACATCAACTTGTTTAAGCTACCCTTTCAATAATCTTTTTGAAAATAACAAAACTCAAATCTTGTACCTTCAATCTGAACTTGGTGCTGCTAAAACAATCACAAATCTAGCCCTAAACATTAGCAATTACACGCTTGATGCTGACTATAGAGATTTCAGCAACTTTACAATCAAACTATTACATACTTCTACTGCAGAACTTAGCACTTCATACACTAGTACTGCAAGTGCTACAACTGTTTTTACAAGTTCAAGTTATGCTATGCCTGGAGCTACAGGTTGGTTGTCCTTCGACATTAGCGACTTTGATTACAATGGAACAGATAATCTTTTAGTTGAAATTGTTTGGGGCGATAATAACGGATTATATGATTTTGATTCTTATGAAGTATATGGATCAACAACAAGTGTTTATACAGTGGCTTATGGATATGCCGATTCAGAAACACCGCCTAACTATGATGGACGCTCAACCACAAGGCCAAACATGAAGTTTACTTATACTTCAGTTACACCTATGTCTTATGTTTCTTCAACTACTACACAGGCTTCAACAGCAGATGCTATTGCCGGCCAATCAAATCAAGAAATTTTAAGAGTTGAAGTTGTTACATCTGGCTCTACCAGTCCATTATCAGCAACATCATTTACATTTAACACCACTGGTTCAACGGCTGCCGCTGATATTACAAATGCTAAGTTGTATTATACTGGCACAAGCTCTACATTTGCTGTTACAAGCCAAGTTGGCTCTACATCTGCATCACCTAGTGGTTCTTTTACAATAACACCTACTCAAGCCCTCGCCACTGGAACTAACTACTTTTGGCTATCCTATGATGTATCTGCTACAGCTACCGCAACAAATGTTTTAGATGCTCAGTGCACTTCTTTAACAGTAAGCACTGTTTCTCATACACCAACAGCAACAAACCCTGCCGGAACTCGTACTATTGTAACTTATGGAACAATAGGTGTAGCAGATGGCGAGGATAATTTAACTTCGCCATTTGGTCAGTTTTATGAAGATGGCAGACAACAATTTATTATTACCGCTGCTGAACTCACAGCACTGGGCTTTTCAAATGGAACAGTAATAAATGGAATGTCTTTTAATATTACAAAAAAATACAGTACAAGTCCATTTACTGGATTTAGCATAAAAATTGGACATACTGCTACTACTTCATTTGCTAGTTCAACATTTCTAGCCCCTTCTTTTACAACTTGTAAAACTGCCGACTATACGTCTGCTGTTGGCTGGAATATATTTAATTTTACCTCCAATTTTACATGGAATGGCTCTGATAATATATTGGTGCAAACTTGTTGGGACAATTCTGCATATACAGATGACGACTATGTTGCAACTCAAGACTTAGCAACATATAAAGCATGTTACGGACGTGCAGATGGCTCAGCTGGATGCTCTATGTCGGCGACAAGCAGATCATATACACGACCAATAATAAGATTATATTCGCAACCCGCAACAACTATTGGAACAGTTACAACTACAGCAATAACAGCAATTGCAACAACAACTGCAACAAGCGGAGGAAATGTAACTAGTCAAGGAGGTTCTTCTATTTCGGCACGTGGCGTTTGTTGGAACACATCAACCGACCCAACTACCTCCAATTCAAAAACAACTAATGGAACAGGAACAGGCGTTTTCACTAGTTCAATTACTGGATTAGCTGCTGAAACCTACTACTATGTTAGAGCCTATGCTACAAACGGCAGTGGATCAGCTTATGGAGCAAATGTAAATTTTTGGACGTTATCAACCGAGCCTTCGGGTCATGCCGCTAGTTTCACTGCAACAGTAGCATCTGCCACACAAATAAATTTGGCTTTTACCGCTGCTTCAACTTATGGAGCTGACGGATATATTATCTTAAGAAAAGCAGACGCATCGGCACCAGACGAAACTAATATAACAGATGGCATCGCTCCTGCTTTATTATCATTGCCTGGTGGCGTTACATTAGTAACTACAATAACAAGCAATTCTACTACATCATACAGCAATACAAGCCTATCAGGAGGCACACAGTATTATTATGCAATAATTCCATTTAATTGGAACGCCTCTAATACCGAAACATACAATTACAGAACATCTGCTACAATTTCAACTGCAACAGCCACTACTCCTGAAACTGCTTCTACCGAGGGACTAAACATAGCAGGAAATTTTATTAATAATGGCACATTTGATCAAAGAAACGATGATAACTATGTAACAATGACTGGAACTACATATACAATTTCGGGAGATGGCATTTACGATGAAGCGAAATTGCATGTAGCCGGAGAAATTGCTTTTGATGGTAGCATTGTTTCAGGATCTTTTACTAAAACATTTATCGATGCAAGTAAAAAATACACTCTTAATAGCAGTAAAACTTTTATCAATGGGCTTCTAACTAATTCTGCTACGGGAACATTAGATTTAA
>JBAXGW010000125.1:0-6819 GCA_037139195.1 Bacteroidota bacterium
TTCAACCCTCCAGATTCTCAGAAAATTACCGGATAAGGGTTGCAAGTTGGGTTAATATCTAAACATTGTGGATATTTATGAGGATTTGAAGGAATATTTTTAGCAAGTTCTTGAATTGATTTTAGAACTTTTTTTGCTCGAGCTGTTGATTCGAAAGTAGAATACCAGTTGTAGATTCTGTTTAATCGCCATGCTGCATCTGAAGACCAAATAAGAGTTCTGGAAAATTTCACCATTTAGAAATCTCTTTTTCTAATTCTTCATTTGTAAGAAACGATCCATTTTTAACGGATTTTCTTGATTTTTCAATTGATTTCTGAAATTCTTCAATGCTTCCAACCATAGCAGGATTTTTAGGAATGTCATTAATCACGGAATATTGAACTCCAGCTAACTTTTTCAAAAAAACACTCAATCTATTATTTTGAATTGGATCATCTATTTTTATAGTATAAATCATAATTTCGCTTAAAAATATTGAAACACAAAGATAAGATTAATCAAATTTGAAGTCAAATATTATTTTGACAAACACTAAACTATTATTTCACAATAACTTTTAATATCTTTGTGCAACACAAAACATATCGCTATGATTAGTCTTGAAAATGCACTGAATGTTGTTCTAGAATCTTCATTTATCATTGGTATTGAAGAAGTTTCTATCTTAAATTCTTTAAATAGAGTGCTTGCCGAAGATATTAAATCGGATATGAATATGCCGCCATTTGATAAATCGGCAATGGACGGATATGCTTGCAAGAGTAGTGATTTAAAATTTGCTCTAGAAATGGTGGAAACAATTCCAGCTGGTAAGTTTCCCGAAAAATCAATTTCTGATAAGCAATGTGCAAAGATAATGACAGGAGCTAAAATCCCCGAAGGTGCCGATTTTGTTGTTATGGTAGAACATTCAGAAGTTCTTTCAGATGGTAGAATTAAATTTACTAAAGAACCATTAAACAAAAACATCTGTTACCTAGGAGAAGACGTAAAAGAAAATGAAATTGTTCTGACAAAAGGAACATTAATCCAGCCTCAGCATATTGCAATTCTATCTGCTGTAGGCTGTGTTAAATTCAACGTATATAAACAACCAAAAATAGGCATAATTGCAACTGGCGACGAACTGGTTGAACCTTATGAAAAGCCGATAAAATCTCAAATTCGAAATAGCAACGGATACCAGATGCTTGCTCAAGTTCAGAACGCTGGAGCAATTGCAAACTATATGGGTATTGCAAAAGACAATATTGAGGATTCTGTAAGCCTTATTTCAAAGGCACTAGAGGAAAATGATATTATTATGCTTTCGGGAGGTGTTTCTATGGGCGATTTCGACTTTGTTGGAGTTGCCTTAGAAAAAAATGGAATTAAAATTTTGTTTGATTCCATTGCTGTTCAACCTGGAAAACCAACTACCTTTGGCGTAGGAAATAATAAAATTTGCTTTGGTATGCCCGGAAATCCTGTTTCATCTTTTATACAATTCGATTTGCTTGTTAAACCTCTTATTCAAAAGATGATGGGTTTAAGTCTATGTTATAATTGCATGAAACTTCCATTGAAAAAAGATTTCAGAAGAAAGAAAACAGAAAGATTAGCGATAATTCCTGCAAACATCAATTCTGATGGAACTGTAGAACCAACTGAATATCACGGTTCTGCTCATATTTTTGCTTTAGGATATTCTAATTCTATTATCTTTGTTCCAATTGGTATTAATGAAATTAAAGCTGGGGAACTAGTAGATGTTAGACAACTTTAATAGAACCATTAATTATCTACGTATTTCGGTTACCGACCGATGTAATTTGCGCTGCACCTATTGTATGCCCGAAGATGGCGTGCAAATGCAAAATCATTCGGATATCATATCGTTTGAACAAATCATTGAGGTGGTTAAAGCTGGCGTTAAACTGGGGATCTCAAAAGTTAGAATTACAGGAGGCGAGCCATTAGTAAGAAAAGGGATTGTTAGTTTAGTAGAACAAATCGCAAAAATAGATGGAATAGAAGATTTATCGATGACTACCAATGCTATTTTATTGAAGAAATTTGCGAATGATTTGCGAAATGTTGGATTAAATAGAATAAATGTTAGTTTAGACACACTTGATGCTAATAAATATAGGGAAATTACGCGCTGCGGTAATTTGAACGATGCAATTGAAGGCATATTAGAAGCAAAAAAAGTAGGATTTAACCCAATTAAAGTAAATTGCGTAATTAAAAATAATGCGAATGAGCCTGATGCATTAGCTGTTAAGGATTTTTGTATTGAACATGGCTTGTCAATAAGGTATATTCATCAAATGAATTTAACAAATGGCGATTTTTCTGTGGTAGAAGGCGGCGAAGGTGGTGATTGCAAAATATGTAATCGATTGCGTTTAACCGCAACTGGCGAAATTAAACCTTGTTTATTTAATAATTTGGCATTTAACATTAAAGAATTGGGAATTGAAAATGCTTTAAAAATGGCTATTTCAAAAAAACCAAAGTGCGGAACGATTAATAATACTGGAGAATTCTACAATATCGGAGGATAATTAGCGGCTGTTCAATAAGTCCATACTCTTCGTTACTCTCGGTTTAATTTTTAGTCATTTACTCGTGTAAACTCCTAAAATTCAAACCTTCGAGTGCCTCGATTCTGAACTTTTGAAAAGCCTCTAAAAGTTAATAATAATTACGGGCAAGGTTTTTTTGCAAAAAATTTGCCTTTGAAAGAGAAATAAACAAAAATATTATGAATAAATTTTCACATACCGACGAACAAGGCAAAGCTAACATGGTTGATGTTGGAGGAAAAACTCCACAGCTTCGTGTTGCAAAAGCTTCTGGCAAAATTCTTTTATCAAAAGAAACCGTTCAATTGATTAAAGAAAACCAAATTAAAAAAGGTGATGTACTAACAATAGCCAATATTGCAGGAATTCAAGCTGCAAAAGCAACATCTTCATTGATACCATTGTGTCATCCATTGCAAATTACTAAAGCCGATGTGAAAACAGAACTTTTAGCTGATGGTGTAATTGCAACTAGTGAAGTTCGTTGTGTTGGGCAAACAGGCGTTGAAATGGAAGCTCTTACAGGCGTGAGTATTGCTTTGCTAACAATATATGATATGTGCAAAGCGGTGGATAAATCAATGAAAATTGATGGAATTATATTAGTTGAGAAAACAAAAACGGATTTATGAAGTTGTTTTATTTGTTTTTTATTTTTTTGTTTTGTAGTTGTTCAAATAACAAGCCAGTAGATAATGAGAAAGTAAAAAGGTCTTATTCAATAGCTTCAGAACAAAAAACTATTAAATGGGACAGCTTAATAGCTAAAAAAATTACATATACTGATTTGTCATATCTAAATATTTTTGAAGTTAATTTTAAGCGTATGACAAATATTGATGATTGCCATGACTCATGTGTAGTTAGTGTTAAAATAATTGATAAGAAATCTAAAAACTTGGTTGATACTTTGGAGATAACATCAGCATATTTCTTTGATGACGTTTTTTGTAATAATAACAGAGCAAGGTCTTATATTACTGAAAAAAACTTTAAAATGCAGGCAGTGGATAATAACTACGGAGATCTAATAATTGCCGATTTAAATTTTGATGAAAAAGAGGATATTGCTGTTATTAATGATTCGGGAGGTAATGGCGGTCCATTTTATAGTTATTATATTCAAGGAGTTGATAATAAATTTCATTTAGATAAATTTTTAACTGATTCAATGATTTTCTTCCCTTCGAAAATTATTCCAAAGAAAAGCATGCTTATAACCTATGTTCATGCAGGAGCTTGTGGAGTTAGTGAAAATAAGTTTAAGTTCGATAAATCAACAAAGCAATGGGAACGAGCTGGGCGTAAGATTATTGGGAGCTGTGGATATTAGAACATTAGACCTAAAACAACTCCGAAATAGTGTCCATTGCAATAAACATTTTCTTGCTGTCTGGCAATAAAATAAAACCATATTTCAAATAAAAAGCCTTTGCATCTTCATCAATAGGGTCAACAATTACGGCAATTGAGCCAATGCTAATTGATGCATCAAAGCTTCTTTTTAAGGCGTCAATCATGAGCAATTCTCCATAACCTTTGCCTTTGTATTTCTTGTCCACCGCTAATCTTCCCAATAAAGTTGTAGGGATATTATTGTATGATTGTGGTAGTTTCTTTCTGAAGTTTTCAAGAACAGATTCTCTAATAATGCTGGCGCTAGAAAGCGTATAATAACCAATAATTGATTCGCCTTCTAATAAAACAAAACATGCAGACAGGTGTTTCTTTACATCTTGCTTCGCTTGTTTGTGAAGATAATTGTCTAACAATGAGTTTCCGCATGAAAACAAAGATTTGTTATGGGTAGAATCTAGAGGAATTGTCAAATAACCCATAATTACTTGGTTTTTTCAATATAATTTGCTGCAGCCTTCTTCAAGTTTTCGTTTGGAGTGGGAGGATTTAAAATCGCATTAAAAAATATTTCTTGGTCTTTTTTACTGGCTAAAATTCTATCATGTTCTTCTATAATAGATTTCGCTTTTTCTCTAACAGAATATAAAATGAATTCGGTAAGTGTTTTGAACCCACTTAAAGCCGCAGCATATTCAAAAAACTCTTTTTGCTCTTTTGGTAGCCTTGCATCAAATCGAGCCATTGAAATAGATTCCATGATTTAAATTGTAAAAATATTTCTGCAAATATACGTATATATTCCGTACATATAAAAAGAAATTTAACTTTTTTTATTTTTGTTTATCAGATAAAAAGAACTTACTTTTGATAATTAAAAATCTTTGCGTCCTTGCGCCTTTGCGAGATAATAAATAATAATATTCAAATGCGAATAGTCTCTTCAAAAATAAAATTTGAAATTGATTTAGTAATAATGATCTGTATAGTAGTTGTTTTAACTTCTATTTACATCTCGCTTTTTATATATGAGATTTTTTATGCTGAAATAAATGTATCTGTTTTTTCTGCCTTGCTATTTGGAGCAATTATACTGTTTTCAGTCTATTATCTTGCAATTTTTGGTAATTTAGAAAGATATAAGAAAGTTAGAATATTCGAAAACAATCTTAGTTTATCTCATTTAATGTCAAAAGAAATAATATACTTTTCAGAAATAACGAATATCGAACTTTGTGGAATAAAACAGATAAATACTTTATTACAAACAATATTTCAAGATGTTATTGAAATTTCAACTGCAAAACGAAATTACTATATTTCAATAGATAGTTATTCTAACTCGAAAGAAATTCAATACGAACTAATTGATAAGTTGGGCTTAAATCAACCAATAAAAATTAAAGAAGTCACAGAAGTAATTGGAAATTTAACAGCAATAAATAAATGGAAAATTTTTCAATTTCATTTTTTATTAATTAACATCCCTGTAATATTTATTACTTTTGGAATCTGCATGTTAATAAAAAATTTCATGATTTTTCCAATAATAGTTATTCTGACATTATATCTTTCTTCAACCTATTTAAATTATCTTCAATTCAATGATGATTTTTTTGTAGTCCGAAATAATTTAAAGTTTTGGCTAAAAAAAACGTATAAACTTAATGATATTGAACGAATTATATTGTTGCGAAATGGACAAGCTCCTACAAAAATTAGTGTTACATTAAAAGACTATACAAAATGCACCTATTATATTAGCTGTGTTGGAATGAAAAATCTTAAAATGATGATAGATTTCATGAATAAACGTGGGATAATTATTGAACACAATCTGTATTAATTTATAGACGAAAATTATTAAGTTAGATATTTGTAAACTTAAAAAACCAAAAACAATGCAAACCTTAAAAGTACTTTCAGTAAATGTTTCCGAAAAAAAAGGAACTGTTAAAAAGCCTGTTGATTCAATAGAACTTTGCGAAGTTGGCGTTAGAAACGATGCCCATTCGGGTTCTTGGCACCGACAGGTAAGCCTTTTGGGAAAAGAAAGTTTTGCTAAGTTTTCATTGGAAGCAAAACGCGAATTGCAATATGGCGAATTTGCCGAAAATATTACCACTGAAGGAGTTTTGCTTTATAAAACCTCGCCATTAGATGTTTTCAAAAACAAGGATATTGAATTAATGGTTACGCAAATTGGCAAGAAATGTCATGGTGATGGTTGTGCAATATATAGAGAAGTAGGAAATTGTGTGATGCCGAAAGAAGGTATCTTTGCTAAAGTTATAAAAGGCGGCGAAATGAAAGCTGGAATGGAACTAGAATATCATCCAAAAATATATAAAGTTAAAGTAATAACTTTAAGCGATAGAGCAAGTAATGGTGAATATGAGGATTTAAGTGGTCCAGAAATTGGCAAGTTGCTAAACGATTACTTTGAAAAGGCAAACAAGCAATTATCAGTAGATTATACTATAATTCCAGACGATTCAGAAGCCTTGGAAAGTTTAATGCTTCATTGTAAAGACAAATACGATGCAGTAATTACTACAGGCGGTACAGGCATAGGTCCAAGAGATATTACGCCTGATGTAATTCGCCCTTTATTGGATAAGGAAATTCCTGGAATTATGGAAATTATCCGCGTTCGCTACGGAATGGAAAAACCCAATGCGTCTTTAAGTAGAAGTATTGCCGGTATTATGGGACGTAGTTTAGTATATACTTTGCCTGGAAGTGTAAAAGCCGTTAGAGAATACATGGATGAAATCCTAAAAACACTAGAGCACCTGATTTATATGCAATATGGATTGGATGTGCATTAATAATCTTAACTGGGTATCCCCTTTACTCATCTAATATTATTTCGATTTTACTATCATTA
>JBAXGW010000126.1:0-6702 GCA_037139195.1 Bacteroidota bacterium
AAAGGAAGGAAGATTTATATCCTCCTTCCTAATTTTTTTAACCGGACAACAATGAAAAGGAACATAAATTATTTAAATTCTGTTCCTTTAATAAATTATTAAGTTTACGTAAACTCTTTTAGTGCCTAACCTAATCGAGTTTTATTTTAATAATGTCAAATTTTTCTAATTGATATACTTGCTTAAAACATTTTGCAAAGCTGTTTTTTGAATTGGCTTATTAAGTACATCATCCATTCCTGCCTTTAAACAAGCTTCTTTATCTCGACTAGTGCTATGTGCAGTAAAAGCTACAATTGGAGTGTGATTGTTTGCCAGTAATTCTTTTTCTCTAATTCTCATTGTTGCCTCTAAGCCATTAAGTTCGGGCATTTGAACATCCATGAAAATTAAATCAAATTTTTCATCGTCGAGTATTTGTAACGCTATTAAGCCATTTTCAGCAAGACTTAAGGTATAACCCATTTTTTCAAGGATTAGTTTAAATATTTTCATGTTTATCGGGTTATCCTCAACAATCAATATTTTTTTTCCTTCGGCTGATACCATTTGTTTAGGTTGTTCAACTATTGCATCGTGTGGCTTAAAAGGCAACTCGAAAACAAATGAAGTTCCTTTATTTTCTTCGCTTTCAACCTTTATTGTCCCAAGCATGTTGTCTAACAATTGTTTAACAATAGCTAAACCCAAACCCAAACCACCGTATTTTCTATTGTGTGACTCATCAATTTGATAAAACCGATCGAAAATAAAAGGTAATTTTTCTTTTTTAATTCCAATACCTGTATCGGATACAGTAAATTTCAGAATGGTAAAATTTTTATTATCTTCAGCAAGTTCAACGCTTATTTTAACTTTTCCTTTTGAAGTGAATTTTATCGCATTATTTAATAATAAAACAATAATTTGTCGAACTCTAGATTCATCGCCAACCAAGCAAAATGGAATATTTTCTGGAACTTCTGTTTCTATGATTAAATTTTTATGAATAGCATCTATTTCTACAAAAGATGCTGCATTTGCAATGGTGTCGCCAATATAAAAGGCTTTCTCGTTTTCTTTGTAACCAATACTTTCTAATTCGGTATAATCTAATACATCTGAAACAATGCTAGTTAGTCGTTTAACAGATAAATTTACATATTCAATATATTTTCGTTGCTCTTGATTTAAACCCGAATCCATAAGCATTTCAGCAAATCCTTTAATTCCAGTAAGTGGAGTTTTTATTTCGTGACTTACATTAGCAAGAAAAAAACTTTTAGTTTTACTAGCCAAATCAGCCAATTCTTTTTGTTCTTGCAATTCTAATAATTCTTTCCCAAATTTCTGACCTTCGCTGGAAGTATTAATGGTATTGTTTATCAGTTTTGAAAAAACAATTAGTTTTTCTGTCAATACTTGTTTTGATACTGTATTAGGTAAAATTTCTAAAATTAAGTTGTTTTTCAACAGGTCGGAATTAAAATTCCCAATTAATATACACGAATGACATAGATTATCTACAAAAGTATCGATTTTACAATTATCTTGTTCAACAAAAATGCTTAAATCGGCTTTTGTTTTATCTTTACAGTCGCCATTGTTGGGTAATACTGTATAACCAATTTCTTTTAATATCTTAGATATCGAAAAGTTTAGAAATAAATCATTACCGTATAAAGAAACAAATAAATTTCTCATGTCATTGAAAATCTGTTAACAAAAAAGAAAAGTACAAAATAATAAACTATATTCAAATAAAATTGCAGTTTTTTTCGTTGTTAGAATTAATAATTTTCAGATATTTGAATTAAGAAACCAAATATGTTCACTTGAATCATGAAAAAAACAACAATATTCTTACTCCTTTTATTCTTCATCCCAATTCTGAGTCATAGTCAGGTGTCCGATTATAAAAAAGGGACAATAAAAGTTAGAAAGCCTCACGAACAAGAGTTTTATATAGAAATTGACACTGCTTTAATTTTCAAAAAAGGGAATTTATTAAAATACATTGAAAAAACAATTGTGTATACTCCAGAGCTTAAAAAAGAAGTGTCGGCTAAGCCTTGTACTGTATGGGTTTCGTGTATAGTTGATGAGACTGGGAAAGTTATTTTTGCTGAATTAAAGAAAAAAAGCAGTTCGTATGCTAGCAAAGAAGCTTTAAGAGTGATATTAGGTTTGAAAGATTTTATACCGCTAAAACAAGGAAACAAATGCTATTCCAGCAAATTTGATATCCCCGTAAAATTTTCTTAATTGAATTTGTACCATTTTCAATTTCCAACGTTTTAATTTAAAACAAGAATAAAAAACATGAGCAAAACTTCGATAATTGAAAACGAAATCGAAGTAATTGAAAAAGCCAAGAAAAACTTAAAACAATTTGAACCATTGTATAATAAGTATTTCGAACCAGTTTTTCGCTTTGCTT
Source organism: Bacteroidota bacterium (assembly GCA_037139195.1). Classification (GTDB taxonomy): domain Bacteria; phylum Bacteroidota; class Bacteroidia; order Bacteroidales; family JAHJDW01; genus JBAXGW01. Next base: position 2,420 of record JBAXGW010000126.1, read on the forward strand.
TTCAGCGTTTGAGCGATGAGGAAACGGCTTATGATATTACATCGCAGGTTTTTATTAAAGCAATGACTAGGATTCAACAATATAAGCATCAAGGTTTTGCATTTTCCTCTTGGTTGTATCGTATAGCCCTGAATGAAATAACTGATTTTTATCGAGCAAATAAAAATGCAAGAAATATTAATATTAGCGACGGAATATTAAATGTAATAGTTGATGATGCTGATTTATCGAAAGAAGAACAATATCAATTTATTGAAAATGCTATTTCAAAATTAAGCGAGACTGATTTTTTATTGATTGAAATGAGATTTTTCGAAAACCGATCCTATAAAGAAATAGGCGAAATTTTAAAACTTACAGATGTTAATGCAAAAATAAAAACGTATAGAATTTTAGACAAAATAAAACTTTCAATTCCAAAACACCTGATGCAATGAAAAACTTCAAATTAAATATCAACCGCCAAATTCCATCATCAGAGGTGATAAATTCGAGGAAGGATTTTGGAAGTTTAATGAAAGATGCTGCTGCTATTAAATCTAACCAGAAATGGAATAGTAAAAACTGGATTAAACCTAGTTTGTTTGTTGTTACAGTTTTAGTAGTTACGCTGGCATTGCTAATTCAGTTTAAACATACCGACAAGAAAAATATTTCACAGAATAAAAAGGAATTAAATAACAATTCTTATGTTAAAGCTCCTGTAAAATCAATCAATTCAGCTTTCGAAATATTTAAAATAGCCAATAATAAAGAAAACAAGCTGCATCATTCAAGTGGAACAACCATATTTATTAATCCATACACTTTTGGCTCGAAAAACGATTCAATTGAAATTCGTTATAGAGAATTCAAAACTCCTTGTGAAATGCTGTTTAGTGGAATCCCAATGACTTATGATTCATGTGGGAAAACATATCAATTTGAATCGGGTGGCATGTTTGAATTATTAGCATTTAAAAATGGTAAACCAATACAAATAGCTAAAAACAAAGAGATTAAAATTGATTTTATAGCAAGCACAAGAGATAAATCTTTTAATTTTTATGAATTAGACACCAATCGCAAATGCTGGAAATATATTGGCAAAGAAGAAAACACTAAAAACGATATGACCTATCAATACAATGACTATAAGGACAATCAGCATGAAATAAACATTTTAGATGTCTCGCAAATTGATGAAACAAATAAAAAACTAGAAGCCGAACTTCCACCTCTTCCTTCACAACCAGATAAAAAGCATTACAGGTTTAATATTGATGTTGAAAAGAAGGATTTTCCTGAATTAGCTAATTATAAAGATTTGCAATTTGAGATTGTTTCATCAGATCGTGTTTTTGGCAAAGAAATATATTCTATAACGTGGGAGTCGGCAGAAATAAAACAAAGTAAAAAAGGATTGTATAAATTAAATTTGAGTAGTAAAAATGCAAAATACAACTTTTATATCAAGCCCGTTTTTGAAGGAAAAGACTATGATTCGGCTATGACAGTTTATAATAAAGCATTTTCAAAATACGAAACAGAAATTGCAAATAATAAGAAAATTAAGAATAATCTTGAACTAAAATACCAAAGAACAAAAATGAATATTGATGCTCAATCGAAAAATCATGCAGAAAAGATTGAAATACAAAATGATAAAATGCAAGTTCAAAAAGGAATTGTTGAAGGTTTAATTAAAACTTATGAAATAAAGGCTACCGGAATATATAATTGTGATAAGCCGGTGGAGCTACCCCAAGGAAAAGATGTTTATTTTACATACAGAAATTCTGATAATGAACAGTTGAAAATTGCACACGCTTTTTTAATAACCAACGACCGAAATTCATATTACAATATAAGTTTAAAGAAAATTCTTTCGTTTAACCCTAAAAAGAAAAATTGTATAGTTGTAATTGATGAAGAAGGAAACATTGGATTAATTGATAATAATGTATTTTCAAAAATCACTCAAGGAACAAGCAAATGTGTTTTTTCGCCTGTGTTTTATTCTTCTATTAAGTCCCCAAAAGATTTAGAGGCATTAATAAATGGATAACAATTAATCGAGTCTTGCTATTATTGAAATTATCTTTGCTAATATAACCTGATTGAAAACAATTAAAAAGTATGTTTTAGTTGTTACATTAGTTTAAACTTTCGAAATCTTAACAAATCTTCCGCCCATTATTCTATAAGTATTGCCTTTTATCATTATTTCTTGTCCCTCCGACATGGATGCAATTTCAGTAATATCTTGCTCAATTGTATGAATACTGCCTTTGGTTTTCCAGGCAATTAACAAATAATCTAATCCAATATAGCTATTGTTTGGACCACAGAGAATAATATGAACGGGTAAGTTGAATTCAGAAAGCAGTTCGATGTCTTTTACTGGAGCGTTATTATCTGCAATCATAATAATTTCTTTGAAGGGCTTTGCCAATTTAGTGCCATTTATTAACGCACCCATGTTGTTTTCAGCGGCATCGCCACCATAGTATATTGCAGCAACTTCGCTCATTTTCAAGCACAAACTATCAATTCCCTTTGATGGTGCGTAATATACGCCATAATTGGGCTTTCTATTGTCATCGTTGAAAAATACAAATTGGGGATTTTTCTCCACTGCGTATCTAAGTTGATACCAAATAGCAAGTTGTGAAGAATACGGACGCATACTGCCTGTTACATCACATAATATTAGTTTGTCATCCCATTTGTTACGGTCTAAAATATCAACAACTTCTTCTTTGTTTTCATTTGCAAAACCACGTTTTTTTCCTTCTTCAAGTGTGAATCCATACTTTTCGCATTTTGTTTTTATTCTTTTTACTTCGTCAGCTAAAAGTGCTGCATTTTTAAGCAATTCGCGTTTTCGTAATTCCTCCGCTTCTTGTTTTTTAATATTTTGAGCAATTTTGTTTTCTATTTCTAATTTTATTGCTTCTTGTTCCGATATTTTTCTCAATACGCATTCGTCTTTAAATCGCAAGTATTCCGCTTTTATTCTATTTTCTTCAGCCAAAATACGATTAGCTTCCTCTTTTTCCATTCGTTCCATTTCTTTGGTGCCCAAATAAGTTAAGCCCATTGTTATTGAGTTTGTTCCTTTTGCATAAAGAATTTCGACCGATGCGTAATTTTTGCTGTGCGGAAAATTAACAGTATATGAATCCCCTTTTAATAAATAAATACTTACTTTCCCATCTTTATCTGTTATTGCCGTAGTTTTGTTTTTTCGTTTCGATGCTTTAAATGTAATGAATTCGCCTGGCAATGGTGCATTTGTAAGATTTGTAACTGCTAATATTAATGAAGAATAACAGTTTTGATTAGGAGGTGTTTTCATTACAGAACCATTGACTATAACTTCGGTAGGCATTGATAATGCAAAATTGTCTAATTGTGATTTCTCTATTTCATTCATTGACAATATTTTCGCCTTCTCAACCATGTCGGCTTCATAAATTAAGGTTTGAAAAAAATCAGCATCTTTCTGAGCTAGAATTTCTTTCTTTTTAGTATAATTTGATACGCTAATTATGTAAATCAAATTGCATGGCACTATGAAGCTGGCTTCTCCTTTAGCATTGCTTTCTTTAGAAAATGTATGAAGTCCATTTTTGCTAACTAAAGTTACGGTTTGTCCTTCGAAAACTTCTCCATTTTTGTTCTTTAGTTCAATTGTTATTGCCGACTCACATGTTTGTGCATTCAACACGCTATTTGATAACAGAAGCAATATTGCAATTATAACTGTTGTTTGAATTATTGAAGTTGAATTTTTCATGAGATTTTATCTTAAAAAAACGTTCTAACTGTAGAATGAAAAAATATAGAAAAAGATACAGAAAAACTTTTTTTATTTCTCATTCTATATGCTTCCCTATCTGTATAGTCTGTGAATTAACTCCGCACTTGTTGTTGGACTTGTATTTGTTTTGCCTCGATTTAGAAGTTTGTTTACATATACTATTTGATATTCAGGCTTTTCAAACGTCAATTAAATTTTGTTTGATGGTAACGCTCAAATTTGTTTGATGGCAGACTACAAATTTATTTGATTGGACAATACAATTTTGTATTCTCATAGAAATCGTTCTATAATTATTTAATTTAAAATGAGTTATGAGGTACTTAAAATAAACAAAGGCATTATAATTACTTTATCGCAAACTGCCATTATACAGCCCTTTGGTATTGCGAGCACACAAATACTTGAACGATAACTAATATGTTTTAACTGGGTATCCCCTTAGCTCATCTTAAAAAATGCCTATCTTTAGGGGATG
>JBAXGW010000127.1:0-6378 GCA_037139195.1 Bacteroidota bacterium
TGGTCTATATTGCTACAACCATTTACGTCAGTGCCAGTTACAGTATAGGTGGATTCAATACTTGGGCTTACTGAAATAGAAGTTGTTGTTTCACCAGCATTACTCCATTTATAGGTTAAACCATTTGAAGCAGTTAAACTAGTTGGAACTCCAGCACAAATTGTTACATCATTACCTGCACTGATAGCTGGTAAATTTCTAATTGTTACTGTTACAATATCTGAACCTGTACAACCATTGTTATTGATATTAACAGTATAAGTAGTATTTGCTGATGGAGTAACAGTTGGATTGAAAATAGTAGAGGTGAAATTGTCTGTGTTTGAAGTCCAACTATAAGAAGTTGCATTGTTTGGACTTGCTGAAAGTTGAGCATTCCCATCAGGGCAAATTGAAATATTATTCCCAGCTTCTGCAGTAACAGCTGAATTTATATTTACTACAACTTGATCAGTACCTGTGCATCCGTTATTATTAACATTTACTATATATGTAGTAGTAATTGTAGGATTTACCGTTGGATTTGCAATATTTGAGGTGAAGCCAGTTGGAAGAGAAGTCCATGAACAAGAAGTTGCTCCTGCGGGTGTTGCATTAAGCTGTGATGATACACCCGAACAAGTTGTAACATCTGAACCTGCATTTGCTACTAAGGCTGTTAAAACGTTAACTTGCACAGAGTCTTTACAAGAAGCTGATCCATCAGAAATTTCAGCCACATACCATGCTGTTTGAGTTGGATGAATAGTTTCGTTATTGGTAGTGCCAACTATATTAGTTGTTATTAAATCAGCAGCAGAAGCAGTTGGATTGCTATGCCAAGCTATGCCAATTTGAAGAGGTGGTGTTACAATCATTACACTATCAATGCCCCAGTTGTCTGTGTTTAAAGCCGTGCTATTCTTTTGAAACCATCTAAATCTGGTTGCAGTGGTCTGGGCAGCTATAGGAATTGCAAAACTATATCTCGCCCATGCTGTAAAAGGGGTTGTTTGACCTGTTGTTACTAATGCATTGCCATTAGCAGTTTGAGTATAATTTGGGTCAGGATTTGTTGTCATTTGAGTCCCTCCAGGGCTAAAATAAGTAATGTCTTGCCATGTAGAGCCATTAGTAGTGGAATATTGCAAAGAAACGCCTTCCCCTGGCATATCTGGTCCTTCACATGGTGCCGTGCCTCCTTGGATTGCAAATCTCATCCAAAAAGAAATTGTTGCACCATTGCTTACATCAAAATTATTAGTTGCTAGAGTTCTTGGAGCGGCAGCAGCATCATCCATCCACAAAAAAGTTGTGCCAAAAGGGAGAGGGGTGTTGCATGGATTTGTAAAGTTTGCCGTTGTGCCTCCAACCCATCCAACTCCAACTGTTCCGCTATTAAATGTATTGGCTAATAACGTTCTTACAATGTTCCCATCTGATGTAATATCTACTGGTTCTCCAGAGCAAACAGTTGTTGGGTTCGCTGCAACATTTATTGTGCATTGTACATTTTGTTGGCATAACGGGTCATTTGCTTGAAGTACTGTTACTGTAGTTGTTAAAGTTGTGTCAAATGTGCAGAATCCATTAGTGCTTGTAACATGAGTTGAATAAGTTGTTGTTTGTGTAGGCGAAACTGCTATGTTGTTGCCTGAAGCTGGCATATTTGGATCAACAGGGTTTGATGACCAAGTAGCAATTATTCCCCCTATAGTGCTAACATCGATTAATGCTGATTGACCTAAGCAAATTGTTTGATCTTGGGAAATTGATGAACCCATTTGAACTCCGCTAACAGCTTCAACAGTATAGTTACATACGGCTCCTGAAATGCCATCGACCATTATATAATATACATTTCCAGCAGTTAAACCTGTTCCTGTAATTTGTGATGTACCTGTTATTCCTGCACCAGTTAAACCAAATGGACTCATTAAAGCAAAGTTATTGCAATTTGTTCCTTGATAAATACCCATTTGAATTCCTCCTGAAGTTGGAACGCAATTAGTAACATAAACATTGAAAGTAGCTGTAACATCACTAGCTACAAACTTTAACCAAGAATTGTTTTCTATTGAGCCTGAAAAAAGATTACTTCCTGAGGTTGATGCATGTGATATATTACAAGGAGCTGTTGATGAGCTGCCGCCTGCACTAGTAAAATTCCCAGGGTAATCTGGGCAGTATCCATTTGGAGGACCGTTTTTAGTTGTTCCACAATATCCATTTAAATCGCAAATTGGAGGAGCATCAGAGCAATTATCAGATGCTGGAGGAGAATTTGGGTTGCAAGGTGGAGCACATGACGTTGGACATGAAATAATTGCTACCCAGCCTTTGTTTTGCACAGTTCCATTTGTAGTGAATTTAAATGTAAGACAGTTTCCTTTTGATGGATTTATATCTGCTGGAATTGTTGATCCAGTATATGTTGCAATTGGAGTTCCAGTAGCTGTTGAGCCATCATAAACTTCTAGCTTGTCATTTGCAGATTCCAAATCAAATTGGCTAAAGGTTGCCAATAAACAACCGCCTGCTGTTCCTGGGCAAAATGTTTTTATAGATGTTTGATTACCTGCATAGTTTTGATTTGGTCCACCATCGTCGGTAAAAAGAGAACCACAACCTGTAACTGTTGTAGGGTCATTTACTTTGTTAATGACTACACAGCTGACTGTTCCACTCCATGATCTAGATTGACCAAAGAAAGATGGAGTATTTGCATCGGATGTAAATACAAAGGTTAAACAAGTTCCAGTGCTATATACTGCACCTGGGGCTGTTCCTGTGTTTGTGAAATCATATATTTGAGCGGAGGAGGTATTTGGACCATCATATACTTTTAAATGATCATTATTGTCTATTCCTAATGATGTGAAATCAATAGATAGTGTTCCTCCATTATCAGAACAAATAGTTTTTGTGTAATTCTCGTTAATACCATATTTGTATCCTGTTACAACTCCCAATAAAGTGGTTGTGTCATGATGACTATCAGTAAAAACGGTGCCCAATAAACCTCCACCACACGAGTTTGTAGTTGAAGGTGTTGAATTAATTCTAATTTCTGTTGCAGAAAACTGACTATATCCATATTGGGTTAATAAAATAAAAATAAATAGAACAAACAATGCTTTTTGAATTGTTTTATTACTGTTAGTATATATGGTTTTCATAATATATATATTTTGGTGTTTTTTTTTGTTTTGATAAAGAAAAGCATTATTTAGCTTTTTCAATTTCTCGATAAGCTTTTTCAATATCGTTCCATGACATTAATGTGATTTTTAATCCAGGAAACTCTTCGTCTGTATACCAACTCTCATAGCCCTTAGCCCTCATGTTTTCAAAGTAAGTAATATCAAATATACCTTTACAATGCTTGTTAATAAAAGCTTGGTAATAAGTGTTGTTAGCATCAATATTATAAGTAGAAGTGTAATAGAAATTTATTTTTTCTATATCTTTTGGACTTAAAGATAGAATATCTTTAGCCGTGTAATGTTCCTTAGCCATAGGAACTAATTCTGATTGTTTTTGGGCAAATAATATACTTCCCAAAATCAGAAAAATAAATGTTAGAGTGGCGGGCTTTTTCATTTTTATTTCTTTTTAAATTTTTATTAAAAATAGTTTATTATAACAGTTTGATGAAAAAAATATTATTAAATAGTGTTAAAACGATTCGACTTTTATTATACAAATAGACGGGTTTGAGCAAAAAAAAAGTTGCCATTAAGGCAACTTATTATTATTGGATTTAACATATTTTAAGAGATGTTATAAAATTAATGTTACAACTCCTGTGAAATGATGTTTTATTCCATCTTTTTCCTTAATGTCAATTACCCAGTTGTATACATCTTGTTTAGAGGTCTTGCCTTGGAATTTTCCATCCCAGTGTTTTGTGATATCAGTTGTAGAAAAAACCAATTCTCCCCATCTATCATAAATTTCTAGTTTGTAATAGTTTTCGTCATAACCTACACCCTGAGGGCCAAATGTTTCATTGGCAAAGTCTCCATTAGGCGTAAACGCATTTGGAATGTAAATAGCAAAATCCTCTCTAATTAAAATAGTTTTTTGTACCGAGTCTTTACAACCATATTCTGTTTCTGCTAAAAGTGTAATTGTATAATTCCCAGTGTGTTGATAAGTGTGTGAAGGTGATTCTAAATTAGAATAATTATCACTAGTATAGAAATCTCCAAAATCCCAACTCCATGCTACAATATTTGATGATGATCCAGAAGGATAAAATGTAATATTTGAATTTTCTAGCGAACCTACTTCCGGCAAATTATAAAATTCGGCTTGGGGTAGTGGGTATCCAGTAATCATGCTGTTATTTGTTAATGAATTTACACAACCATTAGATCCTTCAATTGTTAGGGACACATTATAGGAGTTTGCTTCATTATAAACATGAGTAGGATTTTGAACTAATGATGAATTTGAACCCGATGTCGGATCTCCAAAATTCCATGTCCATGAAGTAGCATCTGGAGAAATATCTGTAAATTGAACAGAAACAGGAATACATCCAGCCGTTGGATTTGCACTAAATGCAACAAGTGGTAATGGCATTACTTCTACTTGCATTGTGGAAGAATCAGAGTAACATCCGTTTTCAATAACATACAAACTAACATTATATGTGCCAGGTGTGTCCCATGTGGCCGTATAAGGTCCTTGGTTGGCTCCTGTTGTAGCAGTTGTTCCAGAAAAATTCCAATGATAACCTGCTGTTGAGCTTGCAGTGCCCGTATAAACAATTTGCGATGGTTCATTTACGCAGACAGGTGTTTGAACTTGGAATGTAGATGTTGGTTTAGGATAAACCACTACCGTTTTATTTGTTACTATAGAAGTGCAGTTGTTTTCTGATACAGTTAATGAAATATCATAAGTTCCAGGTGTATCCCACTGAATTTGAAATGGTCCTTGTCCCGATCCTGATAATACAGTTGCTCCTGCAAAATTCCAATAATATGATGCATTTATGCTTGCTCCTCCAGTATATATAATGTTAGACGAATTGTAAACGCATATTGGTGAACTAGCTGTGAAGGTCGAAAGCGGTATAGGATTTACTGTAATTGGTTGTGAAGTGATTGGTGATGTACAGCCGTTTTCAGTTACTGCTAACGTAATATTAAAAGTTCCTGCAGTATTCCAATGTACTTCATAAGGACCTTGTCCTGAACCAGATGTTATAACTCCTCCTCCAAAATTCCACGTATATGTTGCTGATGGAGATGCACTTCCTGTATATGAAATTGATGCATCTTCTCCTTGACATACTGGAGAATTAAATGTGAAGCTTGATGTTGGTATAGGATTTACATTTATTGTTGCAGATGCTGTATTTGTACATCCGTTAGCAACTCCTGTTACAGTTATTATTGAGGTAGTAGTTGGTGACAATGTAATTGAATTGGTTAGTTCTCCAGTTGACCATGAATAACTAGTGCCAATTACAGAGCTTAATCCTGTTAGTGTTTGGCTTGATCCAATGCAAATAGAAGATATAGCAGGGGTTATTGAAACAGTAGGAATAGGATTTACTGTAATTACAGTATATGCAGTGTCTTTGCAATTATTTAAAGTTCCCACTACACTTATTGTTGTTGTTGTATTAGGAGTGAATGATGCTGGATTAGCAGTTGAACCTCCAGACCATAACCAAGTGGTACCAGGTAATGTTGAACTTGCTGTTAATAATTGTGTTGAACCATTGCAAATTGATGGTGCCGTGGGTAAAATTGAAACAATTGGAACAGGATTAACCGTAACAACAGAGAAAGATACATTTTTACATCCATTCACAGTTCCTGTAACATAAATATTTGTTGTGCTTGTAGGACTAAATGAAGATGGATTAAGCGTTGAACCACCAGTCCATTCGTATGTTGTACCTGTAACAGTACTAGATGCAGTGAGTATTTGCGTTGAACCAGCACATATAGAAGCTGAAGCAGGGTCTACATTAATTGTCGGGGTTGGATTGACGGTAACAATAACAGGTTTTATATCATAGCATCCAAAGCTTGTTGTTCCTTTTATATAGTATGTCCCGTTTGTTGCTGCTGCTGGTGTTGAATATGATGATGTTGCAGATGCATTTGTCCAATATGTGTATGATAATCCTGTTGTAGAGCCTGTTGTAATTGCAGTTGCTGTTATATCTACTGTTAATGGAGAACAAACCGGTGCTGGATTTGTTACCGTAACATTAGGAGCCGGATTTATTGTTACTATAATAACTTCTCTTGGACCTTCGCAACCAGCAATAGTTTGTGATACATAATAACTAGTTGTTCCAGCTGTTGATGTTGAAGGAATAGGTGCAGTAGTAGAAGCAGTTCCTCCAGTAGCATTTGTTCCATACCAATT
>JBAXGW010000128.1:0-5838 GCA_037139195.1 Bacteroidota bacterium
TCAAGCATATATTGTTTGATAAAATTGTTTTCGCATTTTAATCGGACAATAGTGATTTAAAATTTAAAAAAATTATTGATTTTAATGATTATTCTATTTTTGATTTCATGTTTTTAAATGAAAATATCTTGTTGACATATAATACATATATGCTTTCTCAAGACTATTCATATATAAAAACAAAATTAATTTTATATAATATTGAAACAGGCGAAGTAAAAGAGCATTTTCTTAAGATGATTGAATCGGACTAATGAGTCTTGTATATTCGGGTTGATCTTCTATGGAATTCAACAATAAAAAATTAACTAATGTTTTTAATTTTAAGGAAATTTCGAACTAAACGCCAGCAATAAAACCAAAATTATATCTGAAGGTGCTTATTGATTTAAGCATGTTCTGTGTAAGGGCATTGTAAAAAACACCCAAAAAGCTGTTCAAGGCTTATTAGGTGTTTTTTTTACTTGGTAAAAAATGATTAAGCGTTTATTTTCCCATTAACAATATCTAAAATAAGTTGTTCCATTGCAATAGTTTTGTCTTCAATAGCTTTGCCTCTGGCAATAATATCATTTTTATAGGCTTCGTCTTTCAATCCGCTTGCATTAATTTTTACATTTAAAAATGCACCCATTACTGCAGAGCGAGCACAAAGTGCACCAACACCAGCATCGGTTACCGAATTAGGATTTCCAATTTCTGCCATTGCCTTTATCACTTCCATCGATTCATAGGCTTTTTCCATTGTTTTAAATGGAACTTCGGTTGCATATTTTGTTGCTTCTTGAATAGCTTTAGTTCTTGCAGCTTTTTCTTCGTCTGTTTTCTTCGGTAAACTAAAGCCGTCCATTATTTTATTAAACGCAATAGTATCTTCGTCAACTAAAACTAAAAGGTGATCTTTTAAATTCTGACCTTTTTCTGCCCAATTAGAGAATTCTTCCCAACGCTCATCCCAGCCTGCTTTATGCGAAGATAGGTTGGCTACCATTGTAGCCAAAGCAGCTCCCAATGCACCCATATATGCCGATATTGATCCACCACCAGGAGCAGGCGATTCAGATGCAGTTTCGTTAGCAAATCCAGTACAAGTCATATCAATTAATTTCTTTGCACTTTCATTGTTTAAAACGTATTCTATAACTTTTTCGTCGGCATTGAATGGTTTTAAATCATCTAATCCCATTGATTTTATTGCAATTTTTATCAGTTCTCTATCATCAACGCCAACCGAACGGTTTTGTTTTCTTAAATAGTGTTTTCCTGCTTCTGTCAATACTTTTAATGGAATAAGACCAACTATTTCAGAGCCGCTAACTCTAACGCCTCTGGCTTCAGCTTTGTTGCAAACTTCATCGAATGCTTTGTGAACAGGAGTGATGCCGATATTTGTAATATTCATCGAAACTTGCGCAATTCCATACTCATCAATAAACCAACCAATAGCCTTAGTTGCTTTTAATGTGCCAGGAATCATCACATCGTTACCTTTATCGTCTTTTACAGTTTTTCCAGTAACAGGATTGCCTTCTCTTTGTGGTCTTCCTTTTTCTCTAACATCGAAAGCTATGGCATTAGCTCTGCGAGTAGAAGTTGTATTTAAGTTATAGTTTATTGCAACTAAGAAATCGCGAGCTCCAACAGCGGTTGCACCTGATTTTGAGTTGAACTGAGCAGGGCCGAAATCTGGTTTCCATTCTGGGCGAGTGATTTTTTCTGATAAACCTTCGTATTCACCTGAGCGGCAGTATGCTAAATTTTGTCTTTTTGGTTCAAAAGCAGCACTTTCGTAGCAATAAATTGGAATAGCCAATTCTTCGCCAATGCGTTTTGCTAATTTGCGAGCAAACTCAACAGTTTCTTCCATTGAAATATTAGCAACTGGAACTAAAGGGCAAACGTCGGTTGCACCAAAACGAGGATGCGCGCCTGAGTGTTTGCTCATATCAATTAGTTCCGACGCTTTTTTTACAGCTTTAAAAGCAGCTTCAATAACTTCGTCTGGAGTTCCAACAAAAGTAACAACAGTTCTGTTGGTTGCAGCGCCTGGATCAACGTCTAAAAGTTTAACACCTTCCGATGCTTCAATTACATCAGTTATTTGTTTAATGATACCCATGTCGCGTCCTTCGCTAAAATTCGGTACGCATTCGATTAGTTTTTTCATTGTATTAGTTGATTAATAATATTATAATTTAGCTCTTCTATCAATATCAAATTTTGTTAATTTGCCAAAAGGCATAATATATAATGGTTCTTCAATTTTTGGAAGCTTAAATAATTTAACAATATCAGCATCCGAAAATGCAGCTACTGCACAAGTGCCAAGCCCCAAGGTTTCAGCTTGCAAATAAACATTCTGACCAGAATGTCCTAAGTCCATGCATACATATCGTTCACGTCCTCTTTTGCCATATTTTGAAGTGTTTCTTTCGAATACAGCAGTCCAAAGAATAGATGCAGGAGCTTTTTTTATGAAGTCTTGCGAATAAGAAGCCGCGCATAGTTCACTTCGAATATCGCCTTTAATAACTTGAGTAATTGAATTTTTAATTGGGTTGTATTTGTATACACCAGATTCTAAATCAATAACTTTACCAACAACAATATAAACCTCAAAAGGAAATAAGGCTCCAGCCGAAGGTGTAGTTCTAAGATAATGACCTTTATACATCGTGCTATCAGTAACACCCCAAGCAGCCCAAAGCATTTGTGATATTTCGGGTATTGTTAGCGAATCTTTTGTGTATTCTCTTATAGAACGTCTAAGCGACATGGCTTTTTCAACGCTAATCTGGCTATTAGTAATAGGGGTAGGTAGTTTTATGGTTTTTCCATTTGTTAAATATTCTTTGATAGAAGGTGCCTCTTTTTCAAATATATATTCAATTTTCATCGAATATTTACCATCGTAGGGATTTGTGTTGTCGCAAATATAATTAAAACCTTCGGCCATAGATTGCCAGCCAATTGCTGTGCTATCTGCAACATTTTCGAAATTACCGTTTATGATAGGTGTTTCAATCCATTCGCCTTTTTCGTTTTTCGTTTCTAGTTTTATATTGTCTACGCTCAAACTTCCTTTTCCAACAATAAAACAACCAAAATAGATGTTTTCAACTTCGCTATCTATAGTTCCTTTAATTTCGAACTTCTCCCATTTTTCTGTTTTAATAGGATTTTTGCCCATATTGTCGAAAAAACCATAATCACCTTTTGGTTTATCTACTCTAAACCACAGATGACCAGTAGCTTTGTTTTTGCCATTCATTTTAACAAAACCCGAATATCTGAATTCCTTTGATTTAATTAATTCAGGATTCTCTAATTTTTGAGTAATAGTAGCAAATTCGTTTTGAGCCATTATTTGTAGCGAACAAATAGCTAAAACAAATAAAAATAATGCTTTTTTCATGTTGAAATATTTAAGATACAAATGTATAAATGTTTGAATAATTTTATAACAATACGAACAAAATCTTTGATGTTTTTTTTGTTTTTTTTGCATAAACAAAAAGAACTTTGATTTGAAGATCAAAGTTCTTAAAGATTAGCTTGCTTGGAAAAATTATCTCTTAATAAATTCCATATTAGATTCTTCTGTTGTTTTTTCGCAATAATGACAACGAAGTTTAACAGGTTCTTTGCTAAGTACATTGAATTTTTGAGTAATAGTTTCAACATTAGTAATACAATTAGGATTTACGCATTTTACGATGCCCTGAATTTTTTCAGGTAAATCAACAGTGCGTTTTTCTATTACTTGATAATCCTTTATTACAATAAGAGTTGCATAAGGGGCAATTAAAGCAATTTTGTTTATTTCATCATTTTCGAAATAACGGTTGCTTACTTTAATAATTCCTTTTTTGCCAAATTTCTTAGATTCAAGGTTGGTTCCAACAAAAATTTGATTGTCGAATACTTCCAAATTTAATAATTTAATAACTTGAAAAACATTTTTTGGCGAAATATGGTCGATAACGGTACCATTTTCAATGGCTGATACTTTAAGTTCTTTTACTGTTGTCATTTTATTCCTAGAATTGAAGTTATTAATGCTTGTCTTACATAAACACCGTTTTGTGCTTGTTGAAAATAATATGCTTGAGGAGTATCGTCTACATCTTCGTTGATTTCGTTTACTCTTGGTAGTGGATGCAGCACTCTCATATTTTCTTTACAACCTTTAAGCATTTCTTTATTTAGAATATAGGCATTTTTCACTTTTTCATATTCAATAGGATCGAGGAAGCGTTCGCGTTGAACTCTAGTCATATACATGATATCAACATGAGGCATTGCTTCTTCTAAGGAAGTATATTGATAATATTTTAAATCATTATTTTTAATATGCATTTTTACATAGCTAGGCAATTTTAATTCCGAAGGAGAAATTAAATGAAAAGTGCAATTGAAATGAGAAAGAGCCATCACTAAAGAGTGAACAGTTCTTCCGTATTTTAAATCGCCAACAAAAGCAATGTTTAGGTTGTCGATTTTTCCCTGCGTTTTTCTAATAGAATATAAATCTAAAAGAGTTTGAGTAGGGTGTTGATTTGCTCCATCGCCAGCATTAACAACTGGAACTTCAGCAACTTCGCTAGCAAAACGAGCACTTCCTTCGCGAGGATGACGCATTACTATTAAGTCGGAATATTTGCCAACTGTTAAAATAGTGTCTTTTAAAGATTCTCCTTTTTTTACGCTAGTACTAGATGCGTCTGAGAATCCAACAATTTTTCCGCCTAAGCGCATAACAGCACTTTCAAAGCTAAGGCGAGTTCGGGTTGAAGGTTCGAAAAATAGAGTAGACACCACAAAATTTTCAAGAATTTTTTGGGTCGGATTTTTTTCAAACTCTTCAGCAATGTCGAGGATTTTTATCATTTCCTCTTTTGAGTAATCGTTAATTGAAACTAAACTTCTGTTTTTCATTTGTCGGAATTTGGTTGTTTATTTATATTTTATCTTAGAAAGGAAATTTGACTTTAAAAGATAATTTGTTTTTTCAAATTGAACATAAAAAAAGGCGACTAACGTCGCCTTCTTAAATTTAAAATGTTATTGACAGCAATTACATTTTGCTTTAGTAATATTGTGTTTTTTAACAAAATCACACATTAATGAAGTAAATTCAGGTTTTCCAATTTCTTGTAAATCGTAATCTACTTTTGTTGTAGGTTTGTTGATTTTGATAAGTCTGTTCAAATCAATTGGAGTTGCAATTACAACTGAATCACAATCTGTATTGTTGATTGATTTTTCTAAATCAGCAATTTGAGCATCACCGTATCCCATAGCTGGCATTAAAGTACCAATGTTTGGATATATTTGGAATGTTTCAGCTAATTTACCTACAACGTAAGGTCTTGGATCAACTAATTCAGCAGCACCATATTTTTTAGCAGCAACTGTACCAGCACCAATTTTCATGTGACCATGAGTTAGTGTTGGGCCATCTTCAACAACTAATACGCGTTTTCCTTTGATTAATTCTGGATTGTGAACTGTAAGTGGAGATGCAGCATCAACAACAATAGCAGTAGGGTTAACTTTGTTTACGTTATCTCTAACTGTTTGAATGTTTTCTGGAGATGCACTGTCCATTTTGTTCATAACAACGATGTCAGCCATTCTTAAAGTTACTTCACCTGGGTAGAATGATAATTCGTTACCTGGTCTGTGTGGGTCAACAACAGTAACCATTAAATCTTGTTTGAAGAATGGGAAGTCGTTATTTCCACCGTCCCAAAGAATTACGTCACATCCATCAGGATCGTTTTCAGCAGCTCTTAAGATTGCTTCATAATCAACACCTGCATAAATAACGTTACC
>JBAXGW010000129.1:0-5674 GCA_037139195.1 Bacteroidota bacterium
CCATCCCCTAAAGATAGGCATTTTTTAAGATGAGCTAAGGGGATACCCAGTTTTTTTTATTCTTCATATTCCTATTGTATTCTTCCAGTTTTTAACAAAATATGTTGGGAAAAACTACTAATCCTTGCCAATTTATTATACTATAATTCTTTAACTTTGTATAAAAATAAGAGTTATGGCAATTATTGATTCGAAGATAGTCGAATTTATTGAAGAACATCATGTTTTAACATTGGCAACGTGCAATAATAATAAACCTTATTGTGCTACTATGTTTTATTTTTCTGATATTTCTGTGATTTCAGATAATGAAAGTATAGAATTTGTTTTTACATCAGATGATCATACACGTCATGTAAACGAAGCTTTAGTAAACAAAGATGTTGCAGGAAGTATAGCTCTTGAAACATCTATTGTAGGAAAGATACAAGGAGTTCAGTTTACAGGAATAATTTCAAAATTAGAGGATGCAGAATTATCAAAAGCCAAAAAGAAATACGTTAAGCGATTTCCGATAGCTTTGCTTGCAACACTTCATCTTTGGAAAATTAATGTTGATTTTATAAAGCTGACAGATAACAGATTAGGCTTTGGTAAAAAGCTTATTTGGCAAAAGTGTCATAACGAAATTTAATAAAAAGTCAAGTATTTTTAAAATCTTTTGATAAATAATACAAATAGATTCATCTTCAATAATCTATATTTTGTAGGTTAATAACTATAAGCAATTGTTAATAATTTCAGAGTGAATAAAACTTCAGCAATTTCTATCTTGCATACCTGTTTCAAAATATAACGTAATTATTGTATAAATTTGAATTGCAGGTATTTAACACAATAAATTGTTGGCAAAATGGAATTAATAAATCACCCGTCTCAAACAGAAATAGATAAAAATACTGATAATCAAGATAAAACGTTTTTTGATAAAGTATATGAAAACAGAACAAGACCAACAATAGAAAATGCAAATATGCAAGAACAAATAATAGAGGAAATAAAATTGGAAAAAGTGCCTGAAAAAGCAAAATTAAACACAACAGAAGAATTGAAAAAATATTCTTACGAAGAAGCATTAGCAGATTCAACTATTTATTTTAAGGGAGATTCATTAGCTGGCAATGTTTGGCTTAATAAATACGCATTAAAAGATTCAGCTGGAAATATTTATGAATCGAATCCTGATCAAATGCATTGGCGTATAGCAAATGAAATTTATCGTATTGAGCAAAAATACGATAACCCAATGTCGAGAGAACTTATTTTTTCATTGTTAAAAGAATTTAAATACATCATTCCTCAAGGAAGTCCGATGGCTGGTATTGGAAATAATTTTCAAGTAGCTTCATTGTCAAACTGCTTTGTAATTGGAAACGACAGCGAATCTGACTCCTATGGTGGAATTATGAAAATTGATCAAGAACAAGTTCAATTAATGAAACGTCGTGGAGGTGTTGGTCATGACCTTTCACATATCCGACCAAAAGGTAGCCCAGTTAAAAACAGTGCTCTTACTTCAACAGGTATTGTGCCTTTCATGGAACGTTATTCTAATTCAACTCGCGAAGTTGCTCAAGATGGTAGACGTGGAGCATTAATGCTTAGTATCTCAGTTAAACATCCTGATTCAGAGTCGTTTATTGATGCTAAAATGGAAAGTGGAAAAGTAACTGGCGCAAATGTATCGGTAAAAATTCATGATGATTTCATGCAATCGGTGATAAACTCAACACCATACACACAACAATATCCAATAGATTCAAAAAATCCTACTTATCAGAAGCAAGTAAATGCAAATGATATTTGGAAAAAAATAGTTCATAACGCTTGGAAATCAGCTGAACCAGGAATTTTATTTTGGGATACAATAATTCGCGAATCATTACCTGATTGTTATGCTGATTTAGGATTTAAAACCCTATCAACAAACCCTTGTGGTGAAATACCTTTGTGTGCTTACGATAGCTGCCGTTTATTGGCTTTAAATCTTTATAGCTATGTTGAAAATCCTTTTACTACAGATGCTATTTTCGATTTTGAACTTTTTGTAAAGCATGTGAAATATGCTCAAAGAATGATGGATAATATTGTTGATTTAGAATTGGAAAAAATTGACGGAATTATTAATAAAATAAATAAAGATCCTGAAGATATTGAAGTTAAGCGTGTTGAATTAAAATTGTGGGAAAATATAAAGAAAAAATCGGAACTTGGTCGTAGAATCGGAATTGGTATCACTGCCGAAGGCGATATGCTTGCTGCACTTGGTGTTAGATATGGTAGCGATGCAGCAATCAACTTTTCTGTAAATGTACATCAGCTATTGGCAATTGAATCGTATAGAGCATCTGTAGAATTAGCGAAAGAAAGAGGTGCATTCCCAATGTACAGTGCTGAGCGTGAAAGTAAAAACCCATTTATCAACCGTATTTTTGAAGCTGAACCTGAATTAAAAGTGGAAATGGCTAAATATGGTAGAAGAAATATTGCTATGCTTACAATTGCACCAACAGGCAGCGTAAGTATCTGTACTCAAACTACTTCTGGAATAGAGCCTGTTTTCTTGGCTTCGTATAAACGCAGAAAAAAAGTAAATCCTAACGATAAAAATGTAACGGTAAGTTTTGTTGATGAAGTTGGCGATTCTTGGGAAGAATACAATGTTTTTCATCCAAAATTTTTAAAATGGTTGAAAGTAAATCATTATGATGTAGATGCAGTAAAATTATATTCGGAAGAAGATTTGAAACCGATCATAGAAAAATCACCTTATCATAAAGCAACTTCAAATGATGTTGATTGGGTTGCTAAAGTTAAAATGCAAGGTGCAATTCAAAAATGGGTCGACCATTCAATTTCAGTAACAGTTAATGTTCCAAATAATGCTAACGAAGAATTAATAGCTGAAATATACAAAACAGCTTGGGAATCGGGCTGTAAAGGAATTACTGTTTATCGTGATGGTTCTCGCTCGGGTGTTTTAGTCAGTGGTTCTGAGAAGAAAGAAGAAAATAATGAATTATTTTTAGAAACAAATGCACCTGTTCGACCAAAAAAGATTGAAGCAGAAGTTGTTCGTTTCCAAAATGACTATGAAAAATGGCTAGCTGTAGTTGGTGTAATTGATGGCAGACCGTATGAAATTTTCACTGGTAAAGCAGAAGATTTCTATCTCCCAACTTGGGTTAATAAAGGCTTTATTATTCGAAATAAAAACGAAAATGAACCTAGTAGATACGATTTCCAATTTGAAGATAAACAAGGTTATAAAGTTACTATCGAAGGACTATCTCGTTCATTTAAACAAGAATTCTGGAATTATGCAAAATTAATTTCTGGTATTCTTCGCCATGGCATGCCACTACCTCAAGTGGTTGATTTAGTATCAAACTTGAAGCTAGATAATGATTCTATTAATACATGGAAGAATGGTATCGTTCGTGGTTTAAAGAAATTTATTCCAGACGGAACTGTTGCAGAAGGAAAAGGTTGCCCAGAATGTGGTGATAAAGATGGCTTAATTTATAAAGAAGGTTGTTTAACTTGCAAGTCTTGCGGATATTCAAAATGCGGATAAGCTAAAAATAGAAACAGACGGCTTAAAAAGCCTAATAAACTTTGAGGTGTTTATAAAGCTGAAAGTTCGATAAAGAGAAGATTTTGATATTTAGGGTTTTACTAAATTTAAAAACGGGCAAATCGAATATATTTCAACTTTATAAACACTTTTTTTTACCTTATAAATACTATTGATTAATGAAAAGTAGCTCAATTTTTAAATTTTTAATTATACTATTTCTTTTATTTAAGGGAAACGTGTTGTTGAGCAAAGAATTTGATAAAGATAGCATAAGAAGAGCCATTACTACTGCTAAACATGATACAACTAGAGCTAAAAACAATTGCTTATATTGCGAGTTGATCTCTGATTTAACGCCCAACAAAGCTCTAATATTTGGGAAAAAAGGACTAGAGCTTGCAATTAAAACAAAGGATCTTAAAATTATTGCTGATTGCTATCGTCAAGTAGGAATAGTTTACGAAAACTTAGGAAACAATGAAAAAGCACTTAGCTATTTAGAAAGAGCAATTATTTTAGCGAGAAAAGTTAATAACGAAGAAATTGTAATAAAAAGCTATATTACTCTTTCTGCTATTTATTATTATTTAGAAGATTTTACAAAATCACTTGATTATTCGAATAGGGTACTTGAATATGGTCTTAGAACAAAAAATAAAAGCTACGAAGCCTATGCATATTTGGGGATGTCTGCAATTTATAATGTAAATTCCGACTATCGAAAGGCATTAGTTTATTTAAATAAAGTAAAAATTATCAGAGAGCAAAATTTTGATTCAGAATTACTTATAGATGTATATATAAATCTTGGTTCTATATATTTAAATATTAATCAAGTTGATTCAGCAATGGCTTTATATGAAAAAGCTAATATAGAGGCTAAAAAAATAAATAATGAAAATCTTTTAGCTAGTTCTTATAAATATTTAGGAATAACATATTTGCTAAAAAACGATCTTGTTAGAGCTGATATTTATTTGAAAAAAGCCTTAGTACTTTTTGAAAAGCTTCCATTAAAAGTTGGCAAATCATTAGTTTATATCCATCTTGGGATGGTTCGCTTTAAACAAAATAAATACAATGAAGCGATTGTTTTTTTAGAAAAAAGCCTAACCTTAAAAGACCCGCTTCAATATTATATAAATGCATATTTGTATTTGTCTTCTGCTTATGATAGCCTTGGGAATTATAGAAAAGCAATGAGTTATCTATCAGAATATTATGCTCATAAAGATTCTCTTGTTAATGAAAAAGAAAAGTTAGACCAAAATAAACTTGATATTAAATATCAAAAAGAACGTAGAGAAAAAGAACTGCTTATAAAACAGAAAGAAATAATAGAGCAAAAGGCCAATTTAGATTACGTGCAAAATCGCCAATATATAATTTTTGGAGTATTTTTGGTTCTTTCATTAATATTTTTCATACTATTTATTTATTATAAGCAAGTAAAAGAAAAGCAAATGATGTTTTTAGAAAAAGATATTGAAATAAAACAGAAAACAATAATACTTGAAGAGAAAAAGACAATAGAAACACAATTTGAATCATTAAAAAACCAAGTTAATCCCCATTTTTTGTTTAACTCACTTAATAATTTAATAGAACTCATCGATGAAAATCCTGCAGAAGCAAGAGATTTTGTAGAAAATTTATCTGCGGTTTATCGATATATACTTCAATGTCAAGATTTGCAAACAACTTCATTATCGCAAGAGCTCGATACAGCAAAATCGTACTTATTTCTCATGGGAAAGCGCTTTGAAAATAAAGTAATTGTTGATATTCAGATACCTAATTCATACGTAAATTACAAAATAGTTCCTCTTTCACTTCAAATATTACTCGAAAATTGTTTTAAGCACAATATAATTTCATCAAACATGAAGTTATATATTTCTATTTACATCGAAAACGATACTTTTATTGTTGTGAAAAACAATTTTCAACCCAAAACGGTCAGAGAAGGTTCAACACATATTGGGCTTAATAATTTGAAAAGCAGATATACTATGATTTCAGACAAAGATATAATAATTGAAAAAAACGAGTATTTCATAGTAAAAATCCCTTTGATTTCATAAATAATATTAT
>JBAXGW010000130.1:0-5225 GCA_037139195.1 Bacteroidota bacterium
CTTCTTTAGAATTAAGAATTTCTTCGCTAGCACCTCAAATTAATATTTTGCCTAATTTTGCAGGCTAAAATTTAACCAAAAAATCAAATTTATGAAAAAAAGATTACTGCTATTTGCTGTATTTATTTCCACATTGTCTGTGAATGCTCAAAGAACGAATCAGAAGATGCTTTCTCCTGATAATGAAGGGAGAAGAGAATTTCACAAGTCACGAACTATTTCATCTGTTAAACCCAAAGCTTCAAATTCAAGAGCTTCGTATGCAATTACAGATACGTCAAAAGTTATTGATTATAAGCAGTATTACGCTACGGGTCCTTCTTTTTTTGAAGGCGGATCAGAGTATACTAATCAAATTAGTAAAGTCTTAAAAGCAACACCTGCTGTGTCTCCTGCTACTGGAGTTAATTACCCTTCTTTCTTTCAACAATATGTTGGAAAATCTGGTGTTAAATTAAATGGAATTGGCGTTACTTTAAGATCATTAAATACAGTATCTGCTGATGTTATATTGAATGTGTATAATTCAAATTATGTAACCCTTGGCACTGTTACGAAAAATATTTTAGCCAGTGGAACTTCTTTGTCTGATCAATATTTTATGTTTTCTTCTCCAATAACTTTGCCTGATACTTTTATTGTTGAGGTAACTCCTAATTTATTAAAAGATTCAGTAAGAGTATTGACTTCTGGGTACCATGAAGGAATTGTTACATGTACTGGCTCAATTACTGGAACAAACTTAACAGTTGCAACATGGCCATCGACAATTGGCGGCTTTAAAGTTGGTGATACAATTAAAGGTGTAAATGTACTTGCTAATACAATAATTACAGGTCACCCAAGCAACATGGTTTATACTGTAAATAAAACTCAAACAATTGCTGCTGGTACAACCATGTCGGCAAACAGATTAAAATATAATGATATTGATGATAGTTGGAAAGAAGTTTGGAATTATCCTTCCTCAGGCAATCCTAGTTATGTTGGAGCTTATTATGTTTGGTCAACTTCTACTGCTGGAGTCGAATCAGGTTTTTATTTTTATCCAATTTTTGATTATACTTGGAATAATAATCCAACAGTTGACAATACTTGTTTAGGTACTAATAATACTGTAAATGTTTCTTTAGCTAACGAAGCTTTTGTAAAAAACCCATTATACAACATTTCTGCTTTCTATATGAAATATGCTGGTTATAATGCTGATGATGATTTCTACTATTCAAGAATTGATTTTTCTCATAAAGCCTCTGATAGTGTTAAAGTTGATCATTCTTCTGTTTTATATGGAACTTCAAAAACATATAGCCCAGCAACTACTGATACCATTACTGTTGCATCTATTTTATGGACTTACGGTATTGGAGGAAATCCAAATGATTTCATATATGATGAAACAACATTCCCTATAGGATTATTTGCCCTTGCTGAATCGCTTGTATATCGGCACTTTCAGAGTGGTGAGCATTTCGAGGTAACCGAATCGGAACCCTTTCAATGAACTGTTCTTCAGTGCTGTAAAATTACAAAAATTCAGCTTAACTGCCATAGATTTCAGTGTTTTTATTTCACCTTACTGGATAAATCAGCACCAGCTTTGAACTTAATTATTTTCTTTGGCTTGCTGTTTACCATTTGCGAATAATCGCTTGTAACGATATGTGCAGCCACGGTGTCGCCTGTCCAAATTAGTGGTACTGTTAATGATACTGTTGATGCACTGCGTGCAATGGTATCTTTATAGCTTACCACCTTGTTGGTTCTACAATTCACGAAGATAACAGACACTAATGATGATAATTCTTCGGTTACTGTGGTATTTGCCGACCAAGTTAGTTTCATCACTTGCCCTATCATACCAGTTAATGCAACATTGCTAACAGAAGAACCATCATACTCACAGAATGAAACTTTAGTGTGGTCAATTGTTGGCGTTGCACCTGTTGTAATAAATGCATTCTTGCAATTATAGCTCACAGCCTTGTTGTATGGGCTCATATTGCTCACATTGCCATACGCTTCGTTAATGTATGGTAATACTTGTTTACATAACCCGACAGTAGTCGAAAATATGTTTCTGTTTTTCACTTGTCCGATAGTTTTCGGATTGTGAACTTGTGGTTGGTATGCTCTTACGGTGTTAAGGTCTTTCCATTTTGCACCTACTACATTACCAATTTTCCCTCTTGCGGAACCTAAGATTCCTTGGTTTAATTTTCCCATTGTTTTTTTAGTTTAAGTTTTTGTTATACATATAAATATCAAGAAAAATTAAAAAAGGAGTAAATACGGACTTGATACGGAAAATATTTATAAAATAAAAATGAGGATTGTGATAATCCCCTAATTTTATTGTTGTAACTCAAACTTGTTATTTTGGTTTGCTACCTTATCACTGCCATATTTCAAACGTATCTCTTCGATTGTTTTCGGCTTCGTATTTGAACTTTTACAGTCATCGGGACGATAATACCACATCGTCTTTTTAGATGCGAAATAGAAGCCAGATTTCTTTAATTGTTCACGGTGTGGATAGGTGTTGCCAGACACCCAAATCCAGTTACCTATTATTTCAATTGTTACTCCATTTAGACCGATTATTTGGCTTATGATTTCTGGGTATTTAATAAATTCGTGTTGTTCTTCTTCCGTTTGTTTGGAGAATGCGAAGAATGGATTTTTGATAACACTTTGGTACTCGGCATTTATTTCTTGCATACGTGCCGTATCGCCACCACAATCGGGGTGATGTATGAATGCCAAATTTTTAAAATGTTTTTTAACTTCTTCTAATGTTTTGCAATTTGAGAAATAATGTGTTTTCATAGCTATTTGGGGTTTAAGGTTAAAAAATCGTATCGTCTTTTATGAAAAGAAAAATACATTAATGAAACCTTATGCAACCAAAAAGCGGTGCGGTGGTGGAATTGCAAGGTTTTTGCTTGAAAAATACTACCTTTTTTTGGTGGAGATTTTTCAAGCAAAACTCTGTATAACCTTGCAAGGTGCGTTGGCGGCTTACCTTTGTATTAGGTTTTATTAATTATTTAATCAAATACCTTACGCCTGTGGCTTGTGCTTATGTTTGAACGGAGTGAGTTGCACACAATACAGCAAGTGCAAGTTTTTTCCACTTGCTCTTGCTACTGCTTTTAGGGCAGCAAGCAGCTTATTAAAACATTTTGGTTGTGAAATGGCTTGTGCGATGTTTTAATGGGCTGATTGCTTGCGGTGGCGTGGGTTGGCAGTGCGGCTATTTAACATAATGCTATTATAGGACTGCCGAATTAAATACATTTATACCTTAAAAAATAGGCTGTTCCTATAATGCCGCATTATGTTACTTAGCTTTGGGTTGTTTTTTTTCTGGCACAAGTGGAACGGTGGTGGTGGTTGGAGTGGAACGGCTTTTTGCTTTTGTGTGTTGGGGTAGCTCTTTGCAACCACAATGGAGTTTACGGAATGAGGATTGCAATGTGCTACTGTGC
This sequence comes from Bacteroidota bacterium, assembly GCA_037139195.1. Taxonomy (GTDB): domain Bacteria; phylum Bacteroidota; class Bacteroidia; order Bacteroidales; family JAHJDW01; genus JBAXGW01. Next base: position 3,492 of record JBAXGW010000130.1, read on the forward strand.
GGTGGCATTGCAAAAAGTGTGACAGAAAAAAAACAACGAAGGGCTGGCGTGGGTTGGCTGTGGGTAATTTTTATTGTAGAAACTAAATTTCAACGACTAATATTTTATCAAATAAAAAATCGGCAAAACGGATAACCAACTTTAAAGGTGGAATATAAATTTTGCCGATTAAACGAAATACTAAATATTAACTACAATTCTTCTAAATCAATATCAGCTACTGGAATATCAACGATAGGAGATAAATATTCTTTAAAATCTTTTTCAGTACTAAATTGCTGACCCACATCAATTTTTTCAGTTATATCTTCTTCGTCTTCATCTAATTATTTTTGAATAACTCGTTTGACCAAGAGAATTTTCAATTTTTTAAAGTGTTGTTGTTTATTGTATCTTATAGCTACCTATGTTGATTGTGACATATAAACATGACTAACTTTATTAATTAATAATTTCAAATTATTTGAGAAGTACTTCTATTTACTAATTATCACTTCAATACTAAAACAAATATGCAAAATTTATCTTGCATGTTTCCATTTCTCTGGTTGGGAGTCATAAGCACAAGATTTCGAACAATACCCGTAACCGCTCCAACTGGTTTGCTGAAATTGTTCACCACCCACAGTACTCCAACCATTACCAGAAAAACTTTTGCCACATTGACCACAAGTATGAGACTCACTTGACGAAGATGACGATGACGAACTTGAATTGTATGATTGACCCGTAGAATTATAAAAACTTGATGGCGAAAAAATGGCAATTACAGAAAAGGTTATAACGAATAATTTAAAAAAATATAGATATGATTTCTTGAAATTAATAAATTGAGATATTAGATTATTAAAAATAAGGGCCAATAAAGCTGAGATTAAGCCGATTGTAACTAAAATAATAAAATGAAAACCCGATGATAATAATGCCAATAATGGCAACCCAATTAATAATCCAGGTAATAAGTATTTTTTTGAATTTACGAGGTCAGTAATTTTTGTAGAAACATTTTGAATACTAAAAGCTGTTGCACTCTTCATCTCTTCTTCCGTTAGAGGTGTTGCACCTGCTTTAATAAGTAATTGTGTTATTTCTAATGATTTTTGTTGATATGAAATAAACAGAGGAGACGCTCCGTCTTTTCTTCTTTTATTTACATCAGCATTATTGTCAATAAGCAATCTTATTGCTTCAATATTTTTTAATTTAATTGCATATATTAGTGGAGTTTCAAGATTGGAGTTAGACGTCATATTCACATCTGCACCTTTTTCAATTATTAGTTTTAACAATTCAATACTTTTCCCTGCAAATCCATTTTTTTCAGCGATAAGTGTAAATATGGGTGTAGGAATTAGATTATCATAATAATTCAAATTAGCACCATACTCTATTAGGAGCTTGACAATTTCGACTTGTCCAGTACTAAATGCATCAAAAATTGGCAAATGTAGCTCTTCTTGATTTCTATTATTATTGTATTTATATATTGAATTTGGGTTCAGCCCTGCATCAAGAAGTAGTTTTACAACAGTAGCATCTCCATGCTCTGAATAGTGACACAAATTGTGCTGATGATAAGTAATTTCTAATTTTGCTAAATTGTCAATAGCATCTTGTTTTGATTTTGAAATATTTTCCATTCAACTTGTTTTTTATGTTAATAATTTATTAATGATTAATTACTATGGTCAAACGAATTGTGCGTTGGTTTGACATCTTCACATTTGCATTTTT
>JBAXGW010000131.1:0-4785 GCA_037139195.1 Bacteroidota bacterium
CCCCTAAAGATAGGCATTTTTTAAGATGAGCTAAGGGGATACCCAGTTAAAATTATTGAAACAGCTCTGGAATGTGTGATACTTTATCCCGATTTACGTTGTTATGGATGTTTGCCTCCAGAGAAAGAGAGAATAACATTCAACACTCCAAAAGTAGAATAAAAAACTACTTGTAAAAATGTATAGCTTTTATTCGTGTGTGCGGTTTGATAATTAAGTAAATATTTATATTTTGCGTCATGTATGTTAAAAAAATGCTAACAAGACAATACGCATCCGTTGCCAACAAATTAAACATACAACTATGAAAAAAATAATAGTATCATTAATTATTACTATTTCTCTTTTAAGTAGTGCGTTTGGTCAAGATTCTTTAACATGGGCCAATCAAACAACCAACACCTTTTATGTAATACCACCTACAAACGGATGTAATGGAATTTGGGCTATAAACCATAATTTATTTCCCGGATGCGCAAGTTTTACATATTTACAAAATCCCTGCTGGCTTAGTCAAAGCTGGACGACTTCTGGAGACACCTTATTTGTTACATTATGTTCTGTGCCTTGTGAAATTGTGGCTTCTTGCTTCGATGGAGCTACAGTAATTTGTGGGACAGGAACTCCAATTTATACATCAGTTGAATCAATTTCTGAAAATTCAAATGAATTGTACGAAATACTAACAGGGCATTATTATTCAAAATCAAACGAAGGAATAAAATTAAATGTAGAGGAATTATCTGAAATAAAATTAACAAATGAACAAGGACAGGTTATTGCGAAAAAAAGAGGAACAGGAATTATTGAAATAAATATTCAAGGTTTATCTTCGGGGCTATATTTCATTTCAATAAGTTCTGAGAAATTTAATCATGCGGAGAAAATAATAATTGAATAAACCTTCTTGAACAAAGTACTTGTCCCACAAAAAAAACAAGGCGCTTATTCAAAAATAATCAAATTTAATTGAACAAACGCCTTATCTATACTCAATCATTTAAGCTTTGCAATGCAAACGCCAATTATAATTTATCAAGATTAACATCAACTATACTCATTTCGCCATCATTCACGCTAAGCTCAATAATTTTGTCAGCATAGCCCACCTTTTTCAAAGTAACCCTATACATTCCCAGTGGCAACAATTTAATATTAAATCCGCCCTTCTCAGCAGTTTTTTTAACAACATCCTTAACCTTACCACCAACTCGCGAAAACGACACACTTGCACCCTTTATAGGCAAACCCGTTTTGCCATCACTAACCATACCCTTAACCGATAACTTGCCAACACCAGTTTCAATAACTTTACGAGCCGATTTGTACCCATTATAAAAGTTAACTTGCGTCAATCTTACAATTTCAACCGCAGCATCCATATTTGCTAAAGCATCTTCAGCAGTTTTAAAAAGTGCAACCAATTGTTTGGTGGTTTGCGTCCTTTCACTGCGTCCTAGTCCAGGTTTGCCTATCGAAGCATTATAAGCAGTTATAGCATTTGCCATAGCAGTTTGATTAGCCGCAGTTATACCATAAGTACTTAGCAAAGCAACTATGGGCTGTGCACGGTCATAAACAATTTGCGCATAATCCTTAACAGCCGTATCGGCAACCTGACGAAGCTTACTTTCAGTAAATTTCACTTCCTGAGCCAACGTAGCATTGTTAGTAAACTTAGCATAAGCGCTTAGTTTTCGGGCATAATCGGCAGCCATAACAATAAGAGTTTCCTTCAATGAATTTTTACCTTCGGTAATCCCCTTTTTACTCATTTTTTGCTGTTCCGAAAAAGATTGAATTTGTGGAATAGTGTTCAAAAAGATCGTATAATTAGCCGAATAATTCGGCAGCGCATTTGTAATAGCCGTGTATGGAGCTTGATAATCCTTAAAAGTAAGGTACATACTCAAACGACTTTCTTGTGGATTTGTCATACTAATTTGAGTTTTTAAAGTTTATAAACTATTGATATAGAGTTAACGCCACGAAAGATAAAATATTATACTAACATTGTCAAGTTTTTTTTCTAAATGAATATAACACATCAGAGAAGCGTAAAATTAGTGCTTAGATACGCGTTAACGAGGTCGAGATATATCCTAACACATCAGAGAAATGTACTATTGTAGATTAGACACGTGCTAACAAGGTCGAGATATATCCTAACGCCTCCGAGATATATGCTATTATCGATTAGATGCGTGCTAGCAAGGTTGAGATATATTCTAACGCCTCCGAGATTATTTGCAAATAATTTATTAATTATTGATTTAATTGAAACATTTTCGTATTATTGCATAAGAAAATTCTAAACAAAATGTTGAAATATCTATTCTTAATTTTATTTGCAGCTACGCAATCCTCTTTGGCTTTTTCGCAAGAAGCATTGATTAAATTTCAAACAAACAATAAAGTCGGATACAAAAACTCATCAAATAATATTATTATTGAACCAATATTCGATGCAGGTTCCGAATTCACTAATAACATAGCCTTAGTAATTAAAGACCGAAAAAGAGGTTTTATTAATACCAAAGGTGAAATTATAATCCCTTTTATATACGATGATGCTTCAATATTTTATGAAGGCATAGCACGCGTTAAACAAAATGGCAAATGGGGCTATATAAATACAAAGGGCGAAACGCTAATAGATTTTAAATTTGATGTAGCTTATAATTTTAATGATCAAATTGCTCGTGTAATTATTAATAACAAAACCGGATTTATCAATAGCACAGGCAATATAATAGTGCCTTTTGAATACGATAATGCCTACGATGCATCCGAAGGATTTATTGCTGTTATGAAAAATAAAAAATGGGGTTATATTAATTACCAGAATACCATTGTAATTCCAATAACATACAATGTTGCTTTCCCTTTTCATAGTTCGAAAGCAAAAGTGATTAACGAAGGCAAAGGTTATATTATTGATATTAATGGAAAAATAATATCCGAATTTGAAATAAGTCCTGAGGACAAAGAAAAAGAAAGAAAATGAAAACAATAATTTATATACTATTAATTGGCTTTTCAATCAATCTCTCTGCGCAAAATATGGGCGAATGGACATGGATGAAAGGTTCTACTTCTCAAAACTCGGCTGGCGTTTTTGGTACAAAAGGCGTGCCTGATATTAATAATTACCCGCCTGCACTTTATGAATCTTGCTCTTGGACAGATAACGATGGAAATTTTTGGCTATTTGGAGGCACCGGATATTTTAATGGCTATGCCTTAATGTACAATACATTATGGAAGTATTCCCCCCTAAATAACACTTGGACATGGGTAAGTGGCTCCGATATTAGCTCTGATTTGGGGAATTATGGTGTTAAAGGAGTCCCTTCTTCAACAAACTGTCCTCCGGCTAAAGGTTATGGGGTTATGTCATGGATCGATAAAAATAATTGCCTTTGGTTGTTTAGCGGTTGCTCCCCAAATTCAAATGTTTCAGACTTGTGGAAATATGATATATCAACTAACGAATGGACATGGATGAGCGGATCTAATAGTTCAAATATTGCTAGTTATGGCACAAAAGGAGTCCCTTCTATAAATAACTGTCCGCCTAACATTACTGAAAATAATTGCACATGGGTCGATAATTTAAATAATTTATGGTTTTTTGGAGGAGCAACAAATGATCCAAATGGTTTGCTGCTGTTTTGCAATGATTTGTGGAAATATAATTCATCAAGTAACGAATGGACTTGGGTGTTTGGAAGCGCCACTGGAAATGTGCCTCCAGTATTTGGTCAAAAAGGAGTCGCCAATGCGAATAATGATCCAGGCGGGCGTTCGAGTTATTCTACATTTATAGATAATGATGGCAATTTATCTATGTTTGGTTCTGGAAGTAATTTTTGGGGATTTACAGGCATAGGTGGCATGTTAAATGATATTTGGAAATATAATATAAATGATAACAATTGGACTTGGACATCAGGCGAAAATACTTATTTATCGCAAGGTACATATGGAAACGTTTGTGAAGCAGATAATACGTTTGCTCCTGCTAGCAGATATGAAGTTAGATCTAGCTGGACTGATTCATGTGGCTTTTGGATATATGGAGGCTTTGCTAATGGTAGTGCAGATGGATACTCGGATTTTTGGCGATATGATTATTATACCAACACATGGACGAGGATTAATGGAACATCCAATTTGAATCTTCAAACTGTATATGGAACTATTGAGGTGTCTTCACCTACAAATACTCCTGGAGCAAGAGGTGGAGCTGCTAGCTGGATTGATAAATTTGGTCATTTATGGATGTTTGGAGGTTTGCTTAATAGTAATTATTATGGGGATTTATGGCGCTTTATCCCAGACTCAAATTGTGTAAAGTTATGTACTAAATCGCCCCAACCATATATTCCTATTAAACAAGAAGAAATTCCAGTTTTAGAAATACCAAATGTGTTTACTCCTAATTCCGATAATATTAATGATGGTTTTAATATAATAGCGAAAAATTATAAATCATATCAACTTACAGTTTATAATAGATGGGGTTTGATTGTTTTTGAAAGTTCTGATAATAATGTATTATGGAATGGAAATTACATGAATACAGGCGAAAAGTGTACCGATGGGGTTTATTATTATTTGCTAAATCTTACAGATAAGAAGGAAAAAAAGTCGATGCATAAAGGATTCGTTACTATTATCAAATAGGTAGAGGGAAATTAGTTTGAAATTCGCTAAGAAATATAAAGAAAATCATTGTTGTCCGGAAAAATAATATAAGATTCCTCCCTGCGGTCGGAATGA
>JBAXGW010000132.1:0-4676 GCA_037139195.1 Bacteroidota bacterium
CATCCCCTAAAGATAGGCATTTTTTAAGATGAGCTAAGGGGATACCCAGTAAATATTATTTAACTGGACTGTTCTAGCACTAATTTTTTTGCGCTTTTTGCATAGCGAAGACTTTTTTCTAATTGTTGTTTATAGGTTTCCTCTATATAAACATTGTAATATAAAAACAAATTAGACGCTTCAAGTTTTGTGAAAACCATACGAATTATTTGAAAAAACAAAAAAGTATTTAACACCCAACGTGGTCGCCAATCATCTTTATCAATAATGTCGTAATTTATTTCTTTCCTATTTTTCCACCATTCTTTTCTATAAGCTCTTCTTTCCGACCATGATTCGGGTCCTTGCATATAAGTATATAAAAACCACATTACATCAGCAAAATGAGTAGATGATTTTATGCCAATTTTTACTTCTGGTAATACAGTAGCTTGTTTTCCATTTGCAATTTTTATCCATTCTGGAATTAAGTCAGCACCACCATAATAAGCAACATTAACGCAAACAGATGCACGTGGATTAACATCAATAATATATGCTTTATTTGTTTGCTCATCAATTTTAAAATCCATTCCAATTATACCAGTCCAGTTTATTGATGAAATAAACTTAGCAGCTTCAATATTACAAACTTCATAATTGACTGTAGTTCTGCAAACAGTAGTTCCTCCAGAGCGTGGAATGCTTCTTACACCAACATGCTGAGATTGCCCAATAATTTTTCCGTTCTGAGCTAGTGCAGAATAAGCTATTTCAGGTCCATTGATTTTTCGTTGTATAATAGGCAATTGGTTTTCTTCAAGATTATTTCTATATATAACTTCGTCGTAGGCACTTTTAATATTTGCAGGGTCTTCAACTAATCGTAAGCCAGTTGAATTTCTTGATTGACGAATTTTTATATAAACTGGAAAATCAATTTTTTCAGCTATTTCGAGAAAATGATTATAAGACTCAGGAATGAATGTCTCGGGATAAAAAGCCTTAGCGTCTAAAACTACTTTTTTAAGAAGTGATTTGTCGTGAACATTAATTATTTCTTTATAGTCAGGAATTATTGTTTGTGTGTATTGAAGTATTTGCTCTTTAAAATTACTCATTAAAAATAGTTCCTCAAATGAAGGGAAATAGAAATCGTATTTCTCTTTTTTTAATTCATTAAGAACAGCCTCCGCATAACCCAACGGGTTTTTCCTAAGACTGGGTAATAGAATTCTTTTTTTTACATATTTTGAATACATTCCAAAAGCTAAGATATGATTGTCAGCAGCAGTTACATCATATCCCATTTTGCCAAATCGCCTAATGGCAAATATTCCGGCTTGTGTAAATAATCCTGTTATTAATACTTTCATAGATAAAGGTGGGGGAATTATATTAGTGAAAAATCTACATATACAGGCTGTTTTGAAGATAAATCTTCATTTAATAATTCAATATTATCGTTAAATTTCAAGTGAAATATATTTATTTTCATAGTCAGTTTCCACATTCCGTCAATGCTGTCTTTTAGAGAGTCGGCTTCGTGAAAACCTGCCCAAATAAAATGATATTTTTTCATTTTTCTGAGTACATTACTTTCATGACGAATTAAATCCTGTAAAGCATCAATATGCTGAGGTAAAGCTGCTGGGAATCTTAAAAAAATGTATTTTAATGTATCACCTTCGTTTGGAATTTTAGGGGTTTTAAGAAATAATCGGGCAAACTTTAAAACATTAACCGCAATTTTCCCTGAACCAGAAAATTTTTCAACTACGGTTCTTCTGATGTCTGATTGATCCCAAAGCGAAATACATGCTACTATTTTCCCCTCTTTTTCTGCAACCTTAAAATTACTAATGTCAAAAGTGGTGCTTTTATTTATAATTGCTTCAAAAGTTTCCTTGTTGAAGATTGGAGAGCTAGAATAATCCTTGTAAGTATTTTCTAAAAGATCAATTATCTGATTAATATCTTTAGCGTCGGCATTTCGTATCAAATAGTTTTTGCTGATTTTATATTTTTTATAAGGTAAGATTTGGTATATCGTGGCATGACCCGAGTGCACCTTTTTAAAAATCTTTTTACTAAGCCAATCCAAAACTTTAAGCATTTTATTGTTTCCATCAATAACGAAGCACTCGCCAATATCAAATCCTTTTTGTTTAGCTTGATTAATAATATGAGAACTTAACGTAATTCCTAAAGTTCCTCTCGATTCTGGAGCAACTTTTAAGTCGCCAATATAAAAAGCTTTATGAACTCCATTGTTGTATCGTATCGTTTTGTATGATTCAATAACACAACCTTCAATTTTATTTTCGTCTTTTTCAGCAACCCATACATTATAATCATCGCCTTGAATTCGTGGCATTTCGAAAAAATTAGGTGATTGATCAACATAGGCCGTTACTATTCCTTCCATTGGTGCTTTTCGACAAATATCGATAAGTGCCTGATTATCATCACTTGTTGCTTGGCGAATAATCATAATTAACAATGATTAAGGATTTTTTCTTGCTTTTAATTTAGTTTTGCAATATATTCGACTAATTTAATGCATCAGTCGGGAGAAGTCAACCCCTCAAATGTTAATAATTCAAAATTAAATTAATATGAAAAAATTTACCTTAATTGTTTTAGTTTTTGTTTCTTCTTATAGTGTGTTTGGACAAACAGTTCCAAATGGTGGTTTCGAAAATTGGTCATCTAGCGATCCAGATAATTGGAAATCTTCTAATTTCATGATTCCTTCGAGTGTTACTAAAAGTACAAGTGCAAATTCAGGCAGTAATGCTGCAAAATTAGAAACTAAAACGTACACTTTTACTGCTGCTCCAGGCTCTTTAACGCTAGGAAAGATAACGCAAAATGGGTTTTCGGCAAATGTTACTGGTGGTGTTCCTTTTACAGCTCGTCCTGATAGTTTAGTTGGTTATTATAAAAATTCGCTTCAAAGTGGCGATGCTTCTTACTTTGGGGTTGGACTTTTTAAACGTACTAATGGTGTACTTGACACAATTGCACTTGGTAAGATGACAAAAAACTCGACCGTTGCCAATTTCACAAGGTTTTCGTTGCCTCTTACGTATCGATCATCAGAAACGCCTGATACCATGAATATTTTACTTATGTCGTCAGCAAATATTCTTTCGGCATTAGTTGGAACTGTTTTATATATAGACGACCTTAGTTTTATATACAATCCCGCTGGGATTAGTTTCCAAATACCTGTTAATACAGGTTCTTTAAAGTATTACCCTAATCCAGCTGGTTCTTATTTAATTGTTGAAACCGAGAAATCGAATGCAATTCAAATTCTAAATGCTTTAGGACAAGTTATAAAAAACTTTGATACCGATGATTTGAAAGTAAATATTAATGTTGAAGATTTACCTACGGGAACCTATTTTGTTAGAGCCATCAATAAGAAAGAGTCAATTACAAAGAAACTTGTAATTAGTCGATAGTTGATTTTTTTTTGTTAATGAAGCTTGTAATTGTATTCGTTCAATTACGAGCTTTTTTTTTGATATTTTTTTGCAATACAGCCTTATTTATATTAAATTTAAATAAAAACGAAGTGAATAGCATGAAAAACATATTGTTATTATTTATGTTGATTAGCCTTTATGGCTGTTCGCAGAATACGAATGTAAACCCAAAAACTATGAACTATAAAAAATTAACACCCGACGAAGAAAGTATAATCATTAATAAAGGAACCGAACGACCTTTTACTGGAAAATACTATGATTTTTACGAAAAAGGAACTTACGTTTGCAAACAATGTGGAACTCCATTATATAAGTCAACTGCAAAATTTCATTCGGGATGTGGCTGGCCAAGCTTTGATGATGAAATAAAAGGAGCAATTGATTATAGACTAGATGCTGATGGACAACGAACAGAAATTATGTGTGCTAAATGTGGTGGGCACTTAGGACATGTTTTTGAAGGAGAAGGTCTCACTCAAAAAAATACAAGGCATTGTGTAAATTCCATATCAATGGATTTTATTCCAGATTCTTCTGGCTCTGTTGTTACAGATACTGCAATATTTGCAGGTGGTTGTTTTTGGGGAGTTGAATACTATTTTCAAAAAGCAAAAGGAGTTGTAAGCACTGAGGTTGGTTATATTGGTGGACACACTATAAATCCAACATATAAAGAAGTATGTTTGCATACAACAGGACATGTAGAAGCAATTAGAGTAATTTTTAATACAAAAGAAACTGATTTTGAAACACTAGCAAAGCTGTTTTTTGAAATTCACGATCCAACCCAGTCGAATGGACAAGGACCTGATATTGGTGAACAATATTTATCGGAAGTTTTTTATAATAGCGAAAAGCAGAAAGAAATTACACTTATGTTGATTGAAATACTGAAAAACAATGGTTTTAGGGTTGTTACAAAAGTAAGATCAGCTACTGAGTTTTGGGTAGCAGAAGATTATCATCAGCAATATTATGAAAAAAATGGACATGCCCCATATTGCCATGCTTATAAGAAGAGGTTTTAATTGTTTATAATAGTTTTAAAACACATAGAGTGACTAAAGTACGTAGAGTTCATAGAGTACTTAGAGTATTTAGAGTGACTAAAGTATTTAGTGCTTAAGGTATGAGGGCATGTCTTAGCAGCAATTATATGTGTCTTAGAGGCAATTATATATATCTTAGGTATAAATG
>JBAXGW010000133.1:0-4536 GCA_037139195.1 Bacteroidota bacterium
TGCTTATTTTGTTGATTTTCAGTAATTTATATTAATTTTTAACGAAGTATTGTAAGTAAGCAACATCAAAGAATTTAACCTGTCCTTTTTCAACGGCTCGTTTATCAAATACATCTTTAGGAATGTATTTTAGCGTTACGGAAACCCCTTTTTCTTTTAGTTCTTGAATGAATTGAGGTGTTAAACCCATTTCAAATTCAAAACCCAAAACATCAACTTGCGTGTAAAGTTTTGTGCGACACTCTTCAAAAATATCCATCAAACGGCTTTGGGTTACAGGCACATCTAACGGACCAACATTTACAAACCGCCCTGCTTTAGTGCCATGTAAGGTGCTGTGTCCGTCTATTTTTTTGGCTTTGTAGGCTTCTAAAATTAAGTCCACATACAAATCTTCTTTGGCTTTAAGATTGCCGTTGGTAAGGTCGTCCATAAAGAACTGGCGTTCATATTTACCTAGGTTCAGCAATTCAAAAGCTCTGAAATCTTTTCCATTTGCTTGTAGTTCACGCTGCACACCAATTAAACGCTTTCTTGCTGTGTGAATTGAGAATCTTCCTAAGTCTGTTGTAATCCATTTACGCCCTAATTTTTCTGCTACTGCTGCTGTAGTGCCACTGCCACAGAAGAAGTCGGCAATTAAATCGCCTTCATTTGACGAAGTTTTAATAATTCTTTCTAATAACATTTCAGGTTTTTGCGTAGCATATTTGGTATTATCAATAGCCATTGAATTAACTTCATCAATATCAATCCAAGTATCATCCATTGCAATACCTTCCATTTCATTTAGATAGAACTTAATTCTTTCTGTGTTACCAGATGTTTTAAAAATCCTACCTTCTTTACGAAATTGCTCAATATTTTCTTTAGACCTTGTGCCAATTGGTTGGTCAGTGTAAGGACCTTTGCCATCTCCGTCATCTTTTGTATATCTTTGCTTTATATAATCTTCTTCATAAGGTATAAATTGTCTATTATATAAATACTTCGAAGATTTTGTGTAGAATAAAATAGTATCGTGATTTCTACCAAATTGATTACCAACAGCCTTAGCTCCTTTCATTTTACCTCTTTTCCATACAATTTGATTACAGTATTTATCAGAACCGAAAATATCATCTAAAATAATTTTAATGTGGTGCGTCATTCGCCAATCTAAATGCACATATATACTACCATTTTCAGCTAAAAGGTTATGCATTAATTTTAGGCGTTCATACATCATTGTTAAATAAGAAGAAACACCCTTTCCCCAAGTATCACGGTAAGCTATTTCTTCAATAATACTTTGTTTTTTCTCTACAGTTTCTTCCCCAATTTGAATGTCAAAACCAAAGTCAGCACCAACAGCAAAAGGTGGGTCAATGTAAATGAGTTTTAATCCGCCTTCTTTTTCGATTTCTTCTCTCAAAGGCCCATTAGCTAATGATGAAAGAATAAGTTTGTTGTCACCCCAAATCAGTTTATTTGTCCAACCTTTTAGCTGTCTGCCTCTAAAATCAGTTTCAAACATACTGGCTTGTGCTTTGTCTTTTTCTTTTCTTGGCTCGTCAATATGTTCAATGCTATGAAAAGGCAAAGCAATGTTGGTTATATCTTCTTTCCTACCGTTCCAAAATAGAAATACATCTTCTTCGTCTGCAAAAAGTTTATAGATAAATTCTTTAGGCAGTTTTTCTCCTGCCTTTATCAATTCAATAATTCTGTTTTTATCTGTATCGTTCAAATTCATTATGCTTCTTTGTTTTCAGTTACTTTAAAAATTTTAATTACATCGTTGAACGATTTCAAATCATTCTTCACATCTTCCCATTTCTCTTGCTTTACATACACTGGCGTATAGGTGTATTCTTTCTGTGCTGTGTTTATATCTTTGCACCAAGTGGCAAGGCGTTTTATTTTTCGTATGTCGTCCAAATCTTCTCTACCTTTGGTTTCTAAAATGAAAAATGTTTTAGCATCGGTTTTTACAAAAAAGTCGGGATAATATTCTCGTATGTTTCCGTCTTCTGCCTGATATTCAATTTTAAAATTTACTCCACCTTCGCCCATTGTGTTTTTTGCATACGAAACTACATCATTAAATCTGCCTTCTAAAAACGAAGCCAATTCCAATTCAAAAGGATTGTCGCCAATTATTTTATTGAACACAGATTTCTTTGGAACAATGAAAGGCTGATTTTCGGCAACCTTTGGTTTTGTAAGTTTTAACGATATAAAGTTTTTTACTTCTGATGTTCCTTTGTCGGTTACGGTTAATTCATCAATTGCTTTTTTAAAAATCGTTTTCAAAATTTCCTTTGGATGAATTTCTGAAAGGTTTCTCATTGTTTGCGGGTCGCTTAATTCAACCTCTTTTGTAAAAAGTAGGTATTTGATAAAGCTTTCCACTTTTGGATAAAGAATATTGAAACCGCTAACCAAACGGCTGTCTTTTAAAATGACAGTAGTAAAAAAACCAATTACATTTCTGTAGTCGGGTGTTGTGTCTTTGAAAATTGTTTTGTGTGAAAAATCACCGTCAATGTCATTGAAAACTATTTCTTTCAATTCATCGGTATTGAACTTTTTCTGTGTTACTTTTTCGTTCTTGAATTTACTTACATCAATCAATTCAAGGTTTTTAAACTCACGGTAAATTCTTGGGCTCATTTGCGGAATAGGAATATCCAAAGCATCTAAATCTTTGTTAGGATTTTCTTTGTCCACTTCCACAATTACAGGAGATTTGCCTTTTGAACCTTTACCCATTGGGCTGTATTGAAATTCTACACCTTCTGTTTTAAGACTTTCAACAAATTCTAAAAAAGCTGGTGTTCCAACAACAACCAATTTTTCTTCTTGGTTTAATGGAAACATTTTTCGCAAACCCCTGCCAATTGTTTGCTCGGGAAGGATTTTAGAATCAGCACCAAATGGGCGAAGCCCAACAATGGTGGTAACATTTCTAACATCCCAACCTTCACGAAGCATTAACACAGAAACAACTGCTTTGTATGGGGAATCATCTTTGTCGATACTATCAGCAGCTTTTCGCAATATTTCTAATTCTTCTTTATCTCTTTTGCTTGTGGTAGTTTCTTTTATTTCACCTGAATTGTTGGTGTGAATAGTTAATACTGAATTTTTCATCAACGGATAGTTCATTTCTAAAAATTCAGCTGCTTGGTCAGCTTCCTTTGTGTTCATCGTCATGATGAATAAAATAGGAATCTTATAGTTTTTAAATTCTTCATATTGTTGTTCCCATTCAATGTAGCCCAAATCAATATAATCTCTGTATCGTTCTATAAAATTATTGCTATCTTTTTCGTGAATTTTTTGTCTTGAAGCTTCGTCAGGCAATACAGGTGATTTAACAACATTCTGTTTGATGGCTTCTACCAATGGATAGTCGCAAATGGTTTGAACGAAAATCGCACCATTGTTATGTTTTGGAGTAGCAGAAAAGTCAGCTTGCAGACTTATTCCGTTTCCGTTTTTCAATTTCAGTTTATTGCTAATGTCCTCTATGCTTTTGAACCAAGCCAACGAACTGTCGTGAATGTGGTGAGCTTCATCATTTAACACAACCAAATCTTTAATCTTGTCGCTTCGCATAACTTTTCCAAGGTCTAAACCTTTTGATGTGTCTGCATCGGGTTTGGGTTTTACTCCCAAAAATGTTGTTTCAAAATTTTGCTCTGGTTCTTCATTAAAAAACACCCTGTGAATATTAGTCAAGAAAATATTTCCAGATTCGGTAATTGGTTTTAAGTCGTCCTGAATATGTAAGGTTAATTGAAAATCGTTTTTCCAGTCTTTGTCGTCATAGCCGTTGTCAGGGAAAAACGGTTCATCAAAAAACATTTTCAACCCGTCAAAGTCTTTGCGTAAACGGTTTAGTACAATAATGTTTGGAGCAATAACCAAAAAGTCTTTTGATAGCGTACTATCTGCCTCGTAGAGTTTATGAAAGTATGACCACACCAAAGCCAAGCCCATTACTTTTGTCTTACCTGCACCAGTCGCCATTTTAACAACATATCGTGTCCAGTTTTCATCAAACATTCCTGTACTAACACGCTGTGAAGAGTCGAACCGCATTAATTCGTATTTATCCTTTGCCTTAGCTACTTCATATAAGTAAATAATGGCTTCAATGGCTTCACGTTGCGAAAAGAAAAAACTAAATTTTGTCTGACCGATAAGATGTTCCTGATTGAACCAAAAGTTCAACAATGATTTTGAAGTATCAGAAGCTCCTTTGTAATCTTCGTCTCTCCATTTTGCAACCGCAAGTCTGATTTTATAAACCAATGGTGGCAATAACTTTTCATAGGCATTTTGAAAAGCGTCCATTTGGCTTTGTGTTGGTGCCCATCTTTCATTGGGCGATAATATTTTAAAAGGGTCTGATAATTTCATTTATATTTTTTATCTCATTTCAATTTGTAAAGTTATTATTTTCAGCGGGTGCGTCGGCAAGAAAACAGCTCTTTTGCAAACTTTGGTCGTGTGTCGGCTTGTGCGGTTTGCAAATGTGCTGTTTTG
>JBAXGW010000134.1:0-4351 GCA_037139195.1 Bacteroidota bacterium
TTAATGATAGTAAAATCGAAATAATATTAGATGAGTAAAGGGGATACCCAGTTTCCATTATTTTCATATATATCGCAAATTCTTTTGTAAGCATCTCTAGCATACAGATAATCGTTATTCTTATTAAAATAGTTAATAGCTATTTCTATATGTTTAATCGCGCTATCATTACTTTGCAAAAATGCTTCAGCACTGCCAAATCCCAATAATGCTCTATAGTAAGTTCTATTGTCATTACTGATTAAGCTATAATCTAAGGACTTTTTATAAAAATCCTTGGCTTTCAAACTTTCGTTAATAAACAAATACAAGTCGCCAATATTTAAATAAACTGCGCCAATATAAGATGTCATATTATATTTGTCACAATTTATTAAAGCTAAATTGTAATAATAAAGTGAGCTGTCTATTATATTTATTTTGTGATAAGAAAAGCCTAGATTGATTTGATTTACAATTAATAGTTCTTTCGCTTTGCAACTATCGCTTCTGAAAAAGTATTCACATTTATTAAAGTATTCTATGCTTTTTTTCCATTGTTCAGCTTCACAATATAATACACCAATATTTTGAATAAGCGAAAAATATTGACTTCGTTTTAATTTATATTTTTCTGTTGCTTTTAGTCCTTTTACAAAGTATTCTAAACCTAATTTCGGTTGATTTTTTACTATATACATTACGCCTATAGATTCTAACTGAATGCAATAATGATCATATATTTTTTCAGCCAGAAACAAATCAGCAGATTTTTTAAAATATGAAATAGCTTTTGCCACACTATCAAACTTATATAGCTCTCTACCAAGCTCACAGTATATCTGAGCTATTGAGTCATTTGGAATTTTCTCATTTAAGATTAAATTATAACGGTCAATATTTTTTCTATTTGGTATATTAACAAAAGCATTGCTATTAAAACTGAGAAATACAATTAATCCAGTAATTGCAAAGCATCTGGATAATTTACAGGTTTTTATATGCATAATTTAAATCTGCTATTGGGATAAGTTAGAAAACAAATAAAATTACATATAAATAGACAATTATTTGCTAAAATTATTCTTTGTAAGCTAATAAATAATTTTTTCAACTATTTCTTCATTATTGTCAAAAACTCTTGCAATATAGATACTACCTTTAATAAATTCAACGCAATTTATTTTAATTAGACAACAATTTTTATTAACATAAAAGAATTTTGAATAAAGTTGTTCTCCAGAAATATTAAATATTTCAAAGCAGATGTATTCTCCCTCAAAATTTGATGCTTCTATTAAAAAATTATTATCATTATAAGTAATTATTTTCACATCAAGGCTAGAGTTCTTTGAATTATATACTGCTATAATATTACTAAAAGTGCTCTCACCATTATAATCAGTTTGCTTTAAACGATAATAAGAAACACCCCTGTAAGGATTGTCATCAATTTCATTATATGTTATAATACTATTTGAATACCCTGCTCCAGTAATATTTTTAACTAATTCAAAATTCTTTGCATCAGCTGATTTTTCAATTGAAAAGTAATCATTTTCTATTTCAGAAGCTGTTTGCCAATAGAGTAAGACCTTTTCGTCTATAAATTTGGCTGAAAAATCAACAAGTTGAATTGGCAAGCCATCGTTGTAAAATGTTACTATTGTTCCGCTGCTACCAACTGCAGCACCATAACCTGAGTTAAAAAGAAATATATTAGATAAATCTTGTGTTGTTTTACTATCCATTTTTGTCCAACTTGTTCCGCTATTTTCACTTATAATAATTGTTCCATTCGATCCTGCTGCATATCCTATTGATGAATTAACAAAACAAACTGAATATAAGTCTTCAGAGGTTCCCGTGCTTATTGAACGAGCACCTTTTTTATTGTACTTTATTCAAATTTATTATTATATTAATAACTAGCGTTTTATATGTTATTATTAATTCATTTTGTTTGTAATTTAATATATTATTACAAATATTTGCCCCTTTATTTGCCTATTGCAAATACATCCATTATATTTGTATTACTGTACTTTAATATTATTTCACATGGCAAATATAACATTTTATTTGAAATCAGAAAACCCTGATAAAAAAGGATTGGTTTCAATTCTCATTCAAATTACACATAATTACAAGCGTGTTCGCTTGTCATCAGGCGAAAAAGTTAAGCCTACACATTGGAATAAAAAGAAACAAAGAATTTTTGAAAACAAAGATGAAAACCATAAAATCGAATATATCCGTATAAATAAATTTTTAGATGAAACAGAATCAAAATTTAAAAACGTAGTAAGCCAAGCGAAACTAAAAGACATTGAGCTAAATGAAAGTTTCTTAAAGAATAACCTTTTTAAAGCTGATGTTAAAACGAGTAAAGAGTTTTGGACTGCATTTGATGAGTACATCGAGACCGCAAAACCAAATAAAGCACCTCGAACAGTCGAAACATATTGTACGGCAAAATCATGGCTTAAAAAGTTTGAAAAAGCAATGAATTACAATATTAATTTCAGTGATATCGATTTGCCGTTTTTTGATAAATTAAAAGAATTTGCATTTGTTAAAAATTGTTATTCCGATAATACATTTACGAAAATGATTAAAATTCTAAAATCGTTCTTGGTTTGGGCAGAAGAACGTGATTTATATAATAAAAAAGTTCACAAAAAATTTAAGCATGTTCAAAGAGATAGAGAAGTAATTTATCTTACCATTGATGAGTTGATGCGGTTGTATAATTTTGATTTCACAGAGAAAAGATATAGAATTACTCGGGATTTATATTGCTTTGGATGTTTTACTGGATTGAGGATTTCCGATATTCGCCAAATTGGGAGAGAAAACATTAGAGATGGGCAGATTTTTAAAACAATCCAAAAAACTCAAAGACAAGAAGTAATACCTTTAAATAAATACGCATTAGATATTTTAGTTAAATATGAAAGCCTTTCCACTCCTTTACCTTATATGAAATCGGATACGATAAATGAAAATTTGGAACATTGTTGCAAAATGGCTGGAATTGACAGCTTAGTAACACTCACAAAATTTTCGGGAAGCAGTAAAATTGAAAACATTCAACCAAAATATAAATTTATTACTTATCATACAGCTAGAAAAACATTTGTAACAAATTGTTTAGTACTTGGAATGAATGTTAAGACTATAAAAAATATTACAGGACATAAATTAGATAGCACTTTTGATAAATATTTAAAGATTTCCGAAGAATATAAAAGAGTGGAGTTGGATAATGCTTGGAATAAAATTGAAATAAATACACCTGAAAAATAACCGACACCTATAAATATTCAGAAATGGATAGCACATGGAATAAAGTTAAAGTTAAGCCATCGGAAGAAAAGCAATAACTTAAACGTTTACAATCGTTTATAAACGTTTAAACGGATAATTAAACGTTTATTTTCTAATTTAGCAGAAAACTAATTGAATTTTCCAAGTTCAAATAATGCTATTTCTATCTGTATATCAACATTTTAAGTTGTTAAAACATAGCATAAATATTTCTCATTTATTATGAGCAATCTCAATATGAAAAATTAAACGTTTATAAACGTTTAAACAGATAACAAACGTTTGTAAACGTTTATTTGTTAATCATATAGCCTATTTTGAAAATTCGAGATTAATTTAAAAACAGGTCGTGATTTTAATACTAAAATAATTCAAATTGCGTTTTACATAAATACAAAAGTATTTTGCTTATTCTCAAATTGAATTATCTTTGATTTAAACTATCAAGCAAATGGATTCAGAAGAACAAAATCAATCGTCTGAAGCAAGAAATTATAGGCAATTTGCCATCAACCTGAATTGCATGTATGAAAATACCGCAGAATTCAGAGAGGGTGCGAAACGATATCTTATTTACATCCAAAAACTTTATTCGATTAAGGAATTTTATTTAAAGAAAGGCTATACCATTGATTCCGAAAACGATTCTCTCGAATATCATTTTTATTTAGCGGATAAACTAGCCGAAACATTTCCTTATTTGTATATTAATACGAATGAGGATTTTGTTTGCGACTTATGTGCTGATATTGATATACCAATTGAAGATGAAAGATATTATATATTTTTTCTAAATATTAAATTAGAGCAACTTAGACATATTGAAATAGATGATTTATTAAACTACCAATTAAAAATAACATTCAACAATCAACATGAAAAATTCATTCGCTTTTTAATTCTGTTTCTCAGAGATGTAAATAAAACCCTAATTCAGAGTAAAAGAGATTCGGTTAAAGAATGGATAGAATTAAAACAACAACAATTAATTAAACTGGGTATCCCCTTAGCTCATCTTAAAAAATGCCTATCTTTAGGGGAT
>JBAXGW010000135.1:0-3963 GCA_037139195.1 Bacteroidota bacterium
TTATAAATCTTGCACTGAAAGTGCATAGTTTTAACTAACGAAATTGATAATAAATTAATTACTTTCTGTTTTCTTGCTAATAAAAATACTCACTTCAAAAAGCATCAATAAAGGCAATGCTACCAAAGTTTGACTGAACATATCGGTTGAAGGAGTTATAAAACCAGCAAGAATAAACAATACCACAATGGCATGACGACGATAACTTCTTAAAAACTGAGAAGAAATCATTCCGATTTTGGTTAAAAAATATATTAAAACAGGCATTTCAAAGACCAAGCCCATTGACAAACTTAAAACAGAAACATTTGAGATATAAGAACCAATTGTTATTGTATTAACTATTTCGGCACTTAATTGATATGTAACCAAAAAGTTAACTGTAAGCGGAGTTATTACAAAATATCCAAATAAAACGCCTATCAAGAAAAGTACAGAAATATAAAAAACAAGTCCTCTCGTATATTTCATTTCGCTTTCTTTTAAAGCTGGCTTCACAAAAAGCCATAACTGCCAAGCTATAAAAGGAAAAGCAACAATAATTCCAGTAATTACAGATATTAGAATATGATAACGAAATTGTCCGCCAAGCTCTATATTAACTAAAGTTAATTTAAATGGTTGAAAACAAAGACCATCAATATGAGCAAAAGTTCCAAACTTACAAAGTGCACGGTAGGTAATAAAATCAATTTTACTTGGAGAAAGTATTAAGGTGTTAAAAATAAAGTCTTTATAAAAAAAAGCTACTATTGAAAGTGAAACTATTGCAAGAACTGAGCGAAACAAATATTTCCTCAGATCATCTACATGTTCCCAAAAAGTAGTACTTTCTTGCTTTTGTTTAAAAAAACTAAAAAGGTATTTTATCATATTAAGAAGCTAAAAATATAAAGAATACAATTATTTTTTATCTTCTTCTTTTTTTGTCTCTTTTTGAGGAATATCTGTATCTTTTAAATCATCATATACACCGTCTTTAGCTTTTTTAAATTCATTCATTCCTTTGCCTAATCCACGCATAAGTTCTGGAATTTTTTTTCCTCCGAAAAGTAAAAGAACAATGATTAAAATTACAATAATCTCTTGTCCACCAAACATACCAAGTAAAACCGAATCTGTAGTCATAAAACTTTGTTTTAATTATATATATAGATATATCTATTTATGTTTATTTATAACTCAAAGATAATTCTAAATTATCAAATTACAAAGAAAATATTCTCTCAATTTAATATCGTTATAATTTAAAATTTGCTATTTTTACAGATTAACTTACTAGTACCACAATGCAAATAATTGACAAATACTTTAAACTATCAACCCTTCCCTACATCAACAATATTGTTAATGGTGTTAACTCCATACTTTTTATTACCGATGCTAACCGAGAAATTGTATATTTGAATGATTTCACAATTAAAAAATTCAAAATAGAATCGAAAGAAGAGTATTTAGGGGTAAAAATTGGTAATTTTTTCAAATGTATTCATTCAACGGAAAACACAGATGGATGTGGCTCATCTGAAAGTTGTAAAGTTTGCGGTGGCAACGATGTTTTTACCAAAAGCTTCTTTAGCAAAGAATCATTTACTTCTGAATATAGAGTAACCACGATAAAAAACAAAACCCATTCTTCACTTGATCTACAAATTACTGCCAATCCATTGGTAATAGATGATGAAACGTTTGGTCTATTTTCAATTAATGATATAAGCGACAAAAAAAGGAAAGCTGCTCTAGAGCGCACATTCTTTCATGATATTATGAATACGACTGGTGGAATAAAAGCGTTTGTTGAATTCCTAAAAGAAGCCAGCAATATTGATGAATCAAAAGAATTTATACATCATGTTGACGAATTAACAGAACGATTAATTGACGAAATTAACTCTCAACGAATACTTCTATCAGCTGAGAACGAAGAAATTGCATTAAGCTATACTGCAATCGATATTAACAAACTTATAAATTTGGAAATAGAAGAGTTTAAATTGCGCAGTATAGCTAACAATAAAACAATAAAAAAATCGATTAACTACTCTGAAACACTTATAGCTGATGAAGTTCTTTTAAAAAGAATAATTTCAAATATGCTTAAAAATGCGTTGGAAGCAGCAGAAAAGAATGACACTATTGCAATTGGAGTAAAACAAATTGAAAATAATATGTTAATTTGGGTAAATAATCCTCAATATATTGAAAGAAATATACAGCTTCAAATTTTTCAACGCTCATTTTCTACAAAAGGTGGCGGAAGAGGCTTAGGAACTTATGGAATGAAATTACTTGGCGAGCAATATTTAAAAGGGAAAGTTTATTTTGAATCAAGCGAAGAAAATGGAACTACATTTTTTATTGAATTACCCTTGAAACCTGAATAAGGTTTTTAAAATTCATTTTAATAAAAGTTAAATTGGATAAAGTAATATTCAAAATCTCAACAATACTATAATTTAGCTTTAGCCTTATATCGATTTAACTATATTTGCATATAAAACTAAAATAAAATGAGCATAAAAAATCGTTTAATTGCAATGAATTTTTTGCAATTCTTTATTTGGGGTTCGTGGCTGCTAACAGTTGGTGCATATTGGTTCCAAACAAAGCAATGGTCGGGAACTGAATTTGGAGCAATATTTTCAACCATGGGAATTGCGTCTTTATTTATGCCTGCCATAGCTGGTATTATCGCCGACCGATGGATTAATGCCGAAAAACTATATGGTATTTTTCATATAATTGCAGCCTGTGTTCTATTCACGGTGCCAATGGTTGGAGATCCATCTACCATGTTTTGGGTAATGCTATTGAATATGGTTTTTTATATGCCGACCATATCTCTTTCAATAACAATAGCCTATACATCACTAAACAATTCAAATATGGATATTGTAAAGGTATTTCCTCCAATTCGAGTATTTGGAACTATTGGATTCATTGTTGCTCTTTGGATGATTAGTTTATTTGGCTTTGAAACTTCTCCTACTCAGTTTTATGTTGCATCAGCTGCTTCTCTCCTACTTGGTTTATACTCTTTTACTTTGCCAAAATGTCCATCATTAGCAAAATCCGACACTAAATCGTTTGTTTCGGCATTGGGTTTAAATGCATTTAAAATGTTTAAAGATGCAAAAATGGCAATATTCTTTCTTTTCGCAATGCTGCTAGGCGCATCACTACAATTAACAAATGCTTATGGCGACACCTTTTTGCATGACTTCAAAAATATTGACCTTTATAAAGATTTAGTTGCAGTAAAATATCCAGCTATTATAATGTCGATTTCGCAAATTTCCGAAACTTTATTTATTCTAGCCATTCCATTTTTCTTAAAGCGTTTTGGCATTAAAAAAGTAATGCTTTTTAGTATGATTGCATGGGTTTTACGATTTGGACTATTTGCCTATGGAAACCCTGCCGAAGGTTTATGGATGATAATTTTATCGTGTATTATCTATGGTATGGCATTTGATTTTTTCAATATTTCGGGTTCATTATTTGTTGAAATGCAGAGCGAACCAGAAATTAGAGGCAGTGCACAAGGTTTATTTATGATGATGGTTAATGGTGTTGGCGCATTTTTAGGCAGCCGAATTAGCGGCATTGTAATAGATAATTACTTCACACTTGAAGGAGGCAAATTCAATTGGCACGGCATTTGGCTCACTTTTGCTATCTACTCGCTAGTTGTTGCGGTGTTATTTGCTATTGTATTTAAATACAAGCATGATGCTAAAGCGATGGAAGGATTTAAGCATTAAAAACACTGAACAAAGTTTCTTATTGTCAAATATCACTTAATTTTAAATTTCAAGTAGAAGAACTTTGTGTTTTCCTCATCTAAAAATGTTTCTTGAGGTTTTTTAACTTTAAGAATAAACTCATTATCAGAGAGCCAGTAAACTATTTTAACTGGGTATCCCCTTTACTCATCTAATATTATTTCGATTTTACTATCAT
>JBAXGW010000136.1:0-3866 GCA_037139195.1 Bacteroidota bacterium
ATAGTAAAATCGAAATAATATTAGATGAGTAAAGGGGATACCCAGTTTAATTAATACTAAAATCGCTCCACTAAAAACAAATAATGAAAAACTAAATTGGAGCGGAAGCCCACAAGAGGTGATAAATGGATTTCAATATCTAATGACAAATAATTGCTCTAAAGGAATCCCTTATTGCCAAATAGAAAATATAAAGGCATTTGTATATTCAAACTTTAGCTTTAAAAACACAAACATAAAATTAAACGCTACGGATTCATATAACTTTAAATGGAATAGCGAGAAGCACGATTTTACGATGCTTTTAAAATTGCTCAAAGTAAAAAAGATAAATGCAACCAACAGAGAAATTAAAAATTTCATTTTACGACTAATTCCTCATTCTAGTGAAGATGCAATAATTGTCTACTTAAAAGGCGAACGAGTTAAGCAAAAGTTCTCAATTGATATTTCCGTATTCAATCTTTAGTCAATTTTGTTTACCTACAAAATTGAAATAGCCCATAAGCCAACAGGCTAACTATTAGATTTACAGACATAAGAAAAGGTTTTTTATTCCCCAAATTCTTTACCCAATTGAATATCGGTTTCAAAAGTACTTTCTTTGAATTGTAATTCATTGATAGAGTTATATGCAAGACTATCTGAATTGAAATAAAGAAAGTATTAATCTAAAAAAGTTACGGTATGAAAATTAAAGTTTTTGAAATTCCATCCAGAAATATGGCGGAATTTGCAGAGGTGTTATCTAAAGTTGGTTTAGACAATGAAATTAAAGGAACTAACGAGGACAATGAAGTTCTAATTAATGTATTCTTCAAACCATCACAACGAGAATCTATCCTAGACCTTATAGAATGGGTTGATGAACATGTTAGTTATGAGGATGAAGAGGACGACGACGAGTATGATGACGATGATGAGGAGTATGATGACGACGACAACTAATCTTGTTAATCAATAGTTTCTTTTCGGGAGTTTGCGCAGGCAAACTCCCATTTTAAATACAAATAGCTATGAAAAAGAAATGCGAACATTGCGGAGAAGAGTTTGAAGCCAAACGAAACGATGCTCGTTTTTGTTCTTCTTCATGTAAATATAAATATTGGCAGAAAAATAAAGAATCTGAAGCAGAATTAAAGCAAAATTCTCAAACTAATGAAGTTGCTCTGCATTCAACACTAAAAGGGATTATTGACAAAAACACACTTGAAAACAATAGTACTTCAATTCCAGAAAATCATCATCAAATTATCCGAGTTGAATATCAGGCAGAATCTCCAATTTATAAAGAAGTTACAAGCAAAATAAATCCGCTGAAAGATTTAATAATAAAGATTGAAACAAAGATGCAACGTTTAACTTATGAGATAAATATGCTCATTGACCAGTATAATAAAACCAGCTTAGGCAAAGCCATCGAACAAGGTTATATACTAGACCCAACTTTAAGTAGTCCACTTAAAAATTCAATATTCAGTTTGGGGATATATTGCATTGATATTCTTTTCAATAAGAAATCAAATGAAGAAAACAAATCATCTATAGAGCGGTTAATTAAAGATAGAAAAGAAGAACTCCAGAAATTATTCGATTTAAAGCAAGCCACATTGAGAAAAATATCAAATTTAAAGATTCAATTATTAGGGGTTAATCAATTTGAGACAAGATACAAGGAAGAGAAATTGCCTCAAAAGGTAATTGAGCAGACACCTAAAATTGAGCCAGTCAAAACAATTGAAAACACATCTTTTATTCCTGCAAATTACATCAAACCCATGAATGAAAATAAATTTGTTGTCAATAATAATCAATCGTTGGGTGAAGTTAAAAGCACTAACAAATCAAGTAGCAAAATCATATCAAGTCAACAACTTTCTACTATCGATTACAAAGCTTTGAATTTTCAGGGCAGATGGAGTGATTTTATTGGTTATCCTTCAATTAATTTCCATTGTGCGATACATGGAAAGGCGGGCGAAGGCAAATCAACTTTTGCAATTCAATTTGCAAATTATTTAGCAGAAAGCTTTGGTTTGGTGGTTTATATATCTGGCGAAGAGGGATTTTCAAAAACAATTAAAGATAAATTTGTAAATAACGGAGCAATGTCTGAAAATCTTTATGTTGCCGACCTCAGAAATTATGATGACATTATTAAGGAAATTGGAATTAATGATTTTCATTTCATTGCAATAGATAGCTTAAATAATATGCGTATTGATGCGGAAAAGCTAAAACTTCTTAGAGAGCGTTATAAAAACTCTGCTTTAATAACTATTTGTCAGGCAACTAAGGATGGCAAAATGCGGGGTTCTTATGAGATAATCCATGATGCAGACATAGAAATTATTGTTACAAACGGCATAGCTGAGACTAATAAAAATAGATTTAAAGAGAAACACAAGGAGTTTAAGGTGTTTTAGCAGTTTTAGTCTGCTTAATTAAAAATATTTGTTACTTAATTGATAAATTAGGTAACATTAAATTTGAAAATTAAAAAAAGTATTATACATTTGGAGCGTAAATAATATGAATATATTTATAATTACATGTAAAATCAGAAGTATTGGGGATTTTACTGGTTAAATTGATGTATATTAGAAATATTTTATGTTTTTGCGATTGTAGAGTACGTTCTTTATATGCTTGATTTAATTTAATCAAGTGTTTTATTATAATTTAAAGGCATTTAGCTTTTATTCTTGTTTTGGGAATCTAGAAAATTTCAACGTAACGCAAGAGTGATAGGGAATGCCCGTGCAATAGCATGGGCTTAACTTATTCGCGTTACAGGTATTTTCTAGAACCTCCAAAACGAATATAGTTTATGTCTCATGCTTTTTTTATGTGTGAAATGCTTAAAATTTAATAAAAAAACAATGAGCAATATTTTAAAAACAGTAAAGATATTTATAAAAGACATGAAAATACTCTATTTTTTATTGTCAATTAAACATGCGGCAATAAAAAGTCAAAAAAAGAAGTAAATTTAAACTGTTTTTGTAATTTGGTTAGAGGGAAGAATTTAAAATCAAATAAGGTTACTTGCTTTGTTGGATAAATTGAAAACCAAGCTTTAGGCTGAAAAATTTGACATAAAATATGAGAAAAAAGTTGTCGCTAGTTTTATGTAAAATATTGCCGTTAAATGATTAAAACATGCCGTTAACTTATTAGTGCTTTTTTATTTCGAAATTAGTTATTAATCTTACAAAAAAAATCTTAAAAAGCGTTCTTTTAATTATTATTTTTTATGAATATACGGAAGTCTTTTTTGCCATTTATGGGCAAAAAACGACCAATTGCAAACTAATACATGAATAATCGAAAGAAATATCTTAATATTGCAAATGCTTTTTCCGTTCTTTGAAATTGTATTTTAATAAAAAACGCAATTAGTTGATTACTATATATATATAGCAAATAAAATAAATAAACAAAAAAAATGCAAAAATTATTTGTTTAGAAATAAAATAAATATATATTTGCGACGTTATATATTAATAAAAAGAAAAAAGAGGAGAAACCAGCGTAAGATTCGTACCCTTTAACTGGCTCTCCTACATAAAACAGTTCTTTGAAGAAACTGAAAGATAAATATACGAAATAATTCAATAAGCAATACAATATTTGCAGAAAGATGAGTTTGATTTCAAACAAGTAAAATTTGAATGCCGTAAACCTTGTTTATTGTATCAAGCAAATCTCTTTATTGCTCTGTTATTTTTCTTTCCTGTTTCTAAAAGTTTTCTGTTTTAAAATTTGTTGAGTTTGTATTTGTGCACGAATATGAATGAGGCTTTATAATTACAATACTTCGTTAATATTTAAGCAGCAATTTTGCCATATTCCAATAGTTTCTT
>JBAXGW010000137.1:0-3804 GCA_037139195.1 Bacteroidota bacterium
CCATCCCCTAAAGATAGGCATTTTTTAAGATGAGCTAAGGGGATACCCAGTTTTTCTATTTGTAATATAACACCTACTCACGGCATCGGCTTTCCGTTTGTTTTTCTTTTCCAGCTATTTGTTGCGTCCAACAAAATGCTTTATTAGAAAAACATTTTCTAATAAATTTGCCTTATATGAATATATGCGCATATAAACAAACTCAACAATTTTTGAAACAGAAAACTTTTAGGAAATAGATAATGAGGTTTGATAAATTACTAATTTGTTGTTTGGGAATTTCGGAGTTTTTAATAAAATAACTATTGTCAAATTAATTTCAATCACTCGTCATCTCAACCATGTAACAAAAAATACACCTATCATTTTATATACACACTTAAATTCGTCTTGCAAAACGCATTTTAATTTTGTATATTCACACTATCAGTTTCTTCAAAGAACTGTTTCAATTGGGAGAACCAGTAAAGGGCGCGAATCTTTTGGCTGGTTTCTCCTTTTTTTCTTTTTGTTATTATATAACGTCGCAAATATATATTTATTTTCATTTATAAAAAATATTTTTGCATTATTTTTTGTTTATTTATTGTATTTTTACTATATATATATATATATAGAAATCAGCTAGTTGTGCTTTTATGTTTAAATTAAATTTCAAAGAACTCAAAATCGTTTGGCAATATTAGTTCATTTAAGTGTTAAAAATAAGTTAAATTTTGTAACTGGTCGGTTTGAGTTTGTAACTGGTTAAATTTCGTTTATAAAAATGGAAATTTCCATTAAATCGTATATAATTTTAGTCATATTGCTTTTATGAAAAAATGACTAAAACACCTTAAATTCCTTGTGTTTCTCTTTAAATCTATTCTTATTAGTTTCAGCTATGCCATTTGTAACAATAATTTCTATGTCCGCATCATGGATTATCTCGTAAGAACCTCGCATTTTGCCATCCTTAGTTGCCTGACAAATAGTTATTAATGCAGAGTTTTTATAGCGTTCTCTAAGAAGTTTTAGCTTTTCAGCATCAATACGCATATTATTTAAGCTATCTATCACAATGAAATGAAAATCATTAATTCCAATTTCCTTAATAATGTCATCGTAATTTCTGAGGTCGGCAACATAAAGATTTTCAGACATTGCTCCGTTATTTACAAATTTATCTTTAATTGTTTTTGAAAATCCCTCTTCGCCAGATATATAAACCACCAAACCAAAGCTTTCTGCTAAATAATTTGCAAATTGAATTGCAAAAGTTGATTTGCCTTCGCCTGCCTTTCCATGTATTGCACAATGAAAATTAATTGAAGGATAACCAATAAAATCACTCCATCTGCCCTGAAAATTCAACGCTTTGTAATCGATAGTAGAAAGTTGATGACTTGATATGATTTTGCTACTTGATTTGTTAGTGCTTTTAACTTCACCAAGCGATTGATTATTATTGACAACAAATATATTTTCATTCATGGGTTTGACGTTATTTGTAGGAATAAAAGATGTATTTTCAATTGTTTTGACTGGCTCAATTTTAGGTGACTGCTCAATTGACTTTTGAGGTAATTTCTCTTCTTTGAATCTTGTCTCAAATTGATTAACCCCTAATAATTGAATCTTTAAATTTGATATTTTTCTCAATGTGGTTTGCTTTAAATCGAATAATTTCTGGAATTCTTCCTTTTTAGATTTTATTATTCGCTCGATTTGTGATTTATGTTCTTCATTTGATTGTTTATTGAAAAGAATATCAATACAATAAATTCCCAAACTGAAAATTGAGTTTTTAAGCGGAGTACTATATGTAGGGTCAATTATAAAACCTTGTTCAATAGCTTTACCTACACTGGTTTTATTGTACTGGTCAATGAGCATATTTATCTCATAAGTTAAACGTTGCATCTTTGTTTTAATCTTTAGTATTAAATCATTCAGAGGGCTTATTTTGCTTGTAACTTCTTTATAAATTGGAGATTCTGTCTGATATTCAACTCGGATAATTTGATGTTGATTTGCTGGAATTGATGTACTATTGTTTTCAAGTGTGTTTTTATCAATAATACCCTTTAGTGTTGAATGCAGAGGAACTTCATTAGTTTGAGAATTTTGCTTTAATTCAGATTCAGATTCTTTATTTTTCTGCCAGTATTTATATTTACATGAAGAAGAACAAAAACGAGCATCGTTTCGTTTGGCTTCAAACTCTTCTCCGCAATGTTCGCATTTCTTTTTCATAGCTATTTGTATTTAAAATGGGAGTTTGCCTGCGCAAACTCCCGAAAAGAAACTATTGATTAACAAGATTAGTTGTCGTCGTCATCATACTCCTCATCATCGTCATCATACTCGTCGTCGTCCTCTTCATCCTCATAACTAACATGTTCATCAACCCATTCTATAAGGTCTAGGATAGATTCTCGTTGTGATGGTTTGAAGAATACATTAATTAGAACTTCATTGTCCTCGTTAGTTCCTTTAATTTCATTGTCTAAACCAACTTTAGATAACACCTCTGCAAATTCCGCCATATTTCTGGATGGAATTTCAAAAACTTTAATTTTCATACCGTAACTTTTTTAGATTAATACTTTCTTTATTTCAATTCAGATAGACTTACATGTAATTCTATCAATGAATTACAATTCAAAGAAAGTGCTTTTGAAACCGATATTCAATTGGGTAAAGAATTTGGGGAATAAAAAACCTTTTGTCAGGTCTGCAAATCAAATAGTTGAACAGTTGAATTATGGGCTATTTCAATTTTGTAGGTAAACAAAATTGACTAAAGACTGAATACGGAAATATCAATTGAGAACTTTTGCTTAACTCGTTCGCCTTTTAAATAGACAATTATTGCATCTTCGCTAGAATGAGGGATTAATCGTAAAATGAAATTTTTTATCTCTCTGTTGGTTGCATTTATCTTTTTTACTTTGAGCAATTTTAAAAGCATTGTAAAATCGTGCTTCTCGCTATTCCATTTAAAGTTAAATGAATCCGTAGAATTTAATTTTATATTTGTGTTTTTAAAGCTAAAGCTTGAATATACAAAAGCTTTCAGATTTTCTATTTGGCAATAAGGGAGTCCTTTTGAGCAATTATTTGACATGAGATATTGAAACCCATTAATTACTTCTTGAGGGCTTCCGCTCCAATTTAGTTTTTCATTATTTGTTTTTAGTGGAGTGGTTTTAGTGTTAATTAATTGTTGTTGTTTTAATTCTATCCATTCTTTAACAGAATCTCTTTTACTCTGAATTAGGGTTTTATTTACATCTCGAAGAAACAAAATTAAAAAGCGAATGAATTTTTCATGTTGATTGTTGAATGTTGTTTTTAATTGGTAGTTTAATAAATCATCTATTTCAATATGTCGAAGTTGCTCTAATTTAATATTCAGAAAGAATATATAATATCTTTCATCTTCAATTGGTATATCTATATCAGCACCTAAGTCGCAAACAAAATCTTCATTCGGATTAATATACAAATAGGGAAATGTTTCGGCAAGTTTATCAGCTAAATAAAAATGATATTCTAGAGAATCATTTTCGGAATCAATAGCATAGCCCTTCTTTAAATAAAATTCCTTAATCGAATAAAGTTTTTGGATGTAAATAAGGTATCGCTTCGCACCCTCTCTGAATTCTGCTGTATTTTCATACATGCAATTCAGGTTGATGGCAAATTGCCTAAAATCTCTTGCTTCAGATGATTTATTTTGTTCTTCTGAATCCATTTGCTTGATGGTTTAAATCAAAGATAATTCAATTTGAGAATAAGCAAAATACTTTTGTATTTATG
>JBAXGW010000138.1:0-3791 GCA_037139195.1 Bacteroidota bacterium
ATTGAGCGTGAGTCGAAATGGAGGAATCTTATATTATTTTTCCGGACAACAATGATTTCAAATATTTACCAACCTGTTTTCATCGTTTGATTAGTTAAATCAGTCAAATCAGTTTGCAATACTGGACTTATTGCTGTTTGAGTAAATTTAGTTCTACCTGAAAGCCAAGAAGATCCTCCTTTTACATTATTCATTTCTGAATTATTTAAGATTGAGATAGTTTCTTTTTTTAATACCAACTTTGAATCATTAATTTTCTTTTTCATGTTATTTTTATTTAAATTAAACGCTTACTTTTTGGCTTCAGCTTTCCATATATTCTATTTAAAAACTTTTGTTTTTCATCTTTCTACATTTATCATAATGCATTACAAATGTATAATGATAAATTAACTCATTCCATACGGGGTTTCCCGTATTTTCATCAATTATTCGGCTCTATTTCAGAATTATTCTTCATATATTTGCCAGCGATATGCCAATAATCAAGCCAAATATTTCAAGCAAAACATCTTATATATATAATAAATTCATTATCAATAAAATAATTGAGCTATAAATTAGAACTACTTGCTCCTGGTGGAGATATTGATGCGATAAAAGCAGCAATTGCTGCTGGCGCTAATGCTATTTATTGCGGATTGGATAGGTTTAATGCTAGAAACAGTGCTACTAATATTTGTTTCGATGATTTACTAGGAATTTTAAAGCTTGCTCATAAAAACAACTGCAAAGTTTTTCTTACTCTAAATATTATCATTTTCGAAAATGAGATACCCGATATTTTCGTTCTACTTAATAAACTTGTAAATACAAGTATTGACGGCATTATTGTTCAGGATTTAGGTTTATTTTACATTCTATCAAATTATTTTAATAGCTTAAAAATTCATGCTTCTACTCAATGCACTACTCATAACGATGGTCAGATTGAATTTTTGAGTATGCTTGGCGTTGAACGGGTGAATTTATCGCGCGAACTAAATATAGACGAAATAAAATCGCTTACTTTATTTGGCAAACAAAAAAATATATCGACCGAAGTGTTTGTTCATGGCTCAAATTGTATTTGTTTTTCGGGTATTTGCTATATGAGCAATTTTATTTGCAGCAATTCGGGCAATAGAGGCAGATGCAGTCAGCCATGCAGAGACAATTACTTAACAACACCCATTGGAAAAGATTATCCATTAAATCTAAAAGATAATTCGGCGTTTTTCGACTTAAAAGAATTGGCAGATGTTGGCGTTGCTTCATTAAAAATTGAAGGACGAATAAAAAAGTATGATTATGTTTATACCGTTGTTAATGCTTGGGCGAAGCAAATTAAGCAGCTATATAACGAAAACACTACAAGTAAGGATAATAGCGAATTGTACAAAGTATTTAACCGCGATTTTTCTAATGCTTTTTTAAAAGGGAACATAAGCAATGATATGTTTATAGATAATCCGCGCGACCATTCTATTGCTCATCTATCGCAAATAAATACGTTTGAAAATACAGAAGATTTAGAATTGGCTCAACTCAAACTATACAAAGAAAAAGAAACCATAAAAAGCAATGTAGAAGCAATAATTAGCAAATTAAGCATTGCAAAAACGCCAATAAAAATAAGCCTAAGCGGAGAAGTAGGTTTGCCTCTTAATATTTATATCAACACCCCCGAATCTTCATTTGAAATTGTGTCGGAATCGAATCTTTTGGCACCAGAGACCGAAACGCTCAACAGAACCACGCTTTTAAAAAGACTAAAAGCAATAAATGATACGGAATATTATATTGAAGAACTAAATTTACACCATCTAAAAGGCAAAACGTATCTTCCATTTAAAGAATTAAATTCTATTAAGAAAAAGATACTTTTCTTTTTAAACAACAATAAGGAATTTATCGAAGCTATTGAAGTTCCGCAATTAAATAAATCATTGAAAAATGAGAATACACCTACCCTTTCTGTAATTATTTCTTCTATAAACGAAATTACAAGCTGCAAATCTGGCTCTGAAAAAGTTTTTTTTCAGCTTCCTAGTAGCTTTCAGAAAATATTTGATGAGTTTATTGCTGTTTTCAACCAAAACAAACATCTTATTCCTCTATTTCCGTCTATTATCATTGGCAAGGACTATATAACTGCTATAAAATTCATCGACAAGCTAAAACCTAGTTTAATTGCAACAAACAATACTGGAATTGCCTTTGAAGCCTACAAAAGAAATATTGATTGGATTGCTGGACCGCAACTAAACCTAGCTAATTCATACAGCTTAAAGTGCTTGAATGATATTTTTAATTGCAAGGGCGGATTTTTTTCTGAGGAAGTTAGCAAAAGCCAAATAACAAAAATAAATATCCCCTCTTATTTCACTATATATCAATGCCAATTGCAAAATATTCCGCTTATGACAAGTCGCCAGTGTTTATTTCAACAAGTTGCGGGCTGCGAAAAGCCTAAAATGGATGACAGTTGCATTGCTGAATGCGAAAAAATAGCAAGCATAACTAATTTGAAAAAACAGACTTTTATTATAAGCAAAACTAAAGGGAATTATTGTGAGGTAAATAGAGTTCATAAAGTTGAAAGTTTTTAAAGTACTTAGAGTATTTAGAGTGACTAGAGTATTTAAAGTACTTAGAGCGACTAGAGTGACTAGAGTACTTAGAGTGACTAGAGTATTTAAAGTTCATAAAGTAGAAAGTTTGTAAAGTTTTTAAAGTTTTTAAAGTACTTAGAGTATTTAGAGTGACTAAAGTACTTAGAGTATTTAGAGTGACTAAAGTACTTAGAGTATTTAGAGTGACTAGAGTATTTAAAGTTCATAAAGTTGAAAGCGATGCACTGAGCGAGAGTCGAAGTGTTTATAAAGTTTTTAAAGTACTTAGAGTATTTAAAGTAATAACGGTGGCTGAGCGGCGGTTGCTGAGCGGAGTCGAAGCAAGTCGAAGCCAAAGTGACTAGAGTATTTTAAGTTGACTTGTCCTAAAATAGGTTTACATAAAACAACTTAAAAATGGATCAATCAAGTAAATTTATTGCATAAAATCATTTGTAAATTACTGAAATCAAGTGTTTTTAATTGCTGAAAATTTGCATTATTTCAATAAAAAACAGCTAATGCGGGTTCTGTGTTTAACGTAGATGGCTTTTAACTAATTGAAGATAGTTTTTAACTTCCCCTTCGGTTATTTTTCAGAACGAAGACAGTATTACTGATTAAGAGAACAGTATATCATTTCACAAAGACAGTATTTTCGAAAACATAAAGAATATTATTTGCAACAAAGACAGTTTCCTATTTTACGAATACAGTATTTTCGAAAACGTAAAGAATATAATTTGTAACGAAGACAGTTTCCTATTTAACAATGCCTACTTCCTACTTTACGATGCCTATTTCCTACTTTACGATGCCTATTTCATATTTTACAATGTCTATTTCATATTTTACGAAGCCTATTTCATATTTTACGAAGTCTGTTTCATATTTTACAATGTCTATTTCATATTTTACGAAGCCTGTTTCATATTTTACGAAGCCTGTTTCATATTTTACGAAGCCTGTTTTCAACATTGCAAAGATGGTCTCCAACTAAACAAATGCAGGTTTGTTTTATACTGCATCAATTTGCTTTTTATGAATGCAGTTTATCTTTTTACAGTGGAAAATGCACTTAATATTGTGTTGTTTAAAAAAAATTGCTGGATAATAACTTATATAAGTTCTTTATAAAAAACCATTGTTGTCCGGAAAAATAATATAAGATTCCTCCATTTCGACTCACGCTCAATG
>JBAXGW010000139.1:0-3686 GCA_037139195.1 Bacteroidota bacterium
TTAATGATAGTAAAATCGAAATAATATTAGATGAGTAAAGGGGATACCCAGTAAATTTTATTTATCTTATTAGTTGGTGCTCTTGGCTATGGAATGATTCCAGTTATTCGACTAATTGTTACTTCATTTACAGGATATCCGTTTGGATCTTTTTTAAAGCATGGCTTTGCAATCACATTTATTTCTCACCTTTTTTTTGGCATGAGCGGTTCGGCCGCTGGATTTGGAATTAGTAAACTACTTTCTAAAAAAGAATAGTTTGAAGCTTTCAATAAAATATATTTTTGTTTTTTCCTTGTTTTTTGCGCTGTGCTTTTTTAATTCATGCAAAGAAGAAAATACTAATTTAGTTATTCCATCCATTAAATTTGAAATAGACACAAGTTATATTTCATCAGATACTATTTTAAGCCCCGACCAAACTGTAAAAATTAAACTTACAGCAAATTCCGAAGGTTCAGCTATTACGCTTTTTAATTTTAAAATTTATAATGGAATGAACGTAGTATCAGTTGATTCGGGATTAAATAGCAATTCATTCACTACAGTTATTGCACTTACAAAAGGACTTTACAATGAAGAGCGTTGGGTTTTTCGTGTTAGAAATAAAGATATGCAATGGGATAGCATTTCATTAAATATTGGATTAAATCCTTATTGGCAGTTTGGTCCTATTACTAGCTTCGCCAATATTGAACTAGGCGCGCAAAACAATTCAAGTGTTGGAAGTTTTTTTTCAATAACAAACAATTCTGTTCACAATTTTGTTTCCGCTTCAAGTCTTCAAAGTCTTATGGAACTTTGTTATTATTACGATTCATCAGGGGATTTAAATACGTTGGCTTCTCCTGCTGCTAACATTCCAACAAGCATTTTTGATTTTGCTTCTTGGACAGCTAGAAATGAAGCTAGATTTAATCTATTAACGATATCTTCGACAGATTTTGATAATTGTCAGAATGATAGTTTATTAATTGCTAATACATTTGTGTATCAATCTGGAAAAAGGAAATGCAAAAATTTAGCTCCAGGAAATATTTATTCGTTTATTCGAGGCAATATTCAAGGATTGATACGATTTAACGAAGTTAACGGAACAGATGCTGGAACCATGAAAATGGATATTAAAATTCAAAAGTTATAAAATTACAAATACCCTTCGACTATCGCTCAGG
The DNA here is from genome assembly GCA_037139195.1 of Bacteroidota bacterium. GTDB lineage: Bacteria > Bacteroidota > Bacteroidia > Bacteroidales > JAHJDW01 > JBAXGW01. Next base: position 1,176 of record JBAXGW010000139.1, read on the forward strand.
GAGACAAATACTTGTCATATTGAGCGTAGTCGAAATATATTCAGAAAAATGAAAGATTATCTAGTTATTATTTATCTTTTTGTCACTCTATCTGCCCAATCTCAAAGTATTTCGGGATTGATAATTGATTCCATTTCGCACAAACCAATTTCAACCGCAAATATTTTAGATGTAAAATCCAATAAATTAGCAATTTCTGATGCAAATGGATTGTTTTTAATTAGTGAAATCAAGAGTTCTTCGATATTAATTTCACATATTGGCTATTACACTGTAAAATTGAATATTGAAAAGCTTTTAAATTCGCCATTAAAAATTGCATTAACTCCAAATACTATTCTTTTAGATTCGGTTATTATTTCTGCCGATTTAAATAGTTCTAATCAAAAATCACTGCCAATAATGGCACTTACAGTTTCTGAGGAAGAAATAAATCAAACACCCTCAACAAATATCGATTTGCTTTTACGGAAAGTACCAGGAATTAATGTAAACAGAGGTTGGGGTATTTTCTCTAGAAATGCAAGTATCACCATGCGTGGTCTTACAAATAGTGCTTCTGTATTAGTTTCTCTGGATGGTGTTCCTCTGAATAAGCTAGCTGGCGGAACAGTTAATTGGAATTTAATGTCATCTTCTTCATTATCAAGAATTGAAGTCGTTAAAGGGCCCAATTCTGCACAGTATGGCATGAATGCAATGGGTGGGTGCGTGAATATGCAAAGACACAAACCACTGAAAAAATATGAAGGCTCATTTTCCTTATATGGCGGAACCTATCAAACATTCGGAGGCAATCTTTATCTTGGTGGGCGCAAGCAATTAAAAAAAATAAACTATTACTGGAGTATTGATGCTTCGCACAGGAAAGGCGATGGCTATATATTTTTTCCATCGGATGCGCCTTCTAGCGTTGCCCAAAAAACTTTTTTGCAAGAAAGTAGTGCTTTGATAAATACTGGTATAATTTGGAATAGAAAAAATGCTTCGCATTTAGGTTTTCTGTACAGCAAAGATAAGCGAGGCGAAGGAGTTGGTGTTTGGGAGAAAGACGGGAGTTTTAGTAGCTACAATACCAATATTTTATGGTTTAACCATAATTATACAACTTCAAAAATCAATATTTCAATATTAAGTTTTTTAAATCTCGAAAATTATTTCCGACAAAACGAAAACATTAATAAAACGGGACTTTACCAATATTACGAAACAAATTCAATCAAGAATGACCGAGGAATTAAACTGATTGCTAATTATTTACCCGAAATAAAAAATAACACATTGAGTTCTGGTGTAGAAATTCGACAAGGTGATGTGCTTGCAGGTGATACCTATTATACTTCAACTGATAAAATTGACTTTCAAGGAAATTTAATTTTCGCAGGTATTTTCTTGCAAGATGATTATAAAATTTCTAAAAAATTGAAATCAAAAATTGCCTTTCGCTATGATTGGGCGTGGTTCAATAATGGGCAACTTATTGTATCAGAGCCTAGTCAAACAACTTTGTTTTTGGTGCCAGTGAATGAAAAATTTGCCGAAAAAAAATGGAAAGGCTTTAGTCCAAAAGTTGGATTTATCTACGATTTAACAAAATCAATTACGGCTTATACCTCTTTTTCTAAAGGTTTTCTTCCACCAAAAATTGAAGATATGACTAAATCGGGAAAAATTACCAAAGGGTTTAAAATGGCTAATCCAAATCTTTATCCTGAAAAGCTAAATAACTATGAATTAGGTCTGAAAGCCATAATTATTAAGCATATTTCGTTCGATGCTTCGGTATATTACAGTCAGGGCAATGATTTTCAATATTTTATTTCGCTGGGCGACTCAGTTGATGTGGGCGCCGAAACACTTTTGCCTGTGCTTCAAAAAACAAATATTGCTAATGTTGATATTTTCGGGACCGACCTTTTGTTGATGTGGGAACCCAAAGATTATTTTAACTTGATGCTTAATTATTCTTATAATTCAAGTGTTATTGGCTCAATGAACAGCATTAATCCAGAAGTTCAGAAGCTAGAAGGCAAGTTCTTAGCCGAAGTTCCAAAACAAATTATTGGAGTATATTCAGATATTAAAATTAAGGGTGTAAACATTTCTTTGTCATACAACTACACAAGCGAACAATGGTACGATGACGAAAACATTGGTATAGTGGAAGCTTATAGCCTTTTAAATGCAAAAATTTCTAAAAAATTCTTTAAAAGATATTGGTTATCACTAAGCGTAGAAGATATTTTAGACAGTCATTATATCGACAAAAAAGGGTATTTGTCGCCTGGTAGGTTTGTAATTGGGGAAGTTAGAGTTTTGTTTTAAATTTCTTTAATGTATTCTTCTGGGCTTTGAGCTGAATGAATAATATCTAATATTACAATCCTTTTATCTTCTATTTCAAATACAATCCAATAAGTTTTTGAACAAAGAGCTTTTCTTATTTCAGCTGTTGGAATATTAACCCAACTTGCAGCCAAAATCGTCAAAATTGACTAAAAAACGACCAAA
>JBAXGW010000140.1:0-3638 GCA_037139195.1 Bacteroidota bacterium
TTTAAATATCAATTATATACAATTATTCTGAAAATATTAACGCATCACTACTAATATAAAAACAAAAGTATTTGGAGTATAAAAAATTTAAAAACTAATTACACCTCCGAAGATAGTAGCAAGATGGAAATTGACAATGTTATAGAAACACATGCTTGGAAAATGAAAGACAAAGACATTTTTTATGTTAGTATAGTTTGTAAAACAAAAAAAATAAAACATCACTCTACTAATACTCATTATTTATATAAGACAATATTTGTTAAAAGTAATCCATAGAAGATGTATTTAATTACAAATTGTTTCTTATTGAAATTAAAACACTTCAACCAAAATGAATAATGCTGATATATTATATTAAAAATTGAATACCCCCAATTATAACATTATCAAATAATATTTGCAAAACGCACAATAAAATACTACGTTTAGCTAATAAATCGCTTTGCGTCTTTGCACCTTTGCGTGAAAAAACTACTATAATTATGAATTGGAATTTTGATAATAGCTACTCAAAGCTATCGGTAAATATGTTTACAAAAATGAATCCTGAAAAGGTTTCTGCTCCTAAAATGCTATTGTTCAATAGAAAATTGGCAGTAGATTTAGGACTTGATATTGATTCTTTAAACGAAAATGAACTTGCCAATTATTTATCAGGAAATGAAATTATTCCAAGTTCGGAGCCTTTGGCTCAAGCATACGCAGGGCATCAATTTGGGTATTTCACCATGCTGGGTGATGGCAGAGCAATTTTGTTAGGCGAGCATATAACTCCACAAAATAAAAGATTTGATATTCAACTAAAAGGTTCGGGACGAACGCCGTATTCCCGAAGAGGCGATGGCAGAGCAACTTTACGAGCCATGCTACGCGAATATTTGATAAGTGAAGCGATGTTTGGCTTGAAAATCCCGAGTTCGAGAAGTTTGGCTATTGTTAGTTCGGGCGAAAAAATTTATAGAGAAGAAGTTCAGGAAGGTGTCATTCTAACTCGTATTGCTTCAAGTCATATTCGCGTGGGCACTTTCGAATATGCTAAGAATTTTCTTGCGAAAAACGAACTTCAAGAACTTGCTGATTACACTATAAACAGACATTATCCAGAACTTAAATCGACTGAAAATCCTGTTTTGGAGTTGTTAAAATCAGTTATGGAACGACAAATTGATTTAATTATAGATTGGATGCGTGTAGGTTTTATTCATGGCGTGATGAACACCGATAATATGTCAATTGCTGGCGAAACCTTTGATTATGGTCCTTGCACATTTATGAATGCTTACAATCCAAAGACGGTGTTTAGCTCTATTGATGTTAATGGTCGCTATTCATACGGAAATCAGCCCCGAATTGCACATTGGAATTTAGCATGCTTTGCCAATTCGTTGACACCAATTATTCATCCAGTTGAATCAGAAGCCATAAAACTAGCTGATGAAGTGCTGGACGCCTTTCCAAAGAAATACGAAGAAAAATGGCTGGCAATGATGGGCAACAAACTTGGTTTTACAAATGTTTTGGACGCAGAAAAAGCGTTTATATTTCAACTTTCAAATTGGATGGAAGATAATCGGGCAGATTATACCAATACTTTTTTAGTGCTTCAAGAAGATTTGCCAAATATATCAGCTATATATTTGCAAGAAGATTTTAAATTATTGCAAACAACTTGGAAAAATCTAATTTCACAAACTACAAATACAATTGATGACGCAAAATTGCTGATGCAAGCTAATAATCCGGCATTTATTCCACGAAACCACTTGGTTGAAAAGGCATTGGACGAGGTTTGCAATAATAATGATTTTACGTTGTTTAATCAATTGCTTGAAGCTATGAATTCTCCTTATATTTTCAATGAAAAACATGCTGATTTTCAGATTGGAGAAGATGATGGAGATTATAGGACTTTTTGTGGGACGTGATAGATTAAAAGACCTAATTATTTTGGATAAAAAAAAATATTTATTTAGGTTTGCTTTAATTAAAAAAATTTAAAATGGAATTTGTTATTTCTGATACTGATTCAAATTGGATAGAAAAAAATTTATTATATTTAATTAAAACCACTGGGTTTCCTTTTTTGGAAGGAGTTCAATTTCAATTAAATGAGCAATATTTTCCAAAAACAATTTCAACAAAAAATCTAGAAGTAGAATGTCTTATTTCAGATATTTCTAAACTTCTCTCGATTGATGAATACAGAATTAAATATGAAGTAGTAAAAGATTTAAGAGATACTTTTAGTACTCCTTTTGAAATTCAGGGGAAAACTTTTGAGTCAGACACGCAAATTGTTGCAAAAAATCAATATGTGATTTATATTTCAAACTCGCTTATACAGCGTCCAAATAGATTGATATGTTCGATTATTGTTGAATTTTTAAAAATTAAATTATTAGAAAATGAAGTATCATTTGAAAATAGAACTGATATTGACGTTTTTTTGTTTTTAGTAGGGTTATTTTTTGGATTTGGAGTAATTCTTACTCAAAAAAGAATTGATATCGGTTATTTAAATTCTGGATTTTGGGAATCGAAATGGACCTATAGATCAGAAATGCCTGATAATCTTATTGTTTATGCATTTGGAATTTACAAAAAAATATTTACTCATAAAAATGCAGATTGGATTGATAAATTGCCGTCCGAAATAAAGAAAAACATTGAGCAAGCAGACAAATATATAAGTAAAAGAGATTCCTTTAAGTTTTCTTATAAGGAATTGAAGTACTCATCTTTGCTAACTATTGCTGAAAAAGAGAAGAAGAATAAAAATTATTCATTGTATATTGAAAAATCACAAGAATTAATAGAATTAATCGATAATAACACTGTCAAAGCAAAAACATATAACAATATCGGCTATTATCAGATATTTATTGGACAAATAGAAGAAAGTATTTTAAGCCTTAAACAATCATTATTATTAGATTCAAATAGCGGATATGCAAATGACAATTTAGCTTATGCATTAATAATTAAAGGGGAATTAGATGAATGTTTCAAATATTTAGAAAAGGCAATACAAACAGGGAATAATAATATTGGATATTCCGCAAGGAATTTTGCTGTATATTTTCTAAAAAAGGGAGATTTAGAAAATGCAAAAAAATACTTTGAAATAGCATTTAATAATAATACGATTCCAATTGATTTTATTGAGTTTCATTTTTCGGAATATTTATTCAAAACTAATAATTACGAAAATGCCATGAAATATTTGGATATTGCAGTAAATAAAGGCGAACTAATAGCTATAAATTGGAAAAATGAATTATAGATATTTATTGTGTGCGTTTTATTCTATAGTTATGTGATAACAAATCCGAATTATTAGATTGTTTTTCGGATTCAATAATTTCTGATTGAACAGATTTTGGCAAGTTACTCCACCATGAGTCTTCTGAATCTCTGAATTTTTCAAGCTTTTCAATTAATCTTTTGTTTTGTATACTTGCTATCCAACTAATTAAATCAACTTTTTTTGTTTCTATACTCATTGCGATTTGTGATTTTGAACATCAAATATACTGAAAATTTATTATTTAAAACCATTGTTGTCCGGAATAATAATATAAGATTCCTCCCTGCTGTCGGAATGACAATAAGTTGAGGAGAAAAAAGGAGAGAGG
>JBAXGW010000141.1:0-3637 GCA_037139195.1 Bacteroidota bacterium
ATCCCCTAAAGATAGGCATTTTTTAAGATGAGCTAAGGGGATACCCAGTTTAAATAATACTGAACCTGGAGAGGGTGTAATGGAAATGATGGCAAAATATACAAATTTTGTTTGGGCAGAGTACCCATATTATCATGCGATGGAGCCTTTAGTGCCAGTAGGAATAGGATGTTGAATTTTATCGCTATCCAAAATTTTATAATTTCCCACAAATATATTTGCAATTAAAGCCTATGATTTATATATTTGCCAATGTTAAATATGTTTTATGTGATTAAAATCACATAATTGGCGTTTAAAGTGTGATTTTATTTATGATAATAAGAACAGATATTTCAAAATTAATTGCCTGGAAAAACAGTCCTAACAGAAAACCATTGATTTTGCAAGGAGCAAGACAGGTAGGTAAAACTTGGCTTTTGAAAAGTTTTGGAGAAAGCAATTTCGAAAGCATTGCCTATTTTAATTTTGATGGCAAACCTGAACTGAAACAATTTTTTGAAACTACTAAAGACCCTAAACGAATAATTCAAAACCTATCATTGGTTTTTGGAAAGCCAATTATACCCGAGAAAACACTTATAGTTTTTGATGAAATTCAAGAATGCAATGATGCGCTGAATTCCTTGAAATATTTTTGCGAAGAATCGCCAGAATATTGCATTGCTTGTGCGGGTTCTTTGTTGGGTGTTGCGCTTAGCCGTGGTGCTTCGTTTCCTGTTGGGAAAGTAGATTTTCTTGCAATTTATCCTGTTAGCTTTAGCGAGTTTTTGCATCATGCCGATGCGAAATTGTTTGATTTCTTGGATAGTTTAGAGTCCTTAGATTCAATTCCTGATATATTTTTCAATCAATTGATTGAAAAGTTTAAAATGTATTTTATCTCCGGAGGTATGCCCGAGGCAATTGTTCAATTGCTTGATAATAGCAATGTGGAGCAAACCCAAATTGTTTTACAAAATATTTTAAATGCATATTTTTTAGATTTTTCAAAGAACGTTGAAAATAAAGATGTACATAAAATAAATTATATTTGGGCATCGCTTCCTTCGCAGTTGGCAAGAGAAAATAAGAAGTTTTTGTATCAAACAGTAAAGCCTGGCGCAAGAGCTAGAGAATACGAAGACGCCCTGCTTTGGCTTATAAATGCCGGATTGGCAAATAGAATTTATTGTGCCAAAAAACCATCATTACCTTTGTCGGCGTATGATGATTTGTCTGCTTTTAAGGTATATACATTTGATGTGGGATTGTTGCGTCGCTTGTCGCATCTCGATCCAATGGCTATAGCAGAAGGCAATAGGTTGTTTACGGAATTTAAAGGTGCGCTGACTGAGAATTATATTTTACAGAGTTTGCTAAGGCAATTTGAAGGTTTGCCCAGATATTGGACTTCGGGAAATATGGCAGAGCTCGATTTTCTGGTTCATTATCAGAACGAAATTATTCCAATAGAAGTAAAATCGGATGAAAACGTAAAAAGTAAGAGTATGTCTGTTTATAGAAAAGAGTTCTCTCCAAAGTTGGGCATTCGATATTCATTGCGAAATTTGAAATATGAAAATGGTTTGTTGAATATTCCGCTTTTTATGGCTGATTATACGAGGAAGCTGATAGAGCTAATTAGTTAATTGACAATGGTATCGATACAGCAAATCTTATATTATCATTTCATATTTGCCACTCTACCTGACTAGAAGAAATGGCTTGAAAAATAAAAAGTTAATTTTAGAATAAGTATAAATTGTTAATATTAAAATGTTTAACCTATTGCCATATCAAATACAATATATATGAAACTATTAATACTATTATTGTTGTCTCTGCTTTACCCTTTATTTATGTATTTTGCTTTGAGACGGGTTATTAAAAGTAGAGTTTGGATTATATTAATTTGTCTTACACTTGTTTTTCTTTCAAGTTTAATATTAATCCCATTTACATATTCAATTGTAGTTAGAACTAAAATTGCTTACACGTATTTTTTTTTAATTTTGGGAGGGATGCTGATTGTGTTTTATAGTATGCTTAGAACTAAAAAAATAAATGGAGTTAGAGTTTTACTCGTTTCTGCTGTTTATTTATTTGTGTTATATGTGTTTTGGTCTTTTCTTCTATTTATATCTTATGAAATTAAATCTGAACCTACGAAAAAAAATATTAATAATGAGTATTTTTTAAAGTGTGATGATTATGAAGGACATTTAAGTTATTCTGTCGAAAAGAGAAGAATATTTGGATTAATGAATAAAGGTTATAGACCTATGACTAGTTACTGGTATGAGTTTAAAGAAATTGATTCTGTTATTTTCATAAAACAAACAAAATTAGGAATGGTTTTTAGGTATGGGAGTGACAATCTAAGAAATTATGTAGTATTAATTGATAATGAAGATGATTCTACATTAAATTCTTATGATTCATATGAAATATATCGAGATTTTTTTAAAGTTAAAAAGAATGGGAAATTTGGAATTGTTGATTGTAATGCGGTTGAAATTATTCAACCAATTTTTGATGAAATTATAATTGAAGAATATTCTTGTGCAAACATAAATAGGTTGATAATGGTGAAAAAGGACGGTTATACGGGTTTGTACACTTTGGAAGGTAAAGAACTTTTAAATTATGGAAAATCGAAGTTTACATATATCAGGCCCTACACAGGAGAAAAAAATGCTGTTATCGATGGGAAGGAATGCGTTATAAATGATAGTTTGAAAATTGTAATAAATAAATGAATATTCCAATAAAAAATATTTTCATACTTATACTATTATGGATAATTGCCTTTTTTGCTCATAAATGTCTTGTGCCTAATGCAAAAACGCCTTTGCTTATAGCTATTTTCGATTCGACTACTCATGGGTTTATTGCTTTTGTTATGATTTTTCCTTTTCTGTTGAGTAAGATTATCAATTGGAAATTAGTACTTATTATTTTAATACCCGCTGTTTTGATTGATATAGACCATGCAATTGTTGCTCATTCTGTTGCAGTTGAAGATATGATAAAGTTAGAAACTCGACCTCTGAGTCATAGCTTATTGTTTTCGTTAGGATTTAGCTTGTTATTTGCTCTTATACTCCGAATCAAAGAAAAAACGCATTCATATTGCTTGCTTTTTTATTCGTTTTTTTTAACTTTATCCTCGCACATTCTTCGAGATAGCATCAATAGTAAAGGAACATTTTGGGCATATCCGTTTGATGCTCCAGTTGTAAGCGAAATAATGTTTTTTGTTGTTTTTGTGGGGATTAGTATGGGGAGTGTTGTATTTGTGAAATGGAATTTTGAAATTAAATAATCAACTCGCGCCATTTTCATTTAGCTACTAAGAAAATAAGTTCTATTAAATTTGATGTTTTTTATTGCAAATAAAATATCCTGTATTTGTTTTTTTATATTGTATATCAAATAAATGCGAAAAATAAATTCAATTATTAGTCGTCCAAACTAGGCGAAATAATCCGACTTTAGACGACTAATAATGGATTTTATTGAAGTTATATTTATATTTTAACTCGGAGTATTAGGTTGACAGAGATACACTTTGATAACCAAATATGCAAATAAATTGAGAATAAAACATACTGGGTATCCCCTTTACTCATCTAATATTATTTCGATTTTACTA
>JBAXGW010000142.1:0-3603 GCA_037139195.1 Bacteroidota bacterium
AATGATAGTAAAATCGAAATAATATTAGATGAGTAAAGGGGATACCCAGTTAAATTAAATCGCTCAATATATTCAAATATATAGCATAAAAGTACAGATAAATTTTAAATTCACTCAATTTAATTTTCATATAATTGTTTGCAATTTCCATATAATCAGCTATAAATAGTTTTTTCAATAAAAATAATTTTAATGAATAGGGGTATCTTAATAAAAAGTTGTCATAGATACAGAAACCCATTAAACTTGAAATTATGAAAACAAAAAAATTATTGCTGGCAGCTCTTTTTAGCGCTCTATTTTTAAACCTCGCCAATGCATCATCTTTTCCTAACAGAATTAGTTCTCTTCAAAATAATACAAATGCATTCTTTCAATCATTAAATTATTTGGAAACGAGTCTAAAAAACGATGCACCTGAATTAGAAGATTGGTCATTATGCTACGAATCAGATAAAATATATATCTACGAAAGATGGGTTAAAAATTCAATTGGCAATTTAATTAGAGAAAGAAAAGGCGTTATGATTGTCAACTCTAATGTTTCAAACGCTGTTTATCATATTTCGAATTATGATTTTCAAAAAAAATGGATGAAAAACGTAGAATCTACACGTTTATTAAAAAAGAAATCGGATACCTGCTGGATAACCTATACGATATTTGGTCTTCCTTGGCCTTTAGATAATAGAGATGTAGTTTCGGAATATCATTTGAAAACTGCAAAATCGGGCAATTTCGCTAAAATAAATATTAATAGTCTAAATAATCTGGTGAAAGAGTCGGATGGAATTTCGAGGATAAAAAATTATAACGCTACTTGGGAAATAAAAAAGCTGAACGAAACTAAAATTGCAATAACATTCACTGCGTCGTCTGATGCTCAGCAAATTGCTCCTGCGGTAATTTTAGATCCAATAATGCGAAAAACATTTCAGAAGAATTTATTGAATTTGCGAAATATGCTTGAAGTTAAAATACTTGTAAAAATATAAGATTGTGTTTTAAAATAACAGTTGTTTCAGAGCAAAAGCTTGCTAAAGCAAGTGCTCTATTTACACAGTGTGACACAGAGTTGAAGCACAGTGTGACACAGAGAAAACAGTGAAACTCTGTGAAAAACACAGTGTAACACTGTGAAATATAAAAATGTTGCCTTAGGCAACAGCAGAAAAATCAATAAAACCTACAATATTTCATAACTAAATTTAACTATGAAAACAGTAAATAATAAAATTAAAAACGCCTTTACTCGTTGGTTTTCAATAGATGAAAATCCACATAAAGCAGCTTTGTCTTATGCTTTAGGAATATTTTTAGCCACAACTCCTTTTGTTGGAACAAAAGCACTTATTGCCTTAGTTATTACTCAGCTATTTAAAATGAAAAAAGGCATTGCTGTAATTGGGGTATATCATATTAATAGCTTAACGGGTCCTTTTTTCTACGCTTTTTCTTTCTATCTAGGTAAAACAGTAATGGGCTATAACTGTGTTTTTGTTTTCCCTAAGCATTTAGGATTTAAAGCGATACTTTCTTGTTTTATCGGTAGTAAAGAAATATTTATGTCCTTGCTCATTGGAGGACTTATTATAGGAATTCCTGCTGCTTACTTAGCTTATAGAACTTCGGTGGCATTTATGCAGAGCCGAAAAAATGCAATATATACTTCACAAGACATTGATTTAGCATCAAATTAATAAACTAAAAAAATTAAGCTATGAATACCATAAATTCTAAACAATTTGCACTAATTACAGGTGCCAGTCAAGGGCTGGGCAAGTGCTTTGCACTAGAACTTGCAAGCAGAAAAATAAATACAATATTGGTTGCATTGTCAAATGAAAATATCCATTTAGTAGCTGAAGAATCCAGAAAAATGGGCGTTGAATCGTATTATTACGAAACTGATATTTCGATAAAAGAAAATATACTAGCACTGGCGAATCAAGTTAATTCTACATATAATGTTAATATACTTGTAAATAATGCTGGTTGCGGAGGAACTAAAAGTTTTATCGATTGTGATGTAGATTATATCGACCGAATTATACAATTAAATGTGATGTCGATTTCTATTATGACACATCAACTATTGCCCAATCTCTTGAAGCAAGATAAATCGTATATTTTAAATGTTTCTAGCATGGCTTCATTCAGTCCTATTGGATTTAAAACGGTATATCCTGCATCAAAGCGCTTTATTCAGCATTTTTCACGTGGGCTTTACCAAGAACTAAAGAAAACTAATGTGTTTGTAAGCGTAGTGCATCCAGGTCCAATGAAGACAAACAAAGATGTTTCGCAAAGAATAGAGTTGCAAGGTATTTTAGGCAAAATCGGACTTGTTTCGCCCGAAAAAGCTGCTAAGATTAGCATACATCAATTGTTTAAAAAAGACACCTTGATTTTGCTTGGTTGGGCAAACAAATTAAATTGGGTTCTAATGACACTTATTCCTATTTGGATAAAACTTCCAATATTATCAAGGGCTGTAGAAAGAGAAATTTCATTTAAACTTGCTTAACTATGAAAACAGTACTAGTAACAGGAGCCAATGGCTTATTAGCAAGCAATATTATTGCTGAACTACTTGCAAAAGGCTATTCAGTTAAAGGATTATTAAGAAATTGTAATAACTTTCAATTAAAAGCGCATCCCAACTTAGAGTTGGCTCAGGGTGATATTGTTGATAAAGAATGTATTAAAAATGCGTTGAAAGATTGCAGCTGCGTTATACATGTAGCTGCAATAACAGAGCAATCGTTACTTCACTATTCCGATTATTCAAGCGTAAATGTAGATGCAACAGAAGCTTTAATTAGGGCTGCTGCAATAAATGAAATTGAAACTTTTGTATATGTTAGCTCTGCAAATACCTTTGGCTACGGATTGAATGAAAATCGGGAGAATGAAACCATCGAAATGAAAGCCCCTTTCACTAAATCTCATTATGCAAAAAGCAAATTTGAGGGTCAACAAATCGCTTTGTCGTACAAAGACAAAATGAAAGTTGTGGTAGTAAATCCAACTTTTATGCTTGGAACTTATGATTCTAAGCCCAGTTCAGGGGAAATAATTTTAATGGGTTATAAGAAAAAAATAATTTTTTATCCATCAGGCGGAAAAAACTTTGTTCATGTTCAGGACGCAGCAAAAGGAACTGTTAATGCAATGAAATTTGGGAAATCTGGAGAATCTTATATATTGGCAAATGAAAACTTAAGCTACAAAAGTTTCTTTCAAAAACTATCTACAACAACCTATAATAATCCAATATATATAATGATTCCAAAATATTTGCTACTATTAATTGGCCTATTCGGAAGCATAATAAGAAAGCTCGGAATTAAAACAAGTATTTCGCTTACTAATATGAGGATTTTGTGCATTAATAATTTCTATAACAATCATAAAGCAAAAAGAGATTTAAAGCTAAGATTTCAATCTACAGAAAAAGCTATTTCTGATTCTTTAGATTGGTTTGTTGAGAGGGAAATTATTGCCAAATAATATTGAAGCAAATTATACACGTATAATATTTTGATTTTAACCCAACTTGCAGCCAAAATCGTCAAAATTGACTAAAAAACGACCAAAAAA
>JBAXGW010000143.1:0-3566 GCA_037139195.1 Bacteroidota bacterium
CCTTTTGATAGTCATTTCGAACGAAGTGAGAAATCTTTGAAGATTTTGTTTCATAACGTTTTAATCGGACATTACTGATACCAAATAAAAAAAGGTGTTTAAAAGATAAAGATTCATCTAAACACCTTCTTTAAATATATTCAGCTTTTAAAAGCTGCTTTATAGTTTATTTTTGCAAAGTAATCCTTTGATTGTAAACTCCCTGACTACTTATTACTTTTAAAATATACATTCCATTGGCTAAATCCGATAGATTGATATTTATTAGCGTTTTATTGTATTCAGTAGTTTTAATCATTTTTTCTCCTTGTAGATTATAAACTTCAACAATAACAGGGTTATTTGATGGTAATTCTATATTAACCGAGTTATTAGTAGGGTTTGGATAAACAGATGCAACAACCATATTTTCGTTTATTCCAGAGCAATTGTCGAAAGTTAATAAAACCGTATCAGAAACAACCGTTTTAAATAAAGGATCTATTGCATTCACATAAACTGAAATTGTTGTTAATCCATAGCCAACAGAATCTATTGTTACTGTTTGAGTTGTTGCTCCATTAAACCAAGAATAAGAGTCAAACCCTGTTCCTGCATCAAAATTAGCAGTTTGGTCTCCACATAGAGTAACATTGTTTCCTAAGTTTATGGTTTTTGGTTCAGCTAACACCACATTATCAATGTCAACCCAATAATCGCCAGCTCCCCATTTCAAACCAAAGTAAATAAATCCTTCTTTACCTGCAAGATATCCAACATTTAACATTTTAGTTGTTAAAGTGTCACTTGGAGAGTGAGTTAAAGAATCTATAACGTAGATTAAATATGAGCTATCGCATGTTGCGAAATATACGCTAATTGAGTCTTGTGATGATAAAATTGTTGTATCTAATGTGCTGTAGTTAACAATAGAATAATCAAATTTTAGATACGAATTAGCAGTAATTGTTCCAACTTTTGGCGACATAGCGTATGTAGTAGGATTTGTATCATATAAGTTCTCTGATAAAACTTTTGAAGTATTAGTATGACCTGTAATCCAATTCATTGTTCCCGACCAATTTAATGTTGTGCCGTTAAAGTTTTCGGTATAAGGAATTGCTAAAGGAACCAGCACTGTTTTTTGTAACTTAGCTGTATCATTTTCAGGATAAACATTATCACTTGAAAGTTTAGTGAAAGCTACAAATGAATAGTTGCCTGTAAGGGTAGAATTAAAAGTGCCAACTAACAATGTGTCCGATGTGCTAGGAAGTAAATTGCTAAATAAAGTATCTGATAAAGTTATTAATCCAGATGGAGTAGTTATATTAACAATCACCGGAACAGTATCTTGAGCAGCTGTTCCATAATTATAAACAACGACAGAAACACTATCGTTTATGTCTCCACATGTAGTGTTATTCAAGGTTATAATTTCCGTAGCTCCTACATCGTTAGCAGCAGGTTCATAAATTTTAAAATCATCAATAGCAACGCCATCAGCCTCTGTATTATTGTCGCTAACAAATCTAAATCTGAATTTTACACTTGTTTGACCAGCCAAAGACAGAATTGAAGTTTTATACAAATTCCATGTTCCAATTTCACCACTCCATTTTGGAGGAGTTACGGTTCCACTTGCACTAGTATTATTATAGAATCCAGCATCGCCTGTAAGTTTTACCCATGTTGTGCCATTGGTAGTATATTCTAGAATCATGCCATCCCAATCAGCTTCGGTAAACATATTTAATTTAACAGAAAGCATAGGGTTAGTTATTGCTGACAAATCAAAACATGGAGTCATAAGCCAAATGTTAGAATTTGAATTATAATTTCCTGTTAAATTGGTTGCATAAGCATTATTACCACTAGCTGCTCCAATAATATTAGTTGATGCAGGCGTGCCTCTTTGCCAAATATCAGTGCCAGCAATTGCACCTGACGACCAAAAATTGGTAGCGGTTTCGAAATCTTGAAGATAAGGATAAGTAGAAATAAGAGGAACAGATGAAATTTGACGGAAAATTGTATCATTTGTTCTGTCGCCTTCATTTGCTAAACTAGCAGCAATACCACAATCATAAGTGCCATTTACAGAGAAATCAGCTTTTGTAGGGAATGTAAAAGTAATAGTATCGGCTCCATTAGCATGAAGTGTAGAGAAAATAGTGTCTTTTACAATTGTTACACCAGCATTGATAGAGTAAGCCATAGGAATAGAATCAATATCTAATACGCCTAAATTAGTAACTTTAGCAATCATCGATTCGTTGTTAGTTAAACCGCAGCCCGAGCTTGGGTTCATCCATTGAACAACTTTTATATCATAAGAAGGCTTATCATAAATTTTAAAATCATCAATAGCGATACCTTGGTTGGTAGTAGTAGCATTAGTAACAAATCTAAATCTGAATTTCACATTTGCTTGCCCTGCAACTGCTGTTAGAGCTGTTTTATAAGTATTCCAAGAGCCAACTAAGCCACTCCATTTTGGTTGAGGTAATGAACCAGTAGCACTTGTATTATTATAAAAACCAGCATCGCCAGTAAGTTTAACCCATGCAGTGCCATCAGTAGTATATTCTAAAATCATTGCATCGTTGTTAGCTTCAGTATAAATATTTAATTTAACAGAAAGCATAGGATTTACTAAAGTAGATAAATCATAACAAGGCGTCATTAACCAAATATTTGCATTTGATGAATAATTATTAGCAAGACCTGTGGCATAAGCATTAGTTCCACTCGCCGCACCAACAATATTTGCTTTAGCAGGCGTTCCTCTTTGCCAAATATCAGTGCCAGCAATTGCACCTGACGACCAAAAATTGGTAGCGGTTTCGAAATCTTGCAAGTAAGGGTATGTAGAAATAAGAGGAATAGAAGTAACTTGACTGAAAATAGTATCATTTGTTCTATCTCCTTCATTTGCTAAACTAGCAGCAATACCACAATTATAAATACCATTTACAGAGAAATCAGCTTTTGTAGGGAATGTAAAAGTAATAGTATCAGTTCCATTAGCATGAAGCGTAGAGAAAATAGTGTCTTTTACAAGAGTAACGCCAGCATTTATAGAATATGCCATAGGAATAGAATCAATATCTAAAGCGCCTAAATTGGTAACTTTAGCAATCATTGATTCGTTGTTAGTTAAACCGCAGCCCGAGCTTGGGTTCATCCATTGAACAACTTTTATATCATAAGAAGGCTTATCATAAATTTTAAAATCATCAATAGCGATACCTTGGTTGGTAGTAGTAGCATTAGTAACAAATCTAAATCTGAATTTCACATTTGCTTGCCCTGCAACTGCTGTTAGAGCTGTTTTATAAGTATTCCAAGAGCCAACTAAGCCACTCCATTTTGGTTGAGGTAATGAACCAGTAGCACTTGTATTATTATAAAAACCAGCATCGCCAGTAAGTTTAACCCATGCAGTGCCATCAGTAGTATATTCTAAAATCATTGCATCGTTGTTAGCTTCAGTATAAATATTTAATTTAACAGAAAGCATAGGATTTACTAAAGGGGAGTTCTAAAATTTAACACTTTGTCATTCAAATAATTATCACTATATT
>JBAXGW010000144.1:0-3565 GCA_037139195.1 Bacteroidota bacterium
CCATCCCCTAAAGATAGGCATTTTTTAAGATGAGCTAAGGGGATACCCAGTTTATATAATATTACTTATGATTTTAATTCAAAGCTAATCAGAAGTTCTTATGGCGGGAGTACTGTAGCTTCAAAAGAAATATATAAATGGGATGGTGATTCATTGAAATTAATTAAAGGTTTAGAAATTGCTTTTTTCTATGATAGAAATGAACTAACCTATTATAATAATTTAAATGGGAAAAGAAACGATTATAAAAAACAATTAGTTAAGGATGAATCAAAATTCATGACTGAGCTTTGGAATGAAAACAAATAAAAATAAAAAAAATCAAATTATTATGAAATCAAATTCAAAAGTCAAATTAGAATTATCTTTGTTAGACAAAAATCTTGAATATATTAGTTTTATTGCACTATTATTATTTTGGGCAGTTGCTTTTTCTAGTTATTTCTCTTGGTTTTATTTAATTGAACACATCTCAAATGTATTTATTTTACCTTCAATAACTACCATATTGTTTATTGGCTTAACAATCTTAAATCGTTATCCTCATATTTTTAATTATTCCACCAAAATAACAGAAGAAAACAAAATACTTCATTACACTAGAGCAACTAGAATAATTAGATTCTTAAAAACAATAATTGTATTTATATTTATGACTTTTACAATAATGATGATTTGAAAATTAGTCAGAAATTGCCTTTGCATTTACACTTCGCGCTTGAAAAACGCTCGAAGTTATTCCAAATCGCCAATTAACTAAATTAGCAAATCATCAAATTACTACATTTTATTCGGCATTTCAACGCCCAACAATCTCATGCTTTTCTTAACAACCTGAGCCACTTCGTTTGATAACGACAAGCGGAACATGCGTCTATCTTCGCTATCTTCTTTTATTATAGGGCAGTTATGATAAAATGTGTTGTATTGTTTTGCTAAGTCGTAGCTATAGTTGGCTATAATTGCTGGACTAAGCAATTCACCTGCTAAGCGAACAGTATCTTTATAATCGTAAAGAACTTTTATCAAGGCTTTTTCTTCAGGGTTTAAAAACTCTACTTTTCTATAGCCAATATTTAAATTCACTTCCGATGCTTTTCTAATAACCGATTGAATTCTAGCATACGTATATTGAATAAACGGGGCAGTATTTCCATTAAAATCTACCGATTCCTCTGGATTAAACATCATATTTTTCTTTGGATCAACTTTTAACATGAAATATTTCAAAGCGCCCATTCCAATTATTTCATAAAGTTTTTGAGCCGAATTAAAATCCAAACCATCTGATTTTCCAAGTTCCTTAGTAATCTGTTTTGCTGTTTGAACCATTTCTTCCATCAAATCATCAGCATCAACAACTGTTCCTTCGCGCGATTTCATTTTCCCTTCGGGCAATTCTACCATTCCGTAAGACATGTGATAAATAGAATCAGACCAACTATATTCCATTTTCTTAAGCACTTCCTTTAATACGTTAAAATGATAATCTTGCTCATTTCCAACCACATAAATCATTCTATCTGGCTTTTCTTCTTCATGACGCCAAACAGCAGTTCCCATATCTTGAGTAATATAAACCGAAGTTCCATCAGCTCTTAACAAAAGTTTTTCATCTAAACCCTCGTTTGTAAGGTCAATCCATATTGAGCCATTCTCTTTACGTTTAAATACACCTTTGCTTAAACCTTGTTCAACCAAAGTTTTACCTTTAATATAAGTATCGGATTCGTGATAAATTTTATCAAAGCTAACTCCCATTCTACTGTAGGTTTCTTCAAAGCCAGCATAAACCCAATTATTCATTTTTCGCCATAATTGAATGGTTTCCAAATCCTTATCCTCCCATTTGCGCAATAATTCTTGAGCTTGTTGCATTAAATTTGATTGTGCTCTAGCTTCATCTTCACTTAAACCTGTAGCCATTAATTCAGCCATTTCGCGTTTAAGATTTTGTTCAAACAACACATAAAACTTTCCTACATAATGATCGCCTTTTTGATCAACATATTCCGGACTATCATTATTTCCCCATTTTTTCCATGCCAACATAGTTTTGCAAATATGAATACCACGGTCATTAACAAGGTTAGTTTTAATAACATTATGTCCATTTGCTAATAGTATTTCTGCAATAGAATAACCCAATAAATTATTTCTTACATGTCCTAAATGAAGTGGTTTGTTGGTGTTTGGGGATGAATATTCGAGCATTATTTTCTGTCCACTTGGAGCTTCGGCAAAACCAAAGTTTTTAGTATTCATAACTTCCTGAACAAATGATATATAATAGCTATCATCGATAGAAAGGTTTAAAAATCCCTTTACAATATTGCATCCAACAACCTCTGAAAAAGTATTTTTAAGATAATCGCCCAAATTATGACCTAATTCTTCAGGTGCTGTCTTTGTAATTTTTACCAAAGGAAAAACAACGATTGTAATGTCGCCATCAAAATTTTCTAGCGTTTTTTGAATTTGAATTTGATTTGCTTGTATATCTGTTTGAAAATTATTTCTGAGGTAGTCGACAACAGAAGTTGAAATGCGTTGCTCAATCTTCATCATTGTAGGTAATTTGAAATTTAAGGTTAACAATATTAAGGAATATCTTTTTTTGAAAAAAGAACAAAATAAAGAAAAAAAAGGCACTTGGCGAAACTATTTTATACCAAAGGTCAAAAAATAATTAACAAGCTATAAACAATACCGAGCAAGGAAAACTCCAATTAAAACGCACAAATACACACGCCAACCAATCAAAACCAATTGTTAATAACTTTTTCAAGCGAGATAACCCCTGAAAATCCTAGTAATTGGGAAGTTTGAAAAAAAATTATTTGACAAATGTTTTTTTTTAATACTTAAACATCTATATTTGCAGCAACTTAATTATGAACAATAAACAAAAAATTTGTTATGGCTAGGAAAAATGTACTTATCATCGGAGCTGCTGGACGTGATTTCCACAACTTCAACACTTATTTTAGAGGAAAACAAGAATACAATGTAGTCGCTTTTACTGCAGCTCAAATTCCTGATATCGACGGAAGAAAATACCCTGCAGAATTAGCTGGAGAATTATATCCAAGTGGAATTCCTATTTATGCACAAGACGAACTTGTGAGATTAATTAAAGAATTAGACGTTGACACATGCGTATTCGCTTATAGCGATGTTCCTTATCAATTTGTGATGGGATTAAGTGCAATAGTTAACGCTGCTGGTGCTAACTTTTCTTTATTAGGACCAAAAGAAACTCAATTAAAATCTACAAAACCAGTAATCGCTGTTGGTGCAACTAGAACAGGTTGTGGAAAAAGCCAAACTTCAAGAAGAATTATTGAAGTATTAATGGGAATGGGATTAAAAGTTGTTGCTGCTCGTCACCCAATGCCTTATGGTGATTTAGTTGCTCAAAAAGTTCAACGTTTTGCTACTGTTGAAGATTTGAAAAAACACAAATGTACTATCGAAGAAATGGAAGAGTACGAACCACACGTAACTAGAGGTAACGTTATTTATGCAGGTGTTGATTATGAAGCAATCTTAAGAGCTGCTGAAA
>JBAXGW010000145.1:0-3480 GCA_037139195.1 Bacteroidota bacterium
AAGACTATTCAAAATCTCTTCAAGAAATGTGGGGACAAATGATTTTCGATAAAGGTGCAAAGGCTTTCTATTGCGAATTAGGTGTTAGCCCTGAAATGATGAAGCGCATTAAATGTGGCTATTACCTTATTGTAGCAGAGAAAAAGGAGCAAATATGATTTCGCCAATTCACAATTGGGTTGCTGAAAAGACAGGTCTTTTAAACAATCTAAATCCTGAAACACTTCACAATTGGCAAATTGAAAAGCTTAAAAATTTAATAAAATATGCAAGCGAAAACACTTCTTTTTATAAAGACAAACTTCATATTACCAACGACATAAGCGAATTGCCATTTACTTTGCCATCAGAAATTGCAAACGACCCTTTTGCTTTTCTTGCAATTCCACAAAATTTAGTTTCAAGAGTAACTACTTTAGCAAATTCAGGAACTACTAGACTCAAAAAACGCATATTCTTCTCTGAAAGCGATCTTGAGAGAACGATAGATTTTTTTGCTATAGGAATGAGTTCAATGGTTAACAAAGGCGAACATGCTCAAATTCTAATCTCTAATAGAACAGAAAATAGCTTGGGAAGTCTGCTAAAAGAAAGTCTTTCTAGAATTGGAGTTCATTCTGAAATATCAGGCGCAATAAAATCTGTTAACTCAGCAATTGAAGACGCACGAAAAGCAGGTTGTTTGGTTGGTATGCCAGCAGAAATTCTTTATATGAGTTGTGTGGATGAAACCATGCGTCCTAAAAGCGTTCTACTTACAGCAGATTTCATTCCTCAATCTATAATTGAAAGAATTAAAAATACTTGGAAATGCAATGTGTTTTCGCATTATGGGCATACTGAATTTGGCTATGGCTTTGCAGTTGATTGTAATCACCACAATGGATTTCATTTGCGAAGTGCCGATTTTATAGTAGAAATAATAAATTTGCAAACAGGAAAGCCTGCCAACATTGGAGAAAGTGGAGAAATCGTAATTACAACACTTTCTAACGAAGCAATGCCTCTAATCCGATATCGTACAGGCAATATTTCTAGTATTATTGACTCACCTTGTCCTTGTGGTTGCAATTTGCCACAACTTGGTAAACTTGAAGGGCGTATTGAAAGCACTATTCCTATTGGAAATGACGGAACAATAAGCATACATTTGCTAGATGAAATAATTTTTGCCAACTCTTTTGTTCGCGGATTTAATGCTGCTCTGTACTTAGAAGCAAATAAAAACACGTTGCTTCTTACTATAGATTCAACGGATACCATTGATTTTTCAGCCATAAAAGACAAATTGCCACAAGAGTTAAATATAAAAATCAAATATGATTCAGTCGACCCTTTTTTTACTAGGAGGAAAAGACGAATACAAATTATCTAAATATTAATACAATGGAAAATATTTTTTCAACAATTATACTTGCATCAGGTCTTTCTGAAAGAATGGGCGAACCAAAGGCTCTTCTTAAATGGGATAATTCTACGGCTTTTTTAGAAAAAATTATTAAAGAATACATAAATGCTGGGTGCACACAAATAAATTGCATGGTAAATCCTCTAACAATAACATTATGTGAAGCTTTAGATTTGCCAAAATGTGTCAAGTTAGTTGTCAATCCAAAACCAGAGTTAGGTAGGTTTTCTTCAATTCGAATTGCAGCTCAAGAAGTAAAAAACAGCAATTTTTGTTTTATTCAAAATGTAGATAATCCGTTTGTAAGTGCCGATATTATAGAAAAAATATGGAAAAAAAGAGACTCAAAATCTTGGTGTTCGCCGATTTATAGTGGCAAAGGAGGACATCCAGTTCTTATATCGCAAGTAATTATCGAACAAATAAACAAAACTCAAAATCTTGATATTACACTTCACGATATTTTAAAGCCATTTCAGCGTATCAATATTGAAGTAAACACAGATGCGATATTGAGGAATATCAATACTCCTGAAGAATACTCAAAATATTTTGCAAATAAAGTATAACCAAATCATATCATAATCGGTCTCTGAGCGGAGTCGAAGTGCTGAATTCTAATCTATATCGCCTTTGAATTTTTAACATCAATAATTTTTGCAATAATACTTATCGCAATCTCAGCAGGAGTTATAGCATTGAACTTTATTCCTATAGGCATATCCACACGATTCAACTCGTCTTCGGTTAGGATATTTTCTTGAATAAATTTCTTTCTAATGGTCTCTATTTTTCTTTTGCTTCCAATAACTCCAATATAAGCACAAGATTTTTTTCCAACTGCAGCAAGAACTTCTTCGTCCATAGCATGGCTAGGAGTAACGACAATAATGTATGAGCCTTCATCAAATGAAATTTCGTTAACAGCTTCAATATATTGTTTGCGAACTTGCGAATATTTTATATTTTCAGAGTTTTCGAAAAGGTCATCTCTCCAATCTATTAGATAAGTATCAAATCCCATATCTGGAGCGTAATGTGCTATACATTTTCCAATATGACCTGCTCCAAAAATGTGTAATTTAGCAGGTTTTGAAACAGGCTCAATATAGATGCCAATAGCACCACCACAAATCATTGCTAAATCAGTTTGGAGATTATATTGATTAAATTGAGGCGTTTGTGTTTTAATAACATTTAATGCATCATCAATTATCTTTTTTTCAATTGCTCCACCACCAACTGTGCCTTCAATAGTACCATCACTAAAAACTATCATTTTTGCACCTGCTTTTCCAGGAGTTGAACCACTAATATTTGTAACTATACATAATGCTGATGAACGTGAATCCTTGTAATAATCAGCTATTTTAAGTAATATATTGTTCATAATAAAAACGTAATCAATTTATTAAATACACTTTTTTGTTTTGCTTTTGTTTAAATTATTTTCTAATATTTTAACAGAATCTTCGATAAAAACAGGGCATTTCCATTTGAAAAGTTTCTGTTCATTAATTTTTTCAAGGTCTTCAGGGAATCCAACATTCAGACCTAATAAATCTTTGCAATTAATTGAACTATGAATTTTCTCAAATTCTTTAATATGATCTCTTGAATAATTATAAACTATTTCACTTGATAATTCATCATTTGGCAAATCGCTTCCATACTTTAAACCGTATATCATTAATGCGGCAGAAACTGCTCCACAAATTTCACCACGATAAACACAGCCTGAACCAAAATTTTTAGCTAATTTAAGAGATAAATGTATGTCTAATCCAAAATCCTCACCATAAGCAGCAAGAACAGACTGACAGCAATTATATCCAGATTCAGAATATTCCTTTACTTTTTCTTGTTTATTCATATTTAAAAGCTTAAACGCTTAAAATTAGTGAGTTTATTTCACATTAGACAAATGTAAAAAATAATAACTGATTTATCAAAAAAAGAATGAATAAAAATGAAGCTTAGACCTGTTTTTACAAATAAAACTTAAAAAAGAAATTTAAATAATTTTTACTGGGTATCCCCTTAGCTCATCTTAAAAAATGCCTATCTTTAGG
>JBAXGW010000146.1:0-3387 GCA_037139195.1 Bacteroidota bacterium
ATTTACTCCGCCTGATTTTTCAATATAGCTTTAATCGGATTAAAGAACCTTTCAATTAATCTAACATCCTCGGTTACAACTTCTGCAACACCTTGCATTTCTTGACTGAATGGTAGTTTCTTTTTGTAGTTGGTTTGCAAGCCATTTGGCAAATCAACTTCAACTATGTAGAATAATTCGGTTGGAATTAGCGCAATATTTTTTATTTTGCCAGTTACCATGCCATATTCCATATATGGATAGTTATTAAATTTGATATTTACTCGTTGACCAATTTTAACTTTTCCTGAACCCTGAACAGGTAATTTTATTCTGCCCACTATTTTAGTTTCTTTAAATGGAATTATGGTCATGGTATTATCACCCGCTTTTACATTTTGATTTTCACTCCAAAATTGCGTGAAAGTTACTTTACCTTCAATCGGACTTATCAATAAATACATTTGCTCCCACGATTTAATTTGAGACTGAAAAGTATTTAATGACGATATTAGACCATTTCTTAATTGCTTGAAGTCATTGTTATATTGTTGCTCCATTTCCAATACAGAGAACTGCAATTGCGAAATGGAAATTTGAGCATTATCCAAACTGCTTTTAGCGGATTCATAGGAGTATTTACTTTGTAAGTAGGAGGTTTGAGATTTCTCAAAATCAAGTTCTGATGTAACTTTTTTTGCAAATAGCATTGAATCCCTCATGAATTGACTTTTAGCAAGTTTTAATTGTTCTTGCGTGATGCTAGTTTGTCTTTGCATTTTCTGATACAAAGCTTCGTGTTTGCTTATTTGAGATTCAGTTGATTTAATTTTTTTATGTTGAAAGTCCGTTTCTAAAAAGAAAACGTAATCTTTTAATGCTTTTTGTAGCATTGTGAAATTGGGCTGTAAATCTCCAAGAATTAAATTGTTTTGAAGCATTGTATCAGTTAACAAGCTATCAGCTTGAAACTTTAAAATTGAATCTAAAGTAAAAACTTGTGTTTTTACTGCATATACATCATTTAGATTTGCGGTGTTTTCTAACACTGCTAATACATCACCATTCTTTACGCTTTGTTTGTCTTTAACAAGTAGTTGAGTTATTTTGCCTGAGTTTTTAGCAATAATACTTGCAGGAATATTTTCTGATTGAACAGATATTTCAGCGTTGATAATGTCTGGATATTTGTAAAAATAACTTCCAACAAAGATTACAGAAATAACAGAAAATATTACAGTTATTCCCCAACGTACGATACTACTTGGGGCTTTGCCCAATAGGTCGTCTATTTCTTCGCTTCTTATTTCTATATTATTAAATTCTTCGGGCATTCAATTTTCTCCGTATATTTTTTCATCAGTTGAATTATTTGGTTTATTTCAAAATCCAAACTTTCCTTCTGACTAATTTCTATAAATTTTAATTCATAGGATTGTTTTAATAATTCTTTGATTTCTTCTAAAGTATTTATTGCCAATATTATATAATTGCTAAAGTTTAATTGATTATCAAATACAAATCCTCTTGAAATATTGAGAGGTACATTAACGCTCAGTTTTCTTAATTTATATGGTATTTTAGTTATCGTATTATCCATTGGAAAGAATCGAGCAATCTTATAAATCTCTTGAACTAATCTCATGCTTCTTTGCCACATTTCCAAATTATGATACATCAACCATACTCTTTTCTAATTCCCCAACTCCAACTGATTCTTAACTAACTCATAATACTTGCCTTGCAGTTTCACTAGTTCTTGATGATTTCCAAGTTCAACTATCTTTCCTTTTTCCAATACTACAATTTGGTCGGCATTCTTAACCGTACTTAATCTATGAGCCACTACAACCACAGTTTTGCCTTTAAAGAACTCATCCAAGTTCTCCATAATTTTCTTTTCGTTATTGGCATCTAGTGCGTTTGTAGCTTCATCGAAAAAGATGTATTCAGGATTTTTATATACGGCTCTTGCAATAAGCATTCGTTGTTTTTGTCCCTGACTTAATCCATGACCATCACCACCAATTTTAGTATTGTATGCAAGTGGCAATGTTTCAACAAACTCTCGGATATTTGCCACATTAACCGAATGAAGTAGCTTTTCTTTGTTTATTGTTTCTTCGCTTATAGTGATATTCTTTGCTATGGTATCAGAAAATATAAAGCCGTCTTGCATTACCGCTCCGCATTTACTTCGCCACATTCTATTGCTGATATTTTCTAATGCCGATTCGCCCACTTTTATTTCTCCTGAAACTGGAGGATAAAATCCAAGAAGCAATTTAACAAGGGTTGTTTTTCCGCTTCCGCTTGTTCCAACTATTGCGGTTATTTTCCCTTGCGGAATTTCTAGGTTTATTTCATCCAATACTTTTTCTGAACCTGCTCCATCATATTGAAACGAAAGATTATTTATTTTTAAGCTTCTGTTTTCAGGGAGTATATTTATCTTTTCATCATCGGGTTTTTCTTCATCTTCTTTTTGGTGGATTTCGCCTAGTCTTTCTAAACTGATTTTTGCATCTTGTGTTTGTTGCATAAAGCCAATCATTTGTTCTATTGGGCTGTTTAGCTGACCCAAAATATATTGTATGGACATCATCATCCCTAGCGTGATATTGCCATCAATAACCGACTTAGCTGCCATAAAAGATATGATGATATTTTTTGTTTCGTTTATTACAACTGACCCTGCCTGTTGGTACTGAGAAAGGGCTAATCCTTTTATGCTCACTTTAAATAATCGTGCTTGTATATGTTCCCATTCCCAACGTCTTTGTTTTTCGCAATTGTTTAACTTAATTTCTTGCATTCCAGTAATCATCTGATAGAGGTTGTTTTGATTATCGGATGATTGTTGGAAACGTTTAAAGTCAAGCTCTCTGCGTTTCTTTAAAAATATTACAATCCAAAGTCCATACAAAGTGCTTCCAGCCAAAAAGACTAGAAAAATTTGAACATTATAGATTGCGAGTACTATGCTGAAGATAACAAAGTTTACAGTTGCAAAAAGAATGCTTAATATGGATTGGGTTAAAAATTCTTCTATTCTATGATTATCCGTAATTCGTTGCATAATATCGCCAATCATCTTCGCATCGAAGAATCGTATTGGTAATTTCATTAACTTGACAAGAAAATCAGAGACAAGTGAAATATTTATTCGTGTGCCAATATGAAGCAAAATCCAACTGCGAATAAAATCTACGGTTGCTCGGCTAAAAAACAAGACTAATTGAGCAACAAGCACTAAATAGATGAAATTCAAATTCTGATTTCCAATGCCAACATCAACAACTGCTTGGGTAAGAAATGGCAATATTAGTTGAAGCAAACTGCCAAGTAATAAGCCAAGAACCAACTGAATTAGATACTTTTTGTATGGTCTTAAATAAGATAACAGAT
>JBAXGW010000147.1:0-3291 GCA_037139195.1 Bacteroidota bacterium
ACAACCCCCTCTTCCTAACCATAATATATTGATAGTCATTTCGAACGAAGTGAGATATCTTTGAAGATTTTGTTTCTTAAGTTTTAATCGGACAATATTGATAAAAAACATATTTACAAGGGTCTGTATTTTTTAATACTCGGGGACAAAAATCCGCAACGATGTTGTTAAATGCTTGATTTCGAGGTGTTAAACCTGATAGGTATTGGAAAGGAGTTGCTGGAAGTTTTATTTGGAATTTCAACTATTTTATTTACTTTTGGGGTGTTTTAGTTTATATTTGATGATAAGTATAAAGAAGATTTTTCACCGAAACCTTAATCAAATAGGAATCTATTTTCCTTATGATAATGCTTTGCAACAAAAGTGCAAGGAACTAGGTGCTAAATGGAGCCAGACGAATAAATGTTGGTATATTGAATATAATAAAGAGAATTATAATGCATTAAAACTTGTGTTTCCAGAGTTTGAAGTGCTAAATGATGATAACGAACCGATATTGAAAATTGAGCCTGATTTTAAACGTAATCAAGAAATTGCTCACATAGCTTTGCCAGAAGTGCAGAGCGAAATTCGGCACGAAAGTGAATCCGAACATAAGATTGAAAAATCTGAACAAAAAAAGACAAATAAGGTTGTTGCATTTTACGAAAAAGAAATTGGGAAATATTGGGTGCTTAAAGTTCCGTATTCGGCAGAAATTTGTAGTGGCTTGAAACAAATAAAAGGCGTTTATTGGAACAAGCAGTATATGGCATATATGATTTATAGGCATATAGCTGTTAAAACCAAGGTAGAAGCATTGTTGGGGATGCCAAATTTGCTGCCCAATTCTTTCTATCATGTAGAAGATACTGATAATTATTCGAATGGAGA
Organism: Bacteroidota bacterium; assembly: GCA_037139195.1. Taxonomy (GTDB): domain Bacteria; phylum Bacteroidota; class Bacteroidia; order Bacteroidales; family JAHJDW01; genus JBAXGW01. Next base: position 877 of record JBAXGW010000147.1, read on the forward strand.
GATTGTATTGCATCCAAGTGTTGAGGATAAACGTGTGTTTTTGGTAGAGATACCAAATAGTAGTGCTTTGATTCAGCAAGTGAAAAGACTACAAGGAAGTAGATTTAGCAAGAATTATAATTGCTATTGTTTGCCTGCTGCACCTGTTATGCTGATGAATTTGGAAACGATGGCACAGAATAGCGGAATGAAGTTAGTGAATAATTTGCCAGAAAGGTATTTGAAAAAGGGATATACACCGAATATTAAACGAATAAAATTAGAAAGCACCTACGATAAGTTGCAAGAAGAAACACCCGTTCAGGCACAGGTTTATGTAAATGCTTTGATAGATTATTTGATGGCAATAAACTACAGTGCAAACACATTGCGAAGTTATGTTGGAGCATTTTTGTTGTTTTTGCGCGAAAATAATTATCCCAACCCCAATGATTTGTCGCAAGAATTTATAATAAGGCATTTGGGGAAGATGATGCAAAGGGGATTGTCGGCGGCAACAGCCCATACCTTAGTGAATGCATTGTTGTTTTATTATGTAAATGTATTGAAGCGAAACGGATTTGAATTGCAATTGCCCCGACCCAAAATGGAACATAAGCTTCCGAGTGTATTAACGAAAGCCGAATGTATGAGTATATTTGCAAATATTCAAAATCCGAAACATAGATTATTGTTGCTTTTGGGATATGGAGCAGGATTGAGGTTGAGCGAAATTGTACATTTGAAGTGGAGTGATATTTTATTTGCAGAGCATAAGATACATATAAAAGCGGGCAAAGGGGGTAAAGACCGTATGGTGATGTTGCCTTATAGTATAATAGAAGGATTGGAAGCTTATAGAAAATTGCAAAACAGTGTGAATGATTGGGTTTTTGAAGGGCAGTATAAGGGCGAGCCATACAGTACAAGTAGTGTTCAGCAGATAATGCGAGCCGCAGTGGAGAAAGCTGGCTTGACAAAAAAAGCATCAGTACATACTTTGCGACATAGTTTTGCAACGCATTTGCTAGAAGATGGAACCAATTTGCGATACATACAAGCCTTGCTAGGGCATAGTAATATAAAGACGACAACGATATATACACATTTGAGTGAAAAGAAGTTATTGAATGTGCATAGTCCACTGGATACTATGCAATTAGAATTAATGAAAAAAGCGTTGAAATAATAAGAAAACGCCAGTTGCTAAAAGTAAGATTTAGCACAATTTCGGGTTAGAGAGTAATTTGAAAGTTCAGAAATAATAATTAACTTTGGCGTTGTGTAACAGGAAAGTTTATTAAAACACTACGAACCGAGATGTTACATAAGTTCCGTGCGGTTTTGAAAGTGACAGAAAAAAAGATGTATATTAGCTGAAAATTAATTTAATATGACAGAATTTGTTGAAAAATATATAAATCCATTTACCGACTATGGTTTTAAAAAAATATTTGGTGAGGAATTAAATAAAGACTTGTTGCTTGATTTTTTGAATGAATTATTAAAAGAAGAGCAAGGGCTGATTAAGGACTTAACGTATATAAAAACTGAGCAACTTGGTGCAACAGAAATTGACCGGAAAGCTATATTTGATTTGTATTGTGAGAACGAAAAGGGGGAAAAGTTTATTGTTGAACTACAAAAGACAAGGCAAAACTTTTTTAAAGACAGAACCGTTTACTATTCAACATTTCCAATAAGAGAGCAAGCAAAACGCGCCGACTGGGATTATGAATTAAAAGCAGTTTATACCATAGCGATACTTGACTTTGTTTTTGAAACAGACAAGGCAGAAGAAAATAAAATTAGATATGATGTTAAATTAACCGACCAAGAAACAAAAAAAGTGTTTTACGATAAGTTGACATTTATCTACTTGGAAATGCCTAAATTCAACAAATCAATTGACGAGTTAGAAACTAGATTTGATAAATGGCTTTACGTGTTGAAGAACTTAAGTAAGCTTGACAGAATACCAGAAAAATTAAAAGAAAAGGTTTTCGACAAGTTATTTGAAGCAGCAGAAATAGCAAAGTTTACCACCGACCAAATTCGTTCTTATGAAGACAGTTTGAAATATTATAGAGACCTAAAGAACTCATTGGACACAGCGAAGGAAGAAGGAAAGATAGAAAGGGAGATAGAAATTGCAATTGAAATGTTGAAATCAAATGAGCCCATTGAGAAGATTTCTAAGTTTACTGGATTGACAATAGCCCAAATTGAGGGTTTGAAATAATAATAGGGACATTTCGGATTTGACATGATCGTCGGAAAAAGAAAAATATATATTATATAATTGAGGCGCAAAATAATTTGCACTTACTTTGGTTTAAAGTCATGGTTTAGCTACAGTTATTTTGCATTTAAAATCACATGAAATTATTTTGAATATAGAAAAAGTGGGGTATATTTGCAGATAATAACTAGTTA
>JBAXGW010000148.1:0-3246 GCA_037139195.1 Bacteroidota bacterium
AATTTGGCAACACTATCAAAACAATATATATGTCAAAAATCGGCTTGAATTGGCTAAAAATTATCCCCGAAATCTCCGGTTAATTTTATATGTTAAAATTCTGGTTATGTATTTTAAATTATCAAATATTCATAAAATTAATTTTTAGTAATCATCTAAAATTTGGTTGCTTATATCAAAAAAAAAGATTAATTTAGTATTGAAAAGTAATAAAAAATAATTTTTTAATTTATAGGAAAAGTATTATGAAAAGATCTTTAATCAATCACATAGGATTGAAGGCACTAATTGTGGCTTTAGTTCTTGTATTTTCCGCAAGCCCTAATGTTAAGGCGGCATATTGTACACTGACTAATAACTATCAATATCTTGGTTATGGTATGCGAATTAACATGATGCAGTTTGATGGAAACACAATTCTGAAATGGGACGCGCAGAGAGATAGTAAAGGCAATTTAGTAAATGGAGGCGCAACAAACCCTGCCAATTCTGCTAATCCTTTTTGGAGGGACATTGATGCAAACAACCCTGTGATAAAAGCTAAAGCCGGCACTAATTATACCATAAGAATTTATGGAGGAGCTTTATATGTATATACCGGAGGGAGCGTTACTCCTGAAAATGTCAGTCTAAGCGGTAATTATCCTCAAGATTATGGTGTATATATAGACCTTAATCAAGATGGCTCATTTGCTACATCCGAAAGAGTTGGATACAGTTTTAGCGGTTCTTTCGACCGTTCTTTTACTGTCTCAATTCCGGCAGGTACAAAAGGTGGCAAAACAACAATGCGTATTGTATGCGATTATTATGGTAATAGTGGAAGTTATATTGGCCCTTGCTCAACTTATTATGGAGAAGCCAGAGATTTTGCAATAGTAATTGGTGGAGTTGATTGCGGTATCACCAAAATCTCCTCTCCAAGCAGTCCGTTATCTGTCGGAACACAAGCAGTTAAGGCGATTTTGAAGAATTATTCAGAGGGTGATGTACTTAAATCTTGTATAATAGATTGGACAGTTGATGGTGTTAAACAAACAGCTGTTAATTGGACAGGTTCTTTAGGAATAGGCCAGGAAATGGAAGTAACATTAGGGAATTATAACTTTGCTTCAAAAGGTAATTTAACTATGTATAGCGTTGCCGCCACAACAAGCAAACCTAATAACGAAGATGACGCCAATGTTCTTAATGATGCAAGTCCAAATTTAACTTTAGCTATGCCTCTTCCTGCACAAGCATATTATGTTGGCGGTCTCAACCCCGATTTTGCAACTTTGAAAGAATTTACTACTATTGTTGCTCTTGCAGGAATTAAAACCGATGGTCTCGTTGATGTAAGAATTCGACCTGGTACTTATACAGGACCATTTACTTTGGATAATTTTCCGCACAAAAACAACTCATTCATATTCCAGAGTGACCCTGCATTTTCCGGAAATGTAATCACAACAGCACCATCGACTTCGTTGAACTATGTTTGGTATCTAAATAATACTCAAAATGTAACTTTCAAAGGTATTACTTTCGAAGTAACTGACCCAAGCAGTTTAGGCGGTAGAATTTTCATGATTCGCGGCAATGTTGATAATCTTGCATTTGACAACAATACTTTCAATGGATTGAATTCTATCGGCACCACACCAAAATATACATTGCTTGATTGTCAAGCATCACAAATGAACAATGTAAGAGTTTATAAAAACATATTCAATAATGGCGATAGGAGCTTGTCTTTAGTTAACACTTTACGCAATTCCAAAGGTCTTACAGTTGAACAAAATACTTTCAATTCAGCGTTAAATTATGGTATATATGTTGAAAATATGGGCGATGGCAATATTTTGAATAATGCAGTGAAAGGCAGTTCAAGAGCTTCCTTGGGTGGCATTTTTGTTAAAAACGGCACAGTTATAACAAATAACTCCATTACAGGAATTGTTGGCGCTTCTACAAGCGCGGCTGGTATAACTATTGTTGACGATAATCTTGCTGTTTCTGCTGTTGTAACAGGAAATAAAATAACCGGTTGCCAAGGTGTAAACGGTATTTCAGGTACAGGACTTCCTGGTGGAACAATAATGAATAACACAATAGATTTGACAAACAAGAATTTAAATTCAGCAGTTAGCGGTATTTTACTTTCAAATCCTACACTTGGAACAAACAAGGTGATTATATCGGAAAACAATATCTTAACTGAAAACAGTTTTGGTATAAGTGTTGTCAATTTCCCTATTGATATTCTAAAAAATAGGATTATTACAGATTATAACGGCTCAAAAGTAAACTTGAGTTCTATTAATACAAGCGGTGCAAAAGGTATGATTTTATCGAACGAAATCATAAGTGCCGGCTCAGCTTTCACATTAGCTAACAGTACTATGACAGCCGCTTATAACTCTGCTATGTGCTCTGGTACAGCAAATACTTTAATTTTAAATAGCGGTGATAATAAAATTGCCCGTAACCATTTAATAAATCTCGGAACAGGAAACGCATTCGCTATTACAGCCCTAAATACTAATAAATTAGACGGTAATAATTATATTACTACTACCGGTATTTTAGGAAGCATTGATGGAACTAATTATGGTTCAACAACACAATTTGCAACATTCGACAAAAATGCAGTAAGCGTTGATCCTACTTTTAAAACAAACACTAATTTAAAAATTATCGAATTTAAAGATGAATTGAATTTCACCCAACCTCTTGCAAATATTATTTGGCCAGCAGGTTACCAAGCGCTTTACGAAGAAGTAGATATGGCGGGAGTTAATAGAGAAGGTAAATATTATATTGGTGCATATATTGTACTTCCAAATCTAGAAATTATCGGTTTCTCCGATGAGTTAGTAGATTGCTCGGGTACGCCTGATCGTAGTATTTCAGTTTCAGCCGCAACCAGCAATGGTCAGGAACCAACTTACCAATGGTTTAAAGATGGTTTAGCTATTCAAGATGAGAATAGACACATATTGAGTTTTGAACCGTTTGATTATTCAGTTAGCGCAACTTACACTTGCCGCGTATATTGCCCGGGAGCCGGTGCTAAATTAACAGGAACTATACCTGTTTACGCATTAACACTGCCATCTATTGTTGAGCAACCTAAAGAAGTTGTCAATGCTGTAATCGGCAAAGATTATTCATTTAACGTTCGCGTTCATTATCGTGGTATAAACCCACCTTATTATAAAGATAATTTCCAATGGTTCAAATATGATGCCGCTAAAAAAGACT
>JBAXGW010000149.1:0-2934 GCA_037139195.1 Bacteroidota bacterium
ATCCCCTAAAGATAGGCATTTTTTAAGATGAGCTAAGGGGATACCCAGTTAATTTAATTATTAAAATTTCAGGAGTTTTATTTCTTGCAATTTTATCTTATGCTTGCTCTGCTCAAAAACCAAAAGAAAGCAACTATTTCCTAAAATTCACACCACCTGGCACAGCAAAGATTTCAAATAGTTTATACTTTGACAAAACTGAAATATCCAATCTCGATTATGTTGAATATATTTTCTGGAATGAAAGAGTATTCGGCAAATCATCAAATGAATATATATCTTCGCTTCCTGATACTAATTTTTGGTTAGCAAAAGAAAAATGCCTACACTTTTTAAATGAAAACTATTTAAGACACCCTTCATACCGAAATTATCCAGTATTGGGTATCTCTTCAGAACAGGCAATAAATTATTCAAAATGGCGCTCAGATAGAGTTTTTGAATGGATGTTAATTTCGTTTGGCAAATTAAAAATGAATCAAAATCAAACTAAAGAAAATTACTTCTCTATTGATAATTACTTCAATGGTCTTTATAATAATCAGAAACCCGATACTACTATTAAATGGATTCCAAACTATTATCTGCCAAAAAACTCTGATTATAATAATGCTATGATATTTATTGATTCTTTGTCATTCCTTAACAACACAATATATTTTGACACTGTACAAGTATCAAATAATTACTGCAAAAATGACACCCTAAATCACTTACCATTTTCTCCTTGCGGAATGATTTTCAAAAAGAAAAAATCTCCATTGATTTTTAATTTATTTGACAATGTATCTGAAGTATCTTTCACTTATAATGCATCTAATGATGAAGATTTAAGCTTCAAAGAATTACTATTAAAATACCCTTCTGATTATGTTGGTTTTAGAAATGCATTTAGATGGATAAAATATTAAAACAGAAAAAAATAAGATTAAAGCAACTATCACAATTAATAATTATAACTATTAGAATTCCACCGTTTTATTCTTTAATTTAAAATTAGGAATAAAAATACTTGTAATTAAGTATTTTTATTCCTAATTTTGTTAAATGGTTAACAACTGAAATTTTGGTACGCCAAATTAAGGTTTAATCACTAAATACCTTCTTAATTAACAATCTAATCCAAAGGCAAAATCTAATGGAAAAGAGAATTGGAACAATCATAATTGTATTTGAAGACCGTAATGTTGCTAGCGAAATAAATGCTATCATTGGTCAATTTGGCGATTGTATAATCAGTCGACAAGGAATTCCTAATTTTGAAAACAATCACAGCATTGTTAACCTGATAGTTCATGCCCACAACGACGAAATTGGCGCTATGGCAGGCAAATTAGGTCGTATTAACGGTGTTTCGATAAAATCAGCCGTAATAAAACTCGAAAACAAAGAATTTAATTTCAATAAACTATAAAAAAACAATATCATGATTTTCAATCCTGAAAAATGCAGCATCCCTGATGAAAGAATGAAACCATTCATAGATTCAGAAGAAATTTGGAATCATATCAACAATACAAAATCAACTCCAGAAAGAGTTCGCGAAGTTATAGCAAAATCACTTTCAAAAGAACGCTTAACCCTTGAAGAAACTGCGGTTCTTATTAACGCTGATTCTCCTGACTTGATTGAAGAAATTAAAGAAGGTGCTCGCGAATTAAAAAAGCGTATTTATGGTAATAGAATTGTACTCTTTGCTCCTCTTTACGTTGGAAACAAATGCAATAACAACTGCAAATATTGCGGATTCAAATCATCAAATTCACATGCAATCAGAAAAACACTTAACGACCAAGAATTAATTTCTGAAGTAGAAGCCTTGGAAGATAACGGACAAAAACGTTTGATTTTAGTTTATGGTGAACACCAACAATACTCTCCCGAATTTATTGCTCATACCGTTAAAGTTGTTTACGGCGTAAAAAAAGGAAACGGAGAAATTCGTCGAGTAAATATTAATGCTGCACCGCTTGAAATTGAAGGATTTAAAACCATAAAAGAAGCCGCAATAGGTACTTACCAAATATTTCAAGAAACATATCATCCTGGAATGTACGACACTTACCATCTTAGTGGAAAGAAAAAAGATTTTAATTACCGCTTAACTGGACTCGACCGTGCTCAAGAAGCAGGTATTGATGATGTAGGCATTGGAGCATTGTTTGGTCTTTATGATTGGCGTTTTGAAGTTTTAGGATTGGTTAGACACACTAATCATTTAGAAGCTTGTTATAATGTAGGACCCCACACTATTAGTTTTCCTCGTATTCAACTTGCGTCGGATTTGGATTTAGACCCAAAATATCAGGTTTCTGATGAAGAGTTTGTTCGCTTAGTTGCTATCCTTCGTCTTGCAGTACCCTATACCGGAATGATCCTTACTGCTCGCGAAAATGCCGCTATTCGTCATGAAGTTATGCGTTTTGGGGTTTCGCAAATTGATGGTGGAACAAAAATTGAAATTGGAAGCTATGCCGATAAAAATGAAGCAGAACAAGAATTGGACAAAGAACAATTTAAAATTTCTGACGACCGATCTTTAAGTGAGGTTATTGATGAACTTCTTGAAAATGATTATTTACCTTCTTTCTGCACAGCATGCTATCGCAAAGGGAGAACAGGCGAACATTTCATGGAATTTTCTGTTCCAGGCTTCATCAAACGCTTTTGTACGGCAAACGCTATATTGACTTTAGCTGAATATCTTGAAGATTATGCTTCGCCGGAAACTAAGAAAAAAGGTGAAATTGTAATTGAAAGAAATTTATCTCAATTAAATGGTTTTCAAGATATTGACGAAATGAAACGTAGAATTGAATTGATTAAACAAGGAAAGCGTGATTTGTATTTTTAAATTTTCAATAATAATCGCTTAAAATTAACAATACTTCGTTAAAAATTAATATAAATTACTGAAAATCAACAAAATAAGCA
>JBAXGW010000150.1:0-2916 GCA_037139195.1 Bacteroidota bacterium
AATATTATCGGCTTTGGATTATGAAAAGAGGAGAAATCCTCTTTTTTTTGGTTTGTCAAATATAATATGGTTAATTTTTCAACAATAAACCAATTAAAATATCCAATAAGTGGAAAAAAAATGCATATAAACACGTTATTTTTAAATATTTTGTATAAAACAGTTAATAAAAGTTAAATATTTTTTTAATTTTGCAAATAAAATAATTGCCACCTTATATGAAAAAAGAATTTAAAAAAATTTGTTTAGCTTTCCTATTACTATTTTCAGCTAATATTTTTGCACAAAACAATGTGGGAATTGGAACTACAACTCCCGAAAAAACTGCTTTATTAGATTTGTCTGCTACTGATAAAGGTTTGTTAATTCCAAGGCTAACAACAGCTCAAAGAATTGCTATCCCAGTTACCAATTCATCAGATGGATTAATGGTATATGATATTGATGTTAATTGTGTGTTTTATTACACAAAAACCACAAACACTTGGATTTCATTATGCACAAGTTCAAATGGAGCAACAGGAGCAACTGGTCCTACAGGAGCAACTGGAACAATTGGACAAACAGGAGCAACTGGAATTCAAGGATTAACTGGAGCTACTGGAGCTGTGGGTCCTACAGGTGCAACAGGAGCTAGTGGTGTAAATGGAATTGCTGGAGCAACTGGTCCTACTGGAATTGTTGGAATAACTGGCCCAATTGGTCCAACTGGTCCAACTGGATTTACAGGAACAACTGGTGCAACCGGTTCAACAGGAGTAACAGGTCCTACTGGAATTGCTGGCAACAATGGAGCTACTGGTTCTACAGGTGTTACTGGCCCTACAGGTATTACTGGTGTAACTGGTTCTATTGGTATTACTGGAGCAACTGGAACCACTGGAGTTACTGGCCCTACTGGCTCAAGTGCTGCTGACGCATGGCTATTGCTAGGAAATGCTTCAACAACACCTGGAACAAATTTTCTAGGAACTACAGATGCTAAAAATCTAATATTTAAAACTAATAATACAGAAGCTGCAAGATTAACAACTAATAGCAATCTATTAGTTGGAACTACTACAGATGCTTCAATTAAGATGCATGTTCTTTCTTCAAGTAATGCATACACAGTTTTTTCTTCATCTAATACTGCTGCTGATGGCGCATCTGGAACAGGTGATGCTATTTTTGGCACAACAAATCAAAGTGGTTCTGCAGGCATTTGGGCAACAAATGGAAATGCTGACGGTACAGGGGTTATGGGAACAGGTAATTCTTTAGGCACTATTTATTTGCCTCAAGGAAGTGGAGCTGCTTTTACTGGACAGTGGTTTGGGTCGTTTAGCTTAGCTTCTGATTCTACAAACACAACGGTTCATTCTGGTTCAATTGATTATGATAATAATTATGCAGGATCCTACTCAAAAGCAACTACTAGTGTTAACTCGAATACAAGTATGTATCGTTTTGGTTCTTATGGAAGTTTAATCGACAATGGTTCTGCCTATGGAAGAAGAAGTGGTGGTGTATTGGGTTTTGTAAATTCAGATGCAGCAATTGATTACACTTGGGGATCATTAGGATATATTTCTAGCGGGAATACCTTATATGGTGGTTATTTTGAAAGTGTTGGTGGTCATAACGATGGAACTGGTTTTATAGATAATGGAGGATTAGGCTCTAATAATATTGAAATAATTGGAAGAAAATATCAAACTATTGGAATTGGCGCAAATGGAGGATTGATGGGAGCTCACATATCTGGGGCTTTATATGGGGCAACAATAAAAGGTGAAAGATATGGTTTATTGGTTGATGGCAATTCTTATTTTAAAGGAAATACTGTAATTTTAAATGAATCAAAATACGGTAAGATTATTCCTACTTATGCAACATCGTCTACATCAAATGATGTGTATGCTAAGGGAACAGGTGTATTAGTAAATGGAAGAGTAACTATTGCTTTTGACGAAAATTATTCTTCGTTAGTATCATCAGAAACACCAATTGTAATTACTGTTACTCCTATGGGAGAATCTAAAGGTGTTTATGTGACAAATATAACAAACCGAAGCTTTACTGTTGTAGAAAATATGAGTGGCAATTCTAACGTTGAATTTACTTGGATTGCTATTGCTACAAAAGCAAATTCTAAAGATATTCCGGAGGAACTTTTAAGTACTGATTTTCATAATAATTTAAATTCGTTTTTAGGTAGTGAATCTAACAGTCAAATAAATAGAGGCTATTTATGGTGGGATGGTTATAAGGTTAGATATGATCAACCTTCGAAAACTGGCATACCAAGAAGCAAAGTCTCTCTGATTAAAAGAGAAGTTAAAAAATAATTAATAACAAGACCAGTTTTAAAGCTGGTCTTTTTTTTGCTTCAAGCTTAACTTGATTTCACAGCAATTCTTATAAATACATGCCTATAGTTTTCTCCAAAAAAATATCGAATGATAGCATTTAACCCAACTTGCAATCCTTAACCGGTAAGTTTCTGATAATCTGGAGGCACATTTTTTTCGAGATTCATTTTGAGCACTACAGATTTTTTTCTAATAAAAGGAGCATGTTTTAGATTTAGGGTGTCGTAAATTTGTTTTGCTTTGGGCTCAGGTTCAGAGCACTTTCTAATAGACACAACTTGCTCTCTTGAGTTTTCCATAGTATTGGTAATACATTTCTGAGTATTCATTATTCGTACTATTTCTCTCCACTCATGATTTATGCCTTTTTGTTTGAGTTGATGTCTGATGGAATTGACCACCCAGTAAGCTAATAAACCTAGATGCAGATGAGCCTGTGTTGCAATGTCGGTTTTGTGAAATATTGGACGCAGGTCTAAATCTGTTTTCAATATTCTGAAACTGCTCTCAATATTACGTATGCAATTATAAATTATCCAAATAAGCTCTTCATCTTTGTCGG
>JBAXGW010000151.1:0-2728 GCA_037139195.1 Bacteroidota bacterium
GAAATTATTTTGAATATAGAAAAAGTGGGGTATATTTGCAGATAATAACTAGTTACCAACAAGGCGTAAAAAAGACAGCAGACTACAAACTTGACAAAGGAAAATGAATTTGACAACGAAATACGAAATAAGAAAAGTGACTGACTTGAAAGAAAAAAGATTTAGTTTTTTTGCCGACACACGAAAGACAGAAAAGGAAAGCCATCACACATTTGGCACATTGCCTTTTGCCCGACATACAAGCCAACGCTTCGCAAAAGTCAAAGAGCCAAATCTTGCTGACACACAATTTATTTTGTATGTCTTTTAAAATGATTATTTTTGCCTTTGATAAATGAATAAATATGTTTAACGAAATTAAATGAAATGTAGAATTTAGAGAAATATAAAATATAGCATTTAGCTAGTTTCTGTAACTGAAATCGACCAAATTAAAAGTCTCACAGAAAAAGCAATAACGCCACGTCAAGGCGTGGTCGTTGCTTTTATGTTGTGGGACGGGTTCTTGGTCGAACCTCAGTTACAGCGTAGGCAATTTGGCCACGCTGTTTTTTTTTAGAAATCCAACACTATAACTTTCAAAAATGAAGAAGATAACAAAAAATAATTTATGGATTAAAATACGAAGTCCTTGATTTGTATTTTTAATTTCATTCAAACAGTATCTTACGTACTAACTTAAACTTTTTTTATTTACTTAATTTAAACTTTTATTTTATGAAAAAATTTGACTTATTTGGGTTAATCTCATCAATTGTGATGGGTATTTCAATCTTTCTCCCATTTTGGGGTGATCATGGCATAACTTTGCCAGGTATTGCATATCCTGTAATGTGGGGTGTTTTAGTTTTAGCAGGAGTGGGTATATTCTTTTCTATAAAGAAGAATAAACTTATTATTATCCCAGGTGCTATAAGTTTAATAATGGGTATTATCTTATTAGCTAATGTCATTGACACGAAAGTAAAATTTCGGTTCATGGGAGAAAGTGTAAGATTACATATTTCAGAAGCTCCAAAAACTTTTGGATTGTATATCTTTTTAATTGCTTCAATTGCTGTTGTTGTTGCCGGTGTACTATTATTTGCAAAAAAGAAAGAATAAATATTAACCACTTAAATATTAATAAAATGAAAAAGATTAATTTATTATTTGTCGTTATATTATTAACGATTTTAGTTTCTTGTAAATCCAAAGAAACAAAAGAAGTCGAGGTAAAATCAGTTAACAAATCTGTTTCTGGTGATTTTGAAGAATATGTTTCAATTGTCGATGGAACCTATAAGTTATCCAAAAGCGGCAGTGATTTTATTTTGGCTGTAAAATTGAAATTCTTGAAACCTTGTGATGTGCTTTGGACAGATGGTATGGAATTTACTGAAGGCACTTCCAAATCTTTTGACAATTTCACTATTGATTTATTAGACGAATCAGGTACTCCACTAGGCATGAAAATGGAAATTGATCCGCAACTTTGGTCCAGTCAAAGTGAATCAGAGAAATTGATTAAAGCACTTAAAAAAGGTTCAGGCGAGGATTTTTATACTTTTTATGCTTTAAGTTTTCCATATGGAAAAGAATTAGAATCGCAATTAGAGAAAGTAAAGCAGTTTCAGATTTCAAGTTCAATGGGGGCACTTCATTCTGGTTCGCCCAATACTGAATCTTCAATATCATCTTCAAACGATAATAACAATGAAGAAAAATCAAACAAATCAGAAAAAAAAGTTTCTAAAACTGATTGCGATAAGTATTTAAATGGTTATGAAAAGTTTGCAACAAGTTATGTTGCTTTTGCCAAAAAGTATAAAAAGAACCCTAATGATCAGTCGCTTGCCACAGATGCTTTGAAAATGAATACTGATATGGCTGAATGGGCTACAAAAGCTGGCGATTTTGACGGTTGTGATGATGCAGACTTTATTACGAAACTTGCAAGTATTCAAGCAAAACTTGCTGAAGCTGCAGTTATTCTTAGCAATTAATCATATAGAGCAATGAAAAATAATGTGAACACTTATAATTCATTTGTTGACTTTTTTAATATTGAAGTCAATAGTATCAACTCACTGAGAATTGACGGAAGAACAAAGGGTGGTAATCGTGAAGTCGCAGGCAAGTTTTGTTATATGGGCAATCTATGGAAGGTACATAAAGATTCTCACATTGAACCTTTACGTAAAGCATTTGACGCTTTCAATAATAACCAAGATCCTTTCATTGAGATTCCAACAAATGGACACAAAGGTGCATGTCTTGATTTAAATTCTGCTGTTATAGCAAAGGGTAAATTCAAACATTTGTACATTTATAAAACAAAATAAAATGCTATCTCACACAGGCTGGCACATTGTCGGGTCGCTCAAAGCCAACGCTAAAGCCAAAACCCGCCAAAGAGCCAGCCTGTTTTGCTGCCCTTTTTTCCGACACTAAAAAAACTAAATCTTTGCTGACACACAAGCCAGACTGAAAAAATATTTTAACTTTGACAGAGTATTTCGTTTAATGACAAGTTTGTAATTCTATGACAGAAAGACAAAACGCCCAGTTGGTAACAAGCGTTTGCTGTCAGTGGCGGGGCAGTGCTTCGTATGACAGTGAAGTGGTTATTGAAACTTTTGTTCTTCGTGGAAAATTCAGTGGTAAAATCGCCACCGAACAGCAACCGCCAGCCGTTAGCCGTCAGTGTAAGAAAACCGTGCTACATTGAATGTTGACATAAAAAATG
>JBAXGW010000152.1:0-2491 GCA_037139195.1 Bacteroidota bacterium
TTAAATATCAATTATATACAATTATTCTGAAAATATTAACGCATCACTACTAATTTCACCTATTGAATTGTATATTTTTAATTTTGCAATTTGTTCATTCAATTTACTTATATCAATAGTTAAATTTGTTGATGCAGGATTTGGGTATATTTCAATTTGAATAATTTGTTGAGCGTTTTCATTTATATCGTCTGGATTATTTGATTTTATATTTGAAAGCGATAGTTGATAGCTTTTTGTTGGGTTGCAATTTGAAGGACTTAATACTCCAACTTGATAATATACAAATCCTGAAGGTGCTGTCAAATCGCTATATTGTGTACTGCTAGCAGATGTACTTCCTATTTGCGTAAGGTTATTGGGGTCAGTACCTCTGTAAATAATATAAGATGAAGGAGTAAATCCCTCGTAAGGTTCCCAAATTAAATTCCAAGTGGTTCCACTTCCTTGATTTATACTTAAATGCATCGTTTTATGAAAATCACTCATTTGTGAGGTCATATCACAACTATTTGAATAGCTAATTTTATATTTGCTCGATTGTGTGCTAGGATTGGAGTTATTGTCTACGAATATACTCAGGCTGTCAAAAGCAACTGTGGCAATTATATTGTATTGGTTGGTTGTGTTTGATTCTTTGTAAATGTAAAATGAATCAATGCTTGCGTCCACCGGTTTTTCCCAAATTATCATGTTTTTATTATTGCTATCTACAGTAACCATACAAATGTTTGGGATTTGCAATTCAGCCATATTCACAGTTTGCATGGCAGAAGATTCGCATCCATTTGCGGTAGCAACGTGCAAAGTGTAATTTTGATTTGAACTTATTTCTACCCAAGGGTTTGCTTTTGCTGAATCTGATAGACCAATTGATGGAGACCACGAATAACTTAAAGAATCTGTTCCAAGATAATTAATAATAGGTTGTAATTGAATGCTATCTCCACAAGGAATATTTGCAGTTGTTAAGTTTATAGAAAATGGAATAACATTAATATTGATAGAGTCTTTAGCCTGACAGCCATTTGGCAAACTTGCAGTTATATGATAAGTTGTGCTATCAGTAATGTTGATAAGTGGATTTTTAATGGTGTCTGAACTTAAACCAACAGCAGGCTCCCATTGATAAGCGAAATTTGTTGCAGAAGTACCGTAAACATATAAAGGTAAAGTTGCAGTGTCGCCACAATGAAGAGTGATAGGCATGCCAGTATTAACATAAAATGGATTAACAGTAATTAGCACACTGTCAAATGAGTGGCATCCGTTTGCTGAATTAGCTGATAGGTAATACATGGTTGTATTTACCGTTCTTGTATATGGATTTAAAATAGAATCATTGCTTAGGTTTGAACTTGGGCTCCAACTGAAGTCATAATTTTGATTTTGTGAATAATTGTTAGTATTTGCTTGAAGTTGAATAGAATCTCCGCAGCTAATATTTTGATTCATTCCGGCATTAACTTCAAATGGGTTTACATTGACTATTATTTGGTCGGTAGCTGAGCAACCATAAGGTCCATTAATATTTAGCGTATAAGTTGTAGTGGCTGTTGGTGCTGCTTTTGGTGTAGACAAAGTGTCAGAGTTTAAACCTGTGCTTGGAGACCATTGGTAGGTTGATTCAGGGAAATAAAAATTAGTGTTGATATTTGCAAATTGAATTGAATCACCGCATGTTAAATATCGGTCGGAGCCAGCGTCAGCAGTATAAGTAACTTTGTTTATGTTTAAATAAGAAGAAGCACTACAACCATTAGCATCCGATACGTTTAGCGTGTAAAAAGCATGATTTGACAGCGTTGCAATTGGATTTAGAATATTTGGATTAGAAAGATTAGTAGTTGGAGTCCATGAAATGTTTAGGTTTCCAAGTTCGGGATGATTAGTATTTGCAGAAGCATTAATTTGCACAGCGAAGTTATCGCAGAAACCCATTGCGCCGCCCGAATTTGCGGTGATTTCTATTACATTTAATTTCGCACTATTACTGGTAACTGTTCTGCATAAATTTGTTACCTCGCAAGTGTAAATTCCATCGTCATTAGCAGTTGTGTTATTAATATGTATCCAGTTGTAGTTGGCATTTTGAATTATTTCATTGTCTTTTTTCCATTGATAAGTAAAAGGTCCTGTTCCTGTGTCAGCAATAATAAATTGAACGTTTGTGCCGATACAAACATTTTTAGCTATTGGCTGAGTGTTAATTGACACAGGAATTGGTTGTTCTGCTGTTATACTGAAAAAAGTATATCCATTTGCTTCTGTTGAAGAAAATGCTCTTACTGCTCTTACTGCTTGCATTGTGTTTTTATCCATAATGCTTAAAACATTGAAGTTGAACATGCCATACCAAGACATATTTGGCATTACTTCTGTTGAACTCCAGTAATTTGCATTTGAAAAATTACCAACAATACTTTTATAATTTAGTAAACTGGGTATCCCCTTAGCTCATCTTAAAAAATGCCTATCTTTAGGGGATGGA
>JBAXGW010000153.1:0-2445 GCA_037139195.1 Bacteroidota bacterium
AAGTGAGAAATCTTTGAAGATTTTGTTTCATATCGTTTTAATCGGACAATAGTGAATAAAATCAGTTTTTTTTCTATCATTTAAATCATTTTTTTATACCAAAGTAAAAATACAGACCCCTTTCATCTATAATCATTCTAAATTACAATCACAAACAGCTATATATCTGCATTTTACAAAATATCATTAAAATATTTAGTACTATGTGTTGCATAGTACCATTTTATGTTTGTATATTTGTATAACCAAGAACTAAATATTTAATGTAACCGAAAATAGTTTTTGGCAAAATATAAAAAAACATACATATTATGAATACAGATAATGCAAAAGCACAAATGAGAAAAGGAATACTGGAGTATTGTATACTTTCAGTCGTTTCTCAGCGCGATGCTTATGCTTCCGATGTTATCGACAAGATGAAAGAAGCTAAGATTATTGTTGTTGAAGGAACCCTCTACCCTCTTCTTACTCGTTTAAAGAACGATGGATTACTTAATTACCGTTGGGAAGAATCGAAATCTGGTCCACCCCGAAAGTATTATTTTATTACAGAAATTGGTCGTGCCTATTTAAAAGACCTCGACACCAGTTGGAAAGAACTAGTTGATGCCGTAAATAAAATAATAGTAGAAACAAATAATATAAATTCATAATATACCAAGCCATGAAAAAAACAGTAACAGTCAATATAAGCGGAATATTTTTTCACATTGACGAAGACGCATACGATAAAATAAGCAAATACATTGAAACTTTAAAATTTCACTTTCAAAACAATACTGGAAAAGACGAAATTATTAGCGATATAGAATCTAGAATTGCGGAAATACTTCAAAGCAAAGTAAATGACAAAAAACAAGTTATTACGATGGAAGATATTGACGAAATAATTTCAATACTTGGAAAACCCGAAGACTTTAGCGATGAAAGCGAAGATGCACCTAAAACAAATCAACAAAACAATACCTACCGCAACAAACGCTTATATCGAGATGCAGATAGCCGTATTCTAGGAGGCGTAGCATCTGGTATTGCTCATTATTTCAATGTCGATCCAATTTGGATACGTTTAGCTTTTGTGGCTACATTCTACATTCTTGGTCCACTTGTGTACATTATTGCATGGATAATTATTCCACAGGCACGAACTACGGCTGAAAAATTAGAAATGAAAGGCGAAAGAGTGAATATTTCTAATATTGAAAACTCAATAAAAGAAGAATTTGGTCATATAAAAAACAAAGTAAATGAATTTGCTAACGACTCAAAAGAATATTACAAAAACAGCAGCTATAAATCGAAAGGCGAAAAAACAATGTATCGCTCATTAGATTTCCTCGAAAACATTGCTCGTTACACTGTAAAATCTATTATAATATTTGCTGGCATTATCTTAGTAGGCATGGGCATTGCGCTAATTGTTGGACTAATTATGTCGGTTAGCTCAAGTAGCCACGCTATTTTAGCAAATCATAATGGAAATATATTATCATTACCAAGTTTTTTAGGCATTTTCTTAGAGTCGCAACAACAAATTAGTATAGCAATTATTGGAATTTTACTTTTGGTTGGTGTTCCAATTATTATGATTATTTATGGTGGCATTAAAATGATTTTGGGTATTCATCAACGCTACAAAGCCATATCATTTAGCGCATTAAGCTTATGGCTAGCTGGTCTTTTTATAACTTTATTTTCTGTTTTTTCAGGATTAGAATCGTACCAAGAACGTGGCTTTACAAAACAACAATATTCAGTTTCGGATTCTTTAAATCAACGATTAATTCTAAAAATTAAACCTTCTAATATAATTGACGAGTTTGATGAAAATTCTGATGAATTTGATATCAATTTCGAAAACCATGACGACTTTGATTTCCACAATTTCAGAATGACTAAACAAAACGGCGAATTTAATAATTATGGATATCCTCAAATAGATTTTAAACCGAGCAACGATAAAATATTTCAAATTACAGCAATTAAAACTGCAAGAGGCAAAACCAGTAAAGATGCTAAAGAAAATGCTGAGAGAATTAACTACAATATAAGTGTTAATGACTCAGTGATTCTTTTCGATAAATACTTTATGTCTAACATTCAAAAATGGAGAAAACAAGATTTAAGAATTACAGTAAAAGTTCCTGTAGGCAGTAAAGTGTATATAGACCAATCGTTTGAGTATTTAAAATATTACTCGGATTACAACTCTATTTTAAACGACCTTGATAAATACAATCAATGGTATACCATGACTGAGACAGGCTTGAAATGTGATGAAACAGAATAAAATTAATTCATATTTTTTAAAGCAATTTTAAAAGTGAATTGTACCCCAAAAGTAGACAAATACTTTTGGGGTATTTTTTTTTAAATAAAAAAGGAACCACTATTGTCCGATTAAAATGCGAAAACAATTTTATCAAACAATATATGCTTGAT
>JBAXGW010000154.1:0-2163 GCA_037139195.1 Bacteroidota bacterium
AAAGAAACTATTGGAATATGGCAAAATTGCTGCTTAAATATTAACGAAGTATTGTTATATATAATAGTAATTAAAATTGAACTTTAACAACAAATCAAAATGGGAATAATCAAAAATATAATTCTATTTTTGAATGGCTTTGATTGAGGAGTAACTGACAATCGAAGTAAAATAAATGCAGTATTCTACTCATATTTTTTTAATATTTATCAACTTCCTTAATTTTCAAATCAGTCAAATTCAGGAGAAAATCGCCAATTTTATAGAAATCGCTATTTTCATCTGGACTCCAAGCGGAAGTTACATAATACCTCGTTAGCTCAACACCTTCAAGAATCCATTCGGAACCATCAGTCCCAAAAGAATCAATCCTTCGCATTTGCCAATAATTAGCCAAGTCAACCATTGAAATTAACCTATCCCATTCTAATAATGTCAAATTTCTTTTATTATTGATCACAATATCACCTGGTGAATAACCTCCTTGCCCATCTGTCACTTTCCAATACAAAATGACTCCACTTGTATCCCTTTCTATTCGAATCACTACTGGATTATCAAATGTTCTTAGCCATGTAAATCGATATACTATCTTACTTAATTGTCGATTATATAATAATGGTTCTTGCATTGCATAAAGAAACCTAGAATACCAAATCAAATGAAAACTATCAACCTCGTTTTGAATAATCTTAGATGTAACCGTAGTTGAAGATTTACTTTCTTGTTTCCAGACCATTTCAACTTTAGGAAATAATTTTATCGGAAAATAAAACTGTCTGTTGCTTATTGGGACATTGTTGCTATCAACTTTTATTGTATTGTCAAAAAACTATGCGGAAGTTGAGAAAAACAATCAAAAGTCAAAAAACTCAGTATGATAAAAATAATGTCTCGTCGTTTCATTTTAAAAAATTTCTGACTAATGTATATTACCGCTTCGCTTAATTATCATCGAATTACAATTCCTATGTCTTCGCTATTAGTTGCAAACCTATAAATTTGTTTTCTAATTATATAGCAATTTCTATTTTTTTTTAATATAAACAAAAAATTCGAAGGGCGTCAGTTAGCGACTTTTTATTTTTGTTTCTCGTACTTATCATTAATCATTATATATATCCCCATTTCTTTGTCTGGTTTCTTATTACCACTCAGACTGTCTAACAATAAATATTTGTCAAGGAAATGAAAATTGTATCCATATATTGAACTATCTTTTTTCCATATTGTATTCTCCCATTTGTTTTTAGTAGAATCTATGCCTTCTGTAACCCAATTTCCGTCAATAGGCTTGCAATCAAATAATATTCTTTTGTGTGATAAATCAATTATCATTTTTTGTGTCTGCCACCATGTTTCTATATATGCAGCATAACCCCCAAGTCCAGAATGATAATCAATTTCAAGTGTAATTAATATCCTTGAAGACAAGGTATTCGAAAATAAACCTGCCTGTATTTTACCCGTAGCATTAAAAAAACCAACGTCGGTCAAAAATAACTTGACTGGTTTTGAATCAAGAGTATAAAAAAGAAAAATAGAATCATTTACTTCTCTACCATTATCTGATAAACGAAAATCATCATCAGTAGCAATTGGTCTAACGATTCGTATTATACCATAGTCAAATGTTGTGATGCTATCGAGTAATTGATAATTACCATTTCTGTAATCAAAATAATTATTTGTTATAACTACTTTGCCCGTAGTTATTGGCATGACCACATTTTTACATATCTTGTTTTGTTGACAAGAAATAAATGCAGTAAAAAAAACAATTATTAATGATACTCTCATTTTTCTTAAATTATAAATAAAGATTCTGTAGCTAACGTATGACGATTGCTATTGGCTGCAGAAACCAAGTTCTTTTCAAGTCCAACTGACTTGTCTGCCGATAATAGCAAATACGTATTATGTGTAGATTTATTTTCCACATTCATTTAAGAGTTCGAATTCTACAGGGTAACCAAGTTCTTTTGCTTTTAGCAAGTCGTAACAATAGTCATTATATACAAGCATTTTTTTAATCTGTCCACGAATGTAGTATGCATAATCTGATTTACTTTCAATGTCTAGGGCTTTGTTGCAATCGGTTAATGCTGAAATAATATTAACTGGGTATCCCCTTAGCTCATCTTAAAAAATGCCTATCTTTAG
>JBAXGW010000155.1:0-2137 GCA_037139195.1 Bacteroidota bacterium
AACTTATTGTCATTCCGACCGCAGGGAGGAATCTTATATTATTTTTCCGGACAACGATGTAATAAAAAAGCAAAAAGCTATTTATTTTATATTTAATTTTGCAAAATTCACTTTAAATAAAAAAAACATGAAAACATCTGTTGAAATGAGCTATTATCCTCTTAACGATAATTACCTTGAACCTATAAAATCATTCATCGAACGCTTAAACACTCATAAAAATATTACCTGTCAAACCAATGGCATGAGCACACAAGTATTTGGCGAATACCGCGATGTTATGAGTGCTATTACTGATGAGATAGAAAAATCATTCGAGCTTTCTCATTCGGTTTTTGTGATGAAGGTTATAAATGCTGATTTAAAAAAATAAAAAGTTAGTGTCTATAAGAAAACGTCATCTGCGTCGTTATTTTTGCATTGAAATCAGTCATTTACTGAAGTAAACTCCTTGGTTTTCAATGTTCAAAAATGCCTAGCATCTAACATTTTCTTATGAGCCACTGAAAAAAACATGAGTTTTCTTAATAACACTAGTTATTGTTGAAAGTTCATAAAGTAAATAAAGTTGTGTAATTTTGATTTAACGAGGCTTAGAATAGGGTCGAAAATGCAACTTAAAACTAAATATCTCATTAAACTTTATAGACTTTTGAATATTTAACTCCATTTTATTATAATTTATCATATCGCTAATTTACAATGATTTGTATTTAATAATTTAGCCATATTTATTTATTTTTAGTCTGTTTTTCAAATAATTTGCCCCTTTATTTGCCTTTGCATAAAATAGTGATTATATTTGTTTTTCTAACGTTTAATATAATTCACTATGGCGAATATAACATTTTATTTGAAATCAGAAAACCCTGATAAAAAAGGATTAGTATCAATTCTTATTCAAATCACTCATAATTACAAACGTGTTCGCTTGTCATCAGGCGAAAAAGTTAAACCTACCCATTGGAATAAAAAAAAGCAAAGAACAATTGAAAACAAAGATACAAATTCAAATTTAGAATATATTCGAATCAATAAATTTTTAGATGAGATTGAATCAAAGTTTAAAAACTTAGTTAGCAATGCTAAACTGAAAGATATCGAACTAACTGATGCCTATTTGAAGAATAATTTATTCAAAGAAGAAGTTAAAGGACGAAAAGCATTTTTTGATGCTTATGAAGAATATATCGAGATGTCAAAATCTGTTAAAACTGCTGGCACAATAAGCTCTTATAAAACTGCTAAAGCTTGGTTTCTAAAATTTGAAAAGGACACAAATTATCAAATGAATTTTAGCGAAATTGATTTGCCTTTCTTTGATAAGTTAAAAGATTCTGCTTTCGTTAAAAACAGCTATTCTGATAATACTTTTCAGAAAAATGTCAAAATATTAAAATCAATGCTTGTTTGGTCGGAAGAACGAGGGTATTATGACAAAAAGGTTCACAAGAAATTCAAACACACTTATCGTGAGCGAGAAGTAATATATTTAACAATGGACGAATTGATGAGTCTATACAATCATAAGTTTGAAAACCTGAAACATCAATCTGCCGTTGATTTATTTTGCTTCGGATGTTTCACTGGCTTGAGAGTTTCTGATATTTACCAATTAAGCCGAGAGAACATACAAAATGGCGAAATCCATAAAACCATTCAGAAAACTCAGCAACAAGAGGTGATACCATTAAATGTTTTTGCATTAAACATTTTGAAAAAATATGAGAATCTTCCTGATTACCCATTACCTCGTGTATTAGCTACAATGCATAACAAATATTTAAGAGCCTGTTGCAAAGATGTTGGAATAGAAACCCCTGTTACAATTACAAAATTTTCAGGAAGCAAGAAAATTGAAACCACCTTACCCAAGTGGGAATTTATAACAACTCATACTGCAAGAAAAACATTTGTAACAAATAGCTTAATGCTTGGAATGAATGTGAAAACCATAAAAAGTATTACAGGACACAAATTAGATAGTTCATTCGAAAGATACCTAAAAATAACTGATACCTATAAAAAATCAGCAATGGATAATACTTGGAACAAAATTGAAGTTAAGCCATTGGATGAAATGCAATAACTTAAACGTTTACAATCGTTTATAAACGTTTAAACGGATAATTAAACG
>JBAXGW010000156.1:0-2121 GCA_037139195.1 Bacteroidota bacterium
ATGATTTCCCCAAGTATAAGCAGTGTTCCAATTGCTGATATTTATTGAGCTGATACCGTTTGCTGGATGAGCAATAAAAACAGGATCAGTTTCGCTAATACTACCACTAATGCTTTCTGCCGTTTTTGAATGTAAAGCATAAGGAACACTTAACAGTTGACTTATTCCTGTTATTGTATAATTCACTCCACCAGTTGGGTCGGTTTCTATTTTAATAAAATAAGATCCATTTGCCCAATCGATGGCAGAAAATTCAGCGCTTCCACCAATTTCAATAGCTACTATGCCATTTGCATTTGTTGTTGGTGTTTGAGTTTCGGAATATACAAGCGTGCCAGTTGATGATCCATGCAAAATACTTATTTGCATTCCAATTTGTGTATTAGTAATTAATACATTGTTACTGTTGCGAATTATTGCCTGATAACTCATTTTTTGATTAGTTTGTGCCCAAACACCTGTATTTAATAATAATGCAGCAAGAATCGTTAATAATTTTCTCATGATTTAAATGTTTTTTTTTGATTTCAAATGCTTCTATGGTTAGAAATCACCTCACTGTCCACCTGCTACAAACCTACATAAATTTTCTAAAATAAAAAAATACCATATAAATATTTATGTATGGTTCCCTCTGACCTTAAAAAAAGCAATATAATATACAGAGGAAATGTAATTAATATATTCTATATTATCAACAACCACCTTAGCCCCGACTGAATAGCAAGGTGCTGTTATGCGTTCGTGCTTTTATTCATATTTCTCAATTTTTACATTCAAATATGATTTCCACGGTTTAGGAATCTCATTTGAAAAATCATAAGATTTTGTCTCGTATGTTTTAGGTTTTTTTTCATAATCATCAGCTGCTATTTTCACTTTGAGAATCCTACCTTTCTTGTCTAAGAAGTAATGATAACAACCACTTGCTTTGCAACCAAAGCCATTTTTATTATAATTCTTTTCTAACACATACCTTTTTTTTAAGTTGTATGTAAAATATGATATTAACAAGGTGTCTCCTGTCAGATTATTTGTCTCAATTACATTTTCAAGATAATTGTCTGAAAAGAAAAAGTTTGTTGTGGAGAAAGTAGTATCAGACTTTTTATATCTTATTTTTTCAATTCTATCAATTTTATTATCATTATAAAAGTAAGTCAATTCCTGATAGTCATAATATCTTATTTGCGAGTTATTTATTTCTTTAGTTTTAATAAGATTTCCGATTGAGTCAAAACAGAACTCTTTTAAATTGTATAGATCTCCATTTTGAAGAATTTGTTTTTCAATCTCAATAAATCCATTTTTATTATAAGATGTTGAAGTAACTTTTGGCACAAGTGTTATAGTATCATCCATATATTCAGATAATGTATCACTAACAATAATAGGTTCGATAAAGGTTAAATCAATACTTTTAATACTTCTTTGTTTAATGATTTTTGCGATTTGAGAATGCTTCGCATTTTCATTTAAATCAAGTAAAACTTGCCCATAAGAATTAAATGACACAAAGCATAGCAATGTAATTAATTGCTTAATTTTCATAAATGGCTATTTTTAGCATGATGCATAACGTATAGTATATCTGCTGTGGCAAGCGAACGCGGATGCGTGAGTCTTGTCATTGTAGATATACGGTGTTGTTTGGAGTTTTTTTTTATCGTGTCAAAGATAATAAAAAAACTGTAAGTTTAAACCTTTTTGTCGACGAGTTCCATTTAACTAAAAAATATTGAGCTATAGTAAACTGAAGTGCTATACTCAGTCTTTTTTAGTGTGAATATGGATAAGCTATATTTCTGGTTTTAATGCTTGGTTAAAAGTTAAAAAATTTGACTTTGTCATTTTTTTCTTTTAACTTCGCCGAGCATTTTAAGCGTCTCACGCTTCCTAAAGCTAGCTTTAAAGTGATTCATCGCAAATACTCGACAGAAATTTATCCCCTAATTTCGGTAGCATTAAAACCTAAATATACCTAATTATTTCATTGGAACCGTCAGGTTTAAATTCCAATACAACGTTCCGCTGCTAGCCGCAGGCGGGGATTTATAAGCAATACCGCCTACACGAAGAACGAGTTAAAATTACTAAAATTTATTTAATCAACGGAAAATC
>JBAXGW010000157.1:0-1930 GCA_037139195.1 Bacteroidota bacterium
ATGATAGTAAAATCGAAATAATATTAGATGAGTAAAGGGGATACCCAGTAAAAATTATTCACAGCTTGTTATTAAATGGCTTGATATTATTGCCGAATACGATGCTTTATGCAGCTTGGGAAATTTTGCTTACAACAACCCTAATTATATTTTTCCACAAACTAAAACCGAAGACTTTGCTCTTGAGGCTATAAATATAGGACATCCATTAATTTCGAAAGCAGACTGCATAACAAACAACTTTAACATTAGCGGCTGGAATCAAATGACCATTGTTACCGGTGCTAATATGGCAGGCAAAAGCACCTTTTTACGAACCATTGGAACAAATATATTACTTGGAACAATGGGTGCGCCTGTGTTTGCCGACAAATTTACATTTACACCCATAGAAATTTACAGCAGCATTAGAACCAGCGACTCACTTGCCAAAAACGAATCGTACTTCTATGCCGAACTTAAACGATTAAAAGCTATAATCAACGAGCTGGAAAAAGGAATACCAAAATTTATTTTACTCGATGAAATATTAAAAGGAACCAATTCGCAAGACAAGCAATCGGGCTCAATTGAGTTAATAAAACATTTATTGCAATATCATTTTGTTGGAATCTTTGCCACCCACGACCAAGCACTTGGCGAACTCATAAATTTATATCCTAATAACGTTAAAAATGCTTGCTTCGAAATATCATTTAACAATGAGCAAATGATCATCGACTACAAAATAAGAGATGGAATTTGCAAAAATTTAAATGCTACTTATTTGATGAAAAAGATGGGAATTATTAGTTAGTGAATGGTGAATGGTGAGTAGTGAGTAGTGAGTAGAAAATTATAACGATATTCAATTCAAACAAAAAAAATAATGAAAAGAAACATTATCACATTAACAACGACACTAATACTTTCAATAACAACCCATCAGCTTATTAGTCAACCGTTGTCATCGGCAAATATGAAAAGCAATGAAGGAATTGTGAAAATTGCAAACTATTTTTTATAGCATAATATAAAAACAAATCTAGCTAAAATCATCAAAATTAATTTTTATATGATGATAGATTCAATAATTTACAGAATCCAAATGAAATCAAAAGCAATATACTTAAGGAAATTATCTGTCCAATAAAAGCCCAAAAATCTCCTCCAGCATAACCAAGTATAAATCCTAAGAAATAACCTGGAAATAATGAATTATTTACCCAATTAGGAAACAAATCACCTTCGCCCTTTATTATGTCTATGAGAGCAAAGCATGAAAAAATCCAGTAAATTGCAGGAATAATTATTCGAAAACCACGAAATACATAATTGATATTACTATTGGCTTTAATCACGAATTCACTTTTTTAGTTCCTTTAAACAATACTTCATCAACTGTTTTTTTTTATGTTTAAATATTGAAACAAACTGAAACAACAACTTCTTCTTTTTTTATTTAAACTTAAATTTACTCAGAGCGATTTTATCTAAATCAGTTCTCATCTCACCACCATTTAATTCTCTTACAGTGAATTTTCTTAAAAGAATGGGTTTATTATTTAACCATAGGTAAACTCCTTGTTTATTTGTATCAACGCAATACAAATACTCAATTGAACTGTCTTTTCTTGAGTATATTTCAGTTGAATCTTGCTTTGCCTTTCTTGCATTCATTTTTTTATACACAATAGAATCAATAGGTCCTTCGTAAGGATAAGGATCATATTTTATCATACTCCAATTGAATGTTGCCAATATTAACACAACAACCCAAACAAAAAACTTTTGCCCAAAAGTTAAATTCTTTTTTCTTTTATGTTTTATGATATTTAACATAAGAATAGAACCAATTATCCATAATGGAAAAACTTTCAAAAAACTGCTTATATAATTAATTAAACTGGGTATCCCCTTTACTCATCTAATATTATTTCGATTTTACTAT
>JBAXGW010000158.1:0-1872 GCA_037139195.1 Bacteroidota bacterium
TGACGTGCAAACTTGGAGCTTTGTGCTTCGAATGAACTTTAGTAATAAATTGAAATTTTGTGCTCCGAAACCCGCCCGAACGCAAAGCCCGAGAACGTTACCCTCCATTTGAAGAAGGAGGCAGATTGTTTGGCAGATTGAGAAAAAAGTATTTACTTTGTAATTACAAAATATAAAGACATGGACATTTCAGTAATTTCGATAGGTAATTCAAAGGGGATACGACTGAGTAAGACTGTTATAGAGAAGTACAATATTCGGGACACCGTAGAGCTTATCTTGGAAAAGGGTTATATAATATTGAGACCCAAAAGCACGCCGAGAAAGGGATGGGACAAGGCATTTAAACAGATGCATGAAAAAGGGGATGACAAATTATTGATGGCAGACATTTTTGATGACGAAAACATTGAGGAATGGAAATAGGGCAATATCACATAGTTATTGTTAATCTTGACCCGACCGTAGGGCTTGAAATAAAAAAGGCCCGACCATGTGTAATTATTTCACCGGACGAAATGAACAGGAATATACAGACAGCAGGGCAAACGCATCTTAATTTTTCAAGACTTTTAAAACATAATCATTATTCCATCCCGCCATTTTACGCTTACGTTTAAAACCAGCTTTAATACCATCTTTATTTAAAATATTAATTGCAATTCTATTTAAGTTGGTATAATTTTTTGCAGCATTACCGGCTCTTTTACGGCTTTGGTCTTCATTAAAAGCAACATCTAAAACCCAATGCACTTTGTTCTCAATACCCCAATGCTTTCTAATTCCGTTTGCGATAGATTGTGCTTTTGCCAAAGAACTAATATAATAACTCGTTTCATTTTCTTGTTTGCCTGAAGCTTTGAAAACTCTTTCTCTTTCAATTTTAACAATAGAAGCTAATCCTTCCCATTTTTTTGATGATTCGACTAAAGAAAAGTCTGTTGTTATAAAACATTTTCTAGTTTCTATTCTTCCGTGTCCGTAATCGATTTCTTCATATGAGTCAGTGTGCTTTAATAATTTAAAACTTTCTTCTATGTCTGCATACAAATCTTTTTGATTTTCTTTTACTGCTAAAATATATTCAGCTTCTTTACTAACTATTTTTTTTGCAATTTTTTTTTGGCAACCCATGGCATCTATCGTAACAACACAGTTTTTTAACAAAAGTGAATCTAATAAAATTGGAATTGCAGTTATTTCATTTGATTTTTCATTTACTTTTATTTGACCTAAAATAAGTTCGTTTTCATTAGCCCAGGCACTTACTATATGTGTGGCGGATTTACATCCATGCTTACGTGACCCTCGCATTGCCTTTCCGTCAATACTTAAAATTTCGCCATCTGTTTTTACATATATAGATTTTATCCATAAAAGAAATCGAGATTCAAACTCATCAGAATCTAACGCTGAAAAAAAACGGTTGAATGTATCATGAGATGGAATGCCATGGGGCAACTTTAAAAACGTTTCTAACCAATCTTTTTTCATTATTCCGTAATCTTCCATTTCATTCCATGTTTCAACACCACTTAATACGGATGCTATTGCTATAAAAAGGATGTCATCAATGTGATGAAGTTTAGTTCTTTCAATTCGTGGATCTTTCATCCCTGAAAAATACGATAATAAATTGTCTTTTTGCATTTTTTTATTTATCTGATTATCAGACAAATATACAATTTATTTTTCAATAAAACAACTTAATATATTGATTTTCAATAATTTAAATTAAATTTAAATTAAGATGCGTTTGCCCTGATACAGACAGTGGTAATTGCGCCAATGACAAGTCAATCCAGACACTACCCGACACGAATTGAAGTAAAATACAATAATAAGAAAGGCTGGGTTGTGTTAGATCAAATA
>JBAXGW010000159.1:0-1851 GCA_037139195.1 Bacteroidota bacterium
CGCTTGAAATTACTCACCCCGAGGCAGAGCCTCGAGGAATTCTTTTGATTAAAGACAATAAAATGTGGTTAGGATATGGTTTTAAAGGTGGGGCTGCACATTTTATAAATAAACACTACGAAGATTACGCTTCGGCTGGCGACCACCAGGAAGGAATGATAAGAGTTTCAGGAGTTACTTGGTTTACCAACCTTGATATTAATAAAAGACATGAAGATTTAATTCTTTATAAAAAATATACTCCTGAAGAATATCCAACTTATGACAATTATAATGCAATAAATGTTGATGTAACCAAAGATATTCCAATGGATTATAATGGGAGTATGGGTGTTCCAATTACATTTTTAGACAAATATAATCCTGACCAATTTGAAATAGAAACACTTGGTATTGGTGAAGAAAATTTCACACCAAATAAACGGTATGAGAAATTCAGAGACCCTATTACTAAATTACCAATTTCGGACAAAAGAGATTTTCTATTATATGTTAGAGATACGAATGGAAAATATTTGACTTCGGGAGATTATCGAGTAAATAAGGTATATGCACGGATAATTATTAAAAATAAAAATGTTGTAAAATAATGAAAATTGAACTAAAAGAAATTACAGTCAGAGACCTAACAAATGGTTATCAAGATAATAACGATAATGGTGTAGTTGCGTTTGGTAGTAAGTTAGATGTTCGCCCACCTTATCAACGTGAATTTGTTTATGACGAGAAAGAACGTAATGCAGTTATAAACACTTTGCAAAAAGATTTTCCATTAAACGTAATGTATTGGGCGGTGCGTGAAGATGGAAACTTTGAAGTCATTGACGGTCAGCAAAGAACTATTTCAATTTGTCAATATGTAGACGGGGTTTTTTCAATTGAAGGTTTAGCATTTCATAATTTACCAAAAGACAAACAAGACCAAATACTGAATTATACATTAATGGTTTATTTCTGTTCAGGTAAACCAAGTGAAAAATTAGATTGGTTTGAGACAATAAATATTGCTGGCAAAGTTTTAACACCCCAAGAGTTAAAAAACGCTGTTTATTCAGGTTCTTGGGTTTCTGATGCTAAACGATACTTTTCAAAAAATAGCAGACCGAAAATTGGTGATGAATACTTGGTAGGCTCTGCTAACAGACAAGAATATCTTGAAACTGCAATAGATTGGATTTCAAATAGCAGTATTAAAGAATATATGTCAAAAAACCAACACGAACCAAATGCAAATGAACTTTGGCTTTATTTTCAAGCGGTTATTAGTTGGATAAAAGCGACTTTCCCGAAGTATCGCAAAGAAATGAAAGGAATAAAATGGGGATTTCTATACAATGAATTTAAACCCAAAAAATTAGACTCAAAAAAACTTGAAGAAGAAATAGACACTTTAATGTTAGATGAAGATGTAGAGAATAAAAAAGGAATTTATTACTACGTTTTGACAAGAAAAGAAAGGTTTTTAAATATCCGTACTTTCAGCGACAAACAGAAAAGAGAAGCATACGAAAGACAAAAAGGAATTTGCCCTGTATGCACAGAGCATTTTGAAATTGAAGAAATGGAAGGCGACCATATTACACCTTGGCATTTAGGCGGTAAGACAACTGCTGACAATTGTCAAATGTTATGCAAAGACGACAACAGAAGAAAATCAGGAAAATGAACACCGAACGGCTAACAACGTGTATAAAACATTTGGCAGTCAGTGGTTTATCAAGCGTTTCAGCTCGTATCAAAAGTAGTTGTAACTTGACAGTAAATCGCTTCGAAATGCCAAACGTTTCATACACGCAACCGTTATGTGCAAGGCTAACAGACTACGATGATGAAACTGAAAGACATATTTAA
>JBAXGW010000160.1:0-1822 GCA_037139195.1 Bacteroidota bacterium
CAAGTAAAAAAGTAAAGGTACTTTCAGGTGGTGAAAGAACAAGACTTTCAATGATTAAACTTTTATTAGAACCTGTTAATTTTTTAATACTTGATGAGCCTACTAATCATCTTGACATGCGAACTAAAGATATTCTTAAAGCTGCTTTAATGGATTATGATGGCACACTTATTTTGGTTTCACATGACAGAGATTTTCTAGGTGGATTGGTTAACAAAGTATACGAATTTGGCAACAAACAGGTAAAAGAACATCTTGATGATATTTATTCTTTCCTTGAAAAGAAGAAAATGGAAAACTTAAAAGAACTTGAGAGGAAAAAGTAACTTTAAAGTCACACTGAGGTTCTCGAAGTGTGAATTAGTACTATCATAGTCATCCTTCGAGTGCTTCAGGTTGACGAAAACATAAAAAACAACAACCAATAATACTGTCACTTTGAGGCTCTCGAAGAGTGATTGTAAATAACAACTAATCGTTATTTTGAAATATAAAATTTTATAAAATGAATCAACTAAGTGTCTATATTCTTAACAGGGCAAACGCATTAAACTTCAAAAATAGTTTTTAGATAAGCCTCGTCCCAACCGGCATTCAGCCTTTTTGTCATTATTGAAGCTTTTAATGTTTTTTCGTTTTTCAATTTATTTAATGCTATTTTATTTACAACCGAAAAATTTTGAGCGCTATTGCCAGCTCTTTTTCGACTGTCGTCTTCATGAAAGGCTACATCTAAAGTCCAATGTAATTTATTTTCTATACTCCAATGCGTTCTAATGTAATTTTGAAAATTTTCCGCAGTTGAATTTAGGCTTGAAATATATACTCTTGTTGATTTTTCTGTTTTTGCAGTAGATTTAATATATCTTTCACTTTCAACTTTAATTATTGTTTTGAGATTAATCCATTTAGCGGGATTTTCAATATGTTCTAGGTTTTTAATAATCATACATTTTCTTGTTTCTACTCTTCCATGTCCTGCATCAACAGATTCTGATGTTTCTTCAGGTTTTATAAATCGGAACGAATCTTCTATGTTTTGTTCTAGAGTTTTTTGATTTCCTTTTACAGCTAATATGTAATCGGCCTTTTGCTCTATAATTTTTTTTGCAATTTCAGTTTGACAGCCCATTGCATCTATTGTTATAATGCTGTTTTCTACAAATAAAACATCTAATAGATTTGGTATTGCTGTTATCTCATTCGATTTTTCATTTACTTTTAATTGGCCTAAAACAAGGTTGTTTGTATTGGCCCATGCACTTACCATATGAATGGAGGATTTTTTTCCGTATTCTTTAGCTCCTCGTATCGTTTTTCCATCAATATTAATAATCTCACCTTTTATTCTTTCAGAAATTGAGTTAACCCATTCCATAAATACTAATTCAAATTTATCAGGATTTAAAAGAGAAAAAAATCTATTAAAAGTATCATGAGATGGAACGCCATTGGGAAGTTTCAAAAAAGTTTTAAACCATTCTTGTTTTGATCTTCCAAACATTTCAATTTGATTCCAATTTTCAGCACCACATATAACCGCTGCAATAGTGATTGAAACAATGTCAATTAATGAGTGTTCTTTTTTTCGTTCTATTCGATGGTCTTCTAAATTTGAGAGAATTTCGAGTAAAGTTTTTTCGTTCATGATGTATCTATTTGATTAATAGATAAATGTACGCATTTTAATTTAAAGCAACAAATGTTATTGTACTGATTAATAAATAGTTATTAACAATTTAATTTGTTATTTTAATGCGTTTGCCCTGTTGTTAAAATAAATACGCGCGTAAAAGTTTGTTTTAAAAAATGTTCGATAGCT